>JBJTCB010000065.1:0-6078 GCA_046091605.1 Actinomycetota bacterium | reverse complement strand
GTCGAGGTGATCGGGGGCATCGAGCCGGCGCGCGAGCTGATCTCGGCGGCGATCGCCGAGGGAAAGCCCGTGGTGACGGCGAACAAGGAACTCCTCGCCAACGTCGGCCATGAGTTGTGGGCACTGTCCGATGCCCGGGGCGTCGACCTGTTGTTCGAGGCCGCAGTCGCCGGTGGCATCCCGCTCATCCGTCCCCTGCGTGAGTCGCTGCGGGGCGAGCCCGTCACGCGTGTGATGGGAATCGTGAACGGCACCACCAACTTCATCCTCACCAAGATGACCGACGAGGGTGCCGACTACTCGGCCGCACTCGCCGAGGCCCAGCGCCTCGGCTTTGCCGAGCGCGACCCCACGGCAGATGTCGAGGGGTTCGACGCCGGTGCCAAGGCCGCGATCATCGCGAGCATCGCCTTCGGTGTGCGCGTGGTGGCCGGCGACGTCTACCACGAGGGCATCAGCAACATCACGGCTGCCGACATCGCGATCGCGCGGCGACTGGGGTACGTGGTCAAGCTCCTCGCGATCGCCGAGCAGGAGCGCGGTGCCGACACGGTGGCCGTGCGCGTGCACCCGGCGATGGTGCCGGTCGACCATCCGCTCGCGAGCGTGCGCGACAGCTACAACGCGGTCTTCGTCGAGGGCGAAGCGGTCGGGTCCCTCATGTTCTACGGACGCGGCGCTGGTGGGTTCCCGACGGCCTCGGCGGTTTTGGGCGATGTGATCGATGCGGCGGTGAACCTGCGCCGCGGCACGCACGGTGAGATCGGCTCGTTCCAGCGCGTGCCCGTGCTGCCCATCGATGAGACCTCGTCGCAGTACCTGATCGGGCTCGACGTCGAGGACAAGCCCGGCGTGCTGCACGCGATCACCGGCGTCTTTGCCGAGAACGGTGTCAGCATCCGCGCCGCCGAGCAGGAGGGGATCGGGGCCGACGCGCGCCTCGTCTTCATCACCCACCGTGCCCGCGAGTCGGCCGTCCAGGAGTGCGTGCGTCGCTTCCGCGACCTGCCCGTGGTGCGCCGCACTTCGGGGCTCCTGCGCGTCATCGGCGAGTAGGACCGTGCGCTACGTCTCGACGCGCGGGTCCGCCCCCGAGCTCGGGTTCGCAGACACCGTCCTCGCCGGTCTAGCCACCGACGGTGGGCTGTATGTGCCGGCGTCGTGGCCTTCGTTGCCCGCGAGCCTTCCCACCTCGTATGCCGATCTCGCGGCCGCGGTGTTCGCACCGTTCGTCGACGGCGAGATCGATCCCGCCACGATGCAGCGACTCTGCGGCGAGGCCTACTCGACCTTCCGACACCCCGATGTGGTGCCCCTCGTCGAGTTGGAGCCCGGCCACCACCTGATGGAGCTCTTCCACGGACCGACACTCGCCTTCAAGGACGTCGCACTCCAGTTGCTCGGCCGGCTCTTCGACCACATCCTCACCGAGAACGACCAGCGCATCACGATCGTGGGTGCCACCAGTGGCGACACCGGCAGTGCGGCGATCGACGGGGTTCTCGGGTGCGACCGGGTCGACATCGTGATCCTGTATCCGCACGGGCGAGTCAGCGACGTGCAGCGCCGCCAGATGACCACCGTCGCGGCCGACAATGTGCGCACCGTCGCTGTCGACGGCACCTTCGACGACTGTCAGGATCTCGTCAAGGCCATGTTCAACCACGCCGAGTTCCGCACGCGGCACAACCTCTCGGCGATCAACTCGATCAACTGGGCCCGCGTGATGGCCCAGGTCGTCTACCACGTGGAGGCCACCCGGCGTCTCGGTGCGATCGATGTGACGGTGCCGACGGGCAACTTCGTCAACGTGCTCTCGGGGTGGATCGCTCGGCGCATGGGTGCCCCGATCCGTCATCTCGTCGTGGCGTCCAACGACAACGACCTCCTCACCCGGTTCTTCGAGTCGCACGAGATGACCAGCAAGGCAGTGGTGCCGACTCTCAGCCCGAGCATGGACATCCAGGTCTCGAGCAACTTCGAGCGGTTGCTCTTCGAGATGAACGGCCGCGATGGCGGGTTGACCGCCGAGCAGATGGCCACGTTCCGTGCCACGGGGCGCCTCGCCGTCGAGTCCGACCAGTGGCACGAGTGGGTGGAGCCGGTGTTCCGCGCCGGCCGTGCGACCGACCACGACACCTTGGAGACCATCCGCCGCGCGCACGAGTCGACCGGAATGCTGCTCGACCCCCACACCGCAGTCGGGGTGAAAGCCGCACGCGAGCACCTGGGCGACTTGCCGATGGTCACGATGGCCACGGCTCACCCGGCCAAGTTCCCCGATGCAGTCGAGCGTGCGACCGGCGTGCGGCCACAATTGCCGGCCCACCTGGCTGATCTCATGGACCGGCCCGAGCGCACCGCGCGCGTGGCGAACGATCTCGCCTCGGTGGAGGAGTTCGTCGACTCTTTCGCCGCGCGTCGCTAGCGCGACACCTCAGGTGGCCTTCGGCCGGGTCACGACTTCGCGAGGTCGCGGACGCGGGTGGTGAGTGCGACCATCGCACCGAGCCTCGCATCGAGAGCACCCGGTTCGATCTCGTCGCTCGTGAGGCGGCACACCACGAACACGGTCCCCGTGCCGTCGTCTTCGGCGATCTCGATCTCCAGGACGAAGCCAATCGAGACAATCGCCACCGTCAGGATCAGCATCACCCCGATCAGGCACCCGCACCCACAGCCGTCGTCCACGGCGTGTTTGTACCCGGAGGGTGCGTCAGCTCACTCGCTGATGCCGCATTCGCTGATGGTGGCCTTCGACAGCGTCGTGTTGGCCTCCACCACCTCGGTGGCGCGCGCCAAGTCATCGAGTTCCTTCGACACTTCGGGAACCGCCGCCATCTCGCCGACCAGGTAGTTGTACCGCTCGAAGATTGCCTGGCGGGCCGCCCAGTTGTCGGCGAGGATCTTCACCGCGCCCTGGACCTCCAACGGTGCCGAGGCCTGCATCGCGGCGAACAACTGCCCCGTGGTCTCCCACGCAGTCCTCAGCGCTGCCGGGTCGGGGGAGTGGGAGACATCGCTCTGGGTGAGCATCGCTGTGGCATGGCCGCAGAACTCCGCCCACTCGCTGTCGATCGTGACGGAGTTGGAATCGCCCGAACCCCCGCACGCACCGAGCACCAGGGCAATCGCGGCGGCCGCTGCTGCGGCGCGCTTCACCTCATCCCCAGGAAACGCCCCAACTTGTTGCGTCGGCCCGCGCGCGTCAGGGGAATGCCCGTCTTGCGAGAGATGCTTCGCTTGAGGCGGTCGATGCCGAGCGCGCGCTTCCAGGAGAACGTCAATCCGGGTCCGAGCTTCATGTCCCGCACCGTACCACCGAGGTCGTGTCTCAGCCCTTCGATGCCCACGCCTCGAGCGTGAGCCGGTGCCACTCGACGACTGCCTCCATGCCGCGTCCCGCGGAGTAGCCCCCCGCGAATCCGAACACCGCGGGTGTGTCGCCGATGAACTCGCGCACCATCTGCTCGCGCACCGCTGCGATCTCGGGTCGCACACCCGCATTCATGATGTCCATGCCCGCGTTGTAGACCACGAAGTCGTGCTCGAGACCCGCCGCATGCGTCAGGGCCTCTGCCACGGTGGGGAGGTAGTTCTCGCTCCCCGCGAGGGAGAACCAGTTGTCGCCCTCCGGGGTCCAGGTGTCGTATGCCGCCATGCTGACATCGACCTGGGCGATGAGATCCCGGTGTGTCGCCGAGATGATGTCCCACGTGCCGCCGCCACCGTGCTGGTCGAAGTCCAGGATCAGCACGCGACGCGCCCCGAGCTCGAGTGCGTGCACCGCAGCTCCCGCCACCCAGTTGAAGATGCAGAAGCCCTTGCCCTCAGCCCGTGACGCATGGTGCCCCCCGCTCGATGCACTGCCCGCGATCGACCGCGTCGTCATCGCGTGCTCGACCGCTGCGATCATGCCCGCATAGTGCGCGAGCGCCATCGACCAGATGTCCCGGTCCCAGGTGAACGACTGCGACTGTGCGAGATCGCGCGGTGTGCCGGTGCGCACCGCCTCGACGTACTCGGGGGTGTGCAACGTGCGAATCAGACGCTCCGCGTCTGCGACGAATGCCGCCGGGTCACAGGTCGTGATCCCCGGAATGGGTTGACCGATCAGCGACTCCAGCACACTGAGTGCCTTGCGGGTGGTGTCGAAGGTGTAGGTGCACCCCCAGTAGCCCTCGTTCATGAACAGCGGGGTTGCGGTGATGAAGGAGGAGGGCGTTGCGGCCATGGTGGGTCCTTTCGGGGTCCAGTCGGTGGGCCCGTCGCGGTCTCTGGAGGCCCGGAACTCGATCCGCGGGGGCACAGTTATGGTAGAGATGACCTGTAACGGGGTTCCGGGGAGGGTCGCGCAGGCCCCGAGAGTCCGCGGATCGCCCTCTGGGCATCGTTGCCACGGGGCACAAGAGGGGGTATTGTATTTCTGCTCGGTTGTTCCGAGTCCTCCCCGAAGCCTCGGCTCGGGTTGAGCGTTCCCAGTGCGTTCATCGCCTTCACATGGCATGTGCGCCGATCCCACGGCGGTCAGGGAGACCCCGGAAAGAGGACATCAACAATGGCTGCAGAAGCCCTCGAGAAATCAGCTCTCGAAGCAAAGGACAAGGAACAGCTCCTTGCCATCGCCGAAGCCCTCGGCGTGAAGACCACCGCGCGCGCCTCGAAGGCCACGCTCGTGGACCAGATTCTGGACAAGACCGGCGCCAGCGCCGAGCCCGCGCCGGCCCCCGCCAGCCGGGGTCGCGGCCGTGACACCGCCACGAGCGACGACGCCGACAGTGACACCGAGTCTGACGACGGCGCATCTGATGACGACGCCCCCGCCCGTGGCAGGGGTCGCGGCGCCGCGGACGAGCCGAAGGTCTATGTCGGCGCCGATGGCGAGCCCCTCGCCGATTGGGAAGTCGAACTCGCCCAGCACGAGGGTCGCGAACTGCGCACCGTCGACTCGGGCAGCAGCCAGGGTGGCGGCCAGAACCGCGGGGATCGTGGAGATCGCAGCGACCGCGGAGATCGCGGTGACCGTGGCGAGCGCAACCCGAATCGCCAGGGCGGGGACCGCAACCAGAACCGTCAGGGTGGTGAGCGCAACCAGAATCGTCAGGGCGGCCAGAGTGGCGAGTGGGAGACCGACCGCAACGGCCGGCGTCGCCGTCGCCGCGGCCGCGGTGGACGCGATGAGGGCCCGCAGGGCGACGATCGCTACGACCAGTCCTTCGATGACGAGCCGGTCAGCACCGAGCCCGTCGAGGTCGAGGGCTATCTCGACTTGCGTGACGAGGGTTACGGCTTCCTGCGCGTCGGCGGCTACCTGCCGACCCGCGCCGATGCCTACATCCCCGTCAAGCTCGCGCGTCAGTACGGCCTCCGCAAGGGCGACCATGTCACGGGCTTGTCGCGTCCGGCGGGCCGCAACGAGAAGAACCCGGCACTGCTCGAGATCCACACCATCAACGGCATGTCGCCCGAGAAAGCCAAGAGTCGTCCTCGCTTCGAAGACCTCACCCCGCTCTTCCCGGACTCCAAGCTGCGCATGGAGGACCCGAGCGACCCGGGCAACATGACCGCGCGCATCATCGACCTCATCTCGCCGATCGGCAAGGGTCAGCGCGGCATCATCGTGTCGCCCCCGAAGGCCGGCAAGACCACGGTGATGAAGACGATCGCCCAGTCGATCGAGCGCAACAACCCCGAGGTCAAGCTCATGGTGCTCCTCATCGACGAGCGCCCCGAGGAAGTCACCGACATGCGCCGCACCGTGCGGGGCGAGGTGATCGCCTCCACGTTCGACCGCCCGAGCGACGAGCACACGCACGTGGCCGAGCTCGCGATCGAGAAGGCCAAGCGCATGGTCGAGATGGGTGAGGACGTCGTCATCATCCTGGACGGCATCACGCGCCTCTCGCGCGCCTACAACCTCGCGGCCCCCGCGAGCGGGCGCATCATGTCCGGTGGTATCGACGCCGGCGCGCTGTACCCGCCGAAGAAGTTCTTCGGTGCGGCACGCAACGTCGAGGAGGGTGGCTCGCTCACCATCTTGGCGACCGCGCTCGTGGAGACGAACAGCCGCATGGACGA
>JBJTCB010000064.1:0-9546 GCA_046091605.1 Actinomycetota bacterium | reverse complement strand
GGCACGTACTGGCCGAGGGAGGCGTTCCAACGCCTCCTCGTCGCGGTCGACGATGCATGGCGGAACAAGCGGAGTGAGTTGTCGCAGAACATGGAGGCCCTCGTCGAGGTGGTGTCGCGAACTGCCCGGGTCGAGCCGTCCACCGGCATCGACCCGGCACCGCTCCTGCGGGGGGCACTCGAGGCGGTGCATCGGGGCTTCGACCAGGACTGGGGTGGATTCGGAGGTGCGCCGAAGTTCCCCTCCACCTTCGCACTCGATGTCGCACTGCGCGCCCATGTCGAACGGGGCGTCGAGGTCACGGCCGAGATCGTGCTCACATCCCTCGACGCCATGGCGTCGGGCGGCATGTGGGACCACATCGGCGGTGGATTCTCGCGCTACAGCGTCGATGAGAAGTGGCTGGTGCCCCACTTCGAGAAGATGCTCTACGACCAGGCACTCCTGTTGCGGGTCTATCTCCGCGCGTGGCAGGTCATGGGACACCGACGACACCTGCGCGTGGTCGAGGAGATCATCGGCTACGTGCTCGACGAGATGACCCATCCACTCGGGGGCTTCTGGTCCGCCGAGGATGCCGACTCACTCGACGCCCACGGCCACTCCGAGGAGGGAGCGTTCTACACGTGGACACCCGGGGAGGTGCGCGACTGTCTCGCCGGCGACGCCGATCGCGCTCTCGAGTGGTGGGACATCACCGAGACCGGCAACTTCGAGGGGCGATCCATCCCCAACCGTCTCGCCACTCGCGGTGGCGTCGAACGACCAGAGGACATCGAGCTCATCCGCCGCCGGCTCCACGAGGTGCGCGCCCGGCGACCGCGGCCGGGACTCGACGACAAGGTGCTCACCGAGTGGAACGCGATGTTCCTCGCCTCGCTCTGTGAGGCGGCCGCCGCGACCGGCAACCCCCGCTGGCGGGACGCCGCGGTGCGAAACGGTGAGTTCCTCGTCGCACACCTCCGCGGCGATGAAGGTCGCTGGTTCCGTTCCTGGCAAGCCGAACCCGTGCCGACGGCTTCGCACTCGGGACTGGCCCACGATCTCGCCCACGTCGTCGATGCGATGACCCGCCTCCACGAACTCACCGGCGAGCACCGCTGGCTGGAGATCGCTCTCGAGACGGCCGACTCCCTGGTGGAGCACCACTGGGATCCAGAACGGCTCGGGTTCTTCACCGTCGCCGACGATGCCGAACGGCTCATCGCCCGCCAGAAGGACCTGATGGACAACGCGACCCCGTCGTCGAACTCCACGGCGGCGATCGCCCTGCTGCGGATCGGCGCCCTCACCGGACGAGGCGACCTGCGGGACCGGGCACTCGAGACTCTCCGACTCCTCGCGGCGGTCGTTCCGTCGGCGCCGACCGCCTTCGGCAACGCCATGGCGGCATTCCACATGGTCGCCACCGGCATCGTCGAGATCGTCGTGCCGGGCGAGAACCCGCCGATGCTCGACGAGATCCGCTCGCGCTGGCGACCGAACATGGTGCTGACCCACGGCATCCCCCGCACGGGGCCGTTGTGGGAGGGGCGCGAACCCGGCAAGGCCTACGTGTGCCGCGAGGGGGCGTGCCTGCTCCCCGCCGCCGACCCGGCGATGCTCGCCGAACAGTTGCGCCAGAGCTGTTTCGGGGGCTGACTGTTCACCACCGGCCACGGTGGATGATCTCGCCCACCGAGCGACCGGGGCGCGCCGCACTCCGCCCGGGACGCCCCGCACCCTCGGCACGATGACCCGCACAGAGAGTCCCCAGGAAGACGACCTCGTCGGGAACCGCGAACTCCCGCCGCAGGGCCGACTCCTCGACATGGGCGAAGAAGAGCGCGCCGAGCCCCTCGTCCTCGAGCGCGTGCAGCAGAGTCATCGTGGCGAAGGCAGCATCGATCGTCCAATAGGGCGCGGGCCATGCACCCTGGTCGTGCCCGAGTCCTGTCGCGCTCTTGTCCGGTTCTGAGTATCTCGCGAGATAGTCACGGGGGTCTGCCAGCACCAGCGCGAGGAACGGAGCCGCGAGCAGACCGGGGAATGTGAATGTTGCGCGCCTGGCGGCCGGAAGGGCGATGTTCCAGTAACGCGAGACCTCGTCTCCCTCGAGCACCACGAGGTGCCATCCCGATGTCTTTCCCGCGCTCGGTGACCGACCAGCGAGCTCGACGCACCTCTCCACGACCGAGGGATCGATGGGAGCGGACGAGAAGTCGCGGGTCATGCGGCGGGCCCGCACCACCTCGCGGAATTCCATCGGCGCCTCAGGCGCGGGCGCCGAGTTTGACGAGGCTCTCCGCCATCGTCCAGCCGTGCACGATCAGCACGCCACCCTTCTTCGGGTTCACTCCCTTGAAGAGCTCGACAACCGTCGCGGGGATCTTCTCGGGCTTCGACGACTCGTGGTCGAGGAAGCCGCTCTGGCCGGCCGCCTTGACGACGAAGCTCTGCTCGTCGTAGTTCGCATCGACTCCGAAGCGCTTCGCGAGCCGCCGACCCCACGCGCGCTCCTCGCCCACGGCGCGGTGTCCGGACCGGGGGATGATCTCGGTGAGCGACTTGAAGGCCTCCATCCCGTCGGGAGTGACGAATCGGGTGCCCACCACGACGTCCTCATCGGGGAAGGCCATCAGCGCCCGGTGGAAGGCCTCGCCCATCAACCCCTTCAGCACCTGGTCGCGCTTGCCGGTGCGCTTCACGGTCATCAACCCGATCAGGACACAGGGCGTGCCCCCGATGCGTTCGAGGGTCGAGAACGTGACGCCGTGCAACTTGCCGTCGACGGACGCGAGGGTGCACAGGACCCACTGGTCCTTGGCAGCCAGAAAGGCGCCCTCCTTGAAGGCTCCCCCGATGCCGACCATCTCCTCGATCTGGGCCTCGGTCAGGGCGCTGGAGTCCTGGGTCTTCACGACCAACGACATCTGCCTTCCGTTCTCCCTCGATCGGCGCCGCGGACGTCCGCGGCGGATGAGACTCCATTCTGCCAAATTCGTGGCCTCGAAGCCGAACGGAAGACTCCGCACAGGCAACCGGCACGAGCGGGCGAGTCGGAACGGTTCGTCGGCGCGGGTCAGATCACCGAGACGGCACCGGAGCCGAATGCCACCCTGAGGGGCCCGACTGCCTTCTCGTAATCGACGAGTCCGCGCGGCCCGAGATCGAATGTCTTGCCACCGGCCAGTCGCACTTTGCAGGGTGATGCCCCGGGGAACTCGGCGATGATCGACTTCAGGGTCTCCAACTTGTCCGGTGTGAAGCCCGACGGGAGCGCGAGCACGACCTCTGGCACGTAGTCGTGCAAGTTGCTCGGCGCGGTGATCTTCTGGGCGACGAAGCTCGAGGGACCCTCGTCGCGCTTGTTCAGCCGCCCCATGACGGTCACGATCGTGTCGTCGGCGAGGAGGTGTCCGTGTTCGGCGAGAGTCTTGGCAAAGACCGTCACCTCGACGGATGAATCCATGTCCTCGAGGATGAACGTGGCCATCTGGTCGCCCTTGCGGGTGAAGCGCCTGTTCAACGATGACACCACACCCCCGATCGTGGCCATACCCGCCTCGCGCTCGCCGAGATCGGCGATCGAGGTGTTGATCAGGCGCCTCAGTGCACCCTCGATCCCCTTGAGCGGGTGATCGGAGATGTAGAGACCGAGCATCTCCTTCTCGTGCCTCAACCGGTCTGCCTTGCCGAACTCGAGGTCGGGAATCGGCGTCTCGTCGCTCCATGATCCCTCGCCCGCTCCGGCGATCTCACCGAACAGCGACATGACGCCGCGTTCGGCCTCGCGCCGCCCGGCGATCGCGCGCTCGATGAGGGTCTCGTGCACCGTCAGCAGTCCGCGACGCGGATGACCGAGGGTGTCGAAGGCCCCCGCCTTGATCAACGACTCCACCGCGCGCTTGTTCAGGGCCTGTTCGGGCACCCGCCGCGCGAAATCGTGGAACGACTCGAACGACCCGTTCGCGTCCCGCTCCTCGAGAATCAACCGCACGAGACCCTCGCCCACGTTGCGCACCGCCGAGAGAGCAAAGACGATGCGGCGCGCCCCGTCCCCGGTGACCGCCTCGAAGTCGGACCTTCCCATGTTGATGTCCGGCGACATCACGTCGATACCCATCGCGCGCGCATCGGACAGGTGCACCGCCGCCTTGTCGTAGTTGCCCTTCACCGACGTGAGGAGGCAGGCCGTGTACTCGACCGGATAGTGCGCCTTGAGATAGGCCGTCTGATAGGTGACGAGTCCGTAGCCGTAGGCGTGGCTCTTGGCGAAGGCGTAGTCGGCGAACTTCCGGATGACACCGAACAGGTAATGGCCCAGATCCCGGCCGTACCCGGTGGTCTCGCATCCCGAGACGAACGACTCCTCCTCGCGGGCCATCAACGCAGCGTCCTTCTTTCCGCAGGCCTTGCGCAGGTTGTCGGCCTGTGCGAGCGAGTAGCCGGCGAACTTCTGCGACACCCGCATCACGCTCTCCTGGTACACCATCAGACCGAACGTGTCGTGGAGCACCTCGGCCGCGTCGGGGTGGAAGTACTCGGGTTGTTTGCGGTTGTTCTTGATGGCCGCGTAGTCGTTGTGCATGTTGTCGCCCATGGGACCGGGTCGGTAGAGCGCCAACACCGCGCACACGTCCTCAAAAGCCGTCGGCTTCATCGACCTGAGGAGCGCCCGCATCGGCGCGGATTCGAGCTGGAACACCCCGATCGTGTCGCCCCGGCCGAGGAGAGCGAATGTCTCGGGATCATCCAGCGGGACAGAATCAATGTCGAAGTCCGGGTCCCGCTGGCGCCTGATCATCTCGACGGCGTCGGTGATCACGTCGAGGTTGCGCAAGCCGAGGAAGTCCATCTTCAGCAGGCCCAGATCCTCCACCCCGTGCATTTCGTACTGGGTCACGATCGGGGCCTCGTCAATGGTGAGATCGCTCGTGGGTTTGCGTTGGATCGGGAGGTACTCGATGAGCGGTCTGGGCGCGATCACGACGGCGGCGGCATGGATTCCATCGCTGCGTTTCATGCCCTCCAGACCCTTGGCCACGTCGACGACACGCTTGGCGACCTCGTCGGTGGCAACCAGATCGCGAAGACCCTGGGCCTCCCGGTAGCCGTCGGCATGGCCCTCGTCGAACTCGAGGCAGTACTGCAACGGCGTGTCACGACCCTGGTTGAGGGGTGGCATCGCCTTGGCGATCTTGTCACCGACCGCATACTCGTAGCCGAGCACGCGTGCCGCGTCACGGACCGCATTGCGCGACTTGATCGTGGAGAACGTGATGATCTGGGCGACGCGATCGCGGCCGTACTTGTCGGCGGCATACCGGATCATCTGGTCCCTGTGGCGCGAGTCGAAGTCCATGTCGATGTCGGGCATCGACACGCGCGATGGGTTGAGGAACCTCTCGAACAGCAGGTCGTAGCGGATCGGGTCGAGTTCGGTGATCCGCAAGCAATACGCCACCGCACAGCCGGCCGCAGAGCCGCGACCGGGGCCGACACGGATGCCCGACTCCCGGGCGTAGCGGATGAGGTCCCACACGATCAGGAAGTAGGCCGAGAAGCCCATGTCGTCGATCACCTTCAGCTCGTAGGCGAGCCGCTCGACGACGCTCTCGGGAAGATTCTCACCCCACCTCTGGCGGGCCCCCTCGCGCGCGAGGTGAGCCAGGTACTCCCCCGCCGTTGCGAACCCCGCGGGCAGGGGGAAGTCGGGCAGGTGGTATTGCCCGAATGTCAGGTCCACCTGGGCGCGCTCTGCGATCCAGAGCGTGTTGTCGCACGAATCCGGCAACTCCGACCAGAGGGCGCGCATCTCGGCCGAGGTCTTCAGGTAGTGCTCGTTGCCCTCGAAGCGGAACCGGTCGCGATCGGACATCACCGCACCGGTCTGCACGCACAGCAGCGCATCATGCGCCTCGTGGTCATGGCGCTCGACGTAGTGGGAGTCGTTCGTGGCGAGCAGGGGCGCCCCGATGCGCCGCGCGATCTCGACGAGTCTCGGATTGGTCAACCGTTGGTTCGCGATGCCGTGATCCTGCAGCTCGACGAAGAGGTTGTCCTTGCCGAAGATCTCCTGCAGTCGGGCCGCCTTCCGGACGGCATCCTCCTCGTCGCCGCGCAGGAGGGCCTGGAGCACGTGACCCCCCAGGCATCCCGTGGTCGCGATGAGTCCCCGGGCGTGGCGCTCGAGCAACTCCCAGTCGACGCGCGGCTTGTAGTGGTACCCCTCGAGGAAGGCCAGGCTCGAGAGCTTGATGAGGTTCCTGTAGCCCTCCTCGTTCTCGGCGAGCAGGGTGAGGTGGTAGTACTGCTTCTTGCCGCCCTCGTCGGCACCCCCGTTGTCGTCGAGGCGACCGCGCCTCACGATCCTCTCGGTGCGATGGTCGTGGGCCATGTAGGCCTCGGTGCCGATGATCGGTTTGATGCCGGCCTTCGTGCACTCCTTGTAGAAGTCGATGACCCCGTACATGTTGCCGTGGTCGGTGATGCCGAGAGCCGGTTGACCATCAGCCACGGCCTTGGCCACGAGAGCATCGATTCTCGCGGCCCCATCGAGCATCGAATACTCGGTGTGCACGTGCAGGTGGGCGAACGACGAACTCATCGGACCCTCCTGTCTCTCGCTGCGATCGATTCCGGCACCGCGGGCGACGAGTCGACGGTCATCCGCGCCAAGTCACACCGGTGTGGTTTCCCCGAAAATAGCAGTCGCCTGTGCCGTCGTCGGAAAGACGCACACGGGCCGACACGGGCGATTCACCCACGCCAACCGGCGGTCTCAGAGGTAGGTGCCGCCTGGGTCGCCACCGCGTCCGGAGGCCTGCTGCGGGGGAATCTGGCGCATCTGTTCGATCTGCTGGCGGGCCGCGAGCTGCTGTGCGAAGAGTGTCGCTTGGATGCCGTGGAACAGACCCTCGAGCCATCCGACCAACTGGGCCTTGGCAACGCGCAATTCCCCCTCGCTGGGCACCTCACCCTCCTTGAAGGGCAGAGCGAGCATGTGCAGTTCCTCGGCCAGATCGGGCGACAACGCGGTCGAGATCTCCGTGATCGAGCGCTCGTAGATCTCAGCGAGACGCTCTCGACTCGGCTCATCCAGTGTCGTGCCGCGCACCTCCTCGAGAAGCTGCCGGACCATCGATCCGATGCGCATCACCTTGGCGGGCTCGGTCACGGCCTCCGACTGTTGATCGTGCATCCCCTGCGCGTCGATCACCTCGGCTCCGGTGATGTGCGTGGGCGACTGACCATTCTCTGACTGCTCGGACACGACCCCATTCTGCCGATCCGGCGCCCGATTCACCAGCCCCGAGCCACCGCGAGAGGGACGAGGACCTCGTCGGCAGTCATCGAGCCGTGGCGGCACACCAGGTCGAATCCCCCGGCCTCGGCGGGGTCCTCGAATGAGACCGATTCGCGCGCGACCAGTGCCACGTCGCCGAGCCGTCGCAGCACCGCATCTGCGACGCGAGGGCCGAACCATCCCTCATCGACCATCTGCTCCCTGGTCACCACCCACGCGACGTCGGCGTGCACTTCGCACGCCTCGCGCAGTCCCCGTTCCGCGCCGCGCCTCGCGTGCAGCCAACGGAATCGACCCTCGCCCGATTGGTGTCGCACGAGATCGGTGATCTCGCGCCCGGGACGGATGATGCGGGTGCCCACGTGCACCTGACCGTGGTCGGCTGTCACCACGAGAGCGGTGTCGGAGTCGAGCCGCTCGAGGATGTCCCCGACGAGTCGATCAGCCTGGGAGAGTTCTGCGTCGTAGTACGGACCGAACCCCCGCTCGTGAGCGACCTTGTCGACCCCGTCGTAATAGGCGTACACGAAGGTGTCCCCGTCGGCGAGTGCCTCGGCAACGATGACGGGAATCGACGATGCGACGCGCCATCCGACCGGTCTGACCCCGGCGAGATGGGCCTCGGTGAATCCGGTGCCCTCGAGTTCGGCCCGACTCGACACGGGGACACGCATGCCGAGGAACGGCGGACACGACTGGATGAGGGGCGGTGGGTGCGAGATGCGCCGGTCACCGGCCGCATCGGCCCACCGGAGGACGTTCATCACCGTGTCACCCATGTCCATTCGCCAGCCGACGATCCCGTGTTCGCCCGGCGTGAGTCCAGTGGTGATCGAGGTGAGCGCCGTGGCCGTCGTCGTGGGCGCGACAGTGGTGATCGACACCGCATCCATCGAGGCGAGCACCGGGGCCAGATCCCTGCGGGTCTCGAGCTGGTTCCATCCCAACCCGTCGAGCACCAGCACGACGACGCGCCGCGCACCGGCGGCCGTCGCCGGGAACCAACTCGGCAGGTCGGAGGTCCCCTTCGGGCCGAGCAGAGCGGGCACCAGCGACGCCGTGCAGTCAGCCCCGTAACGCGGGAGCAGGGGAAGCGCTGCTGATGGGACGTTCACGCCCACAGTCCAGCACCTACGATGGGCTCGTGCGAGTGTCCACCCGCGGCGACTATGCCTGCCGCGCCCTTTTGTCCCTGGCACTGCATGCCGATTCCGCAGGACCGACCTCGGTGCGCGACATCGCAGAGCGCACGGGTCTCCCCCAGCCCTATCTCGAACAGATCCTGCTCGCATTGAAGGGCGCGGGACTGGTTCGTTCCAAGCGCGGCGTCGGCGGAGGCTATGTGTTGGCCCGCGACCCCGCCGAGATCAGGCTGTCCGAGGTGATCTCGGCCGTGGATGGACCGATCACTCTCGGTGATTTCGGTCAACCGCACCAAGCCGGCGCCTGCGATCACGAGGGCCAGTGCGTCTTGCTCGCCATCTGGGACATCGCCGCGCGGCACATGCGCGAGCACCTCGACTCCTACACCCTCGCCCAACTCGCGCGTGCCGCGACCGGCGAGGGTGAGTGGCCCGGCGCCGACTTCCACCACTGACGCCCCGGTCACGTCCCGGTCATCACGACAGCGCGCCGACCGGATCACCAGCGGGTCACGAACACGCGACGATGACTGCGACCATGTCGGCGGGCGGTTCGCACTCGAACGAGAGGCGCTCACCGCTCGCGGGATGCTCGAACTCGAGTCGCCTCGCATGGAGCATCGGACGGCGGACCACTAGACCCGATCGCGCGCCACCGTATGTTGCGTCGCCGACAACAGGGTGGTCGATCGCGGCGAGATGCACACGAATCTGGTGCGTGCGCCCTGTCTCGAGCGTGCACCGCACGAGGCTCAACTCGGCCGGCTCGGTGAAACGCTCCACCTCCTCCACCTTGGTCCGGGCCCACTTGCCCTCACGCACCACCGCCATGCGGGTGGGGTCGCGGGGATCGCGTCCGATCGGTGCGTCCACGATCGTCGAACCCGCATCGAGGTGACCCCACACGAGAGCGTCATAGACCCTGTTCACCTCGTGCTCAGACAATGCATCGACGAGGGTCTTGTAGGCGAGCTGGGTTCGCGCGACCACGAGCAGCCCGGATGTGCCGACATCGAGGCGGTGCACGATTCCCGGTCGCATCGTCTCGCCGATCCCGGCGATCTCGGGGAACAGGTGCAACAGACCGTTCACGAGAGTTCCCGACTCGTGCCCGGG
>JBJTCB010000063.1:0-21811 GCA_046091605.1 Actinomycetota bacterium | reverse complement strand
TTGGGACGACGTCGCGCGCATCCACCACATCGAGGCACTGCGCATGGAACTGCTCGCCGAGATGCATCGACTCGCCGCCGTGCAGACTCGGTGGATCACGGGCTTGCTCGGCAGCCTCGTGGTCGCGATGATCGTCGCGCTCGTGCGCTGAACCGGGTCAGTCCTCGGTCGGCGCCTCGGCGGCGCGCTTCTGCAGTTCGTTCACCACGCTCGCATCCGCGAGGGTCGTGGTGTCGCCGAGGTTGCGCCCCTCTGCCACGTCGCGCAGGAGCCGCCGCATGATCTTTCCGCTCCGCGTCTTGGGCAGATCGGGGGTGAAGTAGATCGTCTTGGGCTTGGCGATCGCGCCGATCTCGCGCGCGACATGGTTGCGCAGGTCCTGCTCGTCGGCCGAGGCACCGCCCACGAGGGTGACGTAGGCGATGATGGCCTGCCCGGTGGTGGCGTCGTTCGCCCCCACCACGGCGGCCTCGGCGACGGCTGGGTGCGACACGAGCGCCGACTCCACCTCGGTGGTCGAGATGCGGTGGCCCGACACGTTCATCACATCGTCGACGCGACCGAGCAACCACAGGTAGCCGTCGTCGTCGAGCTTGGCGCCGTCACCGGCGAAGTAGCGGCCGGCGAACCTGCTCCAGTACGTGTCGGTGTAGCGCTGCGGATCGCCCCAGATCCCGCGCAGCATCCCCGGCCACGGGTGGGTGAGCGTGAGATAGCCACCGCCCTTGGTGACGATGCGCCCCTCGTCGTCGACCACTTCGGCACCGACACCGGGCAGGGGGAATGTGGCCGAGCCGGGCTTGGTGGTGGTGGCACCCGGGAGCGGCGAGATCATGATTCCACCCGTCTCGGTCTGCCACCAGGTGTCCACGATCGGGCACCTCCCGCCACCGATGTGCTCGTGGTACCACATCCAGGCCTCGGGGTTGATCGGCTCGCCCACGCTCCCGAGCAGGCGCAACGACGAGAGATCGTGCTTGGCGGGTTCCTCGATCCCCCACTTCATGTAGGTGCGGATCGCCGTCGGTGCGGTGTAAAAGATCGTGACCCCGTACTTCTCGACGATCTGCCACATGCGGTCGTTCCCGGGATGATTGGGCACACCCTCGTACATCACCTGCGTCGCACCGTTCGAGAGCGGTCCGTAGACGATGTAGCTGTGACCGGTCACCCAACCGACATCGGCGGTGCACCAATAGACATCGGTCTCGGGGTGGATGTCGAACACGTACTTGTGCGTGTAGGTCACGTGCGTGAGGTACCCGCCCGTGGTGTGCATGATCCCCTTTGGCTTGCCGGTGGTGCCCGACGTGTAGAGCAGGAACAACAACTGTTCAGAGTCCATCGGTTCGGCAGGGCAGTCGGCCTCGGCCGATGCCATGAGGTCGTGCCACCAGTGATCGCGGCCCTGTGTCATCGGCACCTCGTTGCCGCCCCGCCGCACCACCACGACAGCGGTGATCGAGGGCGTGTCGCGCAGGGCCTCGTCGGCCTGGGGCTTGAGGGGGAAGATCTCCCCACGCCGCCAACCGCCGTCGGCAGTGACGAGAACCTTGGCCTCGGCATCGTTGATGCGATCTGCGAGCGCCTGCGAGGAGAACCCGCCGAAGACCACGGAGTGAGCGGCTCCGATGCGCGCACACGCCAGCATCGCCACGGCTGCCTCCGGGATCATCGGGAGATAGATGTTCACGCGGTCCCCGCGACCGACCCCGAGACCCTTGAGGACGTTGGCGAACCTCTGCACGTCATCGAGCAACTCGGCATAGGTCACCGTGCGCGTGTCGCCCGGTTCACCCTCGAAGTGGAAGGCGACCTTGTCGCCGCGTCCGGCTAGGACGTGGCGATCGAGACAGTTCCATGACACATTCAACTTCCCGCCGATGAACCACTTCGCGAAGGGGAGCTCCCATTCGCACACCGTGTGCCACGGCTCGGCCCACTCGACGAGCTCGGCGGCCTGGCGCGCCCAGAAGGCCTCGTAGTCGGTGTTCGCCTCGTCGTAGAGGTGCGTCCCCACGACATGGGCGCCCTTCTTGAACGTCTCGGTCGGAGGAAACTTCCTCTGCTCGAGCAGCAGGTCGTCGATGGCATCGTGCTTGTCGGACATGTCGAACCCCCGGGTCACCACGACGCTAGTGGGCGGGGAACCCCGTCCCGAAGGGTGGGAGCGAGAAGAATGTCCCGATGACCACAAGTGGCCCCGCCGCCAGTTCCGCCGCCGACACCTCCGGTCGGTTCGGCCCGGTCGAGTGGGGCATGACGAGCGCGGTCGCGATCACTTGGGGTGCATCGTTCCTCTTCATCGCCATCGCGATCGACCACGTGTCGGTCGCCGTGGTCCCCATGGCACGGCTCGCCTTCGGTGCGGCCGCACTCGCGCTCTTCCCCGCGGCCCGCAAGCGGATCCCCCGTGCCGACATCGGACGGGTCGCCGTGCTCGGTTTCGTCGCGATGACGATCCCGTTCCATCTCTATCCGCTCGCGGAGCGAACGGTGTCGTCATCGGTCGCGGGAATGATCAACGGGTCCATCCCCGTCACCACCGTGGTCGCAGCGGCGATCCTGACCCGCACGATGCCCTCGAGGAGGCGAATCACCGCCGTCCTCATCGGGTTCCTCGGCATCGCGATGATCTCGTTCGGATCGGTCGGCGACGACAAGGGTGCGTCGGTCCACGGTGTGATGTTCCTGCTCGTGGCGACGTGTTGCTACGCCTTCACGAGCATCCTGTCGCGCGAGCTGCAGATGCGCCATGGCACCCTCACCGTGCTTCTGTGGCAGGAGTTGTTCGCCCTCGCCTTCTCGCTGCCGTTCGGTGTCCCCGCGCTTGCGGCGAGCGAGTTCGACTGGTCGGCGGTGGCGGCGCTCGCCACGCTCGGGGCACTCGGGACGGGATTCGCCTACGTGATGTTCGGCAAGTTGATGGTGCGCGCCGGCGCGGTGCGCGGCGTGATCGGGGTGTTCTTCACGCCGATCGTGGCGGTGATCCTCGGTCTCGTGTTCCGCGACGAGTCTGTGACCCTCGTCGCCGTCGTGGGGATGTGCGTGGTGATCTCGGGAGCCTGGCTCACATCGATCCCGGATTGACCCCGAGCCGCGACACGATCCGGGTCAGCCGACCTGCCACTCGATCACGGTGAAACCGCCGAGCCCCGAGGCATCGAGCAGAGCCTCCGACTCGCTGACTCGGCTGCGCATCCGCATCGATTCGAGCGTCGGGGCCCCAGCCGATGCCTCCCATGCACGCTTGCCCTCGGCCACGAGATCGTCGATCCCCCATCTCTGCAGGAACTGGGCCTGCGTGCGCACCGCATCGGGCTCGCGCACCGCGACCAACTGGTCGATGCAGACCTGGGTGGTGATGTCCTGACTCCCCGGTTCGCGGAGATAGTGCGCACCCCGTTCATGACCGCGATACGTGCGCAGCCACTCCCTCCACGGCGAGACGGCGACTTCTGTGGTGAGCACGGAGCAGTAATCGACGACGACCACACGACCGCGCCCGAGACACCCCAGGGTCGACGACAACCACTCCCGGGCTGCATCCTGGAGCGGCGCTCTCGCTCCGTGCGGGGCCCCCGCCGGAAGAAAGACCGGGGTCTCGACGGCACCGAGGACCTCTGAGAATCCGTCGCCCTGCGCGGTGACGAACGCCTCGCGCCATCCGTCGTCGTGCACGAACAGGCGGAACACGAGGTTGTCGAGAAGTTCGTTCGCGACCACGACACCGCAGTCGATGTGCTCGGGCATCGTCGCCACCGACTCCACCTCCCCGGGGTGCATCGCGCGTTGTGCCGCACTGGACTCGACCGCGATGTAGCGACCGTTCTCCAGGCACGCCGGGCGCGCGGCGATGACCGACCGGGCGAGGGTCCCCGGCCCTGCTCCGGCATCGACCACGGTGAACCCATCGGGTCGGCCGAGACGTTCCCATTCGCCGTCGAGTGCGCGCGCCACGACCACCCCGAACAACGGTCCGACCTCGGGCGAGGTGAGGAAATCACCGCGACGACCCGCGCGACCGCCGGAGGAGTAGAACCCATGCTCACCGTAGAGGGCGAGGCGCATGAACTCGGCGAAGGGGATGCGACCGCCGCGAGCGGCGATCAGGGCGCGGAGGTCGTCAGCCGCCGACGACACCGGCGAGACCCGCGAGGTCGCCGAAGTGCACGACGAGACCCGGCAGCGCACCGAGCACGAGCGTGAGACCCGCGGTGATCGCGAGCGCCACTGCGATCGCGGGACGCACCTCGATCGGCGATGTGTCGCCATCGGGTGCGGGTTTCATCCACATCTCGCGCATCACCTGGCCGTAATAGCCGAAGGCGACGGCCGAGTTGATGCCGCCGATCACCGCGAGCGCATAGCCCCACCCGGTCCCGGCCGAGATCAACGCCTGGAATGCGGCGAACTTGCCGAACCAGCCACCCACCGGCGGAATGCCCGCGAGCGACGCCAGGAAGATCGTCATCAAGGTCGCGAGTCCCGGCGCGTACCCGAAGAGGCCGCCGTAGGACGAGATCTCCCCGCTGCGGGTCTTGCGGGCCACCGCGATCACGATCGCGAAGGTGCCGAGGTTGGTCGCCGCGTACAGCAACAGGTACGTCACGATGGCGCGCAGGGCCTGACCCGATGCAGCCGACTCTCCCGCCACCGCCAGCGGCATCAAGATGAAACCGCCCTGGGCGACGCTCGAGTAGGCGAGCATCCGCACGATGTTGGTCTGGCGCAGGGCCACGACGTTGCCGACCGTCATTGTCAGGGCCGCGAGCACCCAGAACACCGGCTGCCACACATCCTTGAGACCGGGCACCGCGGTGAAGACCACGGTCACGATCGCCACGAAACCCGCCGCCTTGGAGGCGACCGACAGGAACGCGGTCACCGGGGTCGGTGCACCCTGGTAGGTGTCGGGCGCCCAGGTGTGGAACGGCACGGCCGACACCTTGAAGGCGAATCCCACGATCACGAAGAGGACCGCGAGAGCACGGATCGCGGTGACATCGCCGGCGAGTTCATCTCCGATGTCGACCAGCAGGGTCGAACCCGTGATGCCGTAGAGGAGCGACATTCCGTAGAGCAGAACCGCCGAGGCGAACACCCCCAGCAGGTAGTACTTGATGCCGGCCTCGTTCGACAGGGCGTCGCGCTTGCGCCACGTGGCCATCATGTAGGCCGGGATTGACAGGAACTCGAGCGCCACGAAGATGCTCACGAGATCGCGACTCGAGGCCATCATGACCATGCCGAGCAGGCTCGACAGCATGAGGAACCAGAACTCACCGATGTGGTAGTCGCCGTCGCGCAGATAGTCGGCCGACAACAGGACCACGACGTAGCCAGCGAGCAGGAAGAGCCCCTTGATCACGAGCGAGAAGTCGTCGACCACGTAACGACCGTCGAACATCATCCGTGGTCCGTCGGACAGCGCCAGGGTGAGCACCGGGATGAACGCCGCCAGCAGGCTCGTGCTCGCGAGCGGGCTGATCAGCGACTTGCGGGCCTCGGGGAGGAACAAGTCGGCGAGCAGCACCACCACGATCCCTGCCGCGAGGATGATCTCGGGCGCGAGTGCGTGGTAGTCGATCGTGGGCGCGACCCACTCGGTGACGGCGGTGAGGAACGACACGGATCAGCCCCCGGTGAAGACCTTCATCGTGACGCTGACCGCGGGATCGAGCACCTTGAACATCAACTGCGGGTACACACCGAAGACCACGATCGACACGAGTAGCGGCGTCCATGCGATCCACTCGTAGATCCCCACATCGTGGAGGTCGTGGTGGTCATCGCTGTGTCCGTCGCCGTGGCCGGAGAACTCGGCCGTCGGCTCGCCGAAGGCCGTGCGCTGGTAGAGCCACAGCAGGTAGGCCGCGGCGAACACGGTGCCGATCGCGGCGATCACCATGTACGTGCGGAAGGTCTCGACGGGCAGCCCCTTAGCCGGCTGGTAGGCCGACAGGATCGCGGGGAACTCACCCCAGAACCCGGCAAGTCCGGGCAGACCGAGCGAGGCCATCGCACAGAACCCGAGGATCCACCCGAGCCGCGGCATCTGGGTCAGCATCCCCGAGAGGCGCTTGATCTCGAGCGTGTGGTACCGCTGCTTCACGCTGCCCGCGACGAAGAAGAGCATTCCGGTGATGAGACCGTGGGCGACCATTCCGAACATTGCCGCGTTCACTCCGAACTCGGTGAGGGTGGAGATGCCCAGCATCACGAAGCCCATGTGCGCCACGGACGAGAACGCGATCAGGCGCTTCATGTCCGTCTGGGCGAGACAGCCGAAGGCTCCGTAGATGATGCCGATCACCGCGAGCAGACCGATCCACGGTGCCCATTCGCGTGCCGCGTCGGGCAGGACCGGGATCGCGATGCGCACGAAACCGTAGGTGCCGAGCTTCAGCAGGATCGCCGCCAGGATCACCGACCCCTGCGTGGGTGCCTGCGTGTGGGCATCGGGGAGCCAGGTGTGGAACGGGAACATCGGGACCTTCACCGCGAAGCCGATGAACATGCCCGCGAAGATCCAGATCTGGGTGTTCTTGGCGATCGCACCGCCGTTCTCGACGAGGTACGGGATCGCGAAGCTCTCGGCACCGGTCTTGAAGAAGAGTGCGAGGAACGACACCAGCATGAGGGCCGACCCGAACATCGTGTAGAGGAAGAACTTGAGCGATGCGTACTGGCGCTGCTCGCCTCCCCAGACTCCGATCATGAAGTACATCGGCAGCAGGACGAGCTCGAAGAACACGAAGAACAGCACGAGATCCCGCGCGATGAACGACCCGGCCATGCCGGTCTGGAGGACCAGCATCAGGATGAAGAACGCCTTCGGGTTGCCCGGTGAGGGCACGTGGTCCCACGAGTAGATCATCACGAGCAGCGTGATCACCATCGACAGGAAGTAGAGCGGGAGGCTGATCCCGTCGATGCCGATGAAGTACGTCGACTTGATGACGGGGATCCACTCGGCGTTCGCCACGAACTGCATCTCGCCGGCCTTGCCGTAGTCGAACAGCACGAGGGTCAGCACGCCCACCACCAGGGTGGCGGCCGCGGTCGCGATGCCGATCGCCTTCGACGTTGCTTCCTCGGCCTTCGGCACGAAGAGCATGATCAGGACACCCACGAGCGGGAGGAACGTCCCCACCGTGAGAATCCAGTTGTTGTCGCTCAGGACTTGCATTCCCATCGCTCCCTCACGTGTTGATGATCACGAGCACGAGGGCACCCACCGCGGCTGCACCGAAGAGCAGCGCCCCGTACTGACTGACTTTGCCCGACTGGACCGGCTGGAGAGCCCGCCCCGCACCCTGTGCCCCGGCACCCGATGCGTTCACCGCGCCGTCGACGACGCGCTGATCGATGTTCTTGTAGACCCACCCGGCGATCCGCCTCGAGGTGGTGCCGACCCCGTTCACCGTGCCGTCGAGGACGCGCTGGTTGAACCAGTACGCCGCCCGCGCGACGGGGTGTGCGAGCGTGCGCACGATCACGTTCTCGTACAGGTGGTCCAGGTAGTACTTGTTCACGAGGAACCGGTGGCCCGCCCTGGCCGCACCATTGCGCGACGTGAGACCGACGAAAGGTCCCGCCCTGCGGCCGTACAAATGGATGCACAGGAACCAGCTCGCGATCATGCCCGCGAACACCAGCACCAGGGAGATCGAAGCCTTGGACCACTTGAACTCGGCGTGCTTCACGTAGGGCGCCGGACACACTCCGCCCTCGGGCTTCTCGCTGCCGCAGGGGGACGTGTGGTGGCCCTCTTCGCCACCCTTGGCTTCCCCGCTGTCGCTCTCCTCCCCACCGGCGGCGATGCGTGCCTCGCCGAGGCCGCCCACGACACTGGCGATGCCGGTCGCACTCACGACCTCGGCGCGGGGCTCGACCCACTTCTTGAAGTTCTCCCATGAGTGACCGAAGGGGACGGCGTTCAGCAGTCCCGAACCGATCGCGAGAGTGGCGAGGATCACGAGAGGGATCGTGATCAGCGGACCCGACTCTCGCGGTCCATGATGCGCCCCGCCGTGGTGGGCATCGTGGCCGTGATCATCGTGACCGGCGTGGGCATCGTGCCCGTGGGCGTCATGGCCGGTGTCGTGCGCGCCGTGATCATCGTGGTGCTCACCGGCAGCCGCACCGCGCGGCTCACCGAAGAACGTGAGGTAGGTCGCACGCGTCATGTAGGCGGCCGTCATGAACGCACCGACCAATCCGACCCACATGAAGGCCGTGTAGCCCGCGTGACCGACGTTGTCGATGATCTCGTCCTTCGAGAAGAAGCCCGAGAACGGGAACACACCCATCAGGGCGAGCGTCGAGACCACCCATGTCGCGAAGGTGACCGGCATGTGCTTGCGCAGGCCACCCATGTCCTTCTTCATGTCGAAGGAGTGGTGCGACGCGCTGTGACTGATCGACCCCGCGCCGAGGAACAGGCACGCCTTGAAGAACGCGTGGGTGAAGATGTGGAACACCGCGGGCAGCCACGCGCCCGCGCCCAGTCCCATCATCATGTAGCCGAGCTGCGAGACGGTCGAGTACGCGAGAACCTTCTTGATGTCGTCCTGGACGAAGGCGAGGGCGGCCGCGATGATGATCGTGACACCCCCGATCAGAACGATCAGGTTCAGACCAGAGCCGTAGATGTCCATCCCCTCGAAGAACACCGGGTACACGCGGGCCACGAGGAAGACGCCGGCCACCACCATCGTCGAGGAGTGGAGCAGCGACGAGACGGGGGTCGGACCGGCCATCGCATCGGGCAACCAGGTGTGCAGCGGGAACTGACCCGACTTGCCGATGCACGCGATGAAGAGTGCGATCGCCCCGACGGTGATCGCCGTGGTGCTCCCCTCTCCGGAGAGAGCCCACGCCGAGAGGCCGCGGATCGAGAACCCCGACACGCCGAGCGTCTTCTGGGTCCAGTCGTTGGCCGCGAAGAACAGGATCGAGGTGCCGGCGAGAAGCCCGATGTCGCCGGTGCGGGTGGTGAAGAACGCCTTGAGAGCCGCGCGCGAGTTCGCGCCATCCTCCCACCAGTGCCCGATCAGCATGAACGAGCAGAGGCCCATGATCTCCCAGCCCAGGATCAGCTGGATCATGTTCTCGGCAACGACCATGTTGAGCATGCCCGCTGAGAACAGCGTCAGCGCACCGAAGAAGTGCGTGTACCGCCGGTCGCCGTGGAGGTACTCGGTCGAGTAGATCTGCACGAGCGTCGAGATGAACGCCACGACCACGAGCACGACCACCGAGAGACCGTCGATGTGCTGGCCGATCCCGAAATGGACCCCGCCGTTCTGCCACCAGGTCCACGTGCGCACCACCGGTGGCACGTAGGTGTACTCCGACACCGCGTTCACACGGTCGATCCACTGCATCCCCGCCATCGCCGAGATCACCAGGGCACCCACCATCGAGGCGATGCCGAACTCGGCGCCCTTCCGGGGCATCCTCTTGCCGAAGAAGATGATGAGCACGAAGGCGACCGCCGGGATGACCGGGATCAGCCATGCGTTCTCGAGGAACCACCCCGACGTGAGCACGACCTCGGCGGTCTCCGACGCCGCGACGACCATCGCTCAGCCCCTCATTCCCGAGAGCTCGTCGAGGGCGATCGAACGGCGGTTGCGGTACATCAGGAGAACCATCGCGAGCCCGACACCCACCTCGGCCGCTGCGACCGCGATCACGTAGAGGGCGAAAGTGTGCCCGTCGGCGTTGCCGTTGCGCATCGCGAACGCGAGCAGGTTGATGTTGACCGAATTCAGGATCAGCTCGATCGACATCAGCACGAGCACCGCGTTCTTCCGCGCGATCACGCCGTAGACGCCGATGCAGAACAGGATCGCCGAGAGGAAGAGGAACTGGTTCAGCAGCACGGTCAGTCCTTCCTCGCGAGCACGATGGCACCGATCACGGCCGCGAGCAGCACGAACGACAGAGCCCAGAACGGGAGCAGGTAGGGACCGAAGATCTGGTCGGAGACCACGGCCGTGTCCATCGGTGCGACATCGACCGGCATGCGCTCGGAGCCGAACCCGTCGTTCAGCGCGATCAGCATCGTGGCGAGGAGGAGGACCGACACCGGGATCCCCACGAACCATCCCCTGTTGTTCAGGTCGCGCTCGGCACCGATCTTGGCGCGGGTGAGCATGACACCGAAGAGGAACAGCACCATCACCGCCCCGACATAGACGAGGATCTGCGTGAGGGCCACGAACTCGGCCGCGAGGAGCACGTACTGGGCCGCCGCACCGGACAGCACCACCACCAGCCACAGTGCGGCGTGCACCACGTTGTTGGTCGTGACGACGCGCAGGGCGCCCAGCACCATGATCGCTGCGATCAGGTAGAAGCCCACGTTCTGGGCCACGAGGAGATCGGCGGCCAGGGTCACTTCTTGCCCTTCTTGTCGGCGCCGGCCTCGAGCTCCGGTGCCTCGGGCACGGTCTCCATCCACTCGCCGAGCTTGGACTTGTCGTGCAACAGGTCGGCGATGCGCGGCTCGGAGTACTCGTACTCGGGACTCCAGAAGAGCGCGTCGAACGGGCAGACCTCGACGCAGATTCCGCAGTACATGCAGAGCGCGTAGTCGATGTCGAATCGGTCGAGCTTGTTGACCTTCCTCGGCGCGCCGCCCGCGCGACGGGGCGGGGCGAGCTCCTTGTGGCCCTCGATGTAGATGCACCAGTCGGGGCATGAGCGCGAGCACAGCATGCACGAGGTGCAGTTGCCCTCGTGCAGCGCGATGACCCCCCGCGCCCTGATGGGCGGCGTCTCCTTCTCGTGGGGGTACTGCACCGTGGCGGCACCGTCGGTCGCGGTGCGCACGAGCGTCGAGAACGTCACTCCGAGACCCTTGAGGAGACCGGGAACCTTGGGCTTGGGCATCAGAACGCCACCTTCAGCACGGCCGTCACCATGATGTTGACGAGCGAGATCGGAATCAGCACCTTCCATGCGAAGCGCTGCAACTGGTCCTCGCGGAAGCGCGGGTACGAGAAACGCACCCACATCACGAAGAACACCACGATGATCATCTTGGTGAACAGGATGAGCGGACCGACCACGTTCATCCAGTTGTCCACGTCATCGATGCCGGCCCAACCGAACCAGGCGAAGGGAACACCCCACCCGCCGAGGAACAGGATCGAGGCGATCATCGAGAAGACACCGGCGGTCGCGAACTCGCCGATGAAGAAGATGAGGAACCGGAAACCGGAGTACTCGGTCATGTACCCCGACACCAGCTCGGACTCCGCGATCGGCATGTCGAAGGGGGTCTGGGTGAGCTCGGCCTGCACCGCGATCATGAAGATGAGGAATCCGACGAACTGGGTGAGGATGAACGGGTTGCCGAGCCCGTCCCAGCCGAAGATCTCGCCCGCGTTCTGTGCCACGACGATCTTCTGCAGGTTCATGGTGCCGGCCTGGATCACGACGCCGATCACCGCGAGCACCATCGGCAGCTCGTAGGCGATCAGCTGCCCGGCGGCGCGGAGACCGCCCAGCAGCGAGTACTTGTTGGCACTCGACCACCCTGCGATCAGGATCCCCAGGACCGACACCGACGACACGGCGAGCGCGTAGAAGATCCCACCGTCGAAGTCGGTGAACCATGCGTCGGGTCCGAAGGGGACCACCACGACCAGCAGGAACGTGCTCGCGAGCACGATCAACGGGGCCATCTTGAAGATGCGGGCCTCGGGTTGGGCGTTCGTGGGGACGATGTCCTCTTTCTGCAGCCACTTGCCGACCTCGGCGAACAACTGCAACGAGCCGTAGGGACCGGCCTCCATCGGGCCGAGGCGCGACTGCATGAACGACATCATCTTGAACAGGAACAGGTACACGACGGTGCCCGCGGGCAGCAGCACCGCGACCAGTCCACCCAGCACGCGCAGGAGCGACTCGGCCCAGTAGGCCAGTTCGACGCCGACCATCACCGGTCGATGTCTCCGAGGATGAAGTACAACGAGGCCAGGATCGTGATGATGTCGGGCACGTAGACACCGCGCAGCACCCACGGCACGATCGAGATGTTGTTGAACGAGGCCGAACGGATCTTGACGCGGAACGGACCGAGGTCACCCTTGGACACCACGTAGTAGCCCATCTCGCCGAGGGGGTTCTCCGTGGAGACCCAGGCCTCGCCCTCGGGCACCTTGATGATCTTGGGAACCTTGGTCATCACCGGTCCGGCGGGGATCGTGTCGAGCAACTGGTCGACGATCTTGGTGGACTCGCGCACCTCCTGCAGGCGCACCCAGCAACGGGCGAACGAGTCGCCGTCGGGGTGCGTCCAGACCTTCCAATCGGCCTTGTTCCACGCCATCGGGAGGTCCTGGTCGCGGCGCAGGTCCCAGTCGACGCCGCTCGCGCGCAGGTTCGCACCCGACAAGCCGTAGCTGAGTGCCACGTCGCGCGGGATCACGCCGACGCCGCGGGTGCGCGACTGGAAGATCTCGTTGCCGAAGAGCAGGTCCTCGATCTGGTCGCAGAACCGGCGCAGCTTCACCATCACGGTGCGTGTCTCATCGATGAATCCGGCCGGCAGGTCGTCCTTGAGTCCGCCGATGCGGTCGAAGTTGGGGTGGAAACGACCGCCGGTCGCGGCCTCGATCAGGTTCAGCACGTACTCGCGGTCACGGAACGCGAAGAACACCGGGGTCACCGCACCCAGCTGCACACCCAGGTCTCCCAGGAACAGCGACACGTTCGCGATGCGCGACAGCTCGAACAGGATCGTGCGGATGTGCTGGGCACGCGGCGGTGCCTCGACTCCCATCAGCTTCTCGGCCGCCAGGATGAAGGGCACCTCGTTGGCGAACGATCCGAGCCAGTCGATCCGGTTGATGAGCGCGGTCACCTGCGGGAACGTGCGGACCTCGGTGAGCTTTTCGTAGCCGCGGTGCATGTACCCGGCCACCGGCTCGGCCCACACCACCTGCTCGCCGTCGAGGCGCGCCACGATGCGGAGTGTGCCGTGGGTGGCGGGGTGCTGGGGCCCGATGTTGAGGGTCATGCCCTCGGTCTCGAGCTCGACATTCACGCGTGCATCGGCGGCCTGGGCCGCGATGTAGCTGAGTTGCTGGCGGTCACCGAGCATCGTCATGATGCGTCGTCCTCTCCATCGGAATCCTCACCCGGCAGCGGTTCGACATCGACGATCCCCGGCCAGGGCTTCACCATGCGCGCGAGGAGCGGGAAGTCCTTGCGGAGGGGATGACCCTCGAAGTCGGTCGGCAGGTACATGTTGCGCAAGTCCGGGTGTCCATCGAAGGAGATCCCGAACATCTCGTGCGTCTCGCGCTCGTGCCAGTTCGCGCCCGCGAACACCGACGAGATCGACGGCACCGACATCGACTCGGGCACATCGGCCTTGACAGTGATGCCGAGGCTCTCGAAGGGCTTGACGAACCGCGCGAGGACCTGGAACCGCGACTCGCCGCCCGCGTACCCCCGGCGGATCGTCATGTCGCGCTCGACGGCCGGCTCGGTCGGATCGTCCTCACCCTTGCCGTAGGGAGATGGCATCCAGTCGATCGCCGACAAGAAGCAGAAGTATCCGTAGCCGAGCGACTTCAGGGTCTCCACGGTCGAGCGCCAGGCCGTGGCGTCGACGCGCACCCAGATGTCGTCGCCGGGCTTCAACAGTGAGTCACGCACGGCGTCACCGAGCGCGCCGATCACCTCGGCGAGCGCGGCCGAGCGGACATCGTCGCGCGCCTCTGCGGTGGTCTCAGTCGACGACAACGGGAACACCGCCCTTCTCTGCCGACGATCCATCGACGGCCGACATCGGCCGGGTGCCCTCGCCGCGCCAGCGTGCACCCATGTCCTCGTTCTTGATGCGCTGCTGGAGCAGCACGATCCCCTCGAGGAGCGCCTCGGGTCTCGGGGGGCATCCGGGCACGTACACGTCGACGGGGATGATCTGGTCCACGCCCTTGGTCACCGAGTAGCTGTCCCAGTACGGACCGCCGCAATTGGCGCACGAACCCATCGAGATCACGTACTTGGGTTCGGGCATCTGCTCGTAGAGGCGCTTGATCGCAGGCGCCATCTTGTCGGTGACGGTTCCCGAGATGACCACGAGATCGGCCTGGCGCGGGGATGCCGGAAGCGGGATGACGCCGAGGCGCATCACGTCGTAGCGGGGGGACCCGAAGGCCGCACCCATCTCGATCGCACAGCACGCGAGTCCCCACTGGTACACCCAGAGGCTGTAGGAGCGCCCGAGATTGAACAGGGAGGTCAGCGGCTTGGGCAGCCGTCCGCGATCAACGAGTCCCATCTCGACCTCTCCCCGTCAGACCCACCGCAGGACGCCCTTGCGCCATGCATAGACCAGACCGAGCAGCAGGATCGCCACGAAGATGCCCATCTCCACGAGTCCGAAGCCGCCGTAGCGCTCGAGCTGGGTCGCCCACGGGAAGATGAACACGGCCTCGACATCGAAGATCACGAAGAGCAGCGCAAAGACGTAGTAGCGGATCTGGCTCTGTGACCAACCCTCGCCCACCGGATCGACACCCGACTCATAGGTCAGCAGCTTCTCGCGGGTGGGTCGGCTCGGCCGGAGCAGGGCCGACAGCCCCAGGAGCAGACCCGCCACGAGGAAGGCGGCGAGACCGAACCACACCACCGTGAGATACGACCTGAGGAAGGGGGACATCGGATCCGAAACTACTACGGGGCCTGAATGGAGCCCCAACTTCGGGCCCGGGCGGGGCTCATGTGCCCTTGTGAGGTTCGCCACAACGCCACGGGCAGCACCGGCGTTCAGTCCCATCGAGATCGTTGTGAAAGGTTCGAGGGCCCCGCGGTCCCGCGACTAGCGGCCGAATCCGGCGGTCTCGAGCACCCACGTCACCAGCGCATCGCAACGACGCCGGGCCGATCCCAATTCTGCTCGTGTCTGGTCCAGCAGCGACTCGACATCGGTGCCCGCCGCAGTGAGTTCGTCGGCGCCATCGTCGCGCGACCACTGCGCCACGATGGACTCCGTCGCCTCGGGATGGAACTGGAGACCGACACTGCGTTGGTGCACGAAGGCCTGGGGGCCGGCATCGGATTGTGCGAGAAGTGTCGCTCCCGAGGGCACCGTGAAGGCGTCGTAGTGCCACTGCATCCACGGCCCCTCGAACATCACTGCTGGTGCACCGGACCCCGACTCGAGTGCAGGATCCACGGTGCACCACCCGATCTCGGCCCTCGGTGCGCGCGACACGGTTCCGCCCAGGACCGTGGAGAGTTGCTGGGCGCCGAAGCAGATCCCGAAGACCGGCACTCCCGCATCGAGAGCGGCGCGCATCAGTTCCTGCTCGGCGCGCACCGGGTCGGCGACATCATCCCAGTACGTGCTCCATCCGGATCCGAGAGACACCACGAGGTCGGCACCCTCGAGATCGGGGGCGTCGGCGTCACGCGGCCATGTCGGGTGCGACTCGCGGATGCGTTCGGTGAACGACCAGCCCGCGCGACGCATCGCGTGTCCAACGAGACCGGGATCGGTGTCCCCCGTGTTGCCGATGAGCACTGCGCGCACGACCACTACGGTAGGGGCTGCATGCCGAAGAGCCCCGTGAGTTCCGCCGAGATGGCCTCGGCCCGGGCGGCAGGGGTCGGCGTCGTCAAGCGCACTCCTGTCGTGGACTCGGCCGCCCTGTCGGAGCGATGCGGCGGAACGGTGGTCTTGAAGGCCGAGAATCTCCAGCGCACCGGCTCGTTCAAGATCCGCGGTGCGGTGGCCAAGATCGCCTCGCTCGGATCGGGCGCCGCGCGCGGTGTGGTCGCTGGCAGTGCGGGGAACCACGCACAGGCCCTCGCCTTCGCGGCGCGACACCACGGCATCCCCTGCGAGATCTTCGTGCCGGCCGGTGCATCGCTGTCGAAGATGGCCGCAGTGCGCAGTCACGGAGCGACGCTGACCGAGGGCGGTGACTCGCTCACAGATGCCGTGACGATGGCGCGCCAGAGAGCCGAGTCGACCGGGATGCAGTTCTGCCATCCCTACGACGACCCCGTGGTGGTGGCGGGTCAAGCCACACTCGGGCTCGAGTTGCTGGAGGACATCGCCGATCTCTCCACGGTCATCGTGCCCCTCGGTGGCGGAGGACTCACCGGGGGCGTCGCGGTCGCATGCAAGAGTGCGAACCCCCGCATCAGGGTGATCGGGGTGCAGGTGCGCGCGTGTGCGCCCTATGCGGGCATGCCCCCGGCCGACGGTCCGATCGTCACGCTCGCCGACGGCATCGCGGTCAAGTCGCCGGGTGACTTCACGCGCCCGATCATCGAGAACTGGGTCGACGACGTGGTCGTGGTCGAGGAGGACCTCGTCGCCGATGCAATGGTGCTGCTCATGGACCGCGGAAAGCTCTGGGTCGAGGGGGGCGGCGCGGTCGGTGTGTCGGCGCTCCTGTCGGGTCAGGTCGTGCCCGCCACCTCGGGCACCACGTGCATCGTGCTCTCGGGGGGCAACGTCGACCTCGGGCTGGTGCCGAACCTCATCCGACGCCACGAGACACAGGCGGGACGCCGCCTCATCGTGTTCGCTCGCATCTCGGACCGACCCGGTGGACTCGCGCGGTTGTTGACGTTGTTCGCCTCGCACGGGGCGAACCTCATCGAGGTCGAGCATGTGCGCGAGGGTGTCGACCTGCACGTGCGCGAGACCGGGGTGCAGGCAGTGCTCGAGGTCCGCGGGCGCGACCACGCCGGTCAGGTGATCGCCGCGGCGCGCGAGGCCGGATACGAGATCGACGAGGTCTCGTGAGCCGACGGCCGTTCGTGGCGATACCCGGTCGTCACGTCCCGGAGGCCAAGGGGCATCGCACACCGGTGGTGAGCGGCGGACGCTTCTACGCCGATGCCGTGCAACGCGCCGGGGGCTTGCCCGTGGTGATTCCCCCCACCGACGACCCCGCGGTCGTGACGGCCACGATCGAGCGCTGCGAAGCGTTGGTTCTCCTCGGCGGGGGCGACATCAACCCGGCCCGCTACGGCCAGGCCGAGCACGCACGGCTCTATGGGGTGGATGACTTCCTCGACGGGTTCGAGATCGCCGCCCTCGGGCACGCGCTCGCACACGACATCCCGGTGCTCGCGATCTGCCGTGGTCACCAGGTGCTGAACGTGGCACTCGGCGGCACGCTGATCCAGCACCTCGACACCACCGACGACCACCGCGGCGTGATGCACACAGTGCGCGTCGTTCCGGGATCGCGGATCGCCACCGCGATGGGAACGCTCGAGCCCGACGTCCACTCGTTCCATCACCAGGCGATCGACCGCGTCGGCGAGGGACTCGAGGTCACCGCGACGGCGCTCGACGGGACGGTCGAGGCGGTGGAACTCACCGGGGCATCGTGGGTGGTCGGGGTGCAGTGGCATCCCGAGGACACCGCGAACGACGATGCGGCCCAGCAGGGCTTGTTCGACGAGTTGGTCCGCCGCGCGTCTTCGCGCTGAGATCAGCGCGCGAGCGACAACACGTGGATGTTGACCTCAGCGCGCGAGCGACAACACGTGGATGTTGACCTCAGCGCGCGAGCGACAACACGTGCGCGCTGAAATCAGCGCGCGAGCGACTCGGTCGCGTTCAACAACCAGCCCGGCAGGAATCCCACCAGCAGCGTGAACGCGACGGCGAGACCCACCACCGCCGCGACGATCCGCGGAACCTCCGGACGTGAATCATCGGCCGGTTCCTCGAGCCACATGCTCACCATGATCCGCAAGTAGAGATAGGCACCCACCACCGCCGCAACCATCGCGATGATCGCGATGGCGTACGACTCGGCATCGACGGCCGACTTGATGACCCCGAACTTGGCGACGAACCCCGACGTGAGCGGGACCCCCGCCTGCGCGAGGAGAAGGGTGGAGAATGCGAGCGCGAGCGCCGGTCGGCGCCTGCCCAATCCCGCGAAGTCGGCGAGTGACGTGGCCGAGTCCTCCCGACCGGCCACCGCCATGACCGCGGCGAACGAGCCGAGCACGAGCACCGAGTACGCCACCAGATACAAGCCCGACGACGCGAGACCGTTGCTGCCGGGGTGACCGGCAGCCTCGACCCCCACCAGCACGAACCCGGCGTGACTCACCGAGGAGTAGGCGAGCATCCTCTTCACGTTCGACTGCGTGACGGCCATGAACGACCCGATCACCACGGCCAGCACCGCCAGTGCCCACACCGCCGGTCGCCAGTCGTCGACCCGGCGTTCGAAGCCGGTCACGAGAACCCTCATCAGGGCCACGAACGCTGCGACCTTGCCCGCCGAGGCCATGAACGCCGTCACCGGCGATGGCGACCCCTCGTAGACATCGGGGGTCCACACATGGAACGGCGCCGCCGAGACCTTGAAGGCGAACCCCACGAGGAGCAGACCGATGCCCACCAGCAGGAGCGTGTCGGAGCCGTCGATGCGCGCCTGGGCGCGCAGTCCGATCACGATCGTGTCGAGGCTCGTGGTGCCGGTTGCACCGTAGACGAGCGCGATGCCGTAGAGCAGGAACGCGGATGCGAACCCTCCGAGGACGAAGTACTTGAGACCCGCCTCCTGGCTCTGCTCGCGACGGCGGTTGCTCGCGGCCAGCAGGTACAGCGACAGGCTGAGGATCTCGAGACCGAGGAACAACACGATGAGGTCGTTCGCCGACGCCAGCACGATGCCACCGATCGCACCGGTGAGGAGGAGGGCCTGCAACTCGACCCCATCGTCGGATGAACCGGCGAGGTGCGCGTGCAGCAGCAACGCCACCACCGCCGCAGAACCACAGATCAGCACGATCGAGAGCGCGGCGAAACGATCGATCAGGATCGCATCCGAGACGAGGTACTTGCCCAGGACGGTCGAGTCCCTCTCCCACTGCACCGCGCCATGAACGGCGGCCGAGAGCGAGGCCGCGACCGAGAGCGATGTCGTGAGCGTGCGCGACCAACCACGCAACAACGACCCGCAGAGCAGGACAGCGCATGCGCCGGCCAGGAGGATCAACAGTGGGGCGAGATCACCCCACTCGATGCCCGCTACGACGAGACCCTGATCCATCAGCCCTCACCCCCGTGCGAGGCACCACCGGCGGGGGCGCGGAAGTCGGTGCGGCTCTCCACGTGCTCGATCAGTCGGTCCACGGAGGGCTCGATGCGCTCGAGCATCGGCTTGGGGTACAGACCCGTGAAGACGATGATGCCAATGAAGACGAGGATCAGCGATCCCTCGCGGAGGTTCATCTCGCGGAACCCGGCGTTCGCCTCGTCGACCGGACCGTGGAAGACACGCTGGTAGGCCCACAACAGGTACAGGGCCGCGAGGATGACACCGGTGGCGGCGACCACGGTCCACCACCGCGCGGTCTCGAACGAGCCGATGAGGACGAGGAACTCCCCGACGAATCCGTTCAGACCCGGGACACCGATCGAGGACAGCATCACCACCATGAACGCGGCCGCGAAGATCGGTGCGACCGACTGGATGCCGCGCAACTCGGCGATCTCGCGCGTGTGGCGGCGCTCGTAGATCATGCCCACGAGGAGGAACAGCGCACCGGTCGACACGCCGTGGTTGACCATCTGGACGACCGACCCCGTCAATGCCTGGCTCGTGATGGCGAAGGTGCCGAGCACGATGAAGCCCAGGTGTGCCACCGACGAGTACGCCACGAGACGCTTCAGGTCGCGCTGCATGGTCGCTGCGATCGCGCCCCACAGCACCCCGATCACCGCGAGGGTCAGCAGAACCGGGCGCGCCCACACCGATGCCTCGGGGAAGAGGTAGAGACCGAACCGCAGGAACCCGTAGGTGCCGAGCTTGAGCAGCACCCCGGCCAGGATCACCGATCCGCCGGTCGGGGCCTGCGTGTGGGCGTCGGGCAACCACGTGTGCACGGGGAAGAGCGGCACCTTCACTGCGAACGCGACCGCGAACGAGGCGAAGAGCCAGCGTCCGGTCGAGGTGGCCAGGTCGGACCGTTCGGCGATCTCGACGAGATCGAAGGTGAACCGACCCACGTCGCGCGAGGCGAGAGCCGCCGTCGCCACGATGCCGACCAGCATGAACGCCGACCCGAGCATCGTGTAGAGGAAGAACTTGGTGGCGGCATAGACGCGCTTGTCGTAGCCCCACCCGCCGATCAGGAAGTACATCGGCACGAGCACGATCTCGAAGAACACGAAGAACAGGAACAGATCGAGCGAGAGGAACGAACCCATCACGCCGGCCTCGAGCATCAACAGCCACGCCAGGTAGCGCTTCTCGTCGTGGTGCGGGTCGACGCCCAGGATCACGAGCGGGAACAGGATTCCGGTGAGCACCACCATGAAGAGCGAGATTCCGTCGACGCCGAGGTGCCACGAGATGCCCCAGGCACCGATCCACTCGTGGCGCGAGACGAACTGGAAGCCCCCCGCGTGCGAGTCGAACGACGAGAGCAACCACAGCGACATTCCCGCGGTCGCCACGCTGACCACGGTGGCGACGAGCTTGACCTGCTCCGGCCTGCGCGTCGACATGAGCGCCACGAGCACCGCACCGACGACGGGCACGAGCACGAGCGCCGAGAGGATCGGGAACGGCACCGGCGCACCGGCTGCCGCGAGCAGGGCGCCGTTCACATCCACCCCCGCCACAGGAACCATGCGAGCACGAGCACCGCACCGGCCCCGATGATCGCCGCATAGCCGCGCACGAATCCGGTCTGGGCACGACGCACGAGGGTCGACAGCGACAGCACCGCACGACCGGTCCCATTCACCGCGCCGTCGACGATGCCCGCATCGGCATCGGCCACGGCCTGGAACGCGGCACGACCGGGACCACCGACGACGGCAGAGACCGCCGAGTCGTAGCGCCAGCCCTCGGCGAGCAGGGTCGGCTCGATCGGTCGCGCCTTGCCGCGCGAGTACACCGCGATCGAGGCCGCGATGCCGGCGGACGCCACGAGGATCGCGAGCACCAGCAACCACCACTTGTTGTCGTACGCCCAGGTGCCCTTGATGTCGGCCTCTGCGCCGTGCACGACCGGCGCGAGCCAGTGCTCGAGCCAATGTGTCGACTTCGAGAACGGCAGTTGCATCCCGCCGCCGACGACCGACAGCACCGCGAGCACCACGAGCGGGGCGGTCATCGTCCACGGGCTCTCGTGCGGCTCGCCTCCGTGCGAGTGGTCGCCGTGCGCGCCGTGCTCGGCGGCGGCATCGTGCCAGCGCGCCTCACCGAAGAAGACCATGATCACCTGGCGGGTCATGTAGTACGCGGTCAGCAGTGCGGTCACCACGCCGACAGCCCACAGCGCCCTGTTGTTGGCGAATGCATAGAGGAGGATCTCGTCCTTCGACCAGAACCCGGCGAAGGGCGGGACACCCGCGATCGCGAGCCACCCGATGATGAAGGTGAACCCGGTGATCGGCATCACCTTGCGGAGCGCCCCCATGCGGCGCATGTCCTGTTCGTGGTGCATGCCGTGGATCACCGAACCCGATCCCAGGAAGAGCAGGGCCTTGAAGAAGGCGTGCGTGATCATGTGGAACACCGCGGCCACGTAGGCACCCGAGCCGATCGCCAGGAACATGAACCCCAGCTGCGACACCGTCGAGTAGGCCAGCACCTTCTTTATGTCGGTCTGGGCGACCGCGATCGTGGCGGCGAACAGTGCCGTCGCCGCGCCGACGACGGCGATCACATCGGCCGCCCACGGATAGGCGGCATGGAGAACAGGGGCCGTCCGGGTCAGCAGGAACACACCCGAGGTCACCATGGTGGCCGCGTGGATCAGGGCCGAGACCGGGGTCGGA
>JBJTCB010000062.1:0-6123 GCA_046091605.1 Actinomycetota bacterium | reverse complement strand
GCGCCCCAGGTGACATGGTTCGGCGCTCTTCGGGGAGCGCCCCAGGTGACATGGTTCGGCGCTCTCCGAGGGCGCCACCATCCTGAGGCTGGGTTCGGCGCTCTTCGGGGAGCGCCCCAGGTGACATGGTTCGGCGCTCTTCGGGGAGCGCCCCTGATGACATGGTTCGGCGCTCTTCGGGGAGCGCCCCAGGTGACCAGGTGACACGGTTCGGCGCTCTTCGGGGAGCGCCCCAGTAGGTAGAAAGTGATGAGTGCTCCCACATCGCACAGAAACGCTGGGTTAGCCTGACTGCATGTCGTTCTTCCGTCGCGCAATGGACTATCTCGGCCTCAGCGGTGAGGAGTCCTACGACGACTACGACATGTCGGCAGAGTACGAGCGTCCGACGCGTGCACCCCGCGGGCCCGACCCGCTCGCGCGGCGGGGGTCCGAGCCCGAGTACACCTCCGAGGGAATGAGAACGCGCGGTCCTCGCGTCGACGACACCGGAGCTGCGCGTCGCCCCGACGACTCGTCGGGCATTCAGGTGCGCCCCGTGGGCACCCCCCGCAATGCACCATCGGTGCGCACGGTGGGTGCGTCGGGTGAGACGGTGACGGTTCGACCCCGTGACTTCAACCAGGCCAAGGAGATCGGCGACTGCTTCAAGGACGGGGTGCCGGTGATCGTGAATCTCGAGGGCGCGGACCGTGAGATGTCTCGACGCATCATCGACTTCGCGAGTGGGCTCTGTTATGCGCTCGGGGGCACGATGGAGAAGGTCGCGACAGGCGTCTATCTCCTGAAGCCCACCTTCGACGGCGACCGCTGAGACAACCGTGGCACTCGTCTGTGCGATCCTGCAGATCTACACGTTGGTGATCGTGGCGCGTGCGATCGCGTCGTTCTTCCCGATCAACTCCTCGAGTCCCGCCGCGCCAATCGTCGGCCTGCTCCATCAGTTGACCGAACCTGTCTTTGCACCGGTGAGGCGGGTGATCCCTGCCGTCGGCATGCTCGACTTCACCCCGCTCGTGGTCATCATTGCGATCCAGATCATCGCGAGCGTCCTGGGCTGCTGAAGCCGCCCGCGACCACTGCACGCCCGTAGCCTTGGCCCGTGGCATACCCGGCCGTCGACCCCCAACCGGACTTTCCCCGCCTCGAGGAGGCGGTCCTGCGTCGTTGGGCCGACGAGGAGACCTTCGAGAGGTCGGTCGAGGCGCGGCCGGCCGGTGAGGCCGGGGCGAATGAATTCGTCTTCTACGACGGTCCACCGTTCGCCAACGGTCTTCCCCACTATGGCCACCTCCTGACGGGCTTCGTGAAGGACGTGGTGCCCCGGTACCAGACGATGCGTGGCCGCAGGGTCGAGCGCCGCTTCGGCTGGGACTGTCATGGTCTGCCCGCCGAGGTCGAGGCTGAGCGCGAACTCGGAATCGCCGGTCACCCCGAGATCACCCGGTACGGGATCGACCGCTTCAACGAGGCGTGCCGCACCAGCGTGCTCCGCTACACCGACGAGTGGCGCAGGTACGTCACCCGTCAGGCCCGCTGGGTCGATTTCGACGACGACTACAAGACCCTCGATGCGCCCTACATGGAGAGCGTGATGTGGGCCTTCAAGACGCTGTGGGACAAGGGTCTCATCTATGAGGGCTTCCGTGTCCTCGCGTACTGCTGGCGCTGCGAGACGCCGTTGTCGAACACCGAGACGCGCATGGACGACGTCTACCGCGATCGGCAGGACCCGGCCCTGACGGTGGCCTTCGAGTTGGAGACAGGCGAGAGGGTGCTCGCATGGACGACGACACCGTGGACGTTGCCCTCGAACCTCGCACTCGCGGTGAATCCCGAGGTCGACTACGCGGTCGTTCTCCATGCGGACGGTCAGCGGTACGTGATCGCCGAGGCCAGGCTCGGCGCCTACGAGCGTGAACTCGGCTCCGCCGAGCGCGTCGGCACCTTGCGCGGGTCCGAGCTCGCGCGACGCACCTATCGCCCCCTGATGCCGTACTTCGCCGGCACCGAGAACGCATTCCGGATCCTGCCCGCTGATTTCGTCACGGTCGACGACGGCACCGGCATCGTGCACCTTGCCCCCGGCTTCGGCGAGGACGACCAGGTCGCATGCACCGCGGCGGGCATCCCCACCCTGTGCCCGATGGATGAGCACGGCCGCTACACCTCGGAGGTCGTCGACTGGCAGGGCACGCACGTCTTCGAGGCCAACCCCGAGGTGATCCGTCACCTCAAGGACCGCGGCGTCATCCTGCGCCACGAGACCTACGACCACCCGTACCCGCACTGCTGGCGGTGCAGCGAGCCCCTCGTGTACCGCGCGATCTCGTCGTGGTTCGTGGAGGTGACGCGCTTCAAGGACCGCATGGTCGCGCTCAACCAGCAGATCAACTGGGTTCCCTCGCACATCAAGGATGGAATGTTCGGCAAGTGGCTCGCGAACGCGCGCGACTGGTCGATCAGCCGCAACCGCTTCTGGGGCTCGCCCATCCCGGTGTGGAAGAGCGACGACCCGGCGCACCCGCGCATCGATGTCTACGGGAGCATCGAGGAGTTGCGACGCGACTTCGGTGTCGAGGTGACCGACCTGCACCGACCGTCGATCGACGACCTCGTGAGACCGAACCCCGACGACCCCAGCGGGACCTCGATGATGCGGCGAGTGCCCGAGGTGCTCGATTGCTGGTTCGAGAGCGGGTCGATGCCATTCGCCCAGGTCCACTATCCGTTCGAGAACAGGGAGTGGTTCGAGAGCCACTACCCGGGTGACTTCATTGTCGAGTACATCGGCCAGACGCGCGGGTGGTTCTACACGCTGCATGTCCTGGCCACTGCGCTGTTCGATCGGCCCGCGTTCACCAACTGCGTGAGCCACGGCATCGTGCTCGGCGATGACGGTGCGAAGATGTCCAAGAGTCTCCGCAACTACCCCGATCCGATGGGGATCTTCGAGTCCCACGGTGCCGATGCGATGCGGTGGTACCTCATGTCGTCGCCGATCCTGCGCGGCGGTGATTTCTCGGTGACCGAGCAGGGCATGCGCGACACGGTGCGTCAGGTCCTGCTTCCGATGTGGAACTCGTGGTACTTCCTCGCGCTCTACGCCAACGCAGAGACCAAGCAGGGGCGGGTGCGCACCGACTCGACCGATGTGCTCGACCGGTACGTGCTGGCCAAGCTCCACCGGACGGTCGCCACCGTGACGTCGCAGATGGATGCCTACGACCTCTCGGGGGCGTGCGCCGAGATCCGCACGTTCCTCGATGTGCTGACCAATTGGTACATCCGCCGGAGCCGCGACAGATTCTGGGCCGGCGACGACGACGCGATCGACACCCTGCACACGACGCTGTCCATCCTCACGAGGCTGGTCGCGCCGTTGCTCCCGATGGTCGCCGACGAGATCCATCGCGGTCTCGCTCCGGATTCCCCGAGCGTCCACCTTCTCGGGTGGCCCTCGCCGGAGGAGTTGCCCTCCGATGACGACCTCGTGACCGCGATGGACACGGTGCGCGACGCGTGTTCGGCGGCACTGTCCGTCCGCAAGGCCCACGGCAGGAGAGTGCGACTTCCGCTCGCGACGATGACCGTGGCGGCGCCCGGTGCCGAGAGGCTGGCTGATTTCGAACGGATCATCGCCGAGGAAGTGAACGTGCGCGCCGTGGTCCTGACCTCCGATGTCGACTCCGCGGCGACACGGGAGTTGCAGGTGGTCCCGGCCGTGCTCGGCCCGAGGCTCGGTGGTCGCACGCAACAGGTCATCGCTGCCGTGAAGCGGGGTGAGTGGGTCGAGCAGGACGGCGCCGTCGTGGCGGCCGGCGAACGACTCGTCGAGGGTGAGTACGCACTCCGGCTCGTGGCACGGGAAGGGGATGCGAGTGCACCGCTCGAGGCGGGGTCGGGCATCGTGCTCCTCGATGTGTCGATCGATGAGGATCTCGAGGCGGAAGGAACCGCACGCGACGTGGTTCGGGCCGTCCAGCAGGCGAGGCGCGATGCGAACCTGCGGGTGACCGACCGGATCGCCCTGGTCATCTCGGCCGACGACGAGGTGCGGCGTCGGGTCGTTTCGCACCGGGAGCTGGTGGCCGGTGAGACGCTGACGATCAGCCTCGTGTGGGACGAAAATCTCCCGAGGACCATCGAGATCGAGGGGCACTGGATCGGTGTGTCGGTCTCGGCGACGGAGTGAGACCGCCAGCATCCGTTGGCGATGACATGCCCATGACCTAGCCTCACGGGGCAATCCGGGGCCCAGAGGGCGATCCGGGTCGACAGACTCTGCGGACGGTCACACATGGCAACAAAAAAGAAGGCTCCGGCAAAGAAGAAGCCCGCGAAAAAGCCGGCCAAGAAGCAAGCCAAGAAGGTCGCGAAGAAGCCGGCCAAGAAGGCAACCAAGAAGGCGCCGGCCAAGAAGGTCGCGAAGAAGCAGGCCAAGAAGGTTGTCAAGAAGCTGGTGAACAAGAAGCCCGCTGGCGCCTCTGCGGCACAGAAGAAGGCCGCGGCGCAGAAGGCGCTCGCCAAGAAGAAGGCGGACGCGCAGAAGAAGGCTGCGGCGCAGAAGGCGCTCGCCAAGAAGAAGGCGGACGCGCAGAAGAAGGCTGCGGCGCAAAAGGCGCTCGCCAAGAAGAAGGCGGACGCCCAGAAGAAGGCGGACGCGCAGAAGAAGGCTGCGGCGCGGAAGGCGCTCGCCAAGAAGAAGGCGCTCGCCAAGAAGAAGGCGGACGCGCAGAAGAAGGCCGCGGCCGAGCGTGCAGCAGCACAGAAGAAGCGTGATGCCGAGCGCAAGGAGCGCGAGCGAGCACGCATCGCCGCGGCGAAGGAGAAGGAGCGTCTCCGCAAGGAAGCCGAGCGCGCGAAGGCAAAGATCGCAAAGGACAAGGCCGCCGCGAAGGCAAAGGCTGAGCGCGAGAAAGCCGCCGCCAAGGCCAAGGCCGACCGCGAGAAGGCACGAGCCGCCGCCAAGGCCGAGAAGGAGCGCCTCGCGGCCGAGAAGCTCCGCGCCAAACTCGAGTCGCTCGAGCGCGCGGCTGCGGAAAAGGCCGCTGCCGAAGCTGCGGCGCGACCCCCGATGCCTCCGCCGCTTCCGCGCAAACCCAAGCCCGAGCCGCCCAAGCCGCCCACGATCGTCAAGGGTGAGTCGCAGGATGGCGTGGTGTCGACCAAGGAGTTCGACTTGAAGTTCCTGCTCGGGCAGAGGGATCTGCTCCTCGAGGAGCGCGCCAAGTTGGTCGGCCAAGCCGACCGCCTCGAGAACGAGGCGAATTCCCTGATCGCCGATGCCGAGATGGGTGACGTGCAGTTCGACGACGAGGGCGGCGAGGGCGACACAATGGTCGTCGAGCGCGAGCAGGACCTCACGCTCTCGGCCCAGGCCCGTCAGACAGTCGAGGAGATCGATGCCGCGATGGACCGACTGCGTCGCGGGGAGTACGGCTACTCGCTGGTGTCAGGCATGCCCATCCCGCGCGACCGTCTGAAGGCGATCCCGTGGGCAACCGAGCTCGTCACAGAACGAGCCGGTGGCGTCACCAGGTACTGACGGCAGGACGACCATGTCAGGGGTCCGCCGCGCGGCGGTGCTGTCTCTGATCGTGGTCGTGCTCGATCAGTGGACCAAGCACTGGGCCCAGAACGCGCTCGACGAGGGCCGGACCATCGACCTGGTGTGGACCCTCCGCTTCGCTCTCGGGTACAACAGCGGTTTCGCCTTCTCCACCGGAACCGGATGGGGTCCGTGGATCGGCCTCGTGGCGGTCGCGGTGGTGCTGGTGTTGGTGGTCGCGATGAGGCGTGCGGACAACGAGGTCTCGCGCACCGGTCTGGCCCTCATCGTCGGTGGAGCGTTGGGCAACATCGCGGACCGGTTGTTCCGTGGCGACGGCCTGATGCACGGTCGTGTGATCGACTTCATCGACCTCCAGTGGTGGCCGGTGTTCAACGTGGCCGATTCTGCGATCACCATCGGAGGGGTGTTGCTGGCAGTCATGGCATTCCGCACGCCCGGCGACGACACCGGTGACCGGGCGGGGGCGGTCGAGTCGACATGAGCCGCACCATCGGCCCAGAGGTCATCCCGGCGGCGCTCGCGGGGGAACGCCTCGATCGAATCGTCGC
>JBJTCB010000061.1:0-29721 GCA_046091605.1 Actinomycetota bacterium | reverse complement strand
CGCACCCATCCAGGAGATGGGCTTCGGCTGGCGCAACTCGATGGGTGAGGGTCACGGCGTGGCCACCATCACGAGCGGCATCGAGGGTGCATGGACGCGCAACCCGATCGCGTGGGACAACGACTACTTCGAGATCCTGCTCGACAACGAGTGGGAGCTGACCAAGAGCCCCGCCGGCGCCCAGCAGTGGATCCCCAAGGGTGGCGTGCTCGCGGGATCGGTGCCGGACGCACACGACTCGGCGCGCGCGCACGCCCCGATCATGACCACGGCCGATCTCGCACTGAAGTTCGATCCCGAGTACGCGAAGATCTCGAAGCGCTTCCGCGAGAATCCCGACCAGTTCGCCGACGCGTTCGCGCGTGCGTGGTTCAAGCTCACGCACCGCGACATGGGTCCGAAGGCCCGGTACCTCGGTGCGCTCGTGCCGAAGGAGGATCTCATCTGGCAGGACCCGGTCCCGGCAGTGGATCACCCGTTGGTGGACGCCGCCGACGTGAAGGACCTGAAGGCCAAGGTGCTCGCATCCGGTCTGTCGGTCGCTGAATTGGTGCGCACCGCGTGGGCCTCGGCCTCGACCTATCGCGGGACCGACAAGCGCGGTGGTGCCAACGGCGCCCGCGTGCGCCTCGCGCCCCAGAAGAACTGGGATGCGAACGACCCGGCAGAACTCGGCAAGGTCCTCGGTGTGCTCGAGGGCATCAAGAAGGACTTCGACGCCGCCGCCAAGGGTGGCAAGAAGGTCTCGCTCGCCGATCTGATCGTGCTCGCCGGCGGTGGCGCCGTCGAGAAGGCGGCCAAGGATGCCGGCGTCACCGTCGAGGTGCCGTTCGCTCCGGGCCGCACGGACGCGACCGACGCCCAGACAGACGCCGAGTCCTTCGCGGTGCTCGAGCCGACCTTCGACGGCTTCCGCAACTACCTCCAGGCCGGCCACATCGCGCGCACGGAGCAGATGCTCGTCGAGAAGGCGAACCTGCTCACGCTGACGGCTCCCGAGATGACGGTGCTCGTCGGTGGTCTGCGGGCCCTCGGTGCGAACCACAAGGGATCCGAGGTGGGCGTGCTCACCAAGGCCCCCGGCGTGCTCACGAACGACTTCTTCGTGAACCTGCTCGCGCCGGGCACCGAGTGGGTGCCGACCGACAAGAGCGAGGAGATCTTCGAGATCCGCGACTCCGCCTCGGGTGCCGCCACGTGGAAGGCCAGCCGTGCCGACCTGATCTTCGGATCCAACTCCCAGCTTCGTGCCCTCGCCGAGGTCTACGGGGCCGACGATGCCAAGGACAAGTTCGTCCGCGATTTCGTCGCCGCATGGGACAAGGTGATGACCCTCGATCGGTTCGACCTGAACTGACCCTGTCGGTCGGTCTGGGAATCCCGGACCGCGCCAAAGTCACGACTCCGCTCGACCCGCCCCGGACCCATCCGGGGCGGGTCTTGCCGTGTGGGGCCCTGTTCAGGCGCCCCTGGCCGTTCGGGCCACTCCCGGTGCCCGGTCCAACTGGACAACTGTGACGGGCGACACATACGATCCGCGCCGAGGGGGGTCGAGTGCGCTCGGAGTGGGGGCTCCGGTTGTGTCGCTCGGCGGGGCTATGGCCAGAGTCGATCTCGCGTGGCGGCACAAGGGGGCCTGCAACGGCCTCGATCCGTCCGTGTTCTTTCCTGACACCGAGGATGGCGGCGACGAGGCAAAGGCGATCTGCGCCGAGTGCCCCGTGCGGGTCACGTGCCTCGAGCACGCACTGATGAGTCGTGAGCGCGACGGCATCTGGGGCGGCACCACCGAGAAGGAGCGCCGGCGCATCCTGCGTCACCGGGGCAAGTCGGCCTGACCACCGGCCTCATCGGGTGCGCCGATGCGCCACCCACGGATTTGTTTCGCTGTCGATGCGATTCGGCGGGGATACTTGACCGATGACGAGGAGCACGATCGCCGAGTTCGAGGGGTGGCCCTCGCTGCTCACCCGACTCCTCGAGGGTCGCGACCTCACCGCGGCCCAGGCCGAGGCGGCAATCACCGAGATCCTGAGGGGCGATGCGACCGCATCGCAGATGACGGCCTTCATCGTCGCACTGCGCGCCAAGGGCGAGACATCCGAGGAACTCGGCGGCATGCTCCACGCGGTGCGGTCGGCGGGCAACAGGGTCTCGCTCGAGGCGTCACTTGCGGCGCGTGCGATCGACATCGTCGGCACGGGTGGTGACAAGTCGAATTCGGTGAATGTCTCGACCATGGCCGCGCTCGTCACCGCGGGTGCGGGGGTTCCGGTGTGCAAGCACGGGAATCGGGCGGCCTCGTCGAGGTGCGGGTCGGCGGATCTGCTCGAGGCTGCGGGACTTGCGATCGAGTTGGATCCCGAGGGTGTCGAGGCGACGATCGCGGCGTCGGGATTCGGGTTCTGTCTCGCGGCTCGTTTTCATCCGGCGTTCCGGTACACCGGGCCCTCGCGACGCGAGATCGGTGTGCCGACCGCGTTCAACCTGCTCGGGCCGATGGCGAACCCCGCACCGATCACGCGGATGCTCGTCGGGGTCGCGATGCCCGGGATGATGGACAACATGGCCGCGGCTCTGCAGTCGCGCGGCATCGAGACGGCATGGGTGGTGCACGGTCACGGGGGACTCGATGAACTCGCGGTGAGCGGGCCGAACACGGTGTGCGAGTTGCGCGACGGTGTGGTGTCCCGCTTCGAGATCGATGCGCGCGCCCACGGCATCGCACCCTCGCGACTCGAGGATGTGCGCGGGGGATCACCAGAGGACAATCTCGTCGCGTTGCGGTCGTTGCTCGACGGGACCAAGGGACCGGTGCGCGACATCGTGGTGTTCAACGCCGGGTGCGCCCTCCACATCGCGGGTCTCGCCGCTGACATCGGTGAGGGGATCGAGCGTGCCGCCGCCTCGATCGACTCCGGTGCCGCGGCGGGCGTGCTCGCAGCGGCGGTGGCCGAGAGTCGGCGTCAGGCCGAACGGATGGAGCAGTGACACCATGGCGGTGAGGGTTCCGGCGACCTCGGCCAACATGGGCCCCGGCTTCGATGCGCTCGGTGTTGCGCTCACACTGCACGCCGAAGTGGGTCTCGTGGGCGTCGATCGCGCACCCGAGGGCGCGCGGGACGCCGATGACTCCCATCCCGCCCAGGTCGCATTCTTGCGCGCCGGCGGGTCGGGTCGTGTGTGGGTTCGCAGTGAGATTCCGATGGGACGCGGACTCGGGTTCTCCGGCGCGGTGCGCATCGGGGGAGCGCTCGTCGCCGAGCAGCAGAGGAACGGATCGTTCGTGCGTCACTCACCCGACGCGCTCGCATTGTGCACCGAGCTCGAGGGTCACTCCGACAACGTCGCACCGGCACTGTGCGGTGGCGCCGTCGTGACGGCCGATGGCCGGGTCGTGTCGATACCCGTCGCGATGCGGGTCGCGTTCGTGGTCTGGATCCCCGACACCACGACCTCGACGAGCGAGTCGCGCCACCGGATCGGCCCGGAGGTATCACTCGAGGCGGCCGTGTTCAACATCGCACGCACCGCGATGCTCGTGGCGGCCCTCGCCGCCGGCGACATCGCCGCATTGCGGGAGGCAACGCGGGACCGCATCCACCAGGACATCCGTTTCGCGGCCGCGCCGGGAAGCCTCGCGGCCTTGGAGGCCGGGCTCGCCGGCGGGGCATGGTGCGGGTGGCTCTCCGGGTCCGGTCCGACGGTGGCCTTCATGTGCGCGCCCGAGGACGCCGATGAATTGGCCGCACGGCTTCCGGCCGACGGCCACACCAAGGTCCTCGAGATCGACGGCGAGGGCGCCCGAACCCTGTGACACCCCCTCGTCAGGGTGGTGTCATGCAACACGACGCCGAACCCGTCCTCGTCATCTCCTGCGACACCTGCGTGATGGCGGCCACCGAGGCCTGCAATGACTGCATGATGAGCGTGCTGTGCGACCCGGTCGAGGAAGGGGCCGTCGTGCTCAGTCTCGCCGAGCTGCGCGACATCCGACTCCTCGCAAAGGCGGGACTGGTGCCTACGCTTCGGCACCGTGCCGTCGGCTGAGTGCCTCCCCGGGAACAGAGTCCCCAAGAATCCCAAGACTGTCCCTCCCGGCGCCCCGGGTGGTGTGGCGTACCGCGACGAGGTGCTGGCGTGGTGCGCCGAGGCCGGACTCGATGCCGCCGGCGTCGCCCCCGCAGTCGCCCTCGAGAGGGCACGTGCCCAGATCGAGTCGCGGATCGAGCGCGACCTGGTGAACGGCATGAAGTTCACGTTCTTCCGGCCGGAGCGCTCGGTGCGACCCGATCTCCTCGTGGAGGGTGCGCGCTCGATCGTGGTGGGCGCCCGCAGCTACGCACATGCCGACCCGCCATTGGAGATCGATGGTCCGGTGGCACGCCTCGCGCGGTACGCATGGGTCGACCATTACGGCGACCTGAAGCGGAGCCTCACCGAGGTTGCGGCCCGGTTGCGTCGCGATGGTCATCGCGCGACGGTGTTCGCCGACGACAACTCCGTCGTCGACAGGGAGGTCGCTCACCTCGCCGGAGTGGGGTGGTACGGAAAGAATGCGAACATCCTCGTGCCGGGCAAGGGGAGCATGCATGTGCTCGGGTGTCTCGTCACGACCGCGGACCTGCCGGCCCTGCCCGTGGTCGAGGACGGCTGCGGGGTATGCGCGCGGTGCCTCCCGGCGTGTCCCACCGGGGCCATCGTCGCCCCCGGGGTGATCGACGCGAACCGGTGCCTCTCGTGGTTGTTGCAGAAGCCGGGTGTGTTTGATCCGAGTCACCGTGCGGCGCTCGGTGACCGTGTCTATGGCTGCGACGACTGTCAGACGGCGTGCCCGGTGAACAAACGCGAGACCCTGCGCCAGCCGCCAGTGGGTGCGCGGGCCAGGCTCGATGTGCTCGCGCTCCTCGCGTCCGACGACCGCGTGCTCGCCCAGGTGAGCGACAGATGGTGGGTGCACGACAGGGACATGACATGGGTGCGCCGCAATCTCCTGCTCGTGCTCGGCAACACAGCGAACCCCGCCGACCAGCGCGTCGCATCGGTGCTCACCGCGCACCTGGCCCACGACAAGCCCATCGTGCGCGCGCACGCGGTGTGGGCGGCTGCGCGGCTCGGACTCGATGGGTTGATCGAGCCGTTGCGCACCGATATCGCCCCGGAAGTCTCCGCAGAGTTCGCGCGTCTGCCAGCCTTGCGTGACGACCTGTGAGGAACCTCCCGTGAAGCACGTCCTCGTGACGAATGATTTCCCGCCCAAGATCGGCGGCATCCAGAGCCTGCTCTGGGAGTGGTGGCGTCGACTGCCGCCGCAGTCGTTCGCGGTGCTGACGACGCCCCATGCCGGGGCGGCCGAGTTCGACGCGACCCAGCCGTATCGCATCGAGCGCACGCGCGAGCCGGTGTTGTTGCCCCATCCGTGGATGGTGTCGCGCGTGAACGCCTTTGCATCCGAGTTCGGTGCCGACTTCGTGGTGCTCGACCCGGCACTACCGCTCGGGCTGATCGGGCCCGCACTCCAGCTTCCGTACATGGTCGTTCTCCACGGCGCCGAAGTCACGGTGCCGGGTCGCCTCCCGCTGTCGCGCCAGGTGCTCGGCCGCGTGCTGCGCGGCGCACGGCATTTGATTGCCGCCGGCGGATACCCCGCCCGCGAGGGCGAGCACGCCGCGGGCCGGGCACTGCCCGTGACGGTCGTGCCGCCCGGGGTCGACACCGATCGTTTCGTTCCGCTCGATGTCGCCGCCCGCGTCGGCGCCCGACGGAAGTTCGGCATCGCAGACGACGCCGAGGTGGTGCTCGGAGTGAGTCGACTGGTGCCGCGCAAGGGCTTCGACACGGTCATTCGGGCGGCCGCGATCCTGGCCCCGCACCGGCCCCGGTTGCGCGTGGTGATCGGCAGCACCGGTCGTGACGAACCCAGGCTCCGCGCGCTCGCGCGCACGACTGGTGCCCCGGTCGACTTCCTCGGGCGGATCGCCCACGACGACCTGCCGAGTTTGTACGGCTGCGCAGATGTGTTTGCGATGATGTGCCGCAATCGTTGGGGCGGGCTTGAGCAGGAGGGGTTCGGCATCGTCTTCGTCGAGGCGGCGTCGTGCGGCGTTCCCCAGATCGCCGGTGACAGCGGCGGGTCGGCCGAAGCCGTCGAGGACGGGGTGACGGGTCATGTGATGGGGGACCCGAACGATGCCTCCGCGCTCGCGGCCCGTCTCGCATCTCTCCTCGACGACGACGCCGGCCGTCTCGCCATGGGCAGGGCCGCGAGGAGTCGTGCGGTCGCCGAGTTCGACCACGGGGTGCTCGCGACACGTCTCGGCGCGACACTGGGCGTGTGACGACTGGGAACATGGCTGGGAGCATGAACGGAAACATCGATGACACCACGAACGGCAATGACGTGAACCCCACCGCCGGGAGCACGATCGTGGGCGCCAATGCCCTCCTCACCGCGGTCTTCGTGGTGAGCGCGGTGATCAGCACCGTGATCTTCGACCAGCCGTGGAAGGCGGTGGCAGTGGCGGTGGCGATCGCAGCCTTCAGCGTGGGAGTGGTGGCCTTCCTGTGGGGGTACTTCGCGGCCGTGCAGCGCAGTCGCCGTGACGACATCGCGGTCGCGGCGCTCTACTTCCTCGTCGACGGAGTCGCGCCGCGGTCGATTGCGCGGGTGATGAACGGGCTCCTCACGGTCCAGGTCACGGTGGGTCTCGTCACGGCGATCGTTCGCGGATCGACCGACGGTGAGCCAGGCAGCACACTCGCCTTCGGGATTCTGGTGCCGATGCTCGGCCTCGGTTTGAACGGTCTCTGGGGTGCACTCCACGGAACGTTCCGGCCCCGCGCCACGGAGGTTCACGGCGGGGACCCCCCGAACGGGCAAGATGAGAGCCATGACTGACCGCGCCGCCCAGACCGCCCTCGTCGCCGCCATGCCCGAGAGGTGCTGGGAGATCGTCCTCGACTTCGAGCGCTATCCCGAATGGGCCCGCGACGTGAAAGAGGCGACCGTGCGCGCCCGCGACGATCAGGGGCGGGCCTCGCGTGTGGAATACCGCGCATCCGCGCTCGGTCGCAGCACCCACTACACACTCGAGTACGACTACTCGGGACTGCCGGCGCGACTGTCGTGGCACTTGGTGGAGGGCGACATCATGCGCGCACTCGACGGTGCCTATTCGATGGTCACGGTCGACGGGGGCACCCAGGTCTTCTACGAGATCGACATCGAACTCGTGGTGCCGTTGCCCGGCTTCGTCAAGCGCCGCGCGGAGGCCCGGATCCTGATCGATGCGGTCAAGGAACTGAAGACCCGCGCGGAATCCTGACGGTCGGCGTCGTGGCTCCCGCCGATTCCCGCCTCGTCGGCATCGACGTGGGGGGCACAAAGTGTCTGGGTGTTCTCGTCGATGCGTCGGGAACCGTCGTCGCGGAGTGCCGGAAGCCCACTCCGCACGCTGACGACCTGATCTCGGTGCTCGCATCGATCGTGGGGGAACTCGGTGGAGCATCGACGGTGGGGATCGGAGTGCCCGGTCTGATCACCTTCGATGGAGTGGTGCGTGCCTCACCGAACCTCAAGGGTGCCCGTGATCTCCCCGTCGCGGCCGGCCTCGGTGCTGCGATCGGTGCGCCGGTGCATGTCGAGAACGATGCGACGTCGGCGGCGTTCGCCGAATGGCGCGTCGGTGCCGCCGTCGGGGCGGATGACGCGATCATGGTCACGCTGGGGACCGGGATCGGCGGGGGAATCGTGATGGGCGGGCGCCTCCAACGCGGGGCGCACGGTTTCGCCGGCGAGATGGGTCACATGATCGTCGAACGCGATGGCATCGCATGTCCGTGCGGTCTGCGCGGATGTTGGGAGCGCTACGCCTCGGGGTCCGCGCTCGGTGATCCCGCCACCGGGCGCACCGGCGAGCAGATCGTGGCGGCCGCGCGCGGAGGTGATGCGACGGCGATGGCACGCATCGAGGAGTTCGCTGGATGGGTCGCGATCGGGTTGGCGAGCCTCGTCAATTTGTGCGACCCGTCGGTCGTGGTGCTCGGCGGGGGAGTCATCGGTTCCCGGGACACCGTGATGCCCTCGGTGCGCACCAAGTTCGGCGAGGCGCTCTACTCGGCCGAGGCGCGACCGCACCCCCGGCTCGAGGCCGCGGTGCTGGGCGAGCGCGCGGGTGCGATCGGTGCCGCACTGCTCGCTTCTGCGCCGGTCTGAGGCGCGGGGATCACTGCGCCCAGTTGCGGGACCGCTCCACGGCGCGCAGCCATTCGGCATGGTTGCTCGGTGAATCGGCGCGCGGTTCGAACGCGGCATCGAGCGTCCACATCGACGAGAGCTCCGCGGTGTCGGCCCACACGCCCTCTGCGAGTCCGGCGAGGTAGGCAGCACCGAGCGCCGTGGTCTCCTGATCCGAGGGTCGAAGCACCCGCACACCGAGTTCATCGGCCTGTCGCTGCAGCATCGCGTCCATGGCCGATGCTCCGCCGTCGACGCGCAGTTCGCTGATCGGCACGCCCGAGGCCCGCGTCATCGCATCCACGGCGTCGCGTGTCTGGTGCACCATCGCATCCACCACCGCGCGCGCGATGTGGGCACGCGTGGTCCCGCGGGTGATGCCCACGATCGTGCCGCGCGCCCACGGGTCCCACCACGGGCTGCCCAGCCCGGTGAAGGCGGGCACGACGTGCACACCACCGGAATCGGGCACCGACTCGGCGAGCGGGCCGATGTCGGACGAGGCCGAGATGATGCCGAGTCCGTCGCGCAGCCACTGCACGGCCGCCCCGGTGACGAAGATCGCGCCCTCGAGCGCATAGGTCAGCGTCCCGTCGCCGAGATCCCACGCCACTGTGGTGAGCATTCCCTCGCTCGGCTGCGGGCAGGTGGTGCCGGTGTTCAGCAGCACGAAGCTCCCGGTGCCGTAGGTGTTCTTCGACATCCCCGGCACGGTGCACAACTGCCCGAAGAGAGCGGCCTGCTGGTCGCCGGCGATTCCCGAGATGGGGATCCCATCGGGCACCCCCGGCACCTGCGAGGTGGTGCCGTACCGCGCACTCGAGGGTGCGACCTCTGCGAGCGCACCGATGGGCACACCGAGCAGGTCGCACATCTCCGGGCTCCAGCGGCCGGATCCGATGTCGAAGAGCATGGTGCGGCTCGCGTTGCTCGGATCGGTGACGAACGCGGCCCCCGCGGTGAGCTTCCACACCAGCCAGGAGTCCATCGTGCCGAGCGCGAGTCGCCCCGCCGGCGGCAGGTCGGCGTTGTCGATCAGCCACCGTGCCTTCGTCCCCGAGAAGTAGGGGTCGAGGACGAGTCCTGTGGTGCGGCGCACGAGCGGAAGATGATCGGCGAGTGCTTCGCACGCGGCCGCGGTGCGGCGGTCCTGCCACACGATCGCGCGCGCGGCCGGCGCGCCGGTGTCCCTGTCCCAGGCCACGACGGTCTCTCGTTGGTTGGTGATCCCGATCGCAGCGATCACCTCGCCGGCGAGGCGCGCGACGACATCGGCGAGTGTGGCGGCGACAGCGGCCCAGATCTCGTCGGCGTCGTGCTCCACCCAGCCCGGCTGGGGGAAGTGTTGGGTGAACTCTCGGTACGAGGCGATCGCGGCTCGGCCGTCGTCGAACACCGCGCGAGTGCGCACCCCGGTCGTTCCCGCATCGATCGCCAACACCGCCGTCACGTGCGCCTCACCTCCCGCCCGGTTGTGTGGTGCCGCCGTGGGTGCCGCCGGCGCGCGCGAGGAGATCGACCACCGATGCGTGGATGGGTGACGATGCCGCGAGGACCTGGTCCGGTGTGACCGGTCCGCCGGCGTAGTCGGTCACGATCGCGCCGGCTTCGGTGGCGATGATCTGTCCCGCCACGAGGTCCCACGAGTGCAGGTGTTCCTCGAAGTAGGCGTCGAGACGGCCGGTTGCCACGAGGCAGATGTCGATCGCTGCCGCACCGAACCTGCGGATGTCGCGGACCTCGGAGATCATGTTGGCGACGCGGCGCGCGTGCTCGGGACGCTCCGACACCCGGTAGCTGTAGCCGGTGCAGACCATCGCATCGGTGAGCGAGTCGTTGTCGCGTGCCGCGATGGGCGAGTCGTTCAATGTCGCGCCGAGGCCGCGGGCGCCGGCCCACATCTCACCGAGCGCGGGGGCGAAGACCGCGCCGGCGAGCGGTCCGCGGTCGTCGGTGACCCCGATCGACACGGCCCACATCGGAAGGTCGAAGTAGAAGTTCGATGTGCCATCGATCGGGTCGATGTGCCAGGTCAGGCCCGTGGTGCCCGACGCCGATGCACCCTCTTCGCCCACGATCGCGTCGTCGGGTCGCGCGGCCGCGAGGCCGTCGCAGATCATGCGCTCGCTCCTGCGGTCGAACTCGGTGACCATGTCGGTGGGGGAGGATTTGGTCGTCGCGCTGACTCGGCCGGCGCGTCGCCCCGCGAGGGCCATCTCGCCGGCCTCGCGCGCGAGGCGCACCGCGATGTCGCGCAGGTCCGCCGGTGTCACCGGCCGTCCGACATCTCGCGCCATTCGCCGATCGCGCGCAGTGCCAGCACCGCCACGACCGCCGTCCCGCCGGCCGACAGGACCGCTCCGACGAGGATCCCGAGGCCGAGAGGTGTTCCGCAGTCGCCGTCGCACTGCACGTCGACGAGTCCGTATCCGATGAGACCACCGGCGAGACCTCCCACCAGGATCGACACGAATGCGATCGCCCGCGCCACCCGCGACGGCAGCGCGGAGAGGGACTCGGAGTCGTCGGGGAGCGCGCCGGGGGAGTTCGCCACGGGGACATCGTAGGTGGCACACCGGTGGGAGACTGCCCGAGTGCGATCGATCCTGCACATCGACATGAACGCGTTCTACGTGTCCGTCGAGTTGCTGCGGCGGCCCGAACTGCGGGGCAAGCCCGTCGTGGTCGGTGGCACGGGTGGTCGCGGAGTGGTGGCGGCCGCCTCCTACGAGGCGCGCAGATGGGGTGTGAGGTCGGCGATGCCCTCGGTCACGGCCCGTCGGTTGTGCCCCGATCTGGTGTTCCTCCCGCCCGACATGTCGCACTATCTCGAGGTGAGCGAGCAGTTGCACGGGATCTTCTGCGAGTTCACGCCGCTCGTCGAGCAGATCTCCGTCGATGAGGCGTTCCTCGATGTGACCGGTGCGCGTCGACTCCTCGGGTCGGCGGGGGAGATCGCGGCGAGTCTGCGCGGCACGGTGCGCGCGCGCACGGGTCTGCCCTGCAGCGTCGGGATCGCTGCCAACAAGTTCATCGCCAAGATGGCCAGTGAGTTCGCAAAGCCACGCGCGACACCGGGGGGAATCGAGGAGGGGTCCGGCGTGCACACCGTGCCCGCGGGATTGGAACGGGAGTTCCTCGCGCCACTGCCGGTGCAACTGCTCTGGGGTGTCGGCCCCGCCACGCTCGACAAGTTGGCTGCGATCGGCGTGTCGACGATCGCCGATCTCGCCGAGATCGGGGCCGATGTCTTGTGCGCGGCGCTCGGCGAGTCGCACGGCCGGCACCTCCACAGGCTCTCGCTCGGGATCGACGACCGCGAGGTGGAGACCGACCGCGTCGCCAAGTCGATCGGTCACGAGGAGACGTTCGGCACGGACCTGCTCGATCCGTCCGACATCCGGCGCCAGGTCGTGCGCCTGTGCGACGCAGTCGCGCGACGCGTGCGCGCGGCCGAGGTCGCGGCCGGCACGGTGATGCTGAAGGTGAAGTACGCGAACTTCGACACGATCACGCGCTCGGTGACGCCCGACATCCCGCTCACGACCGGGCCGTCGATGGTCGCGGCGCTCGAGCCCTTGCTCGCCGCGCTCGACCCGGGCCCGGGAATCCGGTTGCTGGGGGTCCATGCCCAGCGACTCGGCGATCCGCGACCCGTCGCGCCGACGTTGTTCGGGGCCGAGATGCCCGGCCACGATGGTGACGACCCGGTCGGGACCGAGGAACAGTGGCAGCCGGCCGCACGTGCTGTCGACTCGATCACCGAGCGTTTCGGACCCGGGTCGATCGTGCCGGCGAGCACCCTCGATGACCCCGCTGGCCCCGGTGAGAATCCGTTCGGGCCGGGGGCGCCGGGGTGAGTTGCTGATCAGATGAATGGGAAGTGACCCCGGGCGCGAGCCGGGGGAGTTCCTAAATCCTCGGGGGCGGATTGTCTCTGGCGCTCCGGGGTGCGAGACTCACGGCGTGGCATTGTCCGACGACGAGAACAGGATCCTGCGGGAGATCGAGGCTCAGCTCGAGAACGACCGCAAGTTCGCAAAGGCGGTCTCGGCGAGCGGCATGTACCGCGCACCGGCTCGTCGCATGTGGTGGGCTCTCGTGGGTGCGGTGGTGTGCCTTGTCGGCATGGTCCTGGCTCTGCAGGTTCACTTCATCGCCGGCTTCGTGGGATTCGCCGGGATGCTCGCGTGCGCCATGGTGGTCGAGCGCGAGGTACGCGCGATGGGTCGCACCGGCATGAAGGATCTCGCCGAGACCCTGCGCCGCGCGAGCCTCGCCGGTCGTGCCGACGGCCGCGACGACGCCTGATCCCGCTGTCGCACGCGCTCGCGCGCACCACTACCCTGTCGGACGTGACGAAGTCCCGCACCTCTCGACGTGTCTGGTCGTCGGTGGCCGTGAGGTCGCTCGGCGACCGCGGGGCGTCGATGGTCGGGGCACCGAGACCTGCGCCCGCGCGGGAGCCGAGACCCTGACCATGGGGACCGCCGCCCGCCCCCGAGTGCTCACCACCACGGTGGTCCGGGCGGTGTTGGTGCGACCGGGTTTGTGGTTCACGGCATTGCGCCAGATCGGGCGGCTCGCACCCTCGCGGTGGTGGGCCAAGAAGCCGTTCCTGCCGGTTCCCTCGGCCGAGTACCTCGAGTTCCGACTGGTGACCCAGTACGGCGGGGGGCACGGTGAGCCGTTGCGGCGACCCGAGGCCGACGATGTCGTGGCGTATCTGGAGTGGTGCCGCGCGTTCGATCGGGGCGCAGGACGAGGTCGCCGATGAGGAATGCGCTCGTTCTGAACGCCACCTACGAGCCGTTGAGTGTGGTGTCGGCACGCCGTGCCATCTGTCTTGTCCTGGGCGACAAGGCCGACATCGTGGAGGACGACGGCACTGAGGTGCGCTCGGAGCGGATGGCGATGCGGGCGCCGATGGTGATTCGCCTGCGCTACGTCGTGAAGGTGCCGTACCACCGGCACACCGCGATGTCGCGACGGGCCGTGTTCGCACGCGACAACCACCGGTGCGGCTATTGCGGCGCACCGGCTGATTCGATCGACCATGTGATGCCCCGGTCGCGCGGCGGCAAGAACGTCTGGGAGAACGTGATTGCCGCGTGCAGGGGATGCAATCTCCGCAAGCGCGACCGGACCCCCGAAGAGGCCGGGATGAGGCTCGTGGTGGAGCCGCGCGCACCCCGGGAATTGTCGTGGATCGTCTATGCCGTGCCGCGCGTGCCCGAGGCGTGGAAGCCGTACCTCGCCGAAGCCAGCTGAGCCGGCACCTCCCCGCGCCTCGGATGCCCATCGACGACGACGCTGTGTCCCCCCGGCTCGGGTGGTCGACGCGCACGGTGACCGGATCGGCGGCCGAGCTCCATCGGCTCGATGACTTCGATGAACGCAGCCTGACCCTGTGTGCGCCGAGCACCGGGGCCGTCGTTCTCGGTTCCACCCAAGACGCAGCCGATGTCGATGTCGATCGCGCCGCTGCCCTCGGGCTCGAGGTGGTGCGGCGCCGCAGCGGCGGAGGTGCTGTCTTTGTCGATCCGGTCGACTCAATCTGGATCGATGCGTGGATCCCGCGCGCCGACCCGCTGTGGGTCGATGACATCTCGGCCTCGATGTCGTGGCTCGGGCGCGCGTTCGCCGCGATCCTGACCGATGTGGTCGGTGCGGGAGCGGAGATCGATGTCGCCACGGGCGCCTTCGAGGCTGGTGAGCATGGTCGATCGATCTGCTTCCTCGGCACCGCGCCCGGTGAGGTGATGGTGCGGGGTGACGCTGTCGGGGCAGACCGAGGCGACCGGTTCGCGGGCAAGGTCGTTGGCATCAGCCAGCGTCGGGACAGGCGGGGCGCGCGCCTCCAGTCGGTGCTGTACAGGCGCTGGGACCCGGGGCGTTGGGCCGTGTTCGGCGACGCTGCTCTTGCTCGGGCCCTCGACGAGGTTGCTGTCCATCCCGTCGATGTCGAACCGGCCGATCTGCTCAGTCGGCTGGTCGCGCATCTGAACGCCGGCGGCTGATCGGCGCGTCGCCTTGCCGCGTCCCGGCGACGCGGTCGTCCCGTTGCGGACACGTGTTACCGGTCTTTGTCGCCGGTCTTTGTTCCGGTCGACGACTGAGGGGTCTGCGCTGGCGAGACGGGATGCAAGAGGTGCCCGGCTCGCAGCGGACGGGGAGCGGGCGGGTAACGGCGGGGGACGGGTGGCGATGAGTGGGGGAAAATGGTTGACAGTGGGGGTCAGTGGGGATAATGTGACGAATGGCGGAGGGACTCCCTCCGGGGAGGCGGAGACAGGTGTTCGTAGGGGTTCACGAAAGGCAGCTCGACCCGAAGGGTCGTCTCGCCCTCCCCGCTGCGTTCCGGCCGCGTCTCGAGCCCCGCTGCTACCTGGCCTTCGGTCGCGACAAGTGCATCGACGTCATGACCGCCGAGGCGTTCGAGGAGATGGCCGCCGAGGTGATCGCCAAGGTGAAGAGTGGTGAGATCGCCCGCAGCGAGCAGAGGGCTCTCGCCGCGAACACCATCGAGGTCACGATCGACGCGCAGGGTCGGGTCAACCTCGACGAGAAGTTGCGCGAGTACGCCGGCGTGGCCCTCAACTCGAGGGTCGTCGTGGCAGGTTCATTCGACCGGGTCGAGATCTGGGACCCGGACCGTCACGCCCGCAACATCGCTGCGGGCACCGAACAGATCGCGGGAGACGACGCGTGATCGTCGATGCTCCCTTCGTTCCCACTCACGTCCGGAGGCCTTCGGTCTCCGGCAGTCTCCCGGATGGCACGGTGGTCAGCTCCAACTCCGCCCGCTGCCATCGCGACCGCACCGGGGAGAAATCCGGGCGGCACTTGCTGTCCGGGGGGCTGCCGGGGATCGAGGGTCGGCTGCGCCGATCGCTCGACGACCTCTGCATGAGTGGCGACTCCACATTCGGTGACGGCGCGACTCCGTCGTTCTCGCACGAGCCGGTCATGCTCGCCGAGATCCTCGCGGTGTTCGCCAATCTCGCCGGTGGAACCTTCCTCGACGCAACGCTCGGTGGGGCGGGTCACTCCGCCGCACTGCTCGCGGCGCATCCGTCGGTGCACCTGCTCGGGATCGACAGGGATCCGGCGGCACTGCGGGCCGCGTCAATTGTTCTGGAAGCCGGCGGCACCGCCGGGCGTGCGACCCTCCGGCACGCCCGATTCGATGCGGCGGCCTCCGTCGTGATCGGGGAGGGCATCGGGTCGTTGGCCGGTGCCCTCTTCGATCTCGGGGTCTCCTCTCACCAGTTGGACGCTCCGGAGCGGGGCTTCTCGTACCGGCACGACGCTCCGCTCGACATGCGCATGGACACGACCTCGGGGCCGACAGCGGCCGACATCGTGAACGGATACGACGAGGCGCGCCTCGCCCGGCTCATCGCCGACAACTCCGACGAGCGCTGGGCGCGCCGCATCGCGGCCGCGATCGTCGCGGCCCGGCCGATCATGTCGACCGTCGCTCTCGCGGATGCGATCGTCGGGGCGATCCCCGCGGCTGCACGTCGCACGGGCGGCCATCCCGCCAAGCGGACGTTCCAGGCGATCCGCATCGAGGTGAACGCCGAGCTCGGCATCCTGCGCCCCGCGCTCGAGTCGGTGCTCTCGCTGCTCGCCCCGGGTGCACGGCTCGCCGTTCTCACCTACCACTCCGGCGAGGACCGGATCGTGAAAGAGGTGATGCGGGCCGCAGAGACCGGCGGCTGCACGTGTCCGCCGGCGCTCCCGTGCCGGTGCGGAGCAGTGCGAACCGCGGTGCGCGTGCGCGCTCCGCGTCAGCCGGGTTCTGCGGAGCGTTTGTCCAATCCTCGGGCGCGGTCCGCGCGTCTGCGCGTGGTCGAGCGGATCACCGCGACGGGGGAGCAGAACTGAGATGGCGGTGGTCTTCAAACTCACGTCGCTGTCGGCACTTCGCGAGGAGACGCAGCGGGGAGACGAGTCCGAGGGTCGCAGGCCGGTCCTCTCTGTCGTGCAGGGCCGGGCGAGTGCCGGGTGGAAGCTCGTCGCGTCCATCATCGTCGCCTCCGCGTGCCTGCTCGGTGTCGTCGCGTTGCAGGCACGGATGGCACAGCGTCAGATGCAACTCGACAAGATCAACTCCGACATCACGCGGGCGAGGCAACACTTCGACACCCTGCGGGCCCAGAAGGCGGAGATGCAGTCCCCGACCTACCTGATCGCGCGTGCACACCAGATCGGTCTCGTGCCCGGGGTGTTCCAGCGCGTGGTCGAGATACCGGCCGATATCGCCGCCGAAGTGGTGGCGACCACGGGCAAGATCGACGACGACGTCGCCGACACCCCGGAGTCATCGTTGGACAAGTTCGGTCGCCTGAAGCCGGCGGTGGTCGGCGGACCGTGAGCACCCGGGGCGGAGACACGGGGACGCGCCGCGTCCCGGAGCGGCATTCGCGTTCCCACGGAACGACGTCGCGCTCTGACTTGTCGCGGTCGGGTTCGTCGCGCTCAGGTTCGTCGCGCTCGGGTTCGTCTCGTTCGGGTTCGTCACGGTCAGCGGCGAGCCGTTCGTCGAAGTCGCGCTCGACGACGAGCCGCACGTCGACTGGTCGTTCGGCGGCGAGCCGTTCGGCAACGAGTCGTTCGGCAACGGTGCGTGCGCGCACCGATCGCCGGACGACTATTGATCGCCCCACCAACAGCCGGACGACCGGCCGTGCTCATCACAGGGTCGATGACTCCGGTGCGGCGCACCGTTCGTCCGGCCGCACCGCACACCGACCTGATTCGGGATCGCGTGTTCCATCGCCCACCCAGCTTCGTCTGACGGCGATTGCCGCGCGCGCGTGGGAGGCAACCAAGATGGCCTTCAGTGGCGACGTGCCGGTCGAGTACAAGGCCGACCGGATCGGCTCGGATGTCGCAAAGCGCACGCTGCGCCGTCGTCTCCGGATGACGATCCTGATCATGGTCGTGCTGCTCGGTTCCGTCGGGATCCGTGTGGCCCAGGTGCAGACCTTCGGCGGCGACGGATACCGGGCCGCGAGTCTCGACCAACGCATCCGGTCGAACACGGTTCGTGCGGCGCGCGGGGTCATCTTCGATCGCAACGGCAACGAACTGGCCCTCTCGGTGCCGAGCATCACGGTGTTCGCTGACCCGCGTGACATCCTCGATGCGCCGGCCACCGCACGCGCACTCGCCCCTGCTCTCGGGCTCACCCCCGAACAGGAGGCCGAACTCCTGGCCAAGTTCACGGCCCCTGGTCGGGAGTTCGTGTACCTGGCGCGGGAGAAGACGCGCGAGGAGGCCGATCTGATCCTCGGGCTCGCACTGAAAGGTGTGCACTCCTACACCGAACCCGCCCGCACAGTGGAGGGGGGTGTGGCAGAGGCGGTGATCGGCCACACCGATCCCGATGGTGTGGGAACGTCGGGACTCGAGAAGCAGTTCGATGCGCTCCTGACCGGCACGGACGGACGCGTGGTGAGGGAAGTGGGTGCCAACGGCCGACCGATCGCCGGTCAGGACACGGTCACCACCGCACCGGTCCCCGGGGACGATCTCGTGCTCACGGTCGACAAGAACATCCAGTTCCACACCGATGCTGCTCTCCTCGACAGGGTCGGTCAGCTCGGTGCGCGCGGCGGCACGGCGATCATCATGGATTCGGTGACCGGAGACATCTATGCGATGTCGAACGTGCGCCGCAACGATGCCGGTGGCGCCGAACTCGCCTCGGGGAACTTCGCCACCGTCGAGGCGCACGAACCGGGATCGGTGGCCAAGGTGTTCTCGATCGCGGCGGCATTGAACGAGGGTCGCATCACACCCGAGACGGTCTTCTCGGTTCCGGGTGCCAAGGTCATCGACGGCTACCCGATCCGTGATGCATGGCCGCACCCGACGATGGACATGGACGTGCGGTTCATCCTCTCGGAGAGCTCGAACATCGGTACGATGCTCGCGGCGCAAACGATCGAGTCGAAGAAGCTCCACGACTATCTCTCGGGCTTCGGCTTCGGCAGGCCCACAGGGCTCGAGTATCCGGGTGAGAGCAAGGGAATCCTGCGTCCTGCGAAGAAGTGGCGAGGCACGGAGAAGTTCACCGTCTCCTACGGTTACGGAATGGCCACAACACCGTTGCAGTTGATGGCCGGCGTGAACACGGTGGCCAACAAGGGCAACTATGTCGCCCCGAGGCTCGTGGGCGCCACGATCGACGGCTCGGGGTCGCGCGTGGACCGCAAGCCCTCTGCCACGAGGCCGGTGCTCACCGAGGCGACGGCGGCCACGATGGTCGACATGATGCGCAAGGTGGTGTGCACCGGGACGGGCGAGCTCGCCAAGGTGAAGGGCATGGAGATCGCTGGCAAGACGGGAACGGGCTACAAGGTCCAGGACAACGGCACGTACACCACCGACACCGGCGGCAGGAAGTACTTCGCGTCCTTCGTCGGGTTCTTCCCTGCAGCCAGCCCGCGCGTGACAATGCTCGTGAGCATCGACGAGCCCGATGCGAACTCACGGGATCGCTTCGGTGGAACCGCTGCCGCACCGGTGTTCGCCCGACTCGTGCCGACGGTGATGCATGAACTGGGAATCGAGCCGACGGGGACCGGCACCGGGTGCAAGAAGGCGGTCGCGGCCAAGGCGCCGTGAGGGTCGACGGTGTCGCGCCACGATGTGCAGCCCATCAGGGCAGCTGACGCCGCAGCCGCCGTCGGCGGGAGGGTCGTCGGCGATCCGGACCGGGTGATCCGCGGGATCACCGACGACTCGCGTGATGCACGCGACGGGGATGTGTTCTGCTGCGTGCGCGGAGAGCGCACCGACGGCCATCTGCACGCATCCCAGGCGGTGGCATCGGGGTGCCGAGTCCTGCTCTGCGACAGGGAACTCGCACCGGGTGACCTTGGTGGCCCGGTCGGCCCGGGTCACGGCGAGGTGACCCAGATCGTGGTCGGGGATGTCCGGGCCTGTCTCGGTGTCTTCGCGGACCATGTCTTCGGTCATCCGTCGCAGAACCTGCTGATGGTCGGCGTCACCGGGACGAACGGCAAGACCTCGACAGTCGCGATCCTGGCCTCGATCCTGGCGGCATCCGGCACGGCCACCGAGACGATCGGAACGCTCACCGGAGTGCGGACCACGCCCGAGCCGGTGGATCTGCACGCACGACTGCGCGACGCGGTCGCCTCGGGAGCGGGTGCCGTGGTGATGGAGGTCTCCTCGCACGCTCTCGCGCTCGGTCGCGTCTCGGGTATCAGGTTCGCAGTCGCTGTCTTCACGAACCTCTCCCGCGACCACCTCGATTTCCACGGCGACATGGAGTCGTACTTCGCGGCGAAGCGGCGGCTCTTCGGCGCCGACATGTGCGACCGGGCGGTGGTGAACGTGGATGACGAGTGGGGCCGCAGGATCGTGGCCGGGGCGGAGGTTCCGGTGTCGGGGTTCTCCCCGGCGGCACTCGATGACGCGTTGTGCACCGCAGACTCGGTCTCGTTCACGTGGCGAACCTCCCGCATCGACGTGCCGATCGGTGGTCGATTCACGCTCGCCAATGCACTCGGGGCGATCGTGGCAGCCGAGGCGCTCGGCGTCGCGTCCCCGGCGATCGCGCAGGGTTGCGCCCGGGTCGAGACTCCGACGGGACGATTCGAGTCGGTTCGCAACGGCGCGGGGATCGATGTGATCATCGACTACGCACACACGGCCGAGAGTCTCGAGATCCTGCTCACCTCGGCGCGTGAGGTCTGTTCGGGGACACTGACCGTGGTGTTCGGGTGTGGCGGCGACCGCGACGCGGGCAAGCGCGAGTCGATGGGCCGTGCCGCGGCGCTCGGTGCGGACCGTGTCATCGTCACCTCCGACAACCCGCGCGAGGAGGATCCGATGGTCATCATCGAGGCCGTGGCGCGCGGAGTCCGTGCCGCGGGATGCGAACCCGTGATCGAGCCGGATCGGGGCTCGGCGATCGCATCCGCCATTTCCGGTGCGGAGCGTGGTGACATGGTGGTGATCGCCGGCAAGGGTCACGAGACGACCCAGGAGATCGCCGGCGTCCACCGTCGCTTCGTCGATGCGGAGGTGGCGGCCGGTGCATTGAGGGACAGGGCAGTGAACGAGTCAGCGTCTGAGAACGAACGGGGTGACGGCGCGTGATCGCGGTTCTGATCGCCGGAGCCGTCTCGCTCGTGCTGTCGTTGTTCGGCACCCGATGGTTGATCGGAGTCTTCGCGCGACTCGGGCTCGGTCAGCCGATCCTGGGTGCCGAGGACCACGGCCCCGTGCAGCACATGAAGAAGCAGGGAACCGCCACGATGGGCGGAGCGGCGATCCTGGGCGCCGCCTTCATCGGTTTCATGGTCGCCCACTTGCGGCCCGGAATCGTATTCTCGGACCAGGCGCTCATCATGTGGGCGGGCGTGGCGATCCTGGCCGTGATGGGCTTCCTCGACGATTGGTTGAAAGTGCGCAAGCGGCACAACCGCGGGATCTTCTGGAAGAAGAAGGGGTGGATCACCTTCGGACTCGTCGCTCTGACCACGGCGTGGCTGTCACTGTCCACCGGGGTCAGCCAGACGTTGTCGATCACTCGCGCCGACCTCCCCGGGTGGGAGTTGCCCCAGGTCCTGTGGATCCTCTGGACCGCGCTCATGGTGTGGGCCACGACCAACGCTGTGAACGTCACCGACGGTCTCGACGGCCTCGCTGCGGGCTCGGCGACGTTCGGGTTCCTCGCCTTCACTGCGATCGCATATTGGGCATTCCGCAACCCCGACATCTACGGACTCGTGAACCCGCTCGACCTCGCGGTGTTCGCCGCCGCGATGGCCGGCGCATGCGGTGGGTTCCTCTGGTGGAACGCCGCGCCGGCGCGCATCTTCATGGGTGATGTGGGTGCACTCGGGATCGGTGCGGCACTGGGGTACCTGGCCGTGACGACCAACACCCATCTGCTGTTGCCGGTGATCTGTGCGTTGAACGTGATGGAGGCCGGGTCGGTGGCCATACAGATGGGCGTCTTCAAGGCTTCTGGCCGCAAGCGGCGCCTGTTCCGCATGTCGCCGATCCACCACCACTTCGAGTTGATCGGATGGCCCGAGACCACGGTCATCATCCGGTTCTGGATCATCTCGGGGATCTTCGTCGCGGGTGCGCTCGCGATCTTCATCGCCGACTTCACCAACATCGCCGACCGGTTCGCGGGACGCTGAGATCAGGGCACAGGGGAGTGAGTGATCGCATGAGCAGGGTGGACCCGGGAACCAGGGAGAATGTTCGCACTCCGTCGTTGAAAGAGCGCAGAATCGCGATGCTCCGGCGCACGAAGATCGCCGATCGCCACCGCATCGCGTTGGAGCCGCCCACGACGTCGTTCTGGGGCATTCTCGGGATCGTGTCGATCTTCGTGGTCCTCGGGATCATCATGGTGCTCTCGTCGTCGTCGGTCGTGCGCCTGCAGTCGGGCGGATCGGCGTGGGACTACTTCCTCAGGCAGATTCTGTGGGCCTCCATGGGAGCGGGGGGCATGTGGTACGCGTACCGCATCCCGTACACGACATGGGTCAGGCAGCGGTGGCTGTCCTTGGCCGCGGTCGCGGTCAGCGTCGCGAACGTCTTCGTGTTCGCGAAGGGCGAATTCATCAAGGGGGCGCGGGCCTGGCTCGAGATCTTCGGGTTCAGGTTCCAGCCGTCGGAGTTCATGAAGATCGTGGCGGTTCTGTTCTGCGCGAACCTGATCGCCAAGCGGCACCGGTCGGTGGCGATCCCGGCGATGGTGCACTATCCGTTGGTGGGTGCGATGTGCGTGACCGCGGGGTTGTGCGGTCTCCAGCGTGACTACGGTGGTGCCCTCATCTTCATCGGCACGATCAGTCTGATGATGGTGATGTCGGGTCTGTCGTGGAGGAGGATCACCGCGACGCTCGCCGGTGTCGCGGTCGTGGGCTGGTTGCTGTTGCAAGTCTCGACGCGCGCCAGAGTGCGTCTCACCGCGTTCCTCAATCTCGACGAGACCAAGGGCGACTGGGGCTACCAGGTGTACCAGTCGCTCCTCAGCATGGCCAATGGCGGCTGGACCGGGACCGGCATCGGGTCGGGGACGGCCAAGTGGGGCTACGTGCCCGAGGCCCACACCGACTTCATCTTCGCCGTCATCGCCGAGGAGCTCGGACTCTTCGGGACGGTCCTGGTGATCGGTGGGTTCATCTTCCTCGTCCTGTTCGGCGTGCGCGTCGCGCTCGCCGCACCCGACATGACGGGTGCGCTGATCGCGGCCGGGGTCTCGGCGTGGTTCGGGTTCCAGACATTCATCAACATCGGCGGGGTGTCGGGCACGCTGCCGCTCACGGGTTTGACCCTGCCATTCCTCAGCTACGGGGGCTCCTCCCTGATCGCCTCGATGTTCGCGGCCGGGATGCTGTTGAACGTCGCGCGCCTTGTGAAAACCTGAGTCCATGACCCACCCCGCATCGGATCGGCCGACGGACCGGGCGGCGGAACGAAGCCCCGACGGTGCGGGGTCTGCCGTGCGCACCCGAGTGGTCGTGACCGGCGGAGGAACCGCGGGGCACGTGGTGCCGGCGATCGCGATTCTCGAGGCCCTGGTCGATTCGGGGATTGCCGAGGCAGAACTGGCCTACGTGGGGTCGCGGCGCGGGATCGAGCAGGCGCGCTTCGCGCACGAGTTGCCCCGGGTGCGCGCCGAGTTCCTGCCGATCTCGGGTCTGCAGAGGTCGTTGTCCCCGCGGGGAGTCGTGGCCAATCTCGCACTCCCGTGGCGTCTGATGCGCAGCGCGGTGATGGCACGCAAGTTGATGAAGCTGTGGCGTCCGTCGGCCGTTGTGTCGGTGGGGGGCTATGCGAGTGTGCCGATGGCATCGGCGGCGACGAGGGCAGAGGTGCCGCTCGTCTGCGTCAGCTGGGATCGCACTCCCGGTCTCGCCACGCGGCGCCAATCAGCGAGCGCGGCGGTGTGCGCCGTTGCCTTCGAGGGCTCCGGTCTTCCCCGTGCCGTCGTGACAGGCGCGCCGTTGAGGCGGCGCATGCGCACACTCGATGTGCGAACCGAGCGCGGGGCTGCGCGGCGAAGACTCGGGATCGACCCGGGGGCGGCGATGGTCACGATCGTCGGGGGATCGCTCGGATCGCGGGCGCTCAACGATGCGGTGGCGGGAGTCCTGTTGCGACTCGGGGGATCGGGTGCGGTCGTGCGCCATGTGACGGGTCCACGGTTCTTCGGCGAACCCTCACCGGAGGTGCCGGGCGGTGTCGACTACCAACGCCTCGCCTACGACGAGGACATCGCCACGACCTATGCGGCGACGGATCTTCTGGTGTGCCGGGCAGGTGCCGGCACAGTCGCCGAGATCGCCGCGGCGGGGATTGCCGCGGTGGTGGTGCCGTGGTCGGGTGCAGCCGATGATCACCAGAGCGGGAATGCCCGTTGGCTCGCCGACGCGAACGCCGCGGTCGTGGTCGCCGACAACGACACCGTTGCGATCGTTGATTCGGTCGTGCAGATCCTGGGTGATCCCGTCGCGAGGCAGAGACTGGCCGACTCCGCGCACGCGCTGGGGGAGCGTCACCGATCGGATGCCCTCGTGCGGACCATCCTGGATGCAGCGTCGTGAGACAATGGAACCCCCATGGCGCAACGTGATGACCAGCCGGCCTCTCTCGCCCCGGTGACGAGTGGGCGAGTGACGAGCGAGCAGCCGACGAGCGAACAAGTGGTCGACCTCGTGACGTCACGCCGATGGCATCTCGTGGGTGTGGGGGGGCCGGGTATGACGCCACTCGCCGTGCTGCTGCAGGCTGCGGGACAGACGGTGACGGGTTCGGATCTCAGGCCTTCACCGACGCTTGTGAGACTCACAGAACGCGGGATCATGGTGCGCGTCGGACACGATCCCGCCGCGGTCGAGGGGTGCGATGTCGTGGTGTACTCGACCGCAGTTCCCGCCGACAACCCCGAACTCGTGGCGGCTCGTGCGGCGGGTATCCGGGTCTGTCACCGGTCGGTGGCGCTCGCTTCGTTGTGTGCGGCCACACGTGCCGTGGGTGTCGCGGGAGCCCACGGCAAGACGACCACGGCGGCCCTGCTCGCCCTGATGTTGCGCACCGCCGGCGAGGGGGTCGCCGACTACATCGGGGCCACCGTGCTCGATCCCCGGGTCGGTGACGGGCCGGCGTCGGCCGCCTTCGTGCCCGATCTGCGCGAGCCGGGCTCGACCCTCGTGATCGAGGCCGACGAGAGCGATGGCACGATCGATGCGCTGCCGCTCGCGGGGATCGCGGTGACGAATGTCGACATCGATCATCTCGACCACTGGGGCGACTTCGACGGTCTCGTCGATGGGTTCGCGCGCATCGTCGGGCGGGTCGGCGTGGCGGGGGGAACCGTGGTGCTGAACGCCGACGACCCATCGTCGGTTCGCATCGATCCCGGTGGTCGCACTGTGCGCCGCTTCGGGTGGTCGGCGCGAGCCGATGTGCGGATCGAGTCGTGTGCCGACACCGACGATGGCATCGACGTGGTGATGAGCGTGGGTCGGTCCAGTGTCAGGTGCGCACTCCCGCTCAGGGGTGCGCACAACGCGATGAATCTGGCTTGTGCAGTCGCCATGGCCACCGCGTCGGGGGTGGACCCCGCCGATGCGTGCCGGGCGGTCGAGACCTTCGGTGGTGTCGAGCGACGATTCACCGAGATGGGCCGCAGGAGCGGGGCTCTCATCATCGATGACTACGCGCATCTCCCGGCAGAGATAGAGGCGACCTTGGCGGCCGCGGCCGCGCACCCCGACCGTCGGGGATCGCTCGTGGCGGTGTTCCAGCCGAACAGGTTCCACCGGATCGCCGCGATGGCAGACGAGTACGGCCCAGTTTTCGGGCGTGCCGATGCCGTGATCATCACCGACATCTACGCCTCGGGCACCGCGCCGATCCCCGGGGTGACGGGCAAGCTCGTCGCCAACGCGGTCGCCCGGTCGCACCACAACGTCGTGTGGGCACCATCGCGCGCAGATGTCGTGCGCGAGGTCTCGGCGTTGCTCGCACCAGGCGCGGTGTGCGTGGCGATGGGATGCGGTGACATCGCCACGCTCTGGGACGACCTGAACGCGGGTGGTGCATGAGCGGCACATGGGCGACGCTGCGCGACGAACTCACGGCGGCCGGTCTCGAGTCCGGGCTCGAGATGCCGCTCGCTCCGCACACCACGTACCAGATCGGCGGCACGGCACGGTGCGCGGTGTCGGTGTCGTCGCACGACGAGGCAGTTGCGTTGGCCGGTGTGGTGTCCCGCCATCCCGGTCTCGAACTGCTCGTGATCGGACGGGGAAGCAATCTGCTCGTGGCCGACGAGGGGTTCGAGGGCCTCGCCGTGTTGATGGGGGGAGCGGGACGGATCCCCGGCTCGGGTCGCGACCGGCCCACCGAACGGAACACCGCATCGCCCGCGGGAGAATGGTCGGGGGGCGATGTCGCCACCGTCGACATCCGGATCGAGGGCGATCACGTGATCGCAACGGGATGGGCTCTTCTGCCTTTGGTGGCTCGCCGCTCCGTGGCGGTCGGGCGGTGCGGTCTGCAGTGGATGGTCGGGGTCCCGGGAACCATCGGTGGAGCGGTGCGCATGAATGCGGGCGGTCACGGCGCCGATGTCGCGGACAACCTGACGGTGTGCACGGTGCTGTCGCTGCGATCCGGTCGGATCACCGATGTGTCGGTCGAGGTGCTCGGGTTGCACTTCCGAGGATCGGCACTCGCCGATCACCATGTCGTGCTCGCGGCGACCTTCCACACGCGCACTGCCACCGATGACTCGTGCCAACGCGAGCTCGCCGAGATCGTTGCGTGGCGACGAGCCAACCAACCGGGTGGGCGCAATGCGGGATCGGTGTTCGTCAATCCCGCCGCGGGGAGCGGCAGCGCTGGCGCGCTCATCGACGGCGCCGGGTTGCGCGGCCGGCGGGTCGGGTCCGCCGAGGTCTCCGACAAACACGCGAACTTCATCCAGGCAGATCCGGGGGCGTCGGCCGCCGATGTGGTCTCGCTCATGATCGAGGTGCAGGACGCTGTCGAGCGCGCGCACGGACTCGCGATGCGCAGCGAGGTGCGACTTGTCGGCTTCGCCACCGAGGTCACCGCGCGCTTCTCCGATCCGCGCCACGACGAACCCGATCGTGTCGCTGCCCGCGAGCACCTGATGTCGATCCTCGACGGTGGGTCGCGGCCGTGAGCGAACGCGACGATGAATCCGTCGAGATCAATCTCGACGAGGTGTCCGATGACGTGCGGGACGAGTTGGCGCGCCTCTTCGGCGCCGACGAGACAGCCCCGGGGGGATCGGCCATCGAGGTCATCGTCGATGATGGCTCTGGGCTCACCGGATCGGGAGAGATCGGGGCACCGACCGGGAGCGCCGACGCCGGCCTGATCACGCCGACCCCCGTCGGCCCTTCCGAATCGGGGGGTTCCTCGACGGCCGCGGATCGACCGATCGTGCCGATTGGTGATCTCTCGGCCGACTCGGTGGCACCGCTGCCGATCGATCCGCTCGTGCCGGTGCCCGGTGGCGGGGGTGTGATCCAGATCGTCGATGACGGCACGATGCCCGAGGTGCGCGACGTGGGCGATGTGAGCCGCGTGCTGATCGTCGATGATGACCAACCCGCCGGTCGGGTCGCCGATCGGGACTCTCGTCGCGCGGGTCGTCGCGGAAGGCGCGGCAAGACCGTCGGGCGCGGGCTGTTCGGGCTCGGGCGCGTCAAATGGTTGCGGCTCGGCGCGGTCGGCACCGTGGTCTTCATCGTGATCGCCATCGTGCTCGCATCGCCGATCTTTGCGATCCGCACCGTGGTCTTCGACGGCACCGTGTACACGGACGCCTCGACGATCGAGGACGTGCGCGCGATGTTGGATGGATCGTCGGTGTTCACAGCCGACGTCGATCTCGCGCGTCAGCGGATGCTCGAGGATCCGTGGGTGGCCGAGGTGCGCATCACCACCGACTTCCCGGGTCGTGCCGTGGTCGAGGTGGCAGAGCGCGTGCCGGTCGTGTGGTACGCCGGTGATGACCAGAAGGCGCGCGTGATCGATGCGCGCGGGCATGTCATCGCAGTCCTCGAGGGCTGGCCCACCAAGTATCTCCAGGTGCGGGGCACTGGCCCCTCGCTCGAGGCCGGTGCCACCGCCGATGACGCGTACCGCGCGGCTGCCCAACTGGTTCTGGCCCTGCCCGATGAGATCGCGGGCAGGGTGGAGGTGCTCGATCTCTCCCCGGGAGGGGAGTTGTCGATGTTCCTGAAGGGTGGAACCATCGTGAGGTTCGGTCCACCAGAGGGACTGCAGGACAAGCTGGTCGCAGTGGTGGTCCTCATGCGTCGCCAGGATCCGTCGACACTGGCCGTGGTCGATGTCTCGACCGGTGAGCCCACGGTGCAGACCCGCTGACCGGTCGTGGCGGGGCCCCGGGGTGCGATTCAGCACCGCCGAGACGGGCCGCGGCGGCGTCGGGCTCTTGGTCGGTCGTGGCCAATTGCCACCAAATCAGCGCCCAGTGTGGAAACATTGACCCAACGCACTCATCGGCGCCCGAGCGGAGGTTTCGCCCCATGGCCGGTTCACCACAGAATTACCTCGCCGTCATCAAGGTGATCGGCGTCGGGGGCGGCGGCGTCAACGCCGTCAACCGGATGATCGATGCCGGGTTGCGCGGGGTCGAGTTCGTGGCCATCAACACCGACGCCCAGGCGCTCCTGATGAGCGACGCCGACGTCAAGCTCGACATCGGCCGTGACCTCACGAGGGGTCTCGGGGCGGGCTCGGACCCGGAAGTCGGGCGGGCCGCCGCCGAAGCCCACCGCGACGAGATCGAGGAGCTGATCCAGGGGTCGGACATGGTCTTCATCACTGCCGGAGAAGGTGGCGGCACCGGCACCGGTGGCGCCCCCGTGATCGCAGAGATCGCCAAGTCGCTCGGTGCGCTCACGATCGGTGTCGTGACGAGACCGTTCCAGTTCGAGGGTCGTCGCCGCGCGGTGCAGGCCGACAACGGCATTCAACGCCTCAAGGAGAAGGTCGACACGTTGATCGTGATCCCGAACGACCGTCTGCTCACCGTCGCCAACGACAAGACGTCCCTGGTGAACGCCTTCAAGATGGCCGACGAGGTCCTGTTGCAGGGCGTTGCCGGCATCACCAACCTGATCACGACGCCGGGTCTCATCAACACCGACTTCGCCGACGTCAGGATGATCCTCACGAATGCGGGCACCGCTCTCATGGGGATCGGCGTCGCCTCAGGGGACAACAGGGCCGTCACGGCGGCCAAGGATGCGATCTCGAGCCCGATGCTCGAGGCCGCGATCGACGGCGCGCGGGGCATCCTGCTCAACATCACCGGCCCCTCCAGCATGGGCCTCTTCGAGGTCAACGCCGCGGCAGAGGTGGTCCACGGAGTGGCCCACCAGGACTCGAACATCATCTTTGGCACCGTCATCGACGACGAGATGGGAGACGAGATCAAGGTCACCGTCATCGCGGCGGGGTTCGAGCGTTGGGACGGCGCGACCAATGCGGCGTTCGGCACCCGGTCGTCGGGGACGAGGGATTCCCGCCCCTCCTCCAACGTGCGCGACATCTTCACCGACACCGATCCTCTCGGTGACGATGACGACGACTTCGACGTCCCGTCGTTCCTGAAGTAGTCCGGTCCGGTCGGGCCGGGATGCGCCGACGATGACGATCGACCCTGACGCGGTCGCATCGCGGGTGGCGTCGGTCCGAGCTCGCGCCGCCGAACTCGGCGTGGCCGACGTCGCGGTGGTCGCGGTGACCAAGTCGTTCGGTCCGGAGGCGATCATCGCTGCGCACGCGGCCAGCTGCGACGGGATCGGTGAGAACTACGCCCAGGAACTGCTCGCCAAGGCGCCATCGATACCCGAGGGGCTCGCCGTGCACTTCATCGGGCGGCTCCAGTCGAACAAGGTGAAGTCGTTGGCGGGAATTGTCACGGTCTGGGAGTCGGTCGACCGGCCCGGCGTGGTCGATGAGATCGCCAAGCGGGCGGGTCGGGGTGCGCGGGTGCTGCTCCAGGTGGACACCACGGGGGAGGCATCCAAGGGCGGGTGCGCTCCGGACGAGATTGATGGGCTGCTCACGCGGGCCATGCAGTCGGGGCTGTCGGTGGAGGGATTGATGACCGTGGGGCCGACGGGGGGCACCCGGGACGAGTGCGCTGCCGCATTCAGGCAGCTGCGCCGCCTCGCCGATGAGCGGGGTCTCCGCGAGTGCTCGATGGGGATGTCGGACGACTGGGAGATCGCCCTCTCCGAGGGCGCCACCATCCTGAGGCTTGGTTCGGCGCTCTTCGGGGAGCGCCCCAGGTGACATGGTTGAGCGCTCTTCGGGGAGCGCCCCTGATGACATGGTTCGGCGCTCTTCGGGGAGCGCCCCAGTTGACACGGTTCGGCGCTCTTCGGGGAGCGCCCCTGATG
>JBJTCB010000060.1:0-2040 GCA_046091605.1 Actinomycetota bacterium | reverse complement strand
GCCTATGAATGTCTCGAGGCGGCCAAGCGCGACGCGTTGAAGATCCGCGAACTCACCGCCACCGGACCCGGGGGAACTCACCAGGCCCGTGTCGAGCGCAACGCGTTCGACGAAAGCATCGTCAAGCGCCTCGAGCGTCTCGAACTGGGCAATGACGCCCTTGTCTTTGGGCGTATCGACCGACTCATCGAAGGTCCAGAGGGGACAGAGTCATTCCACATCGGACGCCTCGCGGTCGCCGACGAGAACCGCGAGCCCGTCGTGGTCGACTGGCGCGCACCGATCGCCGAGCCCTTCTATCGCGCGACGGGTCGCGACCCGATGGGTCTCGCGCGACGCCGTCACTTCGCCGTCGAGGGACGCAAAGTCCTCGGGATCGAGGACGAGATGTTCGGCGAGGGTCGCCTCGGGATCGGCGATGACGAGGGACTGGCCTCGGATGATCCGCGCGCGGGGATCCGCGGTTACTCCACGTTGATCAGCGTGCTCGAGCGTGGTCGCACCGGCCAACTCGGTGACATCGTGGCGACCATCCAGTCCGAGCAGGACGAGATCATCCGTTCACCCCAGGGCGGTGTCCTGGTGGTGCAGGGCGGCCCCGGCACCGGCAAGACGGTCGTGGCGTTGCACCGCGCCGCCTATCTCCTCTACACGCACCGTTTCCCCCTCGAGGATCAGGGCGTGTTGGTGATCGGGCCGAACCGGGTGTTCCTCCGCTACATCGAGCGCGTTCTTCCCTCACTTGGTGAAGCCGGTGTCGAACAGGTGGTGCTCGCTGATCTCGTCGACGATGTGCGCATCGCGGGCGCCGAGGATCCCGATGTCGCCCGTGTCAAGGGTGACAAGAGAATGTCGAAAGTGGTCGACAAGGCGATCAGCGACCGCGAGCGGCCGCTCCGCAAGGATGTCACCGTTCCCCATGGGATCGGGTTCGTGACCCTCACCGCCGAGGAATCGCTGCGCATCGTGAAGTCGGCGCGACGTCGCTACCACCGCCACAACCAAGCGCGTCGGTTCGTCGAGAACGAGGTCTGGTCGGCGATGGCCGCGACCTATCGCGGCGACACCGATCCCGATGTCCTGCGCGAGGCACTGCGCGGCACCGAGGCGATGCGCGCCGTCTTCGAGCAGATGTGGCCCGTTCTGACCCCGGCACAGTTGTTGCACGACCTGTTCGGATCGAAGGCACTGCTCAAGCTCGCCGGTGCCAACGTGTTCCACAACGGCGAGTGGGACCTGCTGCACCGTCCGCGCTCGACCAGCCTCGACGAGGTGCGGTGGACCCCCGCCGATGTGGCCCTCCTCGACGAGGCCCGTTTCCAGTTGGGCCCCCGCCCTCGGCGCAACGGAAAGATCGATGATGCCGACGAAATCCGCACCTATGGCCACATCGTGGTCGACGAGGTGCAGGACCTCACCCCGATGCAGTTGCGCATGGTCACCCGTCGTTCACTCAGCGGCTCGATGACGGTGGTCGGCGACATCGCTCAGGCCACAGGTCCGCTCGCACCGAACGACTGGAACGATGTCGTGGCGCACCTGCCCTCGCGCAAGGAACCGCGGGTGGCGGGTCTGTCCGTCGGCTACCGCATCCCCGCCGAGATCATGGTGCTCGCCGACAAGGTGATGAATGCGGCCACCCCCGGGCTGCGTTCTCCACGCAGCGTGCGCACCGGTGGGGAAGCACCCCGGATCGTGCGCGCCGACTGCGGACTCGCCAACGCGGTGGTGGAACAGGTGCGCGCCGTGACCGCTGCCGAGGGTGCGGGCCGTGTGGCCGTCATCGCGGCCGAGGCGAATCTCGTCGAGGTGTCGGCCGCTCTCGGGGCCGCGGGGATCGAGCACGGCAACGCCCGCACGACCGGACTCGAGAACGATGTGACTCTGGTGCCCGCGTCGGTGGCCAAGGGTCTCGAGATCGACCACGTGGTTCTGGTGGAGCCGGCTGCCGTGGTCGCCGACGATCCCCAGGGACTCAGGTTGCTCTACGTGTGCCTCACGCGTTCAACGCGCACTCTCACCGTCGTGCACGCTGCGCCG
>JBJTCB010000059.1:0-15768 GCA_046091605.1 Actinomycetota bacterium | reverse complement strand
CGTCAACAAGAGCGGGCACGATCCCGGTGACTGGTCGCCCTACGATTGACTCGTGGCGCGCATCGTCTTTGTCGGGGCCGGCAGCACCGTCTTTGCCCGCAACTTGACGGGCGACATCTTGTCGCGGCCCGAACTCGCCGGGTCCACGATCGTGTTGCACGACATCGACGCCGAACGCCTGCGGACCTCTGAGATCGTGGGCACCAAGATCATCGAGACGCTCGGTGTGCCGGCCCGGGTGGAGGCGACCGTGGACCGGCGCCGCGCCCTCGAGGGCGCAGACCACGTGGTGACGATGTTCCAGGTGGGTGGCTATCGCCCCTCGACCGTGGTCGACTTCGAGATTCCCAAGCGATACGGGCTCCGCCAGACGATCGCTGACACCCTCGGGGTGGGGGGGATCATGCGCGGGCTGCGCACGATCCCGGTGCTGCTCGACGTGTGCCGCGACATGGAGCAGGTGTGCCCCGATGCGTTGCTGTTGAACTACGTGAACCCGATGAGCATGCTGTGCTGGGCGGTCTCGCGAGCCTCGACGATCCGCACGATAGGCCTGTGCCACAGCGTCCAGCACACGGCCCATCAGTTGGCCGGCGACCTGGGTGTCGACCCGGGATCACTCGAGTACCGGTGCGCCGGGATCAACCACATGGCGTTCTACCTCGAGTTCGTCGAGCGCACGGCGTCGGGCACCCGGGACTTGTATCCGGCGATCGCCGAGTTCGCCGCGTCGATGCCGGCACCGATGCGCGGCGAGGAGGATCGCTCCGACGGTGGGTTCGAGGGGCTCTCCGATGCCGTGCGCTACGAGATGTTCCGCAGGCTCGGCTATTTCGTCACCGAGTCGAGCGAGCACTTCAGTGAGTACGTGCCGTGGTTCATCAAGCGCGACCGTGACGACTTGCTCGACAAGTTCGGAATCCCGCTCGATGAGTACCCGCGACGGTGCGAGCGCCAGATCGAGGGTTGGGAGAAACTGCGCACGCGGCTCGAGGACCCCGACGGGCGCCTGCGCGTGGTGCCGAGCCTCGAGTACGGCAGCGCGATCATCCATGCCGTCGAGACCGGAGAGCCGACGGTGGTGTACGGCAACGTGCCGAACCGGGGGATCATCGACAACCTGCCCGGGGATTGTTGCGTCGAGGTGCCCTGCACCGTGGACGCCGCCGGCATCCACCCGCAGCGGATCGGCGCACTTCCTCCGCACCTCGCGGCCCTCATGCAGACCAACATCAACGTGCAGTCACTCACCGTCGAGGCCGCGCTCACCGGGGTTCGCGACCACGTGTACCACGCCGCGATGCTCGACCCGCACACCGCGGCCGAACTCGACCTCGACCAGATCTGGTCGCTCGTCGATGATCTGCTCGAGGCGCACCGGGGCTGGATCCCCGAGTCGTTGCACGTCCGCTGACGCGCGCCCGTCTCAGACGAAGGGAAGAACCTCCTCGCCGATGAAGGCGACATGGTCGAGATCGGCGAGATCGAGCACCTGCAGGTAGACGCGGTCGGCGCCGGTGGCCGACCATGCGAGCAACTTCTCGACCACCTCGGCCGGGGTGCCGCACAGGCCGTTCTTGCGCAGTTCGTCGGGTTCGCGTCCGATCGTTGCCGCGCGGCGGGCGATCTCGGCATCGTTCTTGCCGACGCACACCACCTGGGCGCACGACCATGTCATGGTCGCGGGGTCGCGCCCGATCGACTCGCATGCCGCGGTCACGCGCGCCTTCTGTTCGTTGAAGCGCTCGGGGGACTGGAACGGAAGGTTGAACTCGGCTGCGTGACGAGCCGCGAGCATCGGGGTCTTCGTCGGTCCGCCTCCGCCCACGATGACGGGGATCGGCGATTGCACGGGCTTGGGCAGTGCCGGTGAGTCCTCGATCGTGAAGTGGTGTCCCCTGTGGGTGAACGACCCGCCCTCCGGGGTCGACCACAGGCCGGTGATGATCTCGAGTTGCTCGGCGAGGATCGCGAACCGTTCGCCGAGACCGGGGAAGGGGATGCCATAGGAGCGGTGCTCGTCTGCGTACCAGCCCGCGCCGAGCCCGAGTTCGACGCGGCCCCCTGACATCTCGTCCACGTTGGCGACCGCGATCGCGAGAACCCCGGGCAACCGGAACGTGGCGGAGTTGACGAGCGTGCCGAGCCTGATCGTGGTGGTCTCGCGCGCGATCCCCGCCAGTGTGATCCATGCATCGGAGGGGCCGGGGAGGCCGCTCACGTGGGTGCCCATCTTCTGGAAGTGATCACTGCGGAAGAATGCGTCGAAGCCGGCGGTCTCTGCGGCCTGGGCCACGGCGAGGAGGTCGGCGTACGAGGCGCCCTGTTGGGGTTCGGTGAAGACGCGGAGTTTCACGGGTGCCACCCTAGAAGGCGGCGACGACTGTGAGTGATGTGCACAGTGATTGGTGTGCACAGTGAGCGATCAGCGGCGGGTGCTCCACGCGTCATGGTGGTCTCGCAGGATCGCGGGCATCCGCGCGAGGTGTCGTCGGGGCAACGGGGCGAGCGCCCGACGGACTGCAATCGTGGAGCCGTCGGCAGAGGTGCGGCACGCTCCGAACATCTCGCACCTCGCGAGTGCCCGCGACAGTGTGCTCGGCTTGGTGGTCGACCACGAGATGCCGAGTCGCGCCGCGATCGATGCGGCATCTGTGTCGAAGCCCCCGGGGTTCGTCTCGAGATCTCGTGCGAGCATCCGGGTGAGCCACATTGCGGTCGGCCCGAGCACCGGCAACCAGAAGGTCTCGCAGTAGAGGCTCTCCGTCGGGTGGCCCAGGCCCTCGACGACCGGGTCGACCCACGGCTCGATGTGCACTGGACCGTCTCCGGGGGTGATCGGCTCCCGCGCTCGTGACGTGCGCGCGCCTCTCGGCCCCGGTGCACCGGAGAGACGCGGATCAGACCTCTGGGAATCGAACAAAGCGGAATCGAGCGACATGCTCGTGGTGTGTGCGCGGGAGGGCAGAATGAAGCCCGATGTACGACGAGAACGTCCCCGCCGAGGTCCTCGACGAGGTGGGCGAGTGGTTGCGGGCGGCGCGGCGCGTGGTGGTGTTCACCGGAGCGGGCATCTCGACCGACTCTGGCATCCCGGACTTCCGTGGGCCGAACGGGTTGTGGACGCGCAATCCACTCGCCGAGCGCACCTCGACCTTGTCGCACTATCTCGGTGACTCCGAGGTGCGACGTGTGGCGTGGGAGGGACGGGTCCGCACGTTCAACGGCACGGCCGAGCCGAACGACGGTCATCGTGCGATCGCCGAGATCCACGCGATGGGATCTCTCGCTGCCGTCGTCACCCAGAACGTGGATGGACTGCACCAGGCAGGCGGTGTCCCCGAGGACCAGGTGGTCGAGGTGCACGGCACGGTGAAGTGGGCACGTTGCTGGGGGTGCAACGATCGGCGGCCGATGGGGGAGTTCATCGAGCGCGTGCGTGCCGGTGACCCTGATCCGCACTGTGAACTGTGCGGGGGGATCGTCAAGAGTGACGCGATCCTGTTCGGCCAGGCTCTCGTGCCAGAGGTCATCGAGCGTGCGCTCACCGAGGCCGAGGAGTGCGACATGCTCCTGGCGGTGGGCAGCACCCTGCAGGTCTCGCCGGCGAACATGGTGGTGCCGCGTGCACGCGCATCGGGGGCCCGTGTGGTGATCGTGAACGGCGAACCCACGGCGATGGATGCCTATGCGGATCGAGTGGTGGTGGGCTCGATCACTCCCGCGCTCGTGTCGATCGTGGCCCGCGCTCGCCGGGACTGAGCACCGCCGGCGGCGTCCCGTGATGGGGATCGCCCGGGACTGAAATCCCGACCCCGCCGATAGGGTTTCGCTCATGCCGTCATTCAGGGATCTTCTCGCTCAGGCCAAGTCCAAGATCGTCGAAGTCGACACCGCGACCGCGCAGGCGCGCATCGACCTCGGTGGTGTCCTCGTGCTCGATGTGCGCGAGCCCGACGAGTACGACCAGGGCGCGCTTCCCGGTGCGCTGCACATCCCGCGTGGGCACCTCGAGGCCCAGATCGAGGGACGTGCCACCGACAAGAACCAGGAGATCGTCGTGTATTGCGCCGGCGGCGTGCGCAGCGCCTTTGCGGCGGCGACCCTGCAGGAACTCGGGTACACGAACGTTCTCTCGATGGCGGGGGGCTTCGGCAAGTGGAAGGACGAGGGACGTGCATGGCGCGCACCCGTCACGCTCACGGCCGACCAGCGCAACCGCTACCAGCGCCATCTCCTCCTGCCCGAGGTCGGCATCGAGGGACAGGCCAAGTTGCTCGGGAGCAAGGTGCTGATGCTCGGAGCCGGCGGGCTCGGATCGCCCGCCGCGCTGTACCTGGCGGCAGCCGGGGTCGGCACGATCGGAATCGTCGACATGGACGAAGTGGACGAGTCGAACCTGCAGCGCCAGATCCTCCACAACCTCGACCGGGTCGGTCAGCGCAAGGTCGAGTCGGCCCGCCAGACCCTCACGAAGTTGAACCCCGACATCGATGTCGTCACCTACGACACACGGTTGTCGGCCGACAACATCATGGAGATCATCGAGGGCTACGACGTGATCGTCGATGGTGCAGACAACTTCCCCAGTCGGTACCTGTTGAACGACGCGAGCGTGAAGCTCGGCATTCCGGTCGTGCACGGGAGCATCTTCCGGTTCGAGGGCATGGTGTCGGTGTTCCACCCGCTGCGCGGGCCGACGTACCGCGACATGGTGCCGGTGCCGCCGCCGGCCGAGTTGGCGCCCTCCTGCGCCGAGGCCGGAGTGCTGGGCGTCCTGCCCGGGATCGTCGGGTCGATCCAAGCGCTCGAGACCCTGAAGATCTTGCTCGATCTCGGTGATCCGTTGATCGGTCGGATCCTCACCGTCGACACCACCGAGATGTCGTTCCGGGTCTTCAATCTGCGCCCCGATCCCTCGAACGAGGTGACGTGGGAGAACCGCGACCGGATCCAGATCATGGAGCTCGAGGGGCTCTGCGCCCCGGGTCTGTCGCACTGACGCCGGGTCGTCTCGCCGTCTCGACGCCCCGAGAGGGCGAACCAGAGCAACTAGCGTCGTTCGGGTGACCGCACCCATTGTCATTGTCGGTGCCGGATTCTCCGGTGCGGTGGTGGCGCGACAGTTGGCCGAGGCCGGAATCGCCACGTGGGTCGTGGACGGAAGGTCACACGTCGCGGGCAACGCCCACACGGAGCGCCGCGACAACGGGGTGATGGTCCATGTCTATGGACCCCACATCTTCCACACCGGCCATGCCGACGTGTGGGACTACATCAACCGGTTCGGCGACATGGTGCCCTACAACCACAGGGTCAAGGCGGTCTCGGACGGAAGGGTCTACTCGCTGCCGGTGAACCTGCACACGATCAACCAGTTCTTCGGCACCACGTTCTCGCCCGCCGAGGCGCGCGCATTCATCGCCGGCAAGGCGGACCCCTCGATCGGCGAGCCGGTCTCGTTCGAGGACCAGGCACTCAAGTTCGTCGGTCGCGAGCTCTACGAGGCGTTCTTCGCCGGGTACACGCAGAAACAATGGGGGATGGCGCCGAGCGAATTGCCGGCATCGATCCTGGCGCGTTTGCCGCTGCGGTTCTCCTACGAGGACAGCTACTTCAACCACCCGTGGCAGGCGATCCCGCGCGATGGGTACACACCGATCGTCGAAGCGATGCTCGACCATCCCCTCATCGAGGTCTCGCTCGGTCGCGAGGTGTCGGCGGGAGACCTCGCCGATGCCGAGCACGTATTCTGGTCCGGCCCGATCGATGAATGGTTCGGACATCGCCACGGACGACTCGGGTACCGCACGCTCGACTTCGTCGAGGAGGAATCCGAGGGCGACCACCAGGGGTGTCCGGTCCTGAACTACTGCGATGTCGACATCCCCCACACGCGGGTCACCGAGCACAAGCACTTCGCCCCGTGGGAGTCCCATGACAGGACGGTGACTTTCACCGAGTTCAGTCGCCTGGCAGGCGAGGGGGACATCCCGTACTACCCGATCCGTCTGGTGGAGGAGAAGGCACAACTCCACGACTACGTGACCGCGGCACGCGCCGCCACCGGGGTCACCTTCCTCGGTCGGCTCGGCACCTACCGCTACCTCGACATGGATGTGACCATCAAGGAGGCACTCGAGGTGGCCCGGGTCTTCATCGAGTCCCGAGTGAAGAATTCTCCAATGCCCTCGCTGGTGGTCGATCCCCTGTGAGACTTGGGGGATGACCCGGCTGCTCGCGAGGATGAGCCCGCCCGCGCCCGGTTTTTCCGAACCCACGCTGTATGCCAGGTGTCGCGATGGTGACATCACCGCCGACGGCATCGCCCTGACCTCGGGTGGCAAGGTCACCTTCGACACCGCCTTCGGGGTCTTCTCGGCGGGTCGCTGGAGTCGCCTGACGAATCTGGCCGACCTCGGTGTGCGAATGCGCATCACCGGACCCGCACTGGTGGAGCTCGTCGCCTACGCCGACGGGGTCGACACGGTGGTCGCGGCCTCGGTCGAGGAGACCGAACTCTGGTGCGATGACATGCGCGCGGTGGGAGCCGAGTCGTTCTACGTGGCGGTGACGGCACTCGCCGACGGGGTGGTCGTGCACGGCGGTGAATGGGTCACGCGCACCGCACCGGTCCGCGAGGTGCGCCTGGGGGTCGCGATCACCACCTTCAACCGCCAGCAGTACGTTCTCGCCACGATCGCGAGCCTCGTCGCCCTCGAGGCGAACGATCCCGCGGTGCGCGGTCGCCTGCGCGTGGTGGTGGTCGACAATGCGCGCAATCTCGAACCCGAGATCCCGGCTGGTGCCCCGGTGCGGCTCGTGCCGAATCCGAACCTGGGGGGAGCCGGCGGTTTCGCGCGAGGTCTGATCGAGTTCCGCGAGGAGGGCTGGAGCACCCACGTCGCATTCATGGACGACGACATCCGGCTCGAGCCCGAGTCGATCCTGCGCACGATCGCCCTGCTGTCCCACGCCGTCTCGGAGGATCTCTGCGTCCACGGCGCGATGATCAGCGAGGAGCAGCCGTGGATGCAGTTCGAGGCGGGGTCCGAGTACGAGTTCCGCAGCGTGTATCCGTTGCGTGCGATCGGTCGGGAGGTCGACCTGCGCAAGCGCGCCGATGTCGTGCGCGACAAGATCGAACCCGAGATCGCCTACTCCGCCTGGTGGTACACGGTGTTCCCGATGCACCTCGGCACCGAGAACCCCCTGCCGGTCTTCGTGCGGGGTGACGATGTCGCCTTCGGTCTGATGCACACGGGGCGCCACACGGTCACGATGAACGGCATCGTGGTGTGGCACGCCGATTTCGCACTGAAGAACAACCCGACGTCGCTCTACTACGAGATCCGCAACTTCGCGCTCATCGACACACTCGTGTTCGACGACCACAAGTGGTGGCACCTCGCGTGGCGGTACCTGGGATTCGGGTTCCGCAACGCGTACTCGCACCGCTACGCGAGCGCGGAGTTCATGATCCGCGGGATGCGCGACTTCCTCGCCGGCCCCTCGGCGTGGGCCGGGATCGACCACGCGGCGCGCCACGACGAGGTTCGCCGGGTCGACGAGGAGAAGGCCGGACCGTTGTCGGCCGACCTGAGCAGTCTCGGCTTCACTGCGCCGCGCCCGAAGCCGGTGCGCCTCGGCGGTTTCATTCTCTCGCCACTCACCGGGGCAGGCCGGTGGTTGCCCCGGTTCATGAAGTCGAAGGGCATCGGAGTCGCCCAGATCGACGTGCGTGCCGTCGGTCTCGCGATCCGCCACGACACGATCCTCTATCGCCATCCCCGGGTGGAGGAGGGGTTCGTCTGTGAACGCGACTACAAGCGGTTCGTCGCGATCCAGCGCGAGGTGTTCGCCACGTGCTGGCGACTCGCGCGCACGTACCGACGGTTGAAGCGCGACTACCGCGCGGCCTATCCCGACCTCGTCAGCGACGAGGCGTGGAAGGAACGTTTCGCCGGCTGAGCGGGCCCGTAGGTGCGGCTCAGCCGCGCGCGGCCGCTGCCATCAGCGCCGCCCATGTGGAGGGCCCGACCCGACCCGAGGGTTTGAGCGCGACGTTCTTCTGGAACTCGCGCACGAGGGCAGCGAGCGGCTCGTCGTAGCGCCCGCTGGCGCTGATCTCCTTGCGGAGCACCTTGCCGAGCGCCGTCTGGACGGTGGCCACGGCCGGGTGCCTCGTGCCGACACGCAGGATCGTGAGATCGGACCGCCCCGCGAGCCCGAGTGAGTCCCAGGTGGCGCGGTCGATCTCCCCGGTCACGGGCAGGGCAGCCGAGGTCTGGAACGTGCGCACCGCACGGTCCGTCGCCGCACCGAACGCACCGTCGGTGGCGAGTTTCTTGCGGCCCGTCAACTTGAGGGCACTGTTCAGGCGTCGCTGGACCGTCGAGACCATGATCCCCGCGTTGCCCTTCTTGAGGGGCAAGCCGAGCAGCACGGGCACCGTCGCAGGTGTCACGGGGAGCAACCCTTGTGCGCGCAGTGCATCCAATTGGCGGCGCAGGAACAAGGCGAACTCCGCTTGGCCACTTGCCGAGAGGTGCACCCAGCAGCACAACGAGGAGTTCTCGAACCACCGCCAGCGCACGGTCTCGGCACTCGCGGTGTTCCAGTCGACCACCGTGATCGCAGGGTTCACTGCCGAGGCTGCCACGATGAGATCGTTGATCCGTGCGTAGTTGCGGGTGGTGTTGCGCGTCGACAGCGTGACGAAGACGATCCGTTGCACACCCTTTGCGGTGAGAGCAGAGAGCATCTGCTGCAGTTCACCCTCGAAGGTGGCGGGGTCGTCGTTGTAGCCGAGCGCGATGATCGCCGTCGCGGGTGCCTCGGAGGCGTTGACCACGCCGACGCCATCGAGGTCCAGGCTCGGTGGCGTCTGTGCCGCGTTGCAGTCGGCGCCCGCCATGCCGCGGCCCGAACAGGCCTGGAAGTCCATGGTGGGGTAGGCGGGGGTGACCACCGCGGCGAACTCCGTGGCGATCGACTCCGACACCGAGTCACCCACCAGCAGCACCCGACCCACCGGCGCTGCCGCCGGGTCGGCACCGGCGATGGCGGAGGTCTCGAACCAGTGGTTGTAGAGGTCGAAGTCGCGCCTGAATTGTGCGCCACTGCGGATGACTCGGCCCGCGGTTCCCGAGATCGTGACCGACAACGCGTAGCCGTTCCACTCCCCGCCGAGTCCGTCGTGTGTGGTGATGGCCGACATGAAGACACCGATCGAGGGGTAGCGCTTCTGCACGTCGGCGGCGCTGAAGACCCGTGTCCACACCTGTTGGGCCGCATCGGCGAGCAGGTCGCCCTCGTCGGCCTTGGCGGGGAACGTGCCCCCGGCGGTGCGTCCCCCGTTCGAGGAGGTGTACTCGGTGCGCACGAGGCGGCCCGCGGTGTCCTTGACGACGAAGTTCGCGGTCTCTGCGACCGCGGTGTCGGAGAACGGATGCTCGAGAGTCTCGTAGACCTTCGAGCCGACGCTGCGGCGAGACGCCCCGCCGTAGACCTGGCAGTCCATGCTGTCGCAGGTTTTGGCGTAGGTGTAGCGCGATTCGGTGAGGCCGTAACTGCGTGCAGCAACTGCCTGGGCGCGCAACGCGTTCATACCCGCACCTCCGGCGTCGTCACCCCAACCCGGGGACGACTCGCGGGGCACCACTCCACGCACGTATGACTCGACGGCAACGGCATTCACGGTGCGCGCCGCCCCCGTCGCATCGCTCACGGCCCGGACCGTGCCGCGGTAGTAGCGCACCCGCCCGCTCTTTGCCTCGGCCGAGGGCGGCTCACACACGCCGATCATCTCTCCCGGCGCGGTGGCGAGCGGATCAGTCGACTTCGGGACCGTGAACTCGACCGGACCCTTCACGTCGTTGCCCACCTGGGTGAAGCCGGTGGGGTCGCCCGAAGATGCACCGCACGCAGGTTTCGGCGCGGCCCAGACATCGAAGACGTTGCGCGCCACCTGACGTGCCACGAAGGCGCCGAAGGTGCCGGGAACACCCGACCACGAGAGGACACTCGTGTCGCTCAACACCGCAGTCTGGGTGTTGTCGAGGGCGGTGAGTCGAACGGTCATGAGTCCGCCCGGTGCGGACTTGGCGTCGGCCTCGGTCAGCAACGCCACCGTGCGACCATCCCCGCCGTAATAGAACAACAGGATGTCCGGCCACGACAGAGCTCTCTTCGTCGCCCACCCAAAGGCGCCCCACTGGCTCATGCCACGGCCGTGGCCATTGCCGCGGCCGTTCACCACCAGTGCAGCCGGGGGAAGCGGAGTCGACGCGGTCGCAGGAGCGGGTGCTGGTGCCGGCGACGGCACAGTGGTGGCAACGGGCGGAGTGGCGGTCGCGTCGGCCCGCGACGCGATCACGGGGACCACGGCGGCGGCGAACAGAGTCGCGACCACAGTGGTGGCGAGCACGGGGACGGCACGCCGCTGCGGGGACATGCGACAACGCTAGGTGGTGGTGTCGACTGGACGGTGGCGCTCGATCTCTTCGCGCTCCTGGATCACCACGCCCGCGAGAACGAGGGCCATTCCGCCCAGGTCGAGCAGAGTCGGTGTCTGGTCGAGGAAGGCCAGACCGAACACCATCGCGCACACCGGGAGCAGCGCGAGGAGCACTGAGAACCGACGCACGGGGATCCGTCGCAACGTCGATTGGTCGATGCCGTAGCCGATCGCACTGGAGAGGAGCCCGACCAGCACGCACGCACCCAACAGCGAGGGGGTCGTGAGCGCCTTGCCCGCATCGGCGAGCGAGAACGGCATGATCACGAGCGATCCCATCGCGAGGCCGAGTCCCAGGCCCGCCACGCCGCGGTCACCGAGCGCGACCCGCGAGCCGGCGACGATGTATCCCGCCCACATCACCGATGCCACGAGGATGAACACGAGCGCGAGGGGCTCATCGCCCAGTTCCACGCCACCCAGCACCACGACACCGCCGGCCGCGAGCACGAGTGCCCACCAGTTGCGCGCGGTGCGGGTGCGCGCGGCGGCCACCGCGACCGGGCCGATGAACTCGATGGTCACCCCCTTGCCGAGGGGGAGACTCTCGATACCGAGATAGAAGAACAGGTTCATGAGCGCCGTCGAGGCACCGAAGATCCCCACCCAGGCGAGGTCGTGGGCGCTCCAGTTGGCGTGATGTGCGCGGCGACCGACAGCGAGGAGGATCACCGCTGCCGACAGCACCCGCAACCACGCGACGGTGGCCGGGGCCAGATCATCGAAGAGTCCGATTGCGATCACGGCGCCGGCGTACTGACCGGCAGCCGACAGGATGAAGAGGAATTCGGCCGGTGAGCGCTCGAGCGCCGCGGAGGCGCGCAGGGACACCGAATCCCGGAGGGTCACGGGGTGGGAACGATCCGGGTCAGTCGAACAGATCGGGATCGGTGCGGCAGATCTCCTGCCACAGCGGCTGGAAGTGCATCCAGCCCGTGATCTCGTTGCCGGCATTCTCGCGCGTGTACACGGCGAGATCGTGTGGGATGTGCTTGGGCGTGCCGGCCGCCATCGCGGCCAACTGTGCCTGGGCGCAGCGCTCGAAGCACACGTACCAGTACACCGCCGAGTCGATCGTGGTGCCCACGGTGAAGTGACCGTGGTTCTGGTGGATGGCGGCGCGCTTGTCGCCGAAAGCGCGCGCGAAGTCGCGACCGGCCTCGACCTCGAACACCACGGCACCACCATGGTCGGAGATCACGGTGTTGTTCTCGTAGAACGCACACGAGTCCTGGGTGAGCGGGTCGAGCGGGATGCCCAGGCTCGAGAAGGCCTTGCCGTAGACGCTGTGGGCGTGCGCGGCAGCCACCACGTCGGGTCGGGCCTCGTGGACGGCCGAGTGCAGCACGTAGGCGGCGCGGTTCACGCTGTGCTTGCCGTAGACGACATTGCCCTCGTGGTCGACGAGGATCAGGTCGGACACGCGCACATGGCGGAACGACAATCCGAGCGGGTTCACCCAGAACAGTTCGGGGAACTCGGGGTCACGCGCGGTGATGTGCCCGGCGACGCCCTCGCCGAATCCGAACTTGCCGAAGATGCGCAGCGAGCCGGCGAGCTTCTGCTTGCGCCACTCGCGTTCTGCCTCGACGGTGGGCTTCGGGGCGAGGTCCTCCATGTAGAGGGTGGTCACGTCCTTGGGGGTGAGGGGCACGCCGTCGATCTGGCGGGGCTGTGTCACCGGTGCGTCTGGAGTGATGGTCATGCCCCAACCCTAGGGCACAATGGCGGAGATGGGAATCAGCCATGCCAGCCAGTGAGGTGCGCCCCGAGCACCTGGCGCCACCCGCGGCCAAGTACGCCCACGCGGTGCGCATCGACGGCCCGGCCACGATGGTCTTCACCTCGGGGGTGGTGCCCACGATGCCCGACGGCACCGTGCCCTCGTCGCTGGAGGGCCAGGCGCGGTGCGTCTGGGCGAACCTGATCGAGATCCTGCGGTCCGCGGGCGTGGGGATCGCAGACGTCGTGAGCATCACCACCTATGTGGTGGCGCGGGACACCCTCTCGGCCGACCTCGCCTCGGTGATGGCGGTGCGCGACGAGGTGATGGGCGACCATCGGGCCGCCAGCACGCTCGTGACCGTGCCGGCTCTCGCGCGCCCCGAGTGGTCGATGGAGATCGCACTCGTCGCCGCGCGCTGAGGGGATCGGCTTGGGTTCCCGTGGTGCTCGGCTCGTAGCCTTGCCGCATGGCTGACGACACCACGACCGACGGGAGCAAGCGCACCGACTCGGGTATCGAGATCGAACCTCTCTACACCGCCGGGTCGCTCGGCGACTGGGACGCAGCCGATCGCCTGGGGGAGCCGGGCAAGGCCCCGTACACGCGCGGCGTCTACCCGACGATGTACCGCGGTCGACTCTGGACCATGCGCCAGTACGCCGGTTTCGGCTCGGCCGAATCCACCAACGAGCGGTTCAAGTTCCTCCTCCAGGCAGGACAGACCGGTCTGTCCTGCGCGTTCGACCTGCCCACCCAGATGGGATACGACTCGGACCATCCCCGTGCCGAGGGTGAGGTCGGCAAGGTCGGGGTCGCGATCAGCAGCCTCGACGACATGCGGTTGCTGCTGAAGGACCTGCCGCTCGACAAGGTCTCGACCTCGATGACCATCAACTCGACGGCCGCGATCTTGTTGCTGATGTACGAACTGGTCGCCGAGGAGCAGGGCGTGCCGGCGTCTGCCATCAGCGGCACCATCCAGAACGACCTCTTGAAGGAGTACATCGCGCGCGGCACCTACGTGTACCCGCCGCGGCCGTCGATGCGCGTGATCACCGACATCTTCGCCTACTGCTCGGCGCACGTGCCGAAGTGGAACACGATCTCCATCTCCGGGTACCACATCCGCGAGGCGGGCAGCACCGCGGTGCAGGAGATCGCCTTCACACTCGCCAACGCGATCGCCTACGTCCAGGCCGCCGTCGATGCGGGGCTCGACGTCGACGACTTCGCGCCTCGCCTCTCCTTCTTCTGGAACGGCCACAACAACTTTTTCGAAGAGGTGGCCAAGTTCCGTGCCAGCCGCCGCATGTGGCACCGGATCATGACCGAGCGCTTCGGCGCGAAGAAAGAGGCGAGCAAGCTGTTGCGGTTCCACACCCAGACGGGCGGTAGCACCCTCACCGCCCAGCAGCCACTGAACAACGTGGTGCGTGTCTCGGTGCAGTCGCTCGCCGCCGTGCTCGGGGGTACCCAGTCACTCCACACGAACGGCTACGACGAGGCGCTCGGTCTCCCGACCGAGGAGGCAGCCCGCATCGCACTGCGCACACAGCAGATCATCGGGTACGAAAGCGGTGTCGCCGACACGCCCGACCCGCTCGCCGGGTCGTACTTCGTCGAGGCCCTCACCGACGAGGTCGAGCGACTCGCATGGGAGTACATCGACAGGATCGATGCGATGGGCGGCGCGGTCGAGGCGATCGAGGCCGGGTTCCAGATGGATGAGATCGGCGAGAGCGCCTACACCTACACCAAGTCGATCGACGACGACGAGCGCGTGATCGTGGGGGTCAACAAGTTCACCGTCGACACCGAGCCCGCGCCGAACGTGTTCCCGATCGACCCGAGCCTCGCGGTCGGTCAGGTGGCGCGCCTGAAGAAGTTCAAGGCCGACCGTGACCAGGCCCGTGTCGCATTCGCGCTCGAGGCGGTGCGCTCCGCGGCACGAGGGACGGACAACCTGCTCTATCCCATGAAGGAAGCCCTGCGCGCGCACGCGACCCTCGGCGAAGTGAGTGACGCGTTGCGCGATGTCTTCGGCACGTACCAGCCCGGGCACTGAGGCCGTCATGACCACGGGGGGCCGGGTCGCGGGGAAGCGTGCGATCGTCGTCGGTGCGGGTCAGACTCCGGGTGAGACGCTCGGCAACGGTAGGGCGACGGCACTGTTGCTCGCGCGCGAGGGCGCCGAGGTTCTCTGTGTGGACAGGGTGTCCGCGCGCGCCGAGGAGACCGCCGCCGAGATCGTCGCGAACGGCGGGGTCGCCTCGTCGATGGCACTCGACATCACCGCCCCCGACGCCGGCGAGCGACTCGCGGAGCATGCCGAATCGCTCTGGGGTGGGATCGACATCGTGGTGAACAATGTCGGCATCGGTCTGCCGGGCGACGGGCCGGCCCACATCGTGTCCGACGAGGTGCTCGAGCGCACGCTCGATGTGAACTTCACCGGCACATGGCGCGTCGTGCGCGCAGTGCTCGGCCCGATGCGCCGCGAGGGTGCCGGTTCGATCGTGAACATCTCCTCGCTCGCCTCGCTCGCCGGTGCGACGCAGTTGGCCTACGAGGTCTCGAAGGCAGCCGTGAACCGGCTCACTGTCAACGTCGCGAACGCGAATGCCAAGCACGGTGTGCGGTGCAACGCGGTGTTGCCCGGGTTCATCGACACTCCGATGGCCGTCGAGGGGATCGCCGCGGCGACCGGCCGCAGCGCCGCGGAGGTGCGCGCCGGACGCGACGCACGTGTGCCCCTGCGCGGCCGGATGGGAACCGCATGGGACACGGCTCACGCGGTGCTGTACCTGGCCTCAGACGACGCGGGGTTCGTCACCGGCGTGCTGCTGGCCGTCGACGGTGGAATGGGCGTGCGCATCGGCTGAGAGCGACGCGCGATCAGTCGAACCAGGTGACCGCCGGATCGGGACGATCCCGCGGGGGAGCGGGCCGTGTCGAGTGTCCGAGGTAGACGAGGCCGAGCACATGGTCGGTCTCGGCGAACCCGCAGAACGCGGCCATCGCAGGGTTGGCACCCTTGGCGGGCGAGCTCCACAGTGCGGTCATCCCGAACGACTCGATCATCAGCAACATGTTCTGGATCCCGGCCGCGACCGAGTACCGGTTCTCATCGGTCTCGAGCGCGCTCTCGCCCTCTGCGGCCGCGACGACGAGAACAACGGGTGCGCGCCCGTACTTCCCGCGGGTCTTGTCGACCTTGTTCTGTTCCTCACCCCGGGCGGCCATCACGTCGGCGACGGCCTCGCCGAAGCGCAGTCGTGCATCTCCGCGCAGCACCGCCACACGCAGCGGACGCGTCTTGCGGTGGTTCGGTGCTGCGACCGCGGCGCGGACGACCCGGGTGATGATCGACTCGACGACGGGGGCCTCGCGGTCGATCGTCATCCCGCTCGCGCGGCGATGGATGAGGGATTCGAGGTCGTCGGGTGTCATCAGTTCTTGTGGAGATCGGCGTTCAGGCCGCCCCAGGAACCCGACCGCGAGATCGCCTCGACGGCGCCGGTGA
>JBJTCB010000058.1:0-56425 GCA_046091605.1 Actinomycetota bacterium | reverse complement strand
GCCGCGATTCCCTCGGCCGCCTCGGCGAGCGACTCGATCGGGGCACTCACGCGTCGGGCGAACCACCACCCCACGGCGGCGGCGACGAGTGCGGACAGCAGAGCGAGCACGGGGAACCACGTGCGCATCGCCCCGAGGGATGAGTCGACGAGGCCGGTGTCCTTGGCGACGCGCACGAGCGTTCCGTCCGCGACGGCGATGGTGAGGACCCGGTAGTCGGTGCCGTCGTGGGAGAACGACGACCAGCGTCGCCCCGCACCCACCTCGGCCATGGCGGTGTCGGCGGCGGTGGAGGGGATCACCGGGTTGCCCTGTCGCCCGACCGGGCCGGTGCCCGGGACATCCAACTGGGTCAGGGCATCGAGTTCGGTGTCGAGGATCGCATCGCGCACATCGCGACCGAAGAAGTCGCCGGGTCGCATCTGGGGCCGGTCGAGCATCTGCACGAGACGTGCCGCGCGCGACTCGAGTCCGTCGTCGATCTGGTTGCGCAGTTGGGTCGAGGCGATCCGGTAGGCGCCGACACCGATCACCGCGGAGATGGCGAGCACGACGACGGCGGTCACGAGGGCGAACCGGGTGCGAAGCGTCATGATTCCCTCACCACGTAGCCCACGCCGCGCACCGTGTGGACGAGTCGCGCTCCGCCGTCCTCCTCGGTCTTTCGCCGCAGGTAGCCGACATAGACATCCAGCGACTTGCTCGAGGTCTCGAAGTTGTAGCCCCAGATCGCCTCGTAGATCTGGTCGCGCGAGACGACGATGCCGGGTGTCTGCATCAACAACTCGAGGAGGTCGAACTCGGTCTTGGTGAGAGTGATCGATCGTGCACCGCGCCGGACCTCGCGCGACAGCGGGTTCAACTCGAGATCACCGACGCGCAGCACTGCCGGTGCGGTGACCGCGCTGCGCCGGAGCAGTGCCCTGCAACGTGCCAGCAATTCATCGACCACGAACGGTTTGACGAGATAATCGTCGGCACCGGCATCGAGACCAGCGACCCGGTCGCCCACCTCGTGGCGCGCTGTCAGCAACAGGATCGGGGTCGCGACCCCACGGTGGCGCGCCTCCCTGCAGACGGTGAGGCCATCGACGAAGGGCATCATCACGTCGAGCACGGCGAGGTCATAGCGCGACCCCTCGAGTGCCTCGAGTGCTGCGCGACCGTCCCCGACGGCCGACACCGAGTACTTCTCGAGCTCGAGAACGCGCTCGACGGCCTTGCGAACCGAGGGGTCGTCCTCGGCAAGGAGCACCCTCGGACCATCCTGCGACCTCTCCACGACGGTCACCGTATCCATGTGGGACAAGGGTTTCCCGTTCCTCGGGTCGATTCTTACGTGTCCCTTACCCCGCTCTGGTCGACTCCTTACTTGAGGGGGCGAAAGTGCTGTCCAGCCGGGGACACCCGGCGACAACGCACACACCCTCCTGAAAGAGAGAACCCCACGATGAAGAAGAACTCCCGCTTCCTGAAGACCGCAGTGGCCGCAGGTCTCGCGCTGTGCAGCGGCGCTGCCGTGCTCGGAGTGACGAGTTTCGTCTCGGCCGAGATCCAGGATCCGCAGAATCCTGCCGTCGTCGCCGAGCAGTCCGCTACGGCTGCATCGACGGTGGCGCCGATCGACGAGGTGCCCGCGCCGTCTTCGGCGACACCCGCCACCGACTCGGGCAACGTGGGTTCCGGCAACGTGGGCTCGAGCGATGCGCCGTCTGCTGCGACCGCCAAACCGGCTCGCCGCAACTCGCCGATCGCAGTCGCTGCAACCGCACTCGGGATGACCGAGGCCGACCTCGTCACCGAGTTGCAGGCCGGCAAGTCGATCTCCGATGTGGCGACCGCCAGGGGCGTCGCACTCTCCACTGTCACCGACGCGCTGTACGCCGATCTGAAGGCTCACATCGATGCCCATGTCGCGGCCGGTGACATCACCCAGGCCCAGGCCGACGTCCGGCTCGCGGCCGCCAAGGCCGGCATCGCCGAGATGGTGACCAAGCCCGGTCTGCCGATGCCCGGCAAGGGTGGTCGCGATGGTGATCGCGGCGGCGATCATGGCCCGCGCGGTGAGCGCGGCGCACCACGGTTCGCCACCGAGGGACTCGCCAAGGTGCTCGGTCTCTCGCTCGAGGACCTGAACACTCAGATCAAGGCCGGCAAGACCCTCGCCCAGATCGCCGAGGCACAGAAAGTCGAGATCCAGATGGTGAAGAACCAGCTGCTCTTTGACTACACCGCCAAGGAGCAGGCCGAGGTCGCAGAGGGCAAGCACACCCAGGCCGAGGTCGATGCCAAGATCGCCGAGTTCACCACGCGTCTCGACGACATCGTGAACGGTGTGCGTCCCGCGATGGGACCCGGTGGCAAGGGCGACCATGGTCCGACGGGTGGTCAGCGTCCGATGGGCGGCCGGGGTCACCGCGGTGGCCATGGTCCGATGGGCGGCGCACCGGGCACCGGGTCCGACACTCAGGGAGCCGGCTTCTCGGCCTGATCCCTCACCAGCGCCCCCGAGTGCGGGCGCGGCACAACACAGTTCCCCCTAGAGACGGCCGGAGTCCAGCATCTGCAGGACTCCGGCTGCTCTCTGTCGCACCGCATCGGCGTCGGAGAGTTTCTGTGCGGCGCGCACCTGGGTTCCCATTCGGGGGTTGCGCGCGAATCGCTCGCCGTGGCGCAGCAGGAAGTCCCAATACAGAGTGGTGAACGGGCACGCATCATCGCCGGTGCGCGCCTTGCGGTCGTAGCGGCACCCCTTGCAGAAGTCGCCCATGCGATCGATGTAGGCACCGCCGGCGGCGTACGGCTTGGTGGCCATGCGTCCACCGTCGGCGTGCAGGGACATTCCCACCACGTTCGGCACCATCACCCACTCGGCCCCGTCCACGAACGACTCCCACATCCACTCGGTCATCTCGCCCGGGTCGACACCGGCGATGAGTGCGAGGTTCCCCATCACCATCAGCCGGGGAATGTGGTGGGTCCACGCACGGGATTCGACCTCACCCACGCACCACTTCATGCACGCCATCTCCGTGCGCGAGGAATCCCTGAACACCGGCGGCAGCGGCCGTGTCGCGCCCAGTTCGTTCAGGTGCGCGTACTCGGGCATCCACAGCCAGTAGAGACCACGCACGTACTCGCGCCAGCCGATCACCTGTCGGATGAAACCCTCGGCCGAGGCGATCGGCACCCGGCCCGCATCGAAGGCACGCTGCACCGCGTCGCACACCTCGCCCGGCAGCAGCAGGCCGTTGTTGAGACACGGCGAGAGCATCGAATGGGCGAGGTGCCAGTTGCCCGCGAGCATCGCATCCTCGTGCGGACCGAACATCGGGAGCACGTTCGACACGAAGTGGTCGAGGCGCTCGAGTGCCTGAGCGCGCGTGACGGCCCACGTGCCGGTGGGTGCATCGCCGGTCGAGTCCGCGGGCAGTGCCGCGATCACCTCGGCGTCGATCGCATCGAGTGGTGACACGGGAGGCGCGGGCCACGGCCAGGGACCCTTCTTGGGTGGCGGCTCGCGATTCTCGTGGTCGTAGTTCCACTGGCCACCAACGGGCGCATCGCCATCCATGAGATAGCCGAGGCGCACGCGCTGACGGCGGTAGAAGTCCTCCATCTTCAGTTGCTTGCGGGTGGCGGCCCATGCGGCGAAATCAGCGACCGGGGTGAGGAACTGGTCGGATGCGACGGTCTCGACGCCCAACCTCTCGAACATCGCGCGTGCCGCCACCGAATTCGGTTCGGTGGCAACCACGCGTTCTGGTGAGTGCTCGGCGACATGGGCGCGCAGACCCGCACCCATGGTGGGTGCGTGGCGGTAGTCGACCCTCCACCCGGCGGTGCGCAGGTCGGCGGCGAAGTGGCGCATCGACGACAAGTAGAAGTGGAGCCGCTGGCGGTGCCATGGACGCGAGGCGATCTTGTGCGCCGACTCGACCATCAGCACCGTGTCGCGCGCGGGGTCGGCGGCGGCGAGCGCCCCGATGGCGGCGTTCAGCTGGTCACCCAGCACCCAGATCGTGGCCATTGTCAGAGCCCCGAGACCGAGGAGCCCACCCTCACGGCCCGGTCGAAGCCGTTGTCGGCGAGGCGTGCGCGCATGCGCTCACCGGTGCACACGACGGCGAGATCGCCGTGGCCCGCCCTCGCCCGACCGGCGGCACCGAGCAGCAGGCCGAGTGCGGTGTCATCGACCAGTCCCGCCCCGTCGAGATCGACACAGACGAGCACCGACGGGTTCTCCGCGACGAGACGCACGAGTGCGGTGGTGAACTTCGGGACACCGGAGAGATCGAGATCGCCGGTCACGAACAATGTCGCGCACTCACCGACACGGCCGGTGCGCAACTCGAGATCCACGCACCGCACGCTAACGCCCCGGATCTGTGTCGCGGTCGGTCCTGTGTCGCAGTCAGTCCGATGACGCGCGTCACGGGACGACGCAGCGGGTGACTCGGCTCAGCCGAGGACCGGCGGTGGCTCGAGGACCATGACCGAGCTCGCCCGCGGAGCCAGATGAGTCCCCGAGGCTCCGAGCCATTCGAGGGGGCCGTCCCGCAGGAGTGCTGCGAACGGTGCTCGCTCGCGCAGGTCGACTCGCACGGTCCGCACCATCGGGATATCGGCGGCCCCGGTAGTGGTCATTGGCGAGACTGCGCAGTCGAGCACGGCCCGATCACCGATGATGACTGCCGCGGCGCGGCACGGGTCATCGGCCACCGAGGCCGCGCGCGCCGCGTTGCGCGCGAGATCAGCGAGGGAGAGCGTGCGCACGCCCGCGATGGTCACCAGCACGAGCGCCGCGGTGCAGACGATGAACAGCGGGAGCACCAGGGCGAACTCGATGGTTGCTTGTCCCGGTGCGCGCACGGTGCCGAGGCGCACCGATTCAGGTGGACGACTCGGCACGACGCAGGATGATGTCGAGGATCGCATCGAAGAGCCCGCCGATCCGACCACCGGCACCTCCGCTCGTGGCCCACGCGATGACGAGGATCGCGATGATCGCGGCCACCAACAGCACGAGGGCGTACTCGGTGGTGGCCTGACCGGGAGCGCGCCGCGGTCGGTGTGTCAGGGGAAAGGTACGGGGGCAGGTACGGGGAGAAGACGCCATGTCGCGGGTGTGTGAGTCATCCCCCCGGAAGGGGCGACGATGATGCCGGGGAGAATGTGACGGACCCCGCAGCGATGACCGGAACCACGGCACCGATCACGAATGCGGGGAGGAACAGCACCGCCACCGGAACCGCGAGAGTGACGGGTAGTCGTGCCGCGGCGGCCCGCACCTTCGTGCGACGCTCGGTGCGTCCATGGCGGGCGAGGTGCGCGGTCGCCTCGACAGCAGACACGCCGTCACGGGCGATCGCACCGATCACATCGGCGAGATCGGCGGTGTCCGGCCGTTCCGAGAGCGGAGCGAGCGCGGCCGTGAGTGGTGATCCCGAGCGCAATGCATCGGCAACCTCTCGTCGCGTGCCACTGCGATGCTGCCCGGTGACGGCGGAGTCGAGTCGCTCACACGCCTCGACGACGGAGAGTCCGGCACTGAACGAGGCGGCGAGGCACTCGGCGATCCGAGCGGGTGAGTCGGGTGTTTCTTCGATGAGCCGCGTGCACCGCGCGATGCCCCGTGCCACCACGACACGGCCGAGGAGATTCAACACGGTTCCGATTCCCACGGGCACCAGGACCGTGGCCGTGGGGAACAGGGCACGCATCGAGTCGCTGACCATGAACCCTGCAGCGAGCACCACCGCGGGTAGCCACGTGAGGAATCGCACGGTGTGGATGGCCTGTGAGGTTGCGACGCCGATCTCGTGTCGCGCGCCGTCGATCTCATCGAGAACGTCGGCCACGTGCTCGAGCGATGTTCCGGACAGCCACCTGTCGACGACGGCCGCCGAGATCATGTCGAGACACGTCGTCTCATCGGCGGTCGCGTGTGGTGCCGCGGCCCTCAGTGCCTCGACGAGTGCTCCGTGCCCGCCGAGCGTCGCGGCACACGTTCTCCAGGCCATCGATTCACCAGAGAGTGCATGCGCCATCTCCTCGAGCGCAGTTGCTGCGGGTGATCCGGAGGCGAGCCGCCGCCCGGCGGAGCGGCACTGTGCCGACATCTGGGTGAGCGGGGCCCCGCATCGCCCCGGGGGCGGACGGTCGCCTCGCGCCCTCCGTGGGTGCAACCGCGCGCTGTCGCCGCGTTGCGGAGGAACCGGTGTCGAGGCGTGAATCCGGGCGCGCGCGAGCCGTCGATCACAGTGTCGGAAGAGGCGCGGGGCCAGTGCACCGGCGATCGCACCGGCGAGCACGAGGCAACAGAGTTGTTCCGCGGACATCACGGAGTGAACACCACGTGGTTCCGTGGTTCGTTGCCCGTGCCCGTGACCAGAATCTCTGCGACCCTCCTGCGCCCCGAGGCATCGCGCACGAGGTGCACCACCGCGTCGATCGAGTCGCGCACGAGCCGCGTCGCCGCATCGAGGCCCCACTGAGGGGCTTCCCTCGCCACGAGCGAGGCGAGTCGGTCGATGGCCGCGTGTGCCGAGGTGGCGTGGACGGTGCTCCAACACCCGCGATGTCCCGACGAGAGCGCGAGCAGCATGTCGAGGGCCTCGCGACCTCGCACTTCCCCGACGATGAGACGATCCGGACGCAGCCGCAGTGATGTGCGCACCAGGTCGCCGAGTGTCACCTCGCCGTGCCCCTCCACCGAGGTCGGTCGGGTCTGGAGTCGCACCACATGGGGGTGATCGAATCGGATCTCGGCGGTGTCCTCGGCGCACACGATCCGCTCGGATACGTCGAATCGCGACGCCGCTGACGACAACAACGTCGTCTTGCCCGACGATGTCGCACCGGCGACGACGACATTGGAGTGGTCCACCACCAGCCGACGGAGTGCCTCGGTGCACCGCTCGTCGCCGAACGAGGCGAGCGGGGGAATGCGGCCGGTGAACTTGCGGATCGAGATCGTCGGTCCCCCGAGCGAGACCGGTGGCAGCACCACACAGGCCCGGGAGCCATCCTCGAAGCGGGCATCGAGCACGGGGGCCAGGACATCGACGCGTCGGCCCGCCGATCGTGAGATGACCTCGATGCAGTGTGCGAGCTCGGCCTCTGTCATGCCTGCGACACGGATCATTCGTCCGCGACCTGCGACCCACACGTCGGCACCGGCGACGACCATGACCTCCTCGATATCGGGATCATCGAGCCATCGTTGGAGTGTGCCGAGCCTCGGCGGGGTCCGCCGGTCGGGCTGTGGTGGAGCCGGTGAGAGTCGTTCGCTGCGTGGTGTCGGGGTTCTCACACCGTGGGATCGGTCATCCCGGCGAAGAGTCGGGGAGCCCGCTCGATGAGCAGGCCCGCATCGACAGCGCGTCCGATGGCCGATGAGTGCGGCACTCGGATCGGGTCGCGCACTCCGAGCACGTGCGCGACATCGGAGATGCCGAGGGCACGGTCGGGTTCGTCGACCACCGCCACACGGCCCCCGTTGCGGCGATGGACGGAGCGGCGCAACGACAGATAACACGGTCTGGTGACGAGCACCGATGCCTCGGAGGCATCGTGGACCTCGTCGGGGACGAAGCCCGTACCGGCGTCGATCACGATGCCGCGGTGCGCGGTCACCAGGGCCACGAGTTCCCCCCAGCGGGGACGACCGGCGATGAAGAGCGCGCCGCGGTGCATGATCGAGAGGTGCTCGGTGACGCGAGCCGCGCGGGCGAGCAGGTCGCCGACACCGTCGTTGCATGTCTCGGACAACCAATCCAGCACGCCGGGTCCCTCTGGCTCGGAGATCCCGAGGACTGCGGGCAGGTCACCGCACAGATCGACGAGGCACATCGGCTCGCCCTCGGCGGCCCGCACTGCCGCGTGTGCCGCGGCGGTGACAGTCGTGCAGTTGCCGCCCTTCGCGGAATGGAAGATCGTGCCCATCGGCGTCCCTCTCTGACCCGGCACCCGTCCGCCGGGGTCGGAGCGGGTGTGTGCGCGGCACCGTCACGCGGGAACCGTGCGTGACGTGCGATGTCGGCGCGCGGCCGACGGTCAGGGCCGCACTTCGTTGACGAGCGGCTCGTCGGCCACCCAGTGCGCGAGGTTCTCCAGGAAGATCGCCATCGAACGTCCCGCCGTCGACGTGGACGTTCCCGAGTTGTGCGGAGTGATGATCACGTTGTTCATCGACCACAACGGACTCGGATCTGGCAGTGGCTCGACCGCGAACACGTCGAGGCCCGCACCGGCGAGATGACCGGACGCCAGGGCCGCCACGAGTGCGTCCTCGTCGACGAGCTCGCCCCGACCGACGTTCATGAACCGTGCGCCCGCGGGCATGAGCGCGAAGCGTCGTGCATCAAAGAGACCCCGCGTGTCGTCGGTGAGCGGGAGTGCACAGGCGATCCACCGCGCGCGGGAGAGAACGGCGTCGAGATCCTCCATCGGGAATGTCGGGCAGGGTTCGTCACCGGTGGGAGTGCGGCGCACCCCCTCGACTCTCATGCCGAGCGCGGCGCCGAGTCGTGCGATCTCGAGGCCGATCGGGCCCATGCCCACGACCGCCAGCGACGAACCGTCGAGTTCATCGAAGGCGTGGCGAGTCCACTCGCGTGCGTCCTGGGCGCGCATCCACCCGCGGAGGTCGCGCGAGAGCGCGAGCATGTACATCACCACGGTCTGGGCGATCGGCGAGGCGGTGGCACCCGATGCCGTCGAGAGCCTCACTCCGCGGTTCATCAGGTCGATGAAGAACGGACTGTCGACACCGGCCGAGAACGTCTGCAGCCACCTGAGATTCGGCGCCTTGAGGATCGACAGCACGATCCCCCGCGAGCGGTCGGGCCACGTGTCGGCGGAGAAGAAGGCGAGGGTCACCCGCGAGAGCGCCGCATCGTCGAGGGGTTCGGTGCCCTCGTAGAGGATCACCTCGAGACCGGGTGCGATGCGGGTGATCTCTGCTCCGAGGTGAGTCCACACCGTGTCGGAGACGAGGAGTGCATCGGTCACAGGAACACGCTAGGTGTGTCCGACCGGTGCACCACTACCGTGATCGTGTGCGCGCATTCGCCCTCGTCCTGGTCCTCGGGCTCGCTCCCGCGCACCTCGGGTCGGGCGACAGTGTGCGTCCGCGCGACACCGAGTCGACGATCGCGTCGGTGACGCCGGCCGTTCCGGAGGGAATCCGGGTCGACGTCGTGGGCTCGGACACGTTCCTCAGGGTGCGCGCCGAGGGGCATCGCATCGAGGTGCCCGGCTACGAGGACGAGCCCTACCTTCGCCTCGATCCCGACGGCACGACGTGGGTGAACGAGAACTCCAAGACCGCCGCGCTCAACGGCGACCGCTACGGCAGTGCCGACCTGTCGGGGTTCGAACCCGCAACGGGGGAGAAGTGGGTGCGACTCGCGCGCACAGGGACTCTCATGTGGCACGACCATCGGTCGCACTGGATGAGCCCGAAGCCGCCGGCTCCGATCGATGCCTCGGGCAAGGTGCAGGACTTCATGGTGCCGATCGTGGTCGACGGTGCGCGCCACGAGATCTCCGGCGCGATCTATCTGCGAGCCAGGGCCTCGCTGTGGTGGTGGGCGATCGGCGTGCTCGCAACGGTGGTCCTTGTGGTGGTTGCACTGGTGCGTCGCCGGGTGTTCTCCGCCGTCGCACCGCTGACGGGAGCGGTCGCCTCGGTGATCGGTGTCGTGCAGTGGCGCGGGCTGCCTGATGGTGCGCGGATCACGCCACTGTTCGCGGTGTTCGGAAGTGCCGCCGCGGTGATCGGCGCCGTCGGTCTCGTCGTGTCGGCACGGCGAAGGGATGCACTCGGTTCACTCGTTGCGGTGTCGCTGAACGCGGGGTCGGGTGCGATGCTCGTGGCCGTCGGTTGGATGACAGCCGATCACGTGCGGTCTGCGTATGTACCCGGTCTGCCGGCGGAGTGGATCGCGCGCGTGTCCGTGCCGGTCGTGCTCGCAGTCGGCATCGTGGCGGCGCTCGACGGGATCACCCGCGTGGTGCGCGGTGATGTCGGTGACGTCGCTGGTGCCGCCGGGGGCGGACGCGTCAGACGCTGAGCAGGTCGCGCGCGCCGGTGTCGCTCGAGGGATGGCGCAACTTGCTCATCGCGCGGGCCTCGATCTGACGGATGCGCTCGCGGGTGAGGTTGAAGTGCTCGCCGACTTCCTCGAGGGTGCGTCCCTCGGTGCCGTCGAGACCGAACCGCAGGCGAAGAATCTCGCGCTCGCGCTCGTCGAGCGGTGCGAGAAGGCGCTGGATCTCCTCGGGCAGGAGCGCAGTGGCGGCGACCTCGAAGGGTGACTCGGCCGAGCGGTCCTCGACCACGTCGCCCAGTTCGGCGTCGCCGTCCTCGCGCAACGGCTCGGAGAGCGAGAGCGGCTCGGCGGCGAAGCGCAGCGCCTCGGTGACCTTGTCCTCGGGCATCTCGACCTCGGCGGCGAGCTCGGCGAGAGTCGCCGGTCGGCCGAACTTGAGCTCGAGGCGTGAGCGCGCCTTCTGCAGGCGGGCGAGGGTGTCGCCGGCGTGCACTGGCAGGCGGATGGTGCGGCCCGTGTTGGCGATGCCGCGCGTGATGGCCTGTCGGATCCACCATGTCGCATAGGTGGAGAACTTGAAGCCCTTGCGCCAGTCGAACTTCTCGACCGCGTGCATCAGACCGAGGTTGCCCTCCTGGATGAGGTCGAGGAGCGGCAGGCCCGACGCCTGGTACTTCTTGGCGATCGACACCACGAGACGCAGGTTCGACTGAACGAACGCGCGCTCGGCGACTTCGCCGTCGCGTGCGGCCTTCTTGAGCTCGCGGCGCTCGCTGGGGTTCAGGCTCTTGGACTCGGCGAGTTTGGTGGTGGCTTCCTTGCCGGCCTCGATGGCCTTGGCGAGGCGGACCTCGTCCTCCTTGGTGAGGAGCGTGTACTGACCGATGTCGGTGAGATAGAGCCTGACCAGGTCCTCTTCGTCTCTGTCGATCCGGTCCTTCGCCACGTCGTACCTCTGCCTCTCTCGTCGCCTCTCCGCGGTGTCCCGCGACGCCCCCCGGGCGCTGATAGTCGGCAGGATACAGACGTCACCCACCGCCACAACTCGTGAGAAGGGGCGATTTTCAGGCGGAATCTGGCAGAGTTTCCGGTATGGCGGGCGATTCGGAAGAGATCGAACTGGTCGTGGTGACCATGTCGTTCGATGCGTCGGACATGGCGAGCCTGGTCGCGATCCTGTCGAAGTACGTCGTGCTCGCCCGCATGGAGCAGGGATGCCGCAATGTCGACATGGTGATGTCGGAGACGCGACCGAACCGGATCCTGATCATCGAGAAGTGGGATTCCCCGGACGCCCAGCGCGCGCACTTCGACTCCGAGGTGATGGTGGACATGGCGCGCAGTTGCAGGGGAGTGATCGCCGCACCACCCGACATCGACATGTGGCAGTCGATGAGCGCGCACGACCTGCGCTGACGCGCGACACCCCGGGCGATCGACGGAACGGTTGTATCCGGCAACCCACGGATACGCACGGGTGCCTCTGGGGTGGGGGTATCGTGAGGTCATGTCGAATCCCGTGCTGAATGAGCGGGCCCTCGGGCTCGGAAACCTCGATCGTCCCCGCGGCGATGGACAGTGGGACCAGGACGGCCAATGGGCGCCACCGGTGCCCGGTGATCTCGGTCTCGACGATGGTCCTGTCTCGGCCTGGGACCGGGGCGTGATGACGGTCTCGGGGACCGCGAGCGCGACCCTGATGCTGCTCGTCCTGGTGATCGCCTCGGCCACCACCACATGGTTCGCAATGGGCGACCCGACGGTCTCGTTCCCGGGCGGATGGGTGATCGGCGGCCTCGTCGTGGCCCTGGTCGCTGCACTCGTGGGCACGTTCAGGCCGCCCGCCGCTCGGATCGCCGGACCGATCTATGCACTCGCCGAGGGCGTGGTGCTGGGTGCGATCAGCAAGGTCTTCGAGGCCGAGTACGACGGCATCGTGCTCCAGGCGGTCGGTGCAACCATGGCGGTGTTCGTCGTGATGCTCCTTCTCTACAGGAGCCGCGTGATCCGCGTGACCGACAGGTTCCGCCGCATCGTGGTGGGTGCCACGCTCGGCCTGGTGGTGTTCTACCTGTTGTCGTTCGTGCTCGGGATGTTCGGGGCGATGCCCTCGTTCATCAACTCGGCGAGCCCGATGGGAATCCTGTTCAGCGTGTTCGTGGCCGGGCTCGCCGCGTTCAACCTGGCGCTCGACTTCGACATGATCGAGCGCGCCGCGGAGGCTCGCCAGCCGGCCCACATGGAGTGGTACTGCGCCCTCGGCGTGACGATCACGCTGGTCTGGCTGTACCTCGAGTTGCTGCGCCTGCTCGCCAAGCTCCGCGAGAACTGATCGGCACCGTCGGATCGCGGTGACCCGCGCTCAGGCGCGGGCCGACGCCGCGCGGGCAGACAATGTGTCGAGTTCACCCCAGGTGGTCTCGTCGGTCGACCAGATGGTCTCGAAGATCGCGTCGACCGTGTCGGCGAAGCCGTGGCGGTTGCGGAAGTTGTACAGGAATGCCTGCTTGTTGATCGCGATGCCGAGTCGCGAGAGCCGCGCCACGATGTGGGCATCCCACGCGGCCGTCTGGCGGAACTCGAGCGCAGAGTCGGCCGGGGCATCGGTGAAGCCGCCACGGATGCGGTCGCGCGCCCTCAGCAGCGCCCGCGCGAGCGTGAGGGTGGTGGCCTGCTCGCTCTGATTGGTCGGGCGCTTGGTGTCCTCGAGTGCGCCCGAGTGGGCGGTGACCACGATGCGATCGGGCGCGGCGTCCACGAACACCCGCGACAGCGGCGACGATTCGTCGACGACGACCTCGATGGCGATGTCGTCGAGGCCGAGCATGGTCGCGACCCGCGCGGCGATCCGGGCGGTGTAGGGGGCGTCGAAGGAGACGAAGTGGAACGTCTCTGGGGTGACGGTGATCGTCATGTGGTGCCGGGCCGGCTCAGCGCCTGGCCGCGGCCTGCTTCTCGGCGATCATCGCCTTGCGCTCGTTGAGTGCCTGCATGCTCACCTCGGCCACGTACTCGACCTCGTCGTCGGTGAACCCGGCCAGTTCGCGGAAGCGGCGGGCGAGACCGATCGAGGACTCGTCGGAGTCGCTGCGGGTGCCGCCGTAGGAGAACATCTTGTCGACGATGTTCTGAAACTCGAGCGCCTTCTTGCGCCGCTCCGGGTCGTTCTCGGTGACCTTGCGCAGCCAGTCGCTGCCCATCTTCACGTGGGTCACCTCGTCGGCGAGCATCCAGTCCTCACAGAACTCGAGGTAGGGGTCCCCGGCGACCTCGCCGAACTCCTTCATCGTGGTGAAGACGTCGATCGCGAGGCCCTCCAGTGCGCGGTTCACGCCGGCGAGACGCAGGACCGGATCGTTCGAGCAGGCCGCCTGGAACAGCACCGTGTTCTCGGCGAACTGGCCGATCTCGCTCCCCATCCAGTCGCCCAGCTTCACGCTGATCTCCACGTGGCGCGCCTCGTCCCAGGCCTGGCGGGCCATGTCGAGTTTGAGTGCGAACGGGGCCTCCTCGCCGGTGGTGAAGTCCCAGCACGTGCGACCGGCGCCCTCGAGCGCCTGGATCTCGCCCACGAAGATGCCGTGCATCAGGCCGCGAGCGGCCTCACTCGCGTCGGGGCGCTCGGGCGTGATGCGGTTGGAGGAGCGACGCGACTGCTCGCTGTTGGCGGAGAACGCGCTGCGTCCGTCCTTCATCCGCTCGGCCTGGGTGACCTGGTGGAAGCGCTCGTCGCGCGCCAGTTCCTCTACGGGCATGAACTTCTTCATTGTGCTGCTGCTCCTTCGGGTGCGGTCGCGTGGAATCCGATGCTGCCGTGACCGGCCACGCCGCCGGCTTCGGTCATGAGTGTCTCGAGTCGTGCCTGGTGCTCCGCGACGCGCCGGGCGTCGTCGGGCGTCTCGATCAGGGACTGGATGATCATCTCCCCGTCGCGCCAGTCGTCGAACTCGTCCTGGAGGATGAAGCGGAGGCTGCGGATCGTGGGTGCATCCGTGATCTCGCTGGTGTTGTTCAGATGGAACGTGTATGCGGCGATGAAGCGGGGGATCAACACGCGGTAGACACCGGTGAGTTTCTCGAGCGTGGTCTCGGGCGCCTCGGGTTCGGTCATCGCGGCGAAGAAACGCACGAGTGCGTCGTTGGCCGGCAGGGTGAGACGGTCGGGGTTCATCTCGCGCAGCTCGGGCAGGCGCTTGTGCCACAGCTCGGCGTGCCAGGCGTGCTTGTAGCAATGGGTGCCGAGGCGCATCTTGACGTCGAGCTCGGGCACGGTGGCGATCCAGCCACCGAGTGCCTCGAACAACTTCATCTCGGCCCACTTGTAGTTGCCGACCCGCCGGGCGGTCTCCTCGACGCTGAACGAACCCGGGAGTTCGCGTCGGTCCCAGGGCGCAAAGGGGGCACGCGGCTTGCGATGATCAGCCATGAATGCCCCATTCCCCGCGATCGGACGCGGTGTCGACTGTGGGGCGAGTCTAACGACGGGCCTTCTCGTGGGCGAGCCCCGGACGGCGGGCCGCCCGGGTCAGGGACGGTTGCGGCGGGCGAGCGGGTTGGCCGCGAGGACCTCGGCCGTGAGGGGCTGGCCGGTCACTTCGTCGGAGAAGTAGGTGCCCGCGTCGAGGCGGGCGAGGGCGGTCTCGGCATCGGCGAGATCACGCTCGATCCTGTCGAGATCGAGTGCGCCGGAATCGGATCGTTGAGGTTCGGAATCGGGGCCGGTCGCCATGGCTCACAACCCTAGACCCGGCAGTATGTTGCTCCCATGGTTTCCCCCCTCCCGTTCCCCGCACTCGACGGCTCGGACGACACGACGCAGAAGTTCCCCGCCGCGCCCGAGATGGGCATCGATCCGCAGAAGCGCTACACCGCCACAATGACGACGTCGATGGGCGAGATCGTGATCGCACTCGATGCGCTGCGCGCACCGGTGACCGTGAACAACTTCGTGTACCTCGCCGGGTACAAGTACTACGACGGCATCATCTTCCACCGCATCATCGAGGGTTTCGTCTGCCAGGGTGGCGATCCCACCGGCACCGGTCGCGGCGGTCCCGGCTACCGCTTCATCGACGAGTTGCCCAAGCCCGGTCAGTACCAGATCGGATCCCTCGCGATGGCGAACGCGGGCCCCAACACCAACGGTTCGCAGTTCTTCCTGATCAGCGGCCAGAACGGCGTGTCGTTGCCGCCGAACTATGCCCTGTTCGGACAGGTCGTGAAGGGTCTCGACGTGGTCGATGCGATGCAGAAGGTGCCGACGAACCGCGAGGACCGTCCGCTGCAGGACGTCGTCATCGAGAGTGTCACGATCACCGTCGCCGACTAGGACGATCAGTGCCGCATCGGCGCGGCGCATCGCGATCGCGGCACAGGGACTCGCCGGTCCGCGGCCGACGGGCCGCATCGACATCCGCCACCTGAGATCGGTCTTCGAATCGGTCGGGGTGATCCAGATCGATTCGGTGAACGTGCTCGCCCGCAGCCAGGAACTGCCGCTCTTCGCGCGGCTCGGACCGCACCCGCGCGATCTCATCCCGAGGGCGACGGCTGCCGGCGAGTTGTTCGAGTACTGGTGCCACGAGGCCTCACACATCCCGGTGCACCACCATCATCTGAGTCGCCTGCGCATGGACCAGGCACTGCGTGGTGAGCGCGTGTGGACCGGGATCGCGCGCACGGTGCGCGAGAACCCCGCGATGGTGCGCGACATCCTCGCGCGCGTGCGCGAGTCGCCGACGGGGATCGTGGCGGGAGACGTGCGCACGCGCAGCGGCCCGAAGGGCCAATGGTGGGACTGGGACAAGGGCAAGGCGATCCTCGAGTGGTTGTTCTGGACCGGCCAGATCACGGCACGCCGGCGCGAGCGCGACTTCGCGCGCATCTATCTCGCACCCGAGCTCGCCATTCCCGCGGACGTGCTCGCGCGAACCGCGCCGTCGGCCGACGACACGCGAAGGGAACTGTTGGCCCTCGCCGGTCGGTCACTCGGGGTCGCGACCTCGAAGGATCTGCACGACTACCACCGGCAACTGCCCTCGCGGACCGGGTCGGCTCTCGCCTCACTCGTCGCCGACGGCACTCTCGAGGAGGTGCGCGTCGAGGGATGGCGCGAGCCTGCGTACCTGCACCGGGACGCACGCACGCCGCGCACCGTCTCTGCGTGCGCACTGTTGTCGCCGTTCGATTCGGTGGTCTGGTTCCGGCCGCGCACGGAGCGTTTGTTCGACTTCCGGTACCGGATCGAGATCTACACCCCGGCCGCCAAGCGCACCTATGGCTACTACGTGCTGCCGTTCCTGCTCGATGATGCACTCGTGGCCCGGGTGGACCTGAAGGCCGATCGTGCGACCGGGCGTCTGGTGGTGCCGGGTGTGTTCGCCGAACCCGGGGTGGACATGCGCAGGGTGGTCGACGCACTCGCGGTCGAGTTGCACTCGATGGCGGGGTGGCTCGGGCTCGACAGCGTCGCGGTCGGCGACCGCGGTGATCTCAGTGGTCTGCTGGCGCGAAGGATTCGTCGGACGTCATCGCCCACCTGAACGCGGCGGAGAGCCCGCTGCCGATCGGGCGCATCACGAATCGCTCGGTGAGGGGCAGCCACGGCAGGCGCAGGTCCCTGCGCGCCCACGCAGGGAGCGTGGCGATCGCAGCGGCCGCGATCAACGAGTACGGCACGCGCGCCGGACCGGGGAGCGGTGGCTGGAGGAGCAGGTAGCGCGCCGCATCGCGCGACTCGGTGGTGCCGCGCAATTCGTGGCGGAACGATCGCAACTGGTCGCGCAAGCCGCGCACCGACTCCGGTGGTGCCGTCACACCGAGCTTTCGCGCCACGACCGCCATCTGGGCGACGTAGTCGTCGTACCCCGTGTCGTCGAGCGGGTTGTCGCCGTAGGCACGATGGGCCTCGAGGAAGCTGTCGATCTCTGCGACATGCACCCACCGCAGCAGGTGCGGGTCGGATGCCGAGTAGGGACGACCGTCGGAGGCGACCCCGTGCACGCGCGAGTGGACGGCGCGAACCGTCGCGACGGCGCGCTCGGCGGTGTCGGCCGTGCCGAATGTGGTGCGCGCGAGGAAATCAGCGGTGCGCTGCAGTCGGCCCCACGGATCGTTCCTGTAGTCGGAGTGCCGGGCGACTCCCGCCATGGCGAGGGGGTGCAGGGACTGGAGCAGGAGTGCCCGCATCCCGCCGATGAACATCGACGCATCGGAGTGCACCCGCACCACGGCACTGTCGGATCCGAACCAGCGCGGACCCTCGCCGAGCATGATCTCGTTGCGCTTCGCCTCGGCGTCGTCGCCCACGATGCGCTCGCGCAGGGCACCGGCGATCGCATGGCGCACGGTCTCGATCCGGCCGCCGACGGGCACGACGGGGTTCGCCACGGTGTCGCTCACCCCCACATGTTGCCACCGGCGGAGACCCGTCCCACCGTGACCGATGCGCGCGGGAACTAGATTCGCCCCGTGGCTGCAGACGACGCCGGCAACGACACCCAGCAGCGCATGCCCCCCTGGGTTCCACGGGCGATCCTGCTCTTCTGGGCAGGGTTCATCGGCACGATCGTGGCGCGGCACCTCTTCAACCGTCTCTCGGACATGTTGATCCTGCTGCTCGTGTCGTTGTTCATCGCGCTCGCGATCGAACCCGGCGTGAACCGTCTCCAGGCGTCGAGGTTGCACCGCCGCGGTGCGACGGCTGCGATCCTGCTCGCGGTTGTCCTGTCCTTCGGGGGGTTCTTCGCCGCCGTGGGCACCCTGGTGGCCCAGCAGGCCGCCGACCTGTTGCGCAACGGCGAGACCTATGTCAACGACACCGTGAAGTTCCTGAACGACAATTTCGGGACCAACATCGACCCAGCATCGGTGAACGAGCGCCTGCGCGACCCCGACGGGGCGGTCCAGAAGTTCATCGACAACCAGCAGGGCAACGCGTTCCGTCTGTCGGTGCAGGGACTGGGTGCACTGCTGCAGATCTTCTCGGTGCTGCTGTTCTCGTACTACCTGGTCGCGGACGGACCCCGCTTGAGGCGCGCGATCTGTGGACGGTTGAAGCCGGACCATCAGCAGCGAGTGCTCGAGGCATGGGAACTGGCCATCAGCAAGACCGGCGGTTTCCTCTATTCCCGCGCGCTCCTGGCGGTGCTGTCGGGTTTCTTCCACTGGCTCGCGTTCCAGATCATCGGCACACCCGCACCGATCGCGCTCGGTCTGTGGGTCGGACTCGTGTCCCAGTTCATCCCTGTCATCGGCACGTACCTGGCCGGGGTGCTGCCGATGCTGCTCGCATTCCTCGAGTCCCCGATCGATGCGCTCGTGGTGATCGTGGTGGTGCTCGTGTACCAGCAGGTGGAGAACTACCTGTTCGCTCCCAAGATCACCGAACGCACCCTCGATCTGCATCCGGCGCTCGCCTTCGGAGGTGCGATCGCCGGGGCCGCCGTGCTGGGACCGGTGGGTGCGGTGCTCGCACTCCCCGCCGTGGCGATGATCCAGGCGCTCGCCTCGTCGTGGGGCACGCGTTACGCCGTGATCGAGGTGCCTTTGACCGAGCAGGAGAAGAAGAAACCGCGCACGCGCCGGAAGAAGAACGGGTGAGCGGGGCACGTCCCGACCAGTTCGCACCGGTGGCGATCGTGTCGCGCAGCGGGGTCGACGAGAGTGTCCACTTCGGTGCGGCGGTGTGCATCGGCAGCGGGGGCGATGTCGTGCACGCCGTCGGCGATCCCACGGTGTGGATCTATCCGCGCTCGGCCACCAAGCCCCTCCAGGCACTCGCGATGGTGCGCGCCGGTCTCGACCTGCCGCCGGAGAAGTTGGCGCTCGTGTGCTCGAGCCACAACGGCGAGGCGATCCACCAGCAGACCGCGCGCGAGATCCTCGCCGGCTGCGGACTCGACGAATCCGCACTGCGCAACACCGCCGACCATCCGATGCACGCACCGTCGGCGCGCGAGGCGATCCGTGCCGGGATCGCCAAGTCGGCCCTGCAGATGGGGTGCAGCGGGAAGCACTCGGGCATGGTGGCCACGTGCGTCGTGAACGGCTGGCCCGTCGAGACCTACCTCGCCCCGGACCATCCGTTGCAGCGGGCGATCACCGACACCGTGCGCCACGTGTGCGGCGAACCCCTCGCGATCGGCACCGACGGGTGCGGAGCTCCCGCGCACGTGGTGCGGCTCGAGTCTCTCGCCCGCGCGGCGCGCGCGATCGCCACGGGTGCCGCCGGCGAGTCGGGAGACCGCATCTTTGCGGCCATGTCGGGTCATCCGCACATGGTCGGTGGCACCGATCGTGACGTGACGCGCATCATGTCGGCGATCCCCGGCTTCTTCGCCAAGGACGGCGCCGAGGCCGTCTATGTGGGGGCCTCGCGCGACGGTCGGGCAGTCGCCGTCAAGATCTCCGATGGCGGACCGCGTGCATGTCGCACGGTGTTCCTGGCGGCTCTGGCGCACCTGGGATTCGATGTCGCCGGCTCCGCCGAGGACCTCGCAGAGCGGACCTTCGGGCACGGCTCGCCGGTGGGTTCGGTGCGCGCGCTCGGCTTCGGCTAGGCAGGGCCGATGGCGATCCCGTTCGTGCCGCGCATCGACGACGCACCGCGCGGGGTGCTGCAACGTGTCACTCCGCTGATCGAGCGTGTGATCGCCGAGAACCCGTCGAAGTTCACCTATCACGGCACCGGCACCTACATCGTGGGCGGTCGCGAGTGCGCGGTGATCGATCCCGGACCGCGTCTCGAGTCGCACCGTCTCGCACTCGAGACGGCACTGGCTGGCCGCACCGTGGTGGGGATCGTGGTCACCCACTGCCACGGGGATCATTCCCCGCTCGCGGCGTGGCTGCACGACATGACCGGTGCACCGCGGTTCGCGATCGGGCCGCACCGCCAGTTCGAGGGGTGGGTCGAGGAGGACGACCACTTCCCCGACGAAGAGAACGACGACGACGCCGACAAGGCCGGGACGGCTGGTGCGGGCGATGAGGAGAAGGAGACGATCGATCTCGAGTTCGCGCCCGATGTCGCGGTGCGCGACGGGGAGACGTTCCTGTCGACGCGCGAGTTCTCGATGGCAGCCGTCGCCACGCCGGGTCACACGTCGAACCACATGTGCGTGGCGATGCCCGAGGAGGGGACGCTGTTCACGGGTGACCATGTCATGGGATGGAGCACGACGGTGGTGTCACCGCCAGACGGCGACATGCGCGCCTACATCGACTCGATGCACAAGGTGATCGGTCGCAACGACTCGATCCTGTGGCCCACCCACGGTGGACCCGTCACCGATCCCCAACCGTTCCTCGCCGCCTACCTCGGGCACCGTCTCGAGCGCGAGCGCCAGATCGTGGCCGAGATCGCCGCGGGCAACACCACGATCCCCGGGATCGTGAGGGTGCTCTATGCCCAGGTGGACAAGCAGTTGCACCGTCCCGCGAGGCGCAGCGTGTGGTCGCACCTGCGCAAACTCTGCGATGACGGGGTCGTTGCGACCGCCGATGGCGAAGCGCCACGGTTGCTCGGCGAGTACCGGACCGCCCGCTGATCGGGCCGTTCTCCGTCAGTCGTCGCGACGACGACGCGCCCGGCGCAGGACGAATCGCACGAGCCGATCGACGAGGAGCGTGAGGGCGACCACGAGGACGGTGAACCACCAGACCGGCGTGTCCTGGAAGGTGTAGAACACCACGTTCACATCGATGCGGTCGGTGTTCATGAGCACCAACAGCAACAGGTAGCCGACACCGGCGAGAGCGAGGATGTTGCCGAATCCCTCGAGTGGATTTCGTCGCGGTGCGGGTCGGTCCTCGGGTGTCCCGCCGCGGTCCCGCCCGTCGTCGTCCCGGTCGTCGTCGCGTTCGTCGCTCATGGGGTGATCGTAGGTCGGCGGCGCGGGTCACCCGGCCGATGTCGGCGTCAGCGCACGGCTCCGGGGGGCAGGGTCTCGGGGTCGAAGAGGGCGATGAAGTCCTTGGTCGACTTGTTGAGGTGACGGTTCGGGTCGCCCATCCGGGTGTCGATCACCCGGCCACGGCGGTCGTCCTTGCCGAAGTTCTCATAGACCGCGAAGTACGGCCAGGTGCCGTTGATGTCCATCTCCATCGCGGTGTCGCACGAGAGCAGGACCATGGTCTCGGCGAGCATCGAGATGCTCACGTCACCGACGGCGACGAACATCATCAGGCCATCGGTGCGACGGCACACCGCGGAGCGGAAGTTGAACACCTTGTCGTCGTAGTCCTTGCCCCAGTCGACCTTGTCGTAGGTGTGGAAGACGATCTCACCCCCGCGCACGAGCGGCGGCAGGTTCTGTCGCAACGAGACCCACGATCCGTCGTCGATCATGTCCTCGCCCCACACGCCGACGGTGCTGGTGCCGTCGGCGCGGATCCCGAGGGTCGCGTACCCCTTGCGCAACTTGCGCACGACCTTGCCCTCGGTGACGTAGCCACCGGGCTTGTGATCGAAACGGAACCCGCCGTTGAACGAGGCGATCAGCGACGGTCGCGCGCGATCGGACACGCGGTCCTTGTTGCGCCACGGTCCGCCACCGGGTGTCTCCTCGCCGTTGTGCAGTGCGGCACGCACGAGGTTCGGGTTGAACGCGGCCATCGTGGCCACCACCGAACCGCACCGTGCGATCGGTCGGATCGACGAGACATGGACGATGGGCACCTTGCGCACCCGGATCGCCGGCCGCCACTCACCCTCTCCGCGCAGGGCGGGCGTGATGGGGGTGTCGATGTCGGCTGGTCGGGCCGGGATCGTGGTCGTGGTGGTCGTGGACGTGCTGGTGGTGGTCGTCTCACCGGGGACGGTGGGTGGTGGCACTGTCGTGGTGGTTGTCGACGTGCTGGTGGTGGTCGTGCTGGTGCTGGTCGTGCTGGTCGTTGACGGTCGGGTCGTGGTCGACTGACCGGGCACCGTCGTGGTCGTCGTCGCGGGTGTTCCGCATGCGGTGAGTTTCACGGGCTTGGCGTTCGGATTCGTGACCGCGGGCGTGGAGGCCTCGATCGTGGTGGGAGAGACGGGACTCGGCGCCGTGGATGCACCGGTGGTCGGGACCGGCGGCACCGTCGTCGACGACGAGTCCGATGCGGGTGCGTCCGATCCATCGTCGATCGCCTCGTCGACGGCGAGCGCGAGCGAGTTGGCCGGCGCGGCCGACGGCGGCTCATCGTGGAGCCACACCTCCAGTTGGTCGACGATCCCGCCGAGACCCTGCTCGCGGGCCCACGAGGCGAGGTTCTGCTGCAAAGGCTCGTTGGGGTGGGCGAGCACGTACCGCACGACCGAGACCCCGGTCACCAACGAGAAAAGAGTGGCCGCGATCGCGGTCCAGCGCAGGAATCGTCGTCTGTTCATCGGTCGTGGTCGATCGTCGGCGGAGTGGGTGTCAGCGGCGCGCCATCTCCGACACGAAGAGGTCGAGCCCGAGGTTGCCGAGGGCGAGCGCCTCGGCATGCCACGCCCTCAAGTCGAATGCGGAGCCGCGCGCGGTCTTGGCAGCGTCACGCGCATCGAGCCAGACGCGCTCGCCCAACTTGTACGAGATCGCCTGACCCGGCCAGCCGAGGTACCGGTCGATCTCGGAGCGGTTGAACGCATCGTCGGATGACGACCTCTCGCTCATGAACTCGAGCATCGTCTCGGCGGTCCAGGTCTCGCCCGGTCGCCATGACGACGAGGCGGGGATCGTGTAGCCGCAGTGCGCGCCGATGTCGACGACGACGCGCGCCGCACGGAAGGCTTGTGCGTACAAGTAGCCGAGGCGGTACTCGGGGTTCTCGAGGAATCCGAATTCGTCCATGAGACGCTCGGCATAGAGCGCCCACCCCTCGCCGTGGCCGGACACGAAGGTGTTGCGCTGCACGCGGGAGAGGCGGTCCTTGTTCACGGTGGCGGTGGCGACCTGGAGATGATGTCCGGGCACCCCCTCGTGGTAGGCGGTGGTGGGCTCGCCCCACTTCGGGAACATGGTGCGACCGTTCGCGGGGTACCAGGTGCGTCCGGGGCGCGAGAGATCCTCGCTCGGCCCGGTGTAGTACATCGCAGCCGCGCCACCGGGCGGGGAGATCATCGCCTCGACGGTGCGGATGCGCGGGTCGATCGCGAAGTGCGAGCCGTCGATCAGGAACGACATCGCCTCGTCCATCAACTGCTGAAGCCAGTCGCGCAGTGCACCCTCGCCGTGGACCGCGCGAGCGGGATCGGTGTCGAGGAGATGACGCACCTCGGCCGGTGTGCCACCGGGCAGGATCTTGTCGCCGACGCGTCGGATCTCGGCGTCGAGCCGCATCGTCTCTTCCCAACCCCATTCATAGGCCTCGACCGGGTCGACCTGCATCCCGAGGAACTGGCGGCGCGCGATCGCGTGACGATCGGGTCCGACACCGTCGGCCTCGGTGGCATGCGGCAGATAGGTGTCGTCGAGCCACGCGGCGGTCTCGGCGAGTGCCGAGCCGGCGTCGCGCGCGCGCTCGCGCAGGGCATCGATCGGCGCACCGGGAACCGCCCCCGCCTGCTCGACGAAGGACTGGAAGAAGCCAAGGTGACCGTTGCCCGCCCACTCCCTCAGCTGTGCGACCTGTGCCAGGACCTGGCGGCGGGACGTCACGAGTCCGCGCTCGATGCCGAGCGCCCACGACTCCCGCATCCCGGCGAAGGCACGGGGCACCTCGCCGAGGCGCGCCGCGATGGTCTCCCAGTCGGTCGCGGTCGCAGTCGGCATGAGGTCGAACACCGAGCGTGCACCGTCGACATCGCCGGCGATCGGCCGGATTCCGCGGAGCATCTCGCCGCCCTCGTACGACATGATCTCGCTCTCGAGCGACTCGCGCATCACGCCGGCCGCGAGCCGGTCGTCGTCGGTGTCGGCCGGCAGCGCGGCGAGCTCGGCGAGGGTGCGACGCGCATGGTCCTCCATCGCGGCGTGTCCGGCCGGCGAGAAGTCGGTCATCTCGTGGTCGTGTCCGGCGATGCCCAGGTACGTGGCCGCGCACGGGTTGAGCGCGGCGATCTCGTCGATGTAGCGGTCGGCGAGGGAGAAAACGGGTGACGTCATGGCGTCAGACTACGAGGCTCAGGAGGCCGAGGTCTTGTCGCGCAGGTGCCTGCCGATGTAGGCGACGACGACCTGGTGGGTCTCGTCGTCGAAATACACGTGGATGCGCACCAACTGGTTCTTGCGCCCCCGGCGCAGGTGGGCGGCCGCCACGACGGCGCGACCGCGCCACTCGATGATGTAGTCCTCGACATATTTCTGGCGCGCCGTCGTGGAGATGTCGGGCGCGAAGTCGAGCCCCAATTGCCGGCATGCGAGCTTGATCGAGCCACCGCTGATCTCGCCCGACATCCATGCGCGCGCCACCTCGTTCAGGCGCACGAGATCGGCGAGAACGCGACCGGGGTCTGGCCCCTCGAGCTCGGAACCCGACTCGAGTGCGCGCTCGTGGAACACGAGGAAGGGGCAGTGTTTCTGTGCGAGGCGCAACGCCTCCCTCATCGAGGCCACCGCGACCGACTGGGGCACGACGCCGGCCTGTGTCTCGAGACTGACCGTGCGCAGCACGAGTTCGTCGAGTTGGGAGTCCTTGCGCTCGAGCCTGGCGCGCTGGTCGGCGATGATGCGGTCGGCGTCGGCGAGGGCCGCCTGTTGCTCCTCGATGGTGGCCTCGAGTTGCGCGACATGCTCGGCCTGGGAGTCGTCGGCCTGCTCGTCGCGATCACGCCGGTCGTCCGGTTCACGACCGCCATGTCCGTCGTCGGGCTGGTTCTCGCGCACCTTGTCGTCGTTGTCGGGCTCGATCTCGAGGCGCGGAGGGGGAGGAACACGGGGTTGTGCGATCGAACGCGCGGCAGTGGTGGTGATCAACTCGATGAGCCGTGCCCAGGTGCGCGTCTCCATCTGCGGTGCGATCTCGCGCCGGCGCGTGATGTCGACATCGGCGGTCGGGTCCCAGGCGACCACGATCGTTCCCTGGGACACCATTCGTTGCCCCGACATCTCCGTGAAGCCGCGCAGGGCCTCGGCCGAGGTCACGTGCCAGATGTGGGCGAGTCCGGCGAAGGGTTCGGGGCGCACCACCACGAGTGGTTGCGTGCCGCGCTCGAAGTCGTCGATCTCGATGATCACCGGCAACCTGCGGCCGGGCGCCTGGAGGAACGCTGCGATCTCCTGACCCTGCAACTCCGTCGACGCGGTGCGCACACCCGCGATCACCTGGTAGTCGGCGTCCCTTGTCGGGAATGCCCCGAGGACCGATCCCACGAGGTGCGCCACATGCGGCGGCGGGAGCGGTGGCTTGTACGGAGCGATGCGCGTGGTGCGCGGGTTGGTCACGATCCGCAGATCGAAGGTGAGGTCACCCCCGACGAGGCTGACCGTGGCCGTGGTGGTCTCGACGTGCGTGCCGCGCGGTGCGGTTTCGGTGATCGCGAGACGGAACACGGGGTCCCCGTCGGCCTCGCGCAGGCGCAACGATGCGCCCGGCCGGCCCTCCTCGTCGGGCAGGAAGGGGTGGTGTTGCAGTTGCCAGTCGGTCACCAGATCGACGAGCGCGATGCGGTCTGCCTCGGTGCGGCCCGGTGTCGTGAACGACACCGCATACGTGGTGATCATCGGGCGCCCCCGGTGGGACGACCCTCGCGGGCCGACGACCGGACCCGGTCAGCGCCAGGGGTCGAGTGCCTCGTGGACCATCGAGAGGATCGAGGTGACGACGGCTGCTTCATCGGGTTCGAGTGTAAGCAGGCGGTCGAAGGCGCTTCCCTCGATGTCGATCGACGGGTGGATCTGGTAGATCCGGCGACCCTCGAGCGAGGGCTCGTGCGTCTCGAGTCGGGCCCCCCCGGGGCTCTCGCGGTCGATCCAGCACTGGGCGGCATCGCCGATCGCCTGGACGGTCCATCCGGTGCGCAACCTGATGCCCCACGGTCCCTCGGGGTCGAGCCCGCGCGGGAGAGTGATCGCATCCGGCGTCTCGCGCACCGCGACCTGCATGCGCACGATGGGACCGCTGTGGTCCTCGTGTGTGATCTCGGCGAGCACCGCATCCTGCGTGAGCGGGAGAACCATCGGATCGTCCTGCATGCGCGACGACTCGTTCCACTGCTCGGGAGTCACCACCTCCCACACCCACGGTCGACCGCCGGTGTCGATCGCGGGCACGCTCATGCCCACCCACGGCACGGTGAGACCGGGCATCGTGACACGACGCCACGGGAGGGGAGAAGCGCTCTCTCGCAACGACTTCTTCACGCTGTCGATCAACGAGAGCACGGCAGGAGATGTTGGTGCCTGATCACGGCGATGTGGTGGATGCTCGCCGGTGTCACACCCCGGGCCTGTGGACGACGCCGACTCCCGGTTCATCTCCCTCGGACCTGTGGGAAACTCTCGGAGTGCCGGTGTTCGATCGCGACGGAGTGCTCATCCACCACGAGATGTTCGGCGACGCCGATGGCGAACGACCACGCGTGCTGTTCTTCAACGGGTCGGGGGCAACGCTCGAGTCGGCCGCGCCGGTGATCGGGTATCTCGCGCGATCGTGCACGGTGCTCGCACACGATCAACGTGGGCTCGGTCGCACCTCGGTGCCGCCGGGTCCGTACTCGATGGCCGACTACGCGGCCGACGCGGCAGCGCTGCTCGACCATGTCGGCTGGCGCACGTGTGCGGTGTTCGGGATCTCCTTCGGCGGGATGGTCGCCCAGGAGTTCGCGGTGACCCACCCCGATCGTGTGGACGCGATGGTCCTGTTCTGCACCTCGGCCGGTGGAGCCGCGGGCTCGTCGTACCCCCTGCACGAGCTCGCCGGACTCGAACCTGCCCAGAGGGCGCGTCGCGCGGCACTGCTCACCGACACCCGGTTCACGCCCGAGTGGCTGGCGGACCATCCCGATGATGCCGCGATCGTGCGGGTCCAGAACGAGAGGGCCGCGGCCGTCAAGTCGGCCGAGCAGATCCGCGGGGAGCGCACGCAGTTGGCCGCGCGCATCGGCCACGATGTGGCCGACCGGCTCGGGCGGATCACGGCCCCGGCGTTGGTGTCAGCCGGCCGTTTCGACGGCATCGCACCGGTCGCCAACAGCGAGGCCATCGTGTCCCGTCTGGGCGATGCCTCGCTCGCCGTCTACGAGGGAGGCCACATGTTCAGCCTTCAGGACCGTCGCGCGATGCGCGATGCCGTCGAATTCCTCGTGTCGGGGATCCGCCCGACACATGTCAACTGAGCCGCAGGCTCGCCGTCTGTCGTCCGGCGCGCGGATGTTCGGCGCGCACCGTCACCTCGGTGCCGGCACTCGCGCGCACCACCCATGACACGAGCGTGCGATCGGGGGTGCCACCGGGACCGTTCAGGGCGAAGTGCGACCGACCGCCCAGCTGGCCCGCCTTGACACGGGATGGTCCGAGGCACTCGGCGCCGGAGACCTCGGCGGTGATCGGCAGGACGAGGTCGTGCTTGCGCGCCCAGTGGCTCACTTGTGTGGGGAGGAACCCGGTGTTGGCGATGCCGGCCTCGATGCGCCAGGTGTCGGCGCCCAGTTGCTCGGCGCGCAGCAGGAGAATCTCGAGTCGCGGCGAGAGCATCGCCTGGTGCACCACCCACGTCGAGTGCGGTTCGACCTCGTTGCGCAGAACAGAGGTCGGCGCGTTGGTCCAGATCCTGAAGTCGTCGGGACCGCCCAACTCCACTCGCCCGAGCTGGGGATGGTCGTGGGGACGCCACGGGACATACGAGCCGGGGGCATGGATGTCGCTCCATGCGCACACCGCGAGTTCCTGCTCGACGGTGGGGCCCACGTACCAGATCTCGTTCGAGCTGCGCTCGCGACCGTCGGTGGCCACGGCGATCGCGTCCCAGAACTCGGTCGTCCAGCTGTATACACCGAGGTGCTCGTACGCCCAGTCGTCTGCCGCACCGCTCATCGTCTCGCTCTTGTCCCAGGTGAGGTCCTCATAGACCGAGTACGCGGGATAGGTGGTCAGCTCGGTGCCGCGCGCGGCGATCTGCTTGAACACCCAGAGATCCTCCGGCGGGAGCTTGGAGTCGCTCTTGGTGCTGGAGGGTCGCAGGAGGAACCCGCCCGAGGTGTGGTACGCGTGGTAGCCGCAGATGTTCGGGCGCGCGGTGATCGCGCGCACGAGAGCATCGATTTCGGGCTCAGACATCGGGTGATCTCCCGATCCCGTCACCGAGGTGTCCCATCCGGCGGGGAAGTTGCGGTTCATATCGAGACCTTGCGGGGCCCGCGGTGTCGGCACGGTGAATCCGTCCCAGTCGTTCACGATCCCCTCGGGGACGATGCGCCATCTCGTGGCGCCCGCGGGTGCGTCCTTGTGCTCGCGGGGGATCATCACGCGCGGCTCGCGCGGGTGCTCGACGTGCGATCCGTTCGGGTCCTCGATGCGCATGAGCAGGATCCGACCGTCACCGTCGATGTCGGAGGTCTCGAGCCCCGGCCACCGGTGGCCGTCGCGCCACGGCCACATGCGCATGCTCGAGCGACGCTGACGCGGCACCTCGGCCAGCGCGGCCTCGACGCCGTCGGGGTTGACTCGCGGTGCGATGTAGAAGGTGCGCGTCGCGAGTGCCTCGCGCACGGTCGCATCACCGCGGTCGTGTCCCTCGAGGAGGTGCGCGATGAGGTGCAGGGCCGCCACGCCGCCGGTGACCTCGACGGAGTGGATGTTGGCGTCCACCCAGTGCGCGGGTTTGTCGGCGGCGGGACCAGTGGTCGAGTCGGTGATCGTGACGAGCCACAGCTCGCGCCCCTCGTGGGAGGTTCCGTACTGATCGAGAACCGCAAGGTGGGGGTGCGCCGCCACGATCGACGACAGCCATCGCGTCATCTCGTCGTGACGCAGGAACCGGTCGAATGAGTACTCCGCTGAAGACTGCACGGCGCAACACTATGGTCTCGGCGTGGCACGCAATTACCTGCTGATCACCCTCGACCAGTTCAGGGGCGATTGCCTGTCGGCGGCCGGGCATCCGGTTGTGCGCACGCCGCATCTCGACGAACTCTGCGCCAACGGTGTGCGCCTGTCGCGCCACTACAGCCAGGCCTCGCCGTGCGGACCCGGTCGTGCCTCGCTCTACACCGGCACCTACCAGATGAACCACCGCGTGGTCGCCAACGGCACCCCGCTCGACGACCGGTTCGACAACATCGCGCGGGTCGCGGTGCGCGCGGGACTCTCACCGGCGCTGTTCGGCTACACCGATCAGTCGATCGACCCGCGCGTCACCGACGGCCCGGAGGACCCGCGCCTGTCCTCCTACGAGGGTGTCCTTCCCGGCTTCGAGGCGGTGCTCGACCTGACCGGTGACTACTCCCCGTGGCTCGAGTGGTTGGCGGCGAAGGGCCACGACGTGTCGGCGGGTCACCTCGCACTGCTGGCCACCGAGCACGAGCGCCCGGCCGACTCGAGCGTGTCGACGTTCCTCTGCGACCGGTTGCTCGGGTGGATCGACGACCGTGAGGGTCCGTGGTTCGCCCATGCGAGCTTCATCCGCCCGCATCCCCCCTATTCGGCCGCGGGGGAGTACTCGACGATGTACGACCCCTCGACGGTCGGTGCTCCGATCGCGCCGGTGTCGGATCCCCACCCGTTCCACGCACTGATGATGGCGCTCGATGTCTGCAGCGCACCGGCTGATCCCGACGACCTCGCGCGGATGCGCGCGCAGTACTTCGGCATGATCAGCGAGGTCGACGCCCAGCTGGGTCGCATCTGGGCGCATCTCCGTGCGCGCGGGATGTGGGACGACACGTGCATCATCGTCACCGCCGACCACGGCGAGCAGTTGGGCGACCATGGCCTGCGCGAGAAGCTCGGGTACTGGGAGGAGAGCCACCACATCGTGGGCATCGTGCGTGATCCCGATCGTCCGGCCGCGCACGGAACCGTGGTCGGTGAGTTCACCGAGAACATCGACATCATGCCGACGCTGTGCGAGATGCTGGGAGTTCCGGTGCCGGCTCAGTGCGATGGTCTGCCCCTGACCGAGTTCCTCGAGGGGCGCGAGCCCGAGTGGTGGCGGGATGCCGCGCACTGGGAGTACGACTGGCGGTTCTCGTGGATCGGCACGGATCGCTACTCGTGGCCGCGCAGGCGCAGACCCGAGAGGTCGTCACTGGCGGTGCACCGCACCCGCGACCATGCCTACGTCCAGTTCGGCGACGGCGATTGGATCTGCTTCAACCTCGCGACCGACCCCACGTGGCGCACCACCACCGACGACGACGCGGTCGTGGCCGCGCAGGCGCGCGCGATGCTGCAGTGGCGGATGGAGCACACCGATCGCACGCACACCGGGTTCCTCGTCGAGCGGGGCGGCACCGGTCGTTGGCCCGACGGCGTGGCGTGGCGCGCCGTCTGAGCCGGCCGGACCCGGATCAGTCCCTCCAGCGCTCGTGCATCACCATGTCGTCGAGCGGAGCGCGACGCAGCGGACCGTGCCGACCCTTCGGCCACCCGAGCGGCACGAGCGCGTGCACGCCCCAGGACTCGGGGAATCCGAGGATCGCGCGCATGTCGGGCTCGCGCGCGCACACGATCGTGGTGAGCACCCCACCCAGTCCCTCGGCCCGCGCGGCCACCAGCAGGTTCTGCACTGCCGGATAGAGCGACGCACCACCCACGACGGGGTGGCGACCCCAACCGGCGTCGGTGACGTAGAGCATCGAGGGGTCGTGCACGAAGACCGCGAGCACCGGGACATCGGCGAGTCCGGCCGCGAGATCACCACCGATCGTCATCGCATCGCGCACGCGCTGCTCGGTGACGGGCGTGCGCTCGGGCAGTCGCGCGATGTTGAAGTCGACGTACTTCTTCCACTCCTCGGCGTAGAGATCCGAGATCGCCTGCTTCGTCGCGCGGTCGCGGACCAAGATCAGGCGCCATGGCTGGCGGTTGCCGCCGCTCGGTGCCCAGGTGGATGCCTCGAGGACACGGTCGAGCACGTCGTCGGGCACCTCGTCGGTGGAGATGCGCCTGATCGAGCGCGTGGTGGAGAGGATCTCACGGAAGATCTCGGTGCGTGGGTCGGTCATGGGGCGAGTCTTCCACCATCGCCGTGGGGGTGCACACGCGGAGGTGCGCACGCACCGGTGCGGACGCCGGGGCTGACGATGGTCAGCGGCGCACGATCGCGGGCCACGGGGGCACCGAGAGCCCGGCGCACTCGTGGAGGAAATGGAGGAACGCGGCGTGCTGGACACCGATGTGGGTGCGCGTGAGGACGAGCATCTCGTGGAGGAAATCGGGCCCGTGACCCGGTGACGACGACGTGAAGTGCGCCATCTCGTGCACGAGGACCAGGAGCGACACCGGTGGACCCGCCAGGTGCAACGTGCGGTTCTCGATGTCGGCGGCCCCGAGCGTGCGACGCAGTCGCCGCGAGACCAGTACGACCGGCGGGTCGACGTCCTCGGTGTGCGCGATCGAGTGCACGATGCTGCGCGCCTCGTCGGCATCTAGTTGCCGGCTCGGCATCTCGGCTTCGCACACGTCCTCGCATGCATAGATGAGCCGTTGTTCGGGGGCGCAGTCGGCGTGGTGCTGTTCCCTGTCGCGAACAGCCGCGATGAGATCGGCACGATTCATCCGAGTTCACCCCGGACACCGCTGCCGAACGACCGACCGGAGCCGCCGAACGATCGCCCCGCGCTCTGACCGGCACCGAAGGCACCCGACGATGTGTCGACCCAACTGGTGCCACCCGAGATGTGGATGCCGTGGGCACGCAGATACACGCGACGCTCGCGCTTTGCGCGGTCGGCCCGGTCGGTGAGCACGAGTCCCGCGCCGGGTGTCTCGGCGACGAACTGGGTGCGCGCGCTGCCGAGCGACTCCTGCAGACCCGACTCGAACCCGCGGAACCAGGATGTGCGCGCCGAACGACTGCCCTTGGGGAGGAGCCTCGCAGAGAGGACCTCGGCGGCGGCGAAGAGGGTGCGCGCCGCGAAGATGTCGGAGGGCCGACCGAAGATGCGCATGATGCACTCGTCGTCGTCGTCGAAGTCGCGGAAGGCGCTGCACGAGTGGGCGACTGCGATCGTGTAGAGGATGCCCACCCTGCGCACGCGGTACGGGCCCGTGATGCACACGGTCTCGACGACGACGTCCTGGTCGTCACCGAATCCGACGGGCTCGACGACGTCGTCGTCGGTGAGGCCGTGCTTGAGCATCAGCTTCGAGGCGAGCGCGAGGGCGTTCTCAGCCTCGGCGGGAGGCGTGTTCGGGTGCTGGGCGACTGCGAGCAGCGCCTTCACCCTGGTGCGTTGGTCCGACATCGTCACCCGACCCTAGGACCGGGGTGCATCGACGCGCCGCGAGGGTCACTCCTCGGTCGGGACCGTGAAGTACTTGTCGAAGATCTCCTGGTAGACGCCGGTCGAGGTGAATTCGTTCAGGCTCTCGTTGACGGCCAAGAGCAGATCCTGGGTCTCGGGCGCGAGAGCGAGCCCGTACTCGATGGTGCCGATGTACTCGAAGGTGGTCGAGACCACGGTGCCGCCCTTGGACTTGGCATGGAATGCGTTCGAGGAGAAGTCGGCGATGGCGGCATCGATCTGACTCGACTCGAGCGCCGCATGGAGTGCTGCGATGTCATCGAATGCCTCGATGGTGAGATCGGGTGCATTGTTCGCGATGAACTCCTCTCCGGCACCCTTCAACACGCCGACTTTCTTGCCCGCGAGCGACTCGAGGGTGGTGAGGGTCTCGGCGTCGGCCTCGCGCACGAGTAGCGACTGGTACTCGTCGAAGTACTTGTCGCTGTAGACGACGTCCTCACCGGCTTCGGGGTCGATCACGAGTGATGCCGCGGCGATGTCGCACGTGCCAGCCCTCGGGGCCATGCGAATGTCGTCCGCTGGTTGCTCGGTCACCTCGAGAGTGAGTCCGTAGCGAGTGGCGATCGCGGTCACAAGATCGATCTCGAGACCGCCCCACTTGCCCGCCGCATCCTTGAACCGCAACGGATCCTCGGCTCTCGCTGCCGCCGCGGTGCACAGCGTGATCTTGCCCGCCGTCATCGGCTGGAACGTGAGATCGACCAGATTGATCGATGTGGTCTCGGCAGGGCCGCTGTCGCCACCGCCGTCGTCGGCACCACCACCTCCACCACCACAGGCGGTGAGTGCGATCGCCGACGTGGCGAGAATCGCAAGAAATCGGCTGGTCCGATGTGCGGTGCTCCTGCGGGACATGGTCTCTCCCTGTCTCGTCTCTCAGTTTCTTGTTGTCGATGTGGCACGACCCGCAGTGCCGATGCGGATCGGCGACTTCGAGCGTGCGCGCGACAATAGACGAGGAGCGGAATCGGCCCCAACGCCCCCAACGGGATGGGTGTCTGCGAGCGCGGCCAGCGGCAATACTCGAAGCCGTGCACAGGCGCGCCGACATCGAGGGTTTGCGGGCCGTGGCGGTCCTGGCCGTCCTGTTGTTTCATGCCGGGGTTCCCTGGCTCGGGGGTGGCTATGTGGGGGTCGACGTCTTCTTCGCGGTCTCGGGGTACCTGATCACCGGGATCCTCCTGCGGGAGCGGTCGGAGTCGGGGAGGGTCTCACTGGCCGGGTTCTGGTCGCGCCGGGCCCGTCGGATCCTGCCGATGTCGGCTCTGGTGGCGGTGGCGACACTCGTGGCGTCGTGGATCTGGCTCGAGCCCACCCGGGTCCGTGATGCGGCCACCGATGCGATCGGCGTGGCCACGTTCTCGGCGAACCTCCTCTTTGCCGACCGGGGAGCCGACTACCTGCAGTCGGCGATGCCGCCCTCGCCCTTCCAGCACTACTGGAGCCTCGCGGTGGAGGAGCAGTTCTATGTCGTCTGGCCGTTGCTGGTGGTGCTGGTGTGCCTCGGGGCGGCCGGTACACCGGCGGTGCGTCGACGGATCGGTCTGCTCGCGGCCGCGGTGACCGTCGCATCATTCACCGCCTGCATGGTGCTGATGGAGTCCTCGCAGCCGTGGGCATTCTTCGCTCCGCACACGCGGGCCTTCGAGTTGTCGCTCGGTGCTCTCGTGGCGGCGGTTCCCGCGGTGGTGGGTGCGCGGGATCGTGTCGTCTCTGCTGTCGTCGCGTGGGCCGGACTGACCGTGGTGGTGGCGAGCGCGGTCATGTTCGACGAGACGACCCGATTCCCCGGTCCGTGGGCGATCGTTCCGGTGGCGGCGACCGCACTGTTGCTGCGCGGTGGGGACGCGACGCGATGGTCGCCGGTGGCGATCCTGCGCATCGCACCGTTGCAGTGGCTCGGCTCACGGTCGTATTCGGCGTACCTCTGGCACTGGCCGGTCTTGATCGTGGGTGCGGCCGCACTCGGTCGCGACCTGACCGTGACGGAGGGATTGTTGTTCACGGCGGGGTCACTCGTGTTGTCCGAGCTGTCGTGGCGCTGGCCCGAGGAGACGGTGCGACGCGCAACGGTGCTGCGGGGTGCGCGGGCCGCGATGTTCGCCGCCGCCCTCGTGAGCCTGGTTGCCGGCGCGGGCGTGCTGGTGCGCAACAACCCACCGACGGTTCCCACCGCCGGCGAGGCCGACGCCCCGGTGCTCACCGGGACATCGACCAGCACGACGGTGGCGGGCACATCGACTCTTCCTCCGATCCCGACCACGACCGTGCCGACACCACCGACGTTGCCGGGACCATCGGCCCCGATCGAGGCCGTTGTTGCCGCCGCCGCGACGACCGGTCTCCCCTCGAACCTCGAGCCGAATCTCGACAACGTGCGCAACGACATGCCGCGCATCTACTCGAACGGGTGCCACGCGGGGTTCGGTACCACGGTGCCGAAGAGGTGCGTGGTCGGTGACGAGAACTCCGACGTGGTCGTGGGCGTCTACGGCGACTCGCATGCCGCACAGTGGTTCCCGATGTTCGAAAAGATCGCCATCAAGCGCAAGTGGAAGTTGATCTACTACACGAAGCGCGGTTGTCCGCCGGCCGAGATCGAGGTCTACAGCTCGGTCCTCGGCAAGGTGTACCGCGAGTGCGGTCCGTGGCGCGAGAACGTGCTCCGGCGCATGGAGAGCGACGGGGTGAGGGTGGTCTTCGTCGCGCACTTCGACCGCCTGTTGTCGGCCGCCACGAAGATCCCACCCTGGCAGAAGGAGTGGCGCGCCGGCCTGCGCGGGACACTCGACGAGCTGGAGTCGCGCGGCATCGTGCCCGTTCTCATGGAGGACACACCCTGGCCCGGCCAGGACGTGCCGACGTGCCTGTCGCGCAACTTCGCGTCGGTGGACGAGTGCTCCCAGCCCGTGACGCAGGCGTACCGCGACGACATGCGGGAAGTGCGCGCCGACTTCCAGTCGGGTGGGGACAACGTGCTGTGGGTGCGCCAGTGGTTCTGCACCGACACGGTGTGCCCGAACATCGCGGGCAACATCATGATGTACCGCGACGACAACCACATCACCGTCACGTACGCCTCGCTCATCGCGCCGCTGGTGGATGCGGCGGTCGCCGACTTCGTGGATTGGTACGCCCGTCCCCGTTGACACGACCGGGGCGTGGCACACTTCCCGCATGGAACAGCGCAAGACCCAGAGGGAGGTCCTCGACGACCTCGTCGACACCGGTCGGATCAGTGCCGATGAGGCGCACGACATCTCGAGTGCGCCCATGTGGACGTTCTCGGTGCGGGAGCTGGTGGGCTACCTGGCCGGCCTCATCATCGCCGCCGGCGCCGTGCAGATCATCAGCGTGGTCTTCGAGGACGCCTCGAAGTGGGCGGTGGTGACCGCGCTGTATGCGATCACGGTCGTCGCCGGACTCGTCGCGGTGCAGTTGCGCTCTCGCGGGTCGTGGCAGGAGCGCCTCGCAGAGATTCTGGAGGCCGCCGCGATCGGATCGGCGCTCGGTGCGACCGGCATCATCCTCGACCATGTGGAGATGCGCGGTGAGTGGATCGGCTTCGTCCTGAGCGGAGCAGCGAGCGCGTGGGGACTCGCGCGCACGGCACGTTCACGGTTCATCGGCACGGTGGTGATGTCGTGGGCGTTGCCGGTGTTCGCGATCGTGGTGGCGCAGTTGATCGACGACAACAGCGACTGGCTGAGCGGTGTCACGATGCTGGTGGCGGCCGGGGCGCTTCTCGCCGCGGGCAATTCGCCTATCGGTGCCTCGTTCATCGCCCGCACGATCGGGTCCGTCTATGTCATCGCCGGTTCTGCCACGATCGGGTCCGGCCTCGACAGCCCGGCGCACCTGATCCCGATCGTGACCGGGGCGCTGCTGTTCGCGGCGGCCACGACGATCCTGGCGCCCGAGATGTTGATCGCCGGGGCGGTGTGCGTGGTGACCGGTGTCGTGATGACCGTGAGCGAGTGGATCGAGGGTGATCTCGCGAGGGGACTCGTGATCGTGGCGACAGGCCTGGTGATGCTCGGGGCCGTCGGGTGGCAGATGCGCCGGGGTGTCAGTCGACCAATGCCTGGTGCACCAGTTGTTTGAGCTGTGACCTGATCGGCCAGGTCGACGAGGGCATCAACTGGGTCATGATGGTGCACGTGGTGTCCTCGACGGGGTCGATGTTGAAGTTCGTGCTCGCCGCACCGCCCCAGCCGTAGTCGCCGACGCTGCCGGGCACCTTGGCCTTCACCGGATCGAGTGTCACGCTCACGCCGAGACCGAACCCGACACCGTCGAAGGTGGTCTCGGAGAACAACGGCCTGCCGAACTCGGTGAGGTCGGCGTTGCCCGGGAGGTGGTTCGATGCCATGTACTCCACCGTGCGCGGCGACAGGATGCGCGCGCCGTCGAGTTCGCCGCCGTTGGCGAGCATCTGGGTGAACCTGAGGTAGTCGCCCATCGTCGACACGAGTCCGCCGCCGCCGAGGTGCGCGGTCGGCTCGGTGAGCGCGGCGGCACCACCGGCGTCGTTGCGCAGGATCGTCTTGTCGGTGGGGTTCGGCACGTAGAGGGCGGCCAACCGCTCGGCCTCGGCGGCGGGGCAATGGAACCCGGTGTCGCGCATCCCGAGGGGCTCGAAGATGCGGGTGCGCATGAACTCACCGAGACTCATTCCCGAGAGCACCTCGACGACACGACCGAGCACGTCGATCGACATCGAGTAGGCCCACTCGGTGCCGGGCTGGAACATGAGCGGGAGTGCGGCGAGCATGTCGCAGATCTCGGCGAGCGACTTGTCGCGCGGCACGCCCCACTCGAATCCGGCCTGGCGGTACATCATGTCGACGGGGTTCGAGTAGACGAACCCGTAGGTGAGACCGGCGGTGTGCGCGAAGAGGTGCCACATGCGCATCGGCTCGGTGACGGCGGTGAGCTCGGGCGCGGTGAGCGTGCCCGAGCGGAACACCTTCTGGTTGCCGAACGAGGGGATGAACCACTTCACCCGATCGTTCATCTCGAAGCGGCCCTCCTCCCACAGGATGAGCGCGGCGACCGCGCAGATGGGCTTGGTCATCGAATAGATGCGGTAGATCGTGTCGTCGGCGATCGGCCGGCCGCTCTCGACATCGCTATGTCCGCCCTTGGCGCTCCATGCAACCTTGCCGCCACGGGTCACGACCACGTGGTAGCCGGGGAGTTTCTTCTCCTCGACGTATCGGCTGAAGTGCCGGTCGATGCGGGCGAGACGGTCGGCGTCCATGCCGACCTCGCGCGGGTCCACGGTGGGAAGGGGAAGTGCCATGTCCGAATGGTACGACCCGGCTCGTCCGCCGTGATCACCGGACTCCTACACTCGTCGCCATGACTGTGCAGCAGGAGTCCGCGTCCGGACACATCGACTGGTCGAGCGAGTACGACATTTTCGACCCCCGCTACATCGCCGACCCCTTCACCATCTGGGACCAGTTGCGGGGGACCTGCCCGGTCGCCCGCACCGACAAGTACCAGGGTTCGTGGCTGCCCACCACCTACGAGACCGTCACCGAGATGGCCCGCGATATCGAGCACTACTCGTCGCGTTCGGTCAGCGTCGTGCCCCCTCTCGTCGAGAACGGCGGCGCCGGGATCTTCCTGCCGGCCCCGATCGGGGTCGACCCGCCCGTGCACACCTACACCCGTCGGGCCCTCCTGCCCTCGTTCTCCCCGCGCGCGGTCGACGAACTCGAGGTGTTCACGCGCGCGTGGTGCCGCGAGTTGATGGACCGGATCGCCGGTCGGGACACCGCCGACATCGCCGTCGAGTACTCCCAGCAGATCCCGGCCCAGGTCATCGCGACGATGCTCGGCGTTCCCACCAACATGAAGGACCGCTTCACGGGGTGGGTGCGCGCGATCCTCGAGAACGCCGCGGCCGACCCCGAGGGCCGGAAGAACGCGGTGCTCGAGTTGGTGCAATTCTTCGGCGAGCAGGTGCAGGACCGTCGCACGAACGGACTCGGTGACGACATGATCAGCGACCTGCTCCGCCAGGAGCACGACGGCGAGCCCTACCCCGAGAACCTGATCATGGGGATGTGCGGGTTGCTCCTCATCGCGGGAGTCGACACCACGTGGAGCGGCATCGGGTCGGCGCTGTGGCACCTGGCCACGCACCCCGAGGATCGCCAGCGTCTGCTGGACGAGCCCGAGTTGCTGCCGACCGCGGTCGAGGAGTTCCTCAGGTTCTACTCGCCGGTGACCATGGCGCGCATCGTCACGAAGGACCACGAGTACCGCGGGTGCCCGATGCACGAGGGCGACCGGGTGCTGATGGCGTTCCCCGCCGCGAATCGCGACCCCGAGGCCTTCGACGATGCCGACAAGTTCATCATCGACCGCGAGCACAACCGCCATGTGGCCTTCGGCGCCGGCATCCACCGCTGCGCCGGCTCGAACCTGGCGCGCATGGAGATGAGGGTGGCGATCGAGGAGTTCCTCGCGCGGGTGCCCGAGTTCGAGCTCGATCCCGCAGGCGAGGTGACCTGGGCCGGTGGTCAGGTGCGCGGTCCGCGCAACATCCCGGTTCGGATCGTGTGCTCCGTCGAGCGCTGAGTTCTCAGTCGGCGAACTCGCGGAACGCGGCCAGGGCCCTCGGCCCGTAGACCGTCCCGGGGCCGCCGTTCATCGAGATCGCAACCCCGATCGCCTCGGCCACCTCGGCCTCGGTCGCACCGTGCTGCGAGGCGGCGCGCGCATGGGAGGCGATGCAGCCGTCACAGCGCAACGAGATGGCGATCGCGAGTGCGATCAACTCCTTCGACTTGCGGTCGAGGGCGCCGACGGCGAAGGCGGCCGAGTGCAGGCCGTTGAATCCCTCGTAGACGCCGGGGATCAGCGCGCGCAGTTCACGCCCGATCGGTGCGAGCTCGCCCAGGACCTCGCGGCCATGACCGTGCACGTGGTCGGCACTCATGCAATCGCGGCGAGTGCGTCGTTGTCGGACACCGCCCGCAACGCGCGGTAGAGCATGTCGCGCAGGAGGCTCTGGCCACGATCGTTCATGTTCAGGTACTGCGGATAATTGGTGACCGAGTAGATGACGCAGAAGCACACGACGATCTGGTACTGGCGCCATGCCTCGTCGCGGTCGACCCGGATGCCGTGCGTGGCGAGACGCGCGAGGTAGCGGTCCACGAGCTCGCGGTCGTGGCCCGCGCGCACCTCGGGAGAGATCGACTGGCTGATGAAATAGCCGACGTCGTACATCCCCGATCCCGCGCCCACGATCTGGAAGTCGATGATCACCGGATCGGGTCCGTCGAACATCTGGTTGTCGGCGCGGTAGTCGCCGTGGCAGAGCGTGGAGGGCTCGAGCAGGTTGTCGAGCATCCACTTGCACTTGCCCGACCAGATCGCACCGATCTCCTCGGTGCCGGCCGGGACCGAGGCCGGCGTGTGCTCGAGCACCGCGGGCCACCCGGCGTCCCAGAAGCTGGGCAGAACCATGTGGTACACCGGATTCGACAGCGGAGGGAAGGTCGCGGTCATCCCGGGCAGTCGCTCGTCACCCCACCACTGCGCGTGGAAGTCGGCGAGCGCATCGAGGAGCACCCCGGCATCCTCGAGGCTCACGCCGTCGAGCTGGTTGAGCGAGCGGAAACGGCCGATGTCCTCCATCGCGACGGTGAAGTCGGTGTTCTCGGTCTCGATCGAGGCGGCGTAGCACTGTGCGGTCTTGAACGGGACCGTCGGTGCGATGTCGCGGTAGAAGACGATCTCGCGCGCGTACAAGGTGAGTGCATCGGCGGTGAAACGCTGACCCGGATCCTCGGTCGGGTACTTCACCACCAGCGTCGCCGGTGCCGAGGTGGCGCCCGAGTAGGTCGGTGTGACGCGCTGGAGGATGCTGAGGATGCCGACACCCTCACCGATGCGCTCGGTCGAGACCGACGTGACCGAGACGTTCGACTCGAGTGACCCCGAGCCGCGCAGGACTCCCTCGACCCAGGCCGTGGTGATGTCGGCTTCGCTGCGGATGAGTCCGAGCCCGGAACCGATGAGATCGACGATCGGCATGACTTCCCCCTGTTGTCGCGCCCTTCCCCGGGCGAGAACGCGAACACTAGCCACGCAGCCGGGGGCGGGGAAATGGCGACCCGCACATGGTTGCCCAATAGCCTCCGGTGCGTGAGCGTGCGCGTCGGGATCATCGGTACGGGGATGATGGGGTGCGAGCACATCCGCAACGTGATGGGGAACCCCGACGCCGAAGTGACGGCCTACTCCGACCCGAACGAGGCACCGCGGGGCTGGGCGCGCGCGACGCTCGATGCCGGTGGATCCCCCGTGTCCGTCGCCGAGTTCGCCGATCATCGCGACCTGTTGGCATCGGGCAGGGTGGATGCGGTGATCGTGGCATCACCCAACCACACGCACCGCGCGATCCTCGACGACATCTTCGCCACCGATCTCCCCGTCATGGTCGAAAAGCCCATGTGCACGACGGTCGAGGACTGTCTCGCGGTGGTCGGGGCGCAGTCGACGCGGTCGGCGATGACATGGGTGGGACTCGAGTACCGGTACTTGGCCCCGATCGCGGGTCTGCTCACCGAGATCTCCGCCGGTTCAGCGGGCCGCGTGCGCATGGTCGCGATCCGCGAGCACCGGTTCCCGTTCCTCGCGAAGGTGGACAACTGGAACCGCTTCACTCGCAACACCGGGGGAACCCTGGTGGAGAAGTGCTGCCACTTCTTCGACCTCATGAATCTCGCGGTGCGCACCGACGCGACGCGACGCGGCGATGGCGCGCCGCGACCCGCGCGGGTGCTCGCGAGCGGGGGACAGGATGTGAACCACCTCGACGAGGTCCACGACGGCGAGCGCAGTGACATCCTCGACAACGCATATGTGATCGTGGAGTACTCCGACGGCACGCGGGGGATGCTGGATCTGTCGATGTTCGCCGAGGCCGGACGCCACGAGCAGGAACTCACGATCGTCGGCGAGTCGGGCAAGATCGAGGCGCAGGTGCCGGGACCCGGCGTCATCACCGTGGGTGCGCGCGCGACGCGCGAGGTGCGCGAGATCGCCGTCCCGGTCGACCCCTCTGTCGGGCACACCGGCGCCCACTTCGGGGCGTCGTACCTCGAGGTGAAGAAGTTCTGTGCGGCGGTCGCATCCGGTGGTGCACCCGAGGTGGGCGTGGACGACGGACTGTGGTCGGTCGCGGTCGGTGCGGCCGCGCACCGTTCGATCGACGAGCAGCGACCGGTGCTGCTCAGCGAGTTCGGTCTCGGCTGACCCGACCCGCGCGGGGGTTCAGGAACCGGGTGCGCCCGTCCGGCGGCACTTCTCGGAGCACCACTTCACGTCGTCCCACACGCGCGCCCACTTTCGTCGCCACTCGAAGGGGCGTCCGCACCCGGCGCAGATGTGTGGCACATGTCCGTTCTTCGTGCGGGCGGTGCGGGCCATGGGTGCCAAGGGTACGGTACGTTTCCGATGGAGACGACGGTGGTGCTCGCGCATCTCGCAGCGACGGTGTTCATGTGCGGGGTGATCTGGTTCGTGCAACTGGTGCACTACCCGTTGCTCGCGGTCGTGCCCGTGGAGTCCGCCGCGTCGACGGCGCTCGAGCACCAGCGACGCACGGCCTGGGTGGTGGGGCCGGCGATGCTCGTGGAGGGACTCACCACGCTCGCGGTGTTCTTCGATCGTCCCGCGGCGGTGTCGTGGTGGTTGCCGTTGATGGGTGGTGCACTCCTGACCGTGGCGCTCGGGTCGACGATCCTGGTCTCGGTGCCGCGCCACACGCGCATGGCGACCGATCCCGATCCCGGGGTCGGTCGCGAGTTGGTGCTCACGAACTGGCCGCGCACGATCGCATGGAGCCTGCGCGGCGTGGTGGCCGTGGCGATCGCGGTGCAGTGGGCCGCGGGGAGGGTCGGGTCGTGACCGGCGTGCGCGGACTTCTCAGCAAGGCGATGGATGCCGCCGTCGTGCCCGGGTTCTCGCGGATCGGGTATGCGGTACGGTCGCGCACCGGGGAGTGGTCTGACCCGTCCCGCGCCGACCTCGGGGGTCGAGTGGTCGTGGTGACGGGGCCGACGTCGGGTCTGGGACTCGAGGTGGTGCGGATGCTCGCGACCACCGGTGCTCATCTCGTGCTGGTGGCGCGCGATGCGGCCAAGTGCGCGGGGGTCGTCGCCGAACTCGAGTCGATCCGGCCCGGTGTCGCCACCGAGGTCGTCACAGCCGACATGGCCGATCTCGATGCGGTGAGTCGCGCGAGCCGCGAGATTGTGGCTCGTCACGGCGCGGTTCATGCGCTGGTCCACAACGCGGGTGCTCTGCTCGCGCGGCGGGAGTCGTCGCCGCAGGGATTCGAGACGACGATCGCCTGCCATGTGCTCGGCCCGCACCTCATGACGACTCTGCTGATGCCCGCGCTGCGCGCGGCGGCAGGCCGTGTGGTCACGGTGTCGTCGGGTGGGATGTATGCGGTCCCCGTTCCCGATTGCACCGGCGGTGGCACCCCGGAGATGGACGCCGACGGATGGAACGGCACGCGTCAGTACGCGATCGCAAAGCGTGTGCAGATCGTGATGAACGCCGAGTGGGCGCGCCGCGCGAGCGATGTCACCTTCGCGGTGATGCATCCCGGGTGGGCCGACACCCCGGGGGTGCAGGGTTCGATTCCCGCGTTCCGTGCGGTGACGTCGCTGATCCTGCGCACACCCCGCCAGGGTGCGGACACGATCGCCTGGCTCGTCGCGACCCATGAGAAGGTGCCCTCGGGCAAGTTCTGGTGCGATCGCGAGACGGTGCCCGAGCACAGGATCCCCGGCACGCGACGCAGCGACTCCGCGGCACGCCGCGATTCGGTGTGGTCGTGGTGCGAGGCGGCGATCGCCGCCCGTCGCGGCTGAGCGTTACTGCTTGCCCATCTCCGTGCGCATCTCGACGGCGGCGTCCGGCCCGGGTGCGTCGTCGAGGAGATCCACGACGACGCGGTCGATCGACCCGGTGAACCGGAACGGGGACTCGTAACTGGTCGCGACCGGGCCGACGTTGTTGCATCCCACATCGAGTCCATCGAAGGGCATCCATCCGCGGATGATGCGCGGGATCTCGACACGACCCACCTCGACACCGTCGAGATCGAGCACGCCCGTGCCCTCCTTGCGCCCGGTCTTGGTGAGGGTCCATGTGAGCACGTGGTCACCGGGTGCGAGCGGGGTCGCACCGCGCACCTCGTGGCGCTCGAGCGGGAAGTGGTAGTGGAAGCACGGCACGTTGTCCTGCACGAACATCGACCACCCTCCCCATCGGTCGCCCTCGGAGATGAGAACCCCTTCGCACCCGCCGGCCGGCACGGTGAAGTGCGCCGCGATGCGGTGACTGGTGTTGGTGAGACGCGGCGAGGCATCCGAGGGCACGCGCTCGAGCCCCGGCCACAGCACATGGTGCTTCCTCACCGGACGGCGACGGCGTGCACTGCCGCCACTGCGGTCGTCGATCGGGAGCACCTTGTACTTGGCCGCCTCCTCCCACCACAGAGACTCGAGCTCGGCGAGCTTGGCGGGATTCGAGGCCGCGAGGTCGTTCGACTCGGAGAAGTCGCGGTCGAGTTCGTACAACTCCCAGGTGTCGTCGTCGACCGGGATGCGCGGGTCGTGGATCGTGACCGCCTTCCATCCGCCCGCGACGATTCCCCGGTGGCCGAGCATCTCGAAGTGCTGGATCTTCTTCTGCGTGGGCGACGACGCATCGGTCAGTGCGCCCTTCATCGAGGTGCCGTGGAGCGGCATCTGGGGCACCCCGTTCACCGTCGCCGGGAGGTCGACCCCGATCACGTCGAGCATCGTGGGTGTCACGTCGCTCACGTGGTGGAACTGGTGGCGCAGCGTGCCCGCCGAACCCTGCGTCAATCCCGCCGGCCAGTGGACGATGAACGAGTCGCGCACACCGCCGCCGTGGGTGTTCTGCTTGTAGAACTTGCACGGCGTGTTGCCCGCCATCGCCCATCCGAGCGGGTAGTTGTTGAACCACTGGGTCTCGCCGATCTCGTCCATCAGCCCGATCGACTGCTCGAGGGTGATCGGTGCGCGCTCGAAGTAGCGGCCCTGGTGCATCGTGCCGAAGTGGCTGCCCTCCTGGGAGGCCCCGTTGTCGCTCATCACGATGAACACGGTGTTCTGCAGTTGCCCGATCGCAGCGAGCGTGTCGCGGAAACGCCCGATCTCGCGGTCGGTGTGGGTGAGCATCGCGGCGAACGCGGCCTGGAACCGCACGTAGAGCGCGCGCTCGGCCGGGCCGATCTCTTCCCATGCGCGCACGCCCGGGTTGCGCGGGGGCAGCACGGTGTCCGCCGGGATGAGGCCCATCTCCTTCTGTCGCGCCATTCGGTGTTCGCGGCTGGCGTCCCAGCCCTTCTCGAAGATGGGCACGTAGGCGTCGATCATCTCCTTGGGCACGTGGTGGGGGGAGTGCCCCGCACCGAAGGCCATGTAGAGGAAGAACGGCTTCTCGGGAGCGAGCGACTTCTGTGCGGTCACCATCGAGATCGCGCGCGACACGATGTCGGTCGTGAGGTGGTAGTCGGGTTCGTCGGGAGCCCCGACGTGATGGTTGTCCTCGGTGAGGAAGGGCTCCCAGTGGTTCATCGCGCCGTCCATGAACCCGTAGAAGCGGTCGAAGCCGCGCGCGAGGGGCCACTGGTCGAAGGGTCCGGAGGGTCCCGTCTCGTGCATCGGGGTGAGGTGCCACTTGCCGACGGCGAACGAGTTGTAGCCGTGGGGGCGCAGGATCTCTGGCAGCAGCGCCGCGTCCTTCGAGATGCGGCCCCGGTACCCGGGCCAACCCATGTCCCAGTTGGCGAGTTGTCCCATGCCGACGGCGTGGTGGTTGCGACCGGTGAGCAGGGACGCACGCGTCGGCGAGCACAGGGAAGTGGTGTGGAAATTCGTGAAGCGCACCCCGGCCGCGGCGAGCGAATCGATCGCCGGCGTGGCGATCTCGCTGCCGTAGCAGCCGAAGTCGGAGTATCCGACGTCGTCGAAGACGCAGAAGACGATGTTCGGCGCGTCGGCCGGTGCGGCGGGCTCGGCGTCCCACCACGGCTCCGATTCCGACATCGTCCGCTTGATGCGCGGGTCTGCATTCATGGTGTCCCCCCTTGTGTTGTGGTGTGTGCGGCGCCCGTCGGGCGCCCCGATCTCAGCCGGCGATGCAGCGGTTGACGGTCGTTCCGAGTCCCTCGAGCGTGGTCTCGAGCACGTCGCCGGGCTTCAGGAACACCGGCGGCTTGCGCGACCCGCCCACACCGGCGGGGGTCCCGGTGAAGATCACGTCACCGGGCAGCAGCTGCACGATCCCCGACAGGTACGACACGATGTCACCCACCGAGAAGATGAGGTCGTCGGTGACCGTCGACTGGACCTGCTCGCCGTTCAAGGTGCACGACAGACGCATCGCGTCGCGGTTCGCGACGTCACACGCATCCACGAGCCAGGGTCCGAACGGCGAGAAGTTGCGCCGGCTCTTGCCGAGGTTGAACTGGGGAGGCTGGGTCGCGAACTGCAGTGCGCGGTCCGAGATGTCCTGTCCGACGGCGATGCCCGCGACTGCGTCCCATGCCTTCTCCTTGGGAATGTCACGACCACCACCGGCGATCACCACCACGAGTTCGGCCTCCCAGTCGCACGTGGGTGTCGGGATCGGGATGTCGGCGTCGGGGCCTGCGATCGACGAGGAGAACTTGGTGAAGGTGAGCGGCTGTGTGGGGATCGCCATGTCGCTCTCCTCGGCGTGCGACCGGTAGTTGAGGCCGATACCGAACACCTGCAGCGGCCAGGGCGAGGGTGCATCGAGGTCGGTCTGCGCGCACGGAACGCCACCGGTGGTCACCGTGGCGGCGAAGTCGCGCACCTCGTTCCAGCGACGGAAGGCGTCGATTGGGTCGGGGGAGAAGCGTCCGCCGCTCACCTCGGCGAGATCGACGAGCCGGTTGTCGTCGCCCACCACGAGGTGCGCGCGACCGTTCTTGGAGGCGAATCGCAGGGCCATGCCGGGTCACTATAGTCATCGTTAGACAGTCGACTAAACCCGGGTGGAGCCACCCGGGCACGAGAGCAGGAGCCCGTCATGACATCACCGGTCAAGTTCGCCCACATGGTTCTCAAGACCGCCAACTTCACCGAGATGGTGGCGTGGTGGAAGAACTTCCTCGGAGCGACCGCACGCCACGAGAACGACTTCATCGCGTTCCTCTCCTACGACGACGAGCACCATCGTGTCGCGATCGTGAACATGCCGCACCTCGGTGAGCGCGACAACTCGTGCGTCGGGCTCGAGCACGTGGCCTTCACCTATGGCTCGCTCGACGATCTGTTCGGCCAGTACGAGCGCATGAAGTCCCGCGGTGTCTCGCCGTACTGGACGATCAACCACGGGATGACCCTGTCGGCCTACTACCGCGACCCCGACGGCAACCAGGTCGAGACCCAGTTCGACTCGATGACGATGGACGAGGCCGATGCGTTCATGGCCGGGCCGTTGTTCGCCGCGAACCCCATCGGCATCAACGTCGACTTCGAGGCCCTCCTCGCGCGTCGCCGTGCCGGCGAGGGTGTCGGCACGCTCGTCGATTACGCGACCGCCGGTCAGTGAGCCGCGCCCGGTGAGTGCCGTGCCGCGCCGCGGGCGCGTGGATGTCGAGGAGCGTCTCATCGCCGCCGCCGCCGAGTTGCTCGGCGAGGTCGGCCCGCGCGCGATGAGCGTGCGCCAGGTCGCCGACCGCGCCGGTGTGAACCACGGTCTCGTTCACCACTATTTCGGCGGCAAGGACGGCCTCGCCCGAGCGGGAATGAGACGACTCGTCGCCGAGCACCTCGAGTGGGTCAAGGCCCAGAACGAGGGCAGACCGATCCCCGTGCCGATGGCACTCGGGGGAGACCAGCGGTACCTGCGCGCGGTGGTGCGTTGCGTCCTCGATGGTGAGTCGGATCTCGCGCTCACCGAACTCACCGAGGGTGTGTCGGTCCCGCGTTCGGCGATGGAGACTGTCGTCGCGCGCGCCGGACTCGACGAACCCGACTCCGAGACCCGAGCCGTGGTCGCCGCCGCGATGGCACTCGAGATGGGGTGGGCCGCGCTCGAGCCGTTCATCCTCGCGATCACCGGCACGCCGGGCGACGAGGCCGACGACTTGCGCCGTCGTGTCGGGAACCTGAGGCTCGGGCTCGGTGCGCGCGAGACGACCAGATCGTGAGCACGACGGTGAACGTCGACACGGTGATTCTGGGCGGCGGTCCGGTGGGTTGCACGCTCGCGCTCCTGCTGAACGACATGGGCGTGAGCAACGCGGTGATCGACCGTGACCTGGAGCCCTACGGACTTCCGCGGGCAGCAGTGATGGACGACGAGATCCAGAGGGTGTTCCACGACCACGGTCTCGGGGACTGGCTGACGGGGAACACCACCGCTCTCGAGCGCGCCGACTTCGTCGACCAGAGTGGTGCGGTGCTGATCGGCACCGACATGCCCCCGCTCGGTCTCCAGGGGGTGCCGCCCGTGGTGTGCCACTTCCAGCCGGACCTCGATGCGATGTTGCGTGCCCGTGCGCGCAGCGGTGGGTCACGCACGTTCTGGGGTCGGACCGCGGTCGACATGGGCGACCGTGGTGACCGTGTGGAGACCGTGCTCGATGACGGAACCACGCTGACCAGTCGGTGGTTCGTCGGCTGTGATGGCGCATCGAGTTGGACCCGCAGGCACGTGGGCATCACCCTCGATGATCTCCGTTTCGACCAGGAGTGGCTGGTGGTCGACGTGGAGGTGAACGAGGACAGCACCGTCGACCTGCCGCTCGGGGTGAGGCAGTACTGCCACGCGGACCGACCCGTGACATACGTGAAGTGTCACGACCGCTACCGACGGTGGGAGTTCCAGGTGCAACCCGACGAGGACTCCGCCGCGCTGAACACCCCCGGGGGGATCTGGTCGCTTCTCGAGCAGTGGATGACTCCGCGGGACGGTCGGTTGGTCCGCTCGGCGGTGTACCGCTTCCATGCTGTCGTCGCTCCGGAGATGCGCCGTGGCAACGTGTTCCTCGCCGGTGACTCCGCGCACCAGATGCCACCGTTCGCCGGGCAGGGCCTGAACTCGGGCATGAGGGACGCGGTGAACCTCTCCTGGAAGATGTCGTTCGTCGCGCGCGGCCTCGCGGGCGAGGCGATCTTCGACACCTACGGCGCCGAGCGCATCCCGCATGTCACGAGCACCGTCGCCCACGCGGTGGACCTCGGCCGCCTCATCGATCAACTCGCCGGCCGGGCGAGCCACGGGGTCGACATCGAGAGCGGGTACGGCGGCAAGCGACCCGCGCCGTTCCTGGAGGCCGGAGTGGTGGTTCCCAGTGATCCGCGGGTCGGGCACCAATTCTGGTGGCGCCCCGACGTGTCGGCGGCACTTCGCACGGACTGCACGACGTTCGTCGTCGTCACGAACGGCCCGGTCGATCTCGCCGGCGGTGCGCACGGGATTCCCCTCGCGAATGTCGTCGATCCCGAGGCGACCGGTGGTTCGTTCGCCGTGGTGGTGCGGCCCGACCGCTACGTCGCCGCCGTGGCGGCAGACGAACAGGAACTGAACGATGCGCTGGCGTCACTCGTGGCGGTGATGCGGTGAACGAACAGGTCGGTGCTCCGTCGGCTGGCGCGACGCCGAAGAAGGACGATCGCGAGTGCATGTCGTGCGGTGCGCCATATGCAACCTCATGGAGCACACCCGAGGGCACCGCGTGGTTGTGCCGTGAGTGCGCGACTCTCCACGGGCTCGGTTGCCCGTGACCGCCGCGCGCTGCGCCTAGGCGAGCACCCGGCGCAGACCGCGTGCTGCGCGATCGCCGACCTTGTTGAAGACGAGGCCGAGTGCGAGATTGAAGGGAGCGAGCAGTCCGTTGAAGGTGAGCGTGGCGTCGTAGGTGACGTCGCATCCGTTGGCAGTCGGTGCGACGGTGATGCGATCGACGGACGTGAAGGGCCCGCCCTTGCCGACGAGCAGGAGTGATGCTCCGTCGCTCCACTCGGTGGTGTCGTAGCGGAACACCGTGTCGCGGCCACCGATGCCCTTGACGGTGACCGCATAGGCCGCACCGAGACCGGGTGCAGAACCAGCGACGAGCTCCACCTTGCTGATGCCCCTGTCCCATTCGGGGTAGAGGCGCATGTCCGACATGTAGGCGAACGCCTCGGGGGCGCTCTTCGAGGAGGGGACGGTCACGACGTAACGGGGCATGCGATGGTCAACACCGGGTCACGGCGTGTTTGTTCCCCGACGGAGCAGTGATTCGTCCTCAACTTTTGGGCGTTGGGGCCGGACGGGGGTCAGGAGTGGAGCAACTTCGAGTCGCCGACGAGGCGCGTGAGGCCGCCGTGGATCTCGTCGGTGCCGTGGTGGGGCACGTCATCGAGACGACCGACGTATGTGATGGACACCTCGTCGTTCTCGATCGCACCGCCGTCGGTGTGGGCGGGGAGCGGGACGGGATCGCCGTACGACATCTTCACGGTGAAGGAGTGCAGGTGGCCCTCCTTCGGCTCCATCTCCGCGGTGACCACAGCACGAGGCACGAGTTGGCCGACACCGGTGCGGCGCCAGCCGCGCATCTCGTCGACCGGGAGGTTCGGCACGTTCACGTTGATCACGACGGGCTCGTCGGTGGGGTTGGCGATCCATCCCTCGACGACGGCCTGCGCGACGGTGGCCGCGTCGTCCCACCGTTGACCGCGCACCGCATCGTCCCAACCCTGGCCCTCGACACCGAATCCCGTCACTGCTTGGCTGACCGCGATGCCGCTGATGCCCCCGTTGCGTGCGGTGATCGCGGCTCCCACGGTGCCCGAGTGGTACACGCTGCGCCCGACGTTGACGCCCGGGTTGATACCCGAGACCACGAGATCGAAGGGATCCCCGTAGAGACCGAAGCGCGCGAGGAAGACGCACAACGCCGGCGGACCACTCACGGCCCACACCTGGTCGAGGCCGTCGATCTGCCGGCGGTGCACCTCGGGCTGCATGATGTGCAGTGCACCGATCGCGGCCGAGGCCCCGGAGTACTCCTGGTCGGGAGCCGCCACCACGACCTCGCCGAAGGGCCGCATCGCGCGCGCCAGCACGTGGAGCCCGATCGAGTCGATGCCGTCGTCGTTGGTCACCAATATCCGCATGGGAAAGGTCTACACGGGGTCGACCCTTCGGGGGTGTACGGGACGTGAAACCGGTGGTAATTTCGCGCGAACTCGGACACTGGGAGGACACAGACATGACGTACGCAGGCGACAGGGTCCTCTACGACGCCGACACCCACATCATGGAACTGCCGGACTTCCTCCGGAAGTTCGCCGACGCCGACATTCGCGATGAGCTCCCGCTCGTCGATTACGGCCGCTCGATCGTGACCGACGAGGAGGTCGAGGTGATCATGTCGCAGGGCTCTCGCCACAGCGACGAGCACCGCGCCGGCCTGATCGCCCTCGGCGACCGCATGATCACCGAAGTCAAGGAGATCCAGGCGCTCGGGTCGTTCGACAAGCACGACCGCGTGATCGCCAACGACATGCTCGGATTCGTCAAGCAGCTCGTGTTCGCCACGCACAGCCTGCACATGGTCTTCTCACCCTCGCGCAAGATCGAGGACCGTCTCCGTTACGGCGGTGCGCGGGCCCACAACCGCCACATGTCCGACTTCTGCTCGGTCGACTCGCGCCTCATGGGCGTGGGTGCGGTGCCGTTCGAGAACCCCGAGCTCGCTCTCGCCGAGGTGCAGTGGTGCCTCGAGAACGGGATCGAGGCGATCTGGATGCCGCACCGTCTCGCCGGCGATCGTTCGCCGACGCACGTCGACCACAACCCGATCTGGTCACTCCTCCAGGAGGCGCAGGTGCCGGTGGTGTTCCACGTCGGCGGCAACCCGCTGCAGCTCAAGCCCGAGTGGAGCAACAACGGTCGTGGCGTGACGCGCGACTGGATGGGCGGCGGTGAGAACGTGCGCGCACGCGATGCCGCGGTGTTGCACCAGGGCATCGAGACGTTCGTGTCGATGATGGTGCTCGACGGTGTGCTCGAGGAGTTCCCGCGGCTCAAGATGGCCTCGGTCGAGCTCGGTGCCGGCTGGGTGCCCGAGATGCTCGTGCGACTCGACCAGATCCACAAGGCGTACTCGAAGGTGGACGAGCGCCTGAAGGGATTCAGCCGCAGGCCGAGTGAGCAGATCACCGACCAGATGGCGTTCACGCCGTTCGTGTTCGAGGACCCGGCTCGGTTGATGGAGCAGTCGAACCAGGACCTGTACTTGTTCTCGAGCGACTACCCGCACACCGAGGGCGGCAGGGACCCGATCGCCCGGTTCGAGTCGTGCATGGTGGACTGCTCCCGCGAGGCGATCGACAAGTTCAATTCCGGCAACTTCCTGCGCATCTTCCCCCGCGCCAAGTAGCAATCGTTTCCCGGGTCGCCCGTGTGGCGGGTGAGGGACGGGGCGCGGTCGCCACCTAATCTGACGCCATGGATTTCGCATACCCGCCCGAAGCAGACTCCTACCGCGCCAAGGTCCGTTCGTTCCTCGACGCCAACCTGCCGAAGGGATGGAAGGGTGTCGGGTCGCTGAACCACGCCGATGCCGCCGCGTTCACAGAGGAGTGGCGCAAGAAGCTCTACGACAACGGCATGCTCGCGATCACGTGGCCGAAGGAGTACGGCGGTCAGGGACTGGGCCACATCGAGGCCCTCGTCCAGGCCGAGGAGTTCGCCCATGCCGGTGTCCCCGGTGGCGGACCGAACGACGGGTTCGGCATCGGGATGCTCGGCAACACCCTGCTCGCGATCGGCACCGAGGAGCAGAAGAAGCACTACCTGCCGCGCGTGCTCACCGGTGAGGATCGCTGGTGCCAGGGCTATTCCGAGCCGTCGTCGGGCAGCGACCTCGGCAACCTCGGGTGCCGCGCGGTTCTCGATGGTGACGAGTGGATCATCAACGGCCAGAAGATCTGGACCTCGGCCGGACACCTCGCCAACCACATCTTCGTGCTCGCACGCACCAATGTCGACGAGGTCAAGCACAAGGGCATCACGTTCCTGCTCGTCGACATGCGCCAGCCCGGTGTCGAAGTGCGTCCGATCAAGATGATGTCGGGCGACTCGGAGTTCAACGAGGTCTACTTCACCGACGCGCGTTGCCCGAGGGGCAATGTGGTCGGCGAGGTGAACGGCGGCTGGATGGTCGCGATGACCCTGCTCGGCAACGAGCGCGGCGCGGGAGCGGCGGTGAGCTCGATCTCGTTCCGCGGTGAACTAGACAAGTTGACGAGCCTCGCCAAGCAGAAGGGCCTCACCTCGGATCCGCACATCCGCCAGCGCCTCACCAAGGCCCACACCAAGGTCGAGATCATGAGGTTCCTCGGGTACCGGGTGCTGACGGCGTTCATGAACGGTGCCAAGCCCGGGGCCGATGCCTCGATCGGCAAACTCTGGTGGAGCGAATACCACAAGGACGTCACCGAGCTCGCGATCGACATCCTCGGCGCCGATGCCCTGGTGCCGGTGGGTCAGACGCCCCAGACCGCCTTCACCACCGATGCGCCCGGGTCACCGAATGATTCGGCGAACTGGGTGGGTGTGTTCCTGAACGCACGTGCCGGAACGATCTATGCCGGCACCAGCCAGGTGCAGCGCAACATCGTGGGCGAGCAGGTGCTCGGTCTGCCGAAGGAACCGCGGTCCGACGCGGGTCCCTGGAAGACGATTCCCGGACACGGCTGAGCCCGGGTCCGGGTCAGCGCGCGACGCCGTAAGCGTCGCAGAGGGCGTCGATCTCTGCGAAGTGGAGATCGAGCAGGTGCTCGAGATCGGGCACGAGTTCCCGGCATGCGATCAGACCGAAGTCGAGCCGGTCGAGATAGCTGTGCACCGTGATGTTCAGTCCCATGCCGTCGGTGACGATCGAGAGCGGCACGTAGTTCTCCATCTGTGCGCCGCCCAACCACACCGGGGTGCGCGGTCCGGGCACGTTCGAGATCACCACGTTCGTCGGCAGGATGTTCGCACGATCGGCCCAGCGCAACCGCGAGGCGAGACGACTGGCGGCCGTGGCGATGATCGGTGAGGTGGCCTGGGCACCCTGGGCGATCGCATCGGCGGGGATCAACTCGAACTGACGCTTGGCCGCACCCATCGCCTCGTGGCAGAGATCGACGCGCTGCACAGGGTCGGGACAATTGGTCGGGAGGTCGGCGACGATTCCCGACACCAGGTTCGTCCACGGCACCTCTTCTTCGCCGGTGCGGAACGAGACGGGCACCATCGCGCGCAGCGTCTGGGAGGGCAGTGCACCGTGTCCGATGAGGTAGGAACGCAGCGCCCCCGCACAGATGGCCATGACGATGTCGTTGACCGTCCCGCCCGATGCCGTCTTCAGCGCCTTCAAGGTGTCGAGGGAGGCCGAGCGCATGGCGAACCGACGGTGGGCGGTGATCGTGCGGTTCCACGGGGTCGGCGGTGCGGGCGTGAGCGGCAACCGGACACGGTCGACCGCGGTGGGGTGATCCGAGTCGGGACGGCGCGTGATCGTGCGCAGCGTCCTGCGCGCGGCACGGGTGATCTGGCTTGCCGGGGCGATCCCGAACGAGTCCGCGAGTCCCTGCGTCACGCGCAACTGCATGCGCATCGCCCGCACGGGGTTCACGGCGAGCTTTGCGAGTGCGCGTTGGAGCAACACGGCATCGTTCGGCGCCTCCTCCGGCTCGACGGGGCCCGGTTCGGGATCGGGGGTGACGTCGGGGGAGGAGTCGGTGATCATGTTGAGCAGGACCACCCCCGCACCACCGTCGATCGAGGAGTGGTGGAACTTGGTCATCAGCGCCCAGCGCCCGTCGGCGAGACCCTCGATGACGTACACCTCCCAGAGCGGTCGTGAACGGTCGAGCGCTCGGCCGAAGATGCGCGCGACTTGTTCCGACAATTGCGACATGTCACCGGGCGGCGCGAGCCCGAGGTGCCGCACGTGGTAGTCGAGATCGAAGTTGTCGTCGACGATCCAATAGGGATGGTCGAGTCCGAAGGGGACACCGTGGAGCTTCTGGTGCAGCGGCTCGACCGCCGCGGCGAGCGCCCCGAAGCGCCGGTACACCGTTTGGTAGGGGTCGAAGTCGGGGGATGGTCGGCTGTAGAGGCCGAGCCCGGAGACATGGCCGAACGTGGTCGGCGACTCCATGTGGAGGAAGGTCGCATCGAGACCGGACAGTTGGCGCATCCGCGGAACGGTACAGGTGCGGGTCGGTCATGTGAAGAGGGCCATCGGGCACACCGCCCGCCCCTGTCACCAGGCGATGTCGACCGGTGCGACCGTGCCGCGGGCCTGCTCGAGAGCGCGTCCGGCCCCGAGGAGGATGTCCTCGCGCCAGGCCCGTGACACCACCTGGATGCCGACGGGGACACCCTCGTGCCGGCCCATGGGGAAGGCGAGCGCGGGTGTGGCGATCGCAGACAAGTTGATGCCCCAGCGACCGGTCACGTCGAACTCGTCCATCGCCGCGGGGTGCGCGATGTCGCCGTTTCTCGGAATGGTGAGACCGGTCATGAGCGGAGTGATGAGCACGGGGTGATCGGCGAAGAACCCGGTCCACGCGCGCATGACGAGGTCACGCTCTTGCAGTGCCTTGAGGAATGTCTCGCCGGAGGCCGGGGGAAACGAGTCCTTCCAGTTGTTCCACGCGGTGGTCAGACCGGCATCGTCGATGGTCGGCAGCATCGCGACCAATCCGAGGATCATGTCGAGCACGCCCAGTCTCTTCCACAGCGTGAAGAACTCCTCGAGCATCGGGGGCAGCGTCTCGACCACGTCGTACCCGGCATCGGAGAGATCGTCGGCGGCGCGCACCATCGCATCGCGCACGGCCGGGTGACACGGACCACCGTCATCGAGTGCGAGTGCGACCTTCACCGGTGAAGCGGGCGGCGGGAACTCGTCGCGGGCAGGCACCCAGTTCGGGTCGGTCCAGTTGTCGGTGCGCATCGCGCGGTAACCCGCCTCGATGTCGGCCATCGTCCGGGCGATGGGCCCATTGGTCGACATGTTCGAGGCGCTCCATCCACGCGCGACCGGACTGGTGCCGCCACTCACGAGGCGACCGATCGTTGGGCGAAGACCGATCACACCGTTCTGGTGCGCGGGCCACCGAACCGATCCCGCGACGTCGTTGCCCTGGGCGATGTGGCACATGCCGGCCGCGACGGCCACGGCCGCACCACCGCTCGAGCCGCCGCTCGAGATGTCGATGCGGTGAGGGTTCAACGTCTCGCCGTGGAGCTCGTTGTCGGTGTGGGCCCGCATGGCGAATGCCGGTGAGTTCGACCTGCCGACCATCGCCGCGCCCGCATCGAGGAGGCCCTGCACGCAGGGGTGCGTGCGCACCGGGATGTTCCCGGCCAGTGACTTGATTCCGTTGGTGGTCGGGTACGGGGGATGATCGGTGTTGACCTTCGTGGTGATCGTCGCACCAGCGAGCGGGCCGGTCACCCTCCCCTCGTCGATGGCGCGGGCCCGTTCGATGGCGTCCTCGTCGGTGCGGTGAACGATGGCGTTGAGCCGATCATTCACGTTCTCGATCCGCGCGAGAGTCGATGCGACCGCGTCGCTGGCCGAGAGCGTGCCCTCGCGCACGAGACGCGCGACTTCGGTGCCCGCCAACTGCCACGGTTCCATCGCGCCTCCACACGTCCTGATGTCTTGAAAGGAGTCTGCACGTCTTGCGGTGGACTCGGTCAATTGCGGAAGGTTATTTCTTCAGCGTCGCGGCCATCGTCGCGACGATCCGGCCCAGCATGGTCGATGAGGTCGCAAAGTTCAGCCGCACGTGTCCCTGCCCACCGGGGCCGAATGTGTCACCGTCGCTCGTCTCGACACCGGAGGCCCGGAATGCGGCCTGAGGATTCTCCGAGATCGGCGTGGCACGAC
>JBJTCB010000057.1:0-4149 GCA_046091605.1 Actinomycetota bacterium | reverse complement strand
TACCACGGGCTGCGCGATGCGTTCGTGATCCGCTATGCGCTCGGCGAGCAGGAGGAACTGCGGCTGCACCACGACGTGGCGCAGGTGTCGGCCAGCATCAAGCTGAACGATGACTACGAAGGAGCCGAGCTTGAGTTCCCGCGGCAGAACTGGACGAATGCCGACATGCCCGAGGGAACCCTGATCGTGTGGCCGAGCCTGGTGACACACCCGCACGCCACGCGACAACTGGTGAGCGGTGAGAAGTTCTCGCTCACCGTGTGGTGCGAACTGCCGCTGGTTGTCGACTGAGCCGGCGACGGCAAACGGGGCAGCGCTGCTGCGCCGCCCCGTTCGTCCCGGATGGTGTACCGAGGCATCGCCCCGGCTGGACTCGTCACGAGAAAGTGTACGAGTCAGGCGGGAATCGGAAATCGTGAGCTGTCGGGTGCGCAGAAGGGCGGTGTCGGCTCAGGTGCGTTTGCGGATGCGGATGGCGTGGCCGTCGGCGTTGCGGCAGCGGCCGTCCTCGAGGGAGAACCTCCACCCGTGGAGCGTGCACACGAGGTCCTCTCCGTCGACCTCGCCGAATACCGAGAGATCTGCGTTGCGGTGCGGGCAGCGGCGCTGCACCACATACCCACCGACCTCCACATCGGCCTCCTCCGACTGCACACCGTTGCGCTTCAGCGATGCTTCTGACTCGGTGCGCGCCATGCGCTCCACCGACAGTGATTTCAGGAAGTTGTAGAGGTACTCGTTGTACTCTCCCTCGCGCCAGGCGGTGAACCGGCACGAGAGGAACAACGAGTTCGACCAATCGACCGCGCGCGCCGCCACCACCGACTCCACCAGGTCGCGGGCAATGTCGAAGCGGAACCCGTACGGCTCGCCCGCGTGTCGCGTCACCGTGCCGTTCGCGAAGTTGATGAGGATCGGCAGATCTCCGGCATTGAGCAGACAGTTCGCACCGACTCCCTCGCGCACGTTCGGTGCCATCGCGAGCAGGGGCTCCCACCACAGGGCCAGCGTCGCGACAAGGTCGGTCGGTTCTCCGACACGCGAGGCCTTCAGGCTCGCCAGCCACGGGGCCCAGTCGGCCTGGTAGCGGCGCAGGTAGGCGGCCTTGTCGGCAAAGATCGCCTCGATCTCGGCACCCGGGAGGGGCTGTTCGACCGTGACTGCACCGCCCACGACGGAGAACACGGTGCCCGGGATCGTGGTGGCCACGTTGTGCCGACCGACCGCCGCGAGCCGGCGCTGGAACTCCGTCTGGTCGGGGAAAATGCTCGCCTCTGTCCCATCGATGCGGTTCAACCCGAACAACTCCTCGTCGAGGAAGCAGGGGGGACCGGCCGAGGGCACCACGGTTGTGGCATCCAGTGCCTCGACATAGCGCATCGCGCGGGCGAACTGACTCTCGACTTTGTCGTCGCAGAGACGCTTCTTCTCGGCAGCGTCCATCTCGTAGACCGTCGGGTACCAGATGGCACCGGAGTACTGGAGCCAGTGCAGATCGACGCGTGCGTGTGCACCGAGTGCTGCGAGATCTCCGGTGCGGCAGTCGTTCTGGTTCACCAGGCATGCATCGTTGTTCCACACCACGAGCGCAGAGTCACCCCCGGGGCCGTCGGTGATCGAGGTCTCCACGTGGATCGCCACCGTGAGGCCGGGCACGATCTCTGTGGCGCGCTCGTTGATGGTGCGGTGGAAGGTCTTGAAGCCGAGTTTGTTGAACTCGCGCTCCATCTCCCGGGTGGGGTAGTCGGGCAGCAGCACCGTGGTGCCCTTGTTCATGCGTTCGCGCAGGAACTCGGCATCGAAGTGGTCGCCGTGGAGGTGCGAGATGTAGAGGAAGTCGGGGTTGCAGACCTCGTGCATCACCTCATCGGAGAGGTGATCGTTGCGCGGGAAGACGAACCACGAGCCGTGGAAGGCCGGGACGAACCACGGATCGCAGGCGATCGTGACGCCGTTGGCGCGGATGAGGATTCCCGCGTGCCCCAGCGAGACGGCCTGCACGGGCAGAGCTCAGGGACGCGGGGGATCGATCGACTGCACGCCGTTGGTGGCGACGTGCTCGGTCCAGGCAGAGCCGTTCCAGTAGCGCAGGTCGAAGCGTCCGCTCGGATCCTTGTACCAGTTGGCCGGGGGGTTCGGGACCTGCGCCGCAGAGGGCCCCGCGCTCGGCGACACGGGCGCACCGACATTGCCGGTGCCCATCGGCGCCGACGAGGCCGGCGTGGTGGGGGTGGCGGGCGGTGCGGAGGCTTGCTCCGGGGTCATTCCCGGGTGCGGAGCGATCGCGACGCGCCCGGCATGACGGATGAAGGCGTGGATCCAGGAGGCGCCGTCGTAGACGATCTCGACGACTTCCCAGCCCTCGCTCGAACGCTTGGTGAGCTCGGCCGCGAGCATGTGGGGGTTGCGGACCGATTCGGACACGACATCGAAGGTGTACATGGCTCCGAGCCTAGTTCCGTTCTCCGTCGTGTTCACCGGCGGGATCCTCGGTGCGCACGAGTCGGTCGACATCGAGACCCGCGGTGGGGCCATCGAAGACGATGCGCCCGTCCCGCAACGCAACGACGCGCTGTGCCGTCTCGACGAAGCCCAGTTCGTGCGTGGCAACCACGAGGGTGGCGCCCTGGTCGTGTGCACCGCCCAACAGTGCGAGCAGGGCCTCCTTGCCCGAGGAGTCGAGGCCGACGAAGGGCTCATCGACCACCAGCACCTCGAAGGGACGAATGAACCCGAGCGCGAGAGCCGACTTCTGCTTGAGGCCGCGGCTGAAGCGGTTCGGCATCTCGTCGGCCCGCTCGTAGAGACCGAGCATGCCGAGAAGATCGGCCGCGTGCTGTTCCCACTCGGTCACTCCGTGCAGACGCGCGACATAGTCGAGGTGCTCCCACAGGGAGAGATCGTCGTAGAACGTCGGCTGATCGGCGACATAACTGATGGCGGCGCGTGCGGCGAGTGACCCAGAGGGATGCCCGCAGATCGTGGCTGTCCCCGAGGAGGGTTCGAGCAGACCGACTGCCATGCGCAGCAGTGTCGTCTTGCCGCTGCCGTTGTGGCCGATGAGTGCGACGCGCTCGCCACGGCCGATGGACAATGTCACCGGATCGAGCGCGGGCGCATCGCCGTACGACTTGGCGAGATCGACGACATCGAGTGCACCGGGCTCGCGCGGTGCCGCACCCGGGTGCGAGACCGCCGCCGGGTCACCCGAGGATGCAGCGGTGATGCGTGGTGTGCGGGGGTTGCGGGCCATCAGGAGCCTCCGGTCGTGGATGATCGCGAGGAACCGGCACGGCTCTCACGTTGTGCGGTGGCGAACCACTGCTTGATTGCGTCGCGCTGCCGCACCCAACCACTCACGAGGCTGAGTAGGAGCGCGACGGCGAGCACGGAGCGCAACAGATTCGCCCATGGTGTGGGCAGGCTCTCGCGCACCGCGATCACCGGCAGGCATCCGAGCACGGCGACCGCAGGTGGGAAGGCGTTGCGCAACACCGTGCCCATGCCACTCATCTCGGGCGGCAGGTACAGGCCCTGGTTCGCATTGCCGACCGGGTCGGGTGCGCCGGCCATCGCATTGATCGTGGCCCCGCCGATGCCTGCCCCGGCAGCGGCGAGGCCGAGCACGAGCGCGACTGGCACGGTGGCCCGTCCCGGCTCGAGTGCGACAGCAACTCCAGCCCCGAGCAGCACGAAGGGCACGGCACCGACAGCAGGTGCGATGAGGTGGCGTGTGTAGAGGAGCGAGCGCTCGACCGGGAGTGCATCGGTGCGGTCGGGTTGGTCGACTTCTTGTGAGAGCGGCTCGACGAGCTCGAGACCGACCAGGAACATCGCGAGTCCCGCCACCACCACGAGGGGGGTGGCGCCACGGTACGCACCGACGAGTGCCACAGATGCGGTGAGCGATGTGAGTGCCATGCGCACGATGCGACGCAGCGGGAACCGGGCGAGGCTGCGCAGTCCGCGCGCGACCACGATGTTGCGCCGCAGCATTGATGGCACCGTGAACCAGGGCATGGTGCGCATGTGTTCGTGACCGAGGCTGCGCCGCAGCAGGATCACCGTGCGCAGGTCTTGCAGCGTGACGGCAAAGCGAAGCTGTGCCACGAGCGCGCTGCGCCGCACCAGGGCCTCGAGCGACAGCCG
>JBJTCB010000056.1:0-25403 GCA_046091605.1 Actinomycetota bacterium | reverse complement strand
CGTCTTGGTGGTGGCCAAACTGGCCGCCGAGGTCGCCGAACGCAACGGGATTCCCGCTGTCATCGGCGAGATCACGGCCGGCATCATCCTCGGCCCGTCAGAGTTGGGTTTCGTCGAGACCACCGACGCACTCCGGGTGCTGGCCGAGGTGGGTGTGATCGTGCTGTTGGCAGAGGTGGGGCTCGAGACCGACCTCGACGAGCTGCGCCGCGTGGGACGCGCCTCGATGTTGGTGGCACTCCTCGGCGTCGCACTCCCGACGGCGAGCGGCATTGGTGCCGGCGCCATCCTCGGCGAGACCCTGAACGCTTCTCTGTTCCTGGGCGCCGCGCTCGCTGCAACCAGTGTCGGCATCACCGCGCGGGTGTTCGGTGACTTGCGGGCACTGTCGTCGACCGAGGCACGCGTGGTGCTGGGTGCCGCGGTCGCAGACGATGTGCTGGGCCTGGTGATTCTCACCGTGGTCACGCGCATCGTCGAGGAGGGAAGCTTGGATGCCGCGAGCCTGGCGACCACTGTCGGCCTCGCCGGTGGATTCCTGCTCGTGGCAGGTGCGATCGGAGTGCTCGTGATCCCCCGGCTCGTGCGAGCCATCGGCACTCGCGCAACATCGCCTGCGACCGTGGGGGTCATTGCCGCCGCGCTCACATTCGGGTTCTCGGCCGCGGCCAGCGGGGCGAACCTTGCCCCGATCATCGGGGCATTCGTGGCCGGACTCGCCCTCGGGCGCACCGACCACCACGATCGCATCGCGCGCGACTTCCAGGTGCTCGGGTCGATCTTCATCCCGCTCTTCTTCATGCAGATCGGCCTCGACACCGACGTCACGAAGTTCTTCGATGGCCATGTGCTCGCGTTGGCAGCCGTGCTCACCGTCATTGCCGTGGCGGGCAAGGCACTCTCCGCCTTCGGTGCGACCGGCGTGAACGCCGACAAGTTCGTGATCGGCGTGGGCATGGTGCCCCGCGGCGAGGTGGGGCTGATCTTTGCCACGATCGGGGTCTCGGTCGGCGTCTTCGACGACGAGCTCTATGCGGTCGTGCTCCTCGTGGTGCTTCTCACCACTGTGATCGCACCTCCCCTGCTGCGGTGGCGCCTCGCATCGTCGCTCGGACCGGACACTCCCGCGGGAGATCCCGATTCGCCAGAACCCGCCGGCGGGTGGACGGTCGTGCGCGACGGCAATGTCATGTTGCAGGGCAACCCGCCCGAAGTGCTCGCACTCCCCCTCGCACTCGACACTGCGCTCGCCGCTGCGACCGCACAGCCCGACGAGGCACTCCTCGAGTGGCTCCACGCCCGACGAGACGCACCGCTCGCCTGGGACGACGAATCAACGCGGAAGTTGTACTCGGTGATGCTGCGCGGCAACGCACGCTCGTGGCGCCTGCTCGAGGTGACCGGTGTGCTCGAGCGTGCACTGCCCGAGATGGCACGTGCCGTGCGCGCCAGGCGCGGGGATGCGAGCGAGCTCGACCCGACGCACCTGACCCAGATGCCGGTGCTCGCGACCCTGCGCGCACGACTCGGTCGCGTCCCCTTCGAGGACTCCGCCCTCACCTGGGCTGCATTCGTCGTCGACTTCGCCGACGACGCACCGATCGGGGGTCTCTTGGAGCGGCTCGCACTCCCCGATGCGGTGAGGCGCGACGCCGTCGCACTCGTGGAGGCGAGCAGGCTCCTGCACAGTGCGGCTTCGTCGGAGCCCTACGACGACACTCCCCGGGTCGCGAGCCAACTGGCCGCCTATCTCGGCACACCACAGTTGGTCGAGCGCTGCCGCCTCCTCACCGAGGCCGCCGGCAACCTCGAGGACTGGCAGTACCCGGCGCTGCTCGACATCACGACGGCGGTGCAGTCGTTGCTCGCGCATCCCGAACTGTTGGATGGACGCGGGGATTCGGTTGAGTCGGTGCGGCGCGCCGAGGCGCTCGCACTCGTCGATGACCAGATGGTGCGCGACCGGATCACCCATGCCTCCGGCGTGTGGATCCTGGCCCATGACCCCGCCACGATCGCGCGTCAGGCGACGCTCGTCGAACCGGCTCCGCGACCGAGGCGTGCGCGTGTGTCGGTCGTGGCAGGACCGGCAGTCGATCTGTGGACCGTCGAGATCGCCACGCACGACATGCGCGGACTCCTCGCGCGCATCTGCGCGGTGTTCGCCGAGAGGGGCCTCGTGATCGTCAGTGCCGACCTCGCCACCTGGCCCGACGGTGCGGTGCTCGACTCATTCCACGTGCGATCGGCCTCGAAGCCCGACGCCGCGCAGCTGGCCTTCGAGATCGAACGGCGACTCGGCCGCCGACTCGACGCCGCCCGACGCCTCGATCGGGGTGCGTCGTCGGGCGTGTCGGTGGCACTCGACAACGATGCCCACCCGTGGCACAGCGTGGTGACGGTGTCGGGAGTCGACCAGCCGGGGCTGCTGCAGGCGGTGGCCACCGCGTTCGCGAGGGCCAACGTGAACGTGCACCACGCCCGCATCACGACCGAGGACGAGAGCGTCTCCGACCGCTTCGAGGTCTCGGGTCGCCACGGGCGCAAGATCACCCGGCGTCACGTCGAGCGGATCACCTCGCAACTCTCCTGACCCCGCCTCGGGGCGGACAGGATCGCCACGAAGACGAAACAATCGGGCGACGGCTGCGAAACCTGCGGTTCCTATGTTCCCCTGTGCCGCAACGGCGCGGCATCCCGGCGCGGCCGATCCCCGGTCGCACCACGAGAGTCAGGAACCTGACAGACAAGGAGATCGACCGGTGAAGTTGATCACGGCGATCGTCAAGCCATTCAAGCTCGACGACGTCAAAGACGCATTGAAGTCGGCGGGCGTTGCCGGCATGACCGTGTCGGAGGTGAAGGGGTTCGGCCGACAGGGCGGACACACCGAGACCTACCGCGGCAGCGAGTACGCCATCGACTTCGTGCCCAAGGTGAAGTTGGAACTGGTGGTCGACGATGCAGTCGTCGACTCCGTGGTGGACGCCGTGAAGTCGGCGGCGGCCACCGGAAAGATCGGCGACGGAAAATTCTGGGTCACCGACGTGACCCGCCTGGTGCGGATCCGCACCGGTGAGGAGGGAATCAATGCAATCTGAGGTTCAACTGTTGGGAACACAGGTCAACCTGCTGTGGGTCGTGCTCGGTGCGACCCTGGTGGTGTTCATGCAAGCGGGGTTCGCCCTCGTCGAGACGGGGTTCTGCCGCGCCAAGCACGCGGCACACGTCGTCAGCACGAACTTCGCCATCTTCGGACTCGGCTTCATCGGGTTCTTCTTCATCGGGTTCCCGCTCGCCTTCGGCGGCTTCAGCTACTCGGCCTTCGGACTCGACCAGCCGGTCGGAGACGCACTGCTCGGCAGCGGCAACTGGATCTTCCTGTTCAAGGGTGGCTGGGCACTGTCGGGCGACGGCATCACACCGGCCCTGCTCGGGTTCTTCCTGTACATGGTGGCCTTCATGGACACCGTGGCCACGATCCCGACGGGCTCGATGGCCGAACGTTGGAAGTGGAGCTCGTTCACGATCTGGGGCGTGTTCTGCGGTGCGATCTACTACCCGCTCTTCGCAGCGTGGACGTGGGGCGGCGGCTGGCTCGCCAAGACCTGGGACACCATGGGCCTCGGAGCGGGCTACGTCGACTTCGCCGGATCGGGCGTGGTGCACATGGTGGGAGGCGTCGCAGCCCTCGCCGGTGCGATCGTGCTCGGACCCCGGATCGGCAAGTTCGGGGCGGACGGCAAGCCCCGCGCGATGCCCGGACACCACATTCCGATGGCGATGCTCGGCACGTTCATCCTGCTCTTCGGTTGGTTCGGATTCAACGCCGCATCGACGTTCGCGGCCACCGATGTGCAGTTCGCCACGGTCGCTGCCAACACCGCCATTGCGGGTGCATTCGGTGCGATCGCAGCGATGCTGTGGATCACCCGGCGCACCGGCAAGCCCGACCCGGGCATGATGGCGAACGGCATGCTCGCCGGACTGGTGGCGATCACCGCCCCGTGCGCCTTCGTGGCACCGTGGGCGGCCGCGGTGATCGGTGTGATCGCGGGCGTGCTCGTGATCGAGACGGTGTTCTTCGTGGAGCGCCGACTCAAGCTGGATGACCCAGTCGGCGCGATCGCGGTCCACGGCGTGAACGGCATGTTCGGCGTGCTCGCCGTGGGCATCTTCGCCAATGGCAGCTACGGCGCGGGTTGGAACGGCTCGGCCTCGAAGGGCGTCGAGGGCATCATCAAGGGTGACTGGGGCCAGTTCGGCGCACAGTTGCTCGGTGTGGCGGTGATCCTCGCAGTCATCTTCCCGATCGCGTTCACGTTCTTCTCGGTCCAGAACAAGGTCACCAAGGGCGGCATCCGTTCGGCCGAAGAGGACGAGATCCAGGGACTCGACATCCCCGAGATGGGCGTGGCGGCGTATCCGGAGTTCGGTTCGACTCGTCTCTGATCACAACCGAGTTTGTCCACAGGGCGAGGGTCCATCCCCACGGGGATGGACCCTCGCTCATTTCTCTCCCCTTCACCAATGCGAAACAATCCGGAAATGGAGCACCCTTACCTTCTCGCGGTGACACCCCGACCGCCGGGGCAACACCGACCACACGGAGAGACACCAATGCTCATCGCAGCAGACATCGACACCGGCGCGACAGCCTGGGTCCTGGCCTCGGCCGGACTCGTCGCGTTCATGACCCCCGGCCTCGCCTTCTTCTACGGAGGAATGGTGAGGTCCCGCCACGTCCTGGGAATGCTGATGCAGAACATCTTTGCGATGGGCCTCGTCAGCGTGCTGTGGGCCACCGTGGGCTTCTCGCTCGCCTTCGGAGGGTCGTCCAAGTGGGTCGGCAATTTTGACTTCTTGTTCCTCGATGGCCTCGGCACGATCGCCGAACTCCCCGGCTACACCGGAGACTTCGGTCTGATCATCCCGCCGCTCGCCTTCTTCGCGTTCCAGATGATGTTCGCCGTGATCACCCCGGCACTGATCACCGGGGCCACGGCCGACCGCCTGAAGTTCGGCTCCTATGCGCTCTTCATCGGCGCCTGGTCGCTGCTGGTGTACCCGGTGGTGGCCCACTGGGTGTTCAGCCCCAATGGCTGGCTCTTCCAGCTCGGCGCGCTCGACTTCGCTGGTGGCGCGGTCATCCACGTGAACGCCGGTGTGGCTGCCCTCGCGGTTCTGCTGGTGCTCGGCAACCGCACAGGGTTCCGCAAGGAGGCGATGCCCCCGCACAACCTGCCCCTCACCATCTTGGGCACCGGGATCCTCTGGTTCGGTTGGTTCGGGTTCAACGCCGGCTCGGCGCTGGCCGCGAATGGTCTCGCCGCCCAGGCCCTCGTCAACACCCACCTCGCCGCGGCGGCCGCGATGCTCGGCTGGCTCGTCATCGAGAAGCTGAAGGCTGGAAATGCCACCACGCTCGGTGCGGCCTCGGGTGCGGTCGCGGGACTCGTGGCCATCACACCGTGCGCCGGATTCGTGGGCGGGTTCTCGGCGGTCCTCATCGGACTCATCGCCGGAGTCGTGTGCTACCTGGGTCTGTCGGTCAAGGCCAAGCTCGGTCTCGATGACAGCCTGGATGTGATCGCGGTGCACCTCGTGGGCGGCATCGTGGGAGCGCTGCTGCTGGGTCTGTTCGCCGACAAGGGCGTCAACTCACTCGGTGCCGACGGCCTCTTCAACGGCGGTGGCTCGGAGCTCCTGCAGGACCAGCTGGTCGCTGTCGGTGCCACGATCGCCTTCTCCTTCGTGGTCACCTGGGTGATCGCCAAGGTCATCGACTCCACGGTGGGCCTGCGCGTCTCGCCCGAGGACGAAATGGCCGGCCTCGACCAGAGCCAGCACGCCGAATCGGCCTACCAGTGACACCCATCGCGACACAGACTCAAAGAAAGGTCAGAATCACACCATGAAGCTCGTCACCGCAATCATCAAGCCGTTCAAGTTGGACGAAGTCAAGGAGGCGCTGAAGAGCGCCGGCATCCAGGGGATCACCGTCACGGAGGTCAAGGGGTTCGGTCGCCAGGGCGGACACACCGAGACCTACCGCGGCAGCGAGTACCAGATCGATTTCGTCCCCAAGGTCAAGGTCGAGTGCGTGGTCGATGACCCGCAGGTCGACACCATCGTGGACACCCTGCTCAAGGTCGCCGCCACCGGCAAGATCGGTGACGGGAAGATCTGGGTGACCTCGGTGGAGCGCATCGTGCGCATCCGGACTGGCGAACAAGGACCCTCGGCCGTCTAGCACCTAGCATTCGGGGAATGACAATGACCCCGGATGCCCCCGCCAAGGCGGAACGCTGGACCGCCCAGTGGAAGGAGCTCTACGAGGAGGTCATCGAGACCGGCCTGTGCACCGGGTGCGCGGGTTGCGTGGTGACCTGTCCCCACGACGTGATCGGCTACGAGCACGAGGAGGGCAAGTACAAGCCCTTCCACATCGAGGAAGAGCTCGGGCTGTCGAACTGCATCCACGGCGAGAAGGGCTGCACCACCTGCACGCGGGCCTGCCCTCGCTTCCGCAGCTGGGAGTCGGCGGCGAACCTGCACTTGTTCGGCCGTGAGCGCAAGGACGACGAGATGGCCGGCATCTGGGAGCAGTTGCTCCTGACACGAGCCACCGACAAGACCACCCACGACAAGGGCCAGGACGGCGGCTTCGTCTCGGCGATGCTCGTGTGGCTGCTCGACAACGGCTACATCGACGGCGCCCTCGTGAGCGGCGTCGAGGACGACGACGCGTGGAAGGCCAAGCCCGTCGTGGTGCGCACGCGCGACGAGGTGCTCGCGACCGCGGGTAGTCGCTACACCTACTGTGCGAACCCGCTCGCGCTTCGCGACGCCAAGGAGATGGGCTTGTCCCGCCTCGCGCTCGTGGGCATGGGATGCCAGACCTCGTCCCCGCCGGTGATGTGGGACCGCAAGGCCGGCAAGGTGTCCAAGCCCTTCCTGTTCACGATCGGTCTGTTGTGCTCGAAGACCTTCGACGATGCGATCTTTCCCGAGCTCTTCGAGGCCAAGTACGGCCTGAAGAAGCAGGACATGGTGAAGATGAACATCAAGGGTGTCTTCCAGATCTGGATGAAGGACGGCTCGTACCACGAGATCGACCTGAAGGAGTGCCACCAGTGGACGCGCACCGGGTGCAAGACGTGCCCCGACTTCGCGGCCGAGCACTCCGACATCGCCACGGGCGGCATCGGCAAGGACAACGACTGGACGCTCACCATCGTGCGCACCAAGCTCGGCGTCGAGGTGATCGAGCGGATGATCCGCGACGGTGTCATCGAGGCCCGACCCGCCCAGGAGGACGAAGTCGCGATGAAGCTCCTGCGGACACTGTCGATCGTGAGCCGACGCCGGTGGCCAGAGTGGGCCGAGAAGTCAGTGTCGGTGGGCGTGCCGCCGCCGAAGAAGAAGACGACCTGACGCACCCGCGCACTGCGCAGACAGACCAGACCGCACCCCCGCGCAGTGCGCGGGCAGACACCAGGGGGAACATGGAACCGACACTGCACCCGCAAGCCAGGATGGTGCTCGACGTGATGGCAGCCGCCGGAGGGCCGGTGCTGCACGAGTCGACTCCCGAGGAGTACCGCGCGTTCTACGACAGTCGCGTCGCTCCCCCGATGTGGGAGATGCACGAGGTGCGCGATCTCTCCGCCGGTGGCGTGCCGAGCCGCCTCTACCGACCGACTGCAGCTGCGAACACCGGCCTGCTCGTCTACTACCACGGCGGTGGATGGGTGATCGGCAACGTCGCGACCCACGACAACGTCTGTCGGTCGCTCGCAGCACGCAGCGGTCATACGGTGCTCTCGGTGGACTACCGACTCGCGCCCGAGCATCCGTTCCCCGCGGCTGCCGAGGATGCCCTGTGCGCACTTCGATGGGCGCACGAGAACGCCTCGGAGCTGGGCATCGACCCCGACCGCATCGCTGTCGGCGGTGACTCGGCGGGTGGAAACCTGGCAGCGATCGTGTCGCAGCAGCGGCCAGTGCCGATCGCGTTCCAGTTGCTGATCTATCCCGCCACCGAGATGACGATGGAGCAGCGCTCGCACGAGGAGAACAAGGCGGGGCCGATCCTGACACGCGAGGCGATGGATTGGTTCATCGGCCACTACATGCAGCCCGGTTCGGACAAGCGGGACCCGCTCGCCTCCCCCGGTTTCGCCCCCGATTCCCTGGTACGCGGTGCACCACCGGCCTTCATCGTGACCGCCGAGTACGACCCGCTGCGCGACGAGGGCGAGGCCTACGGGCGTCGACTGATCGCGAACGGCACGCCCGCCTCGATCATGCGGTTCAACGGTGTGTACCACGGCTTCTTCGGGCTGCTCGGCCTCCTCGATGACACCGAGTCGGCACACGTGGTCGCCGCGGCCGCGCTCGCCAAGGCCCTCAACGCCTGAGCCGCCTCAGCGGCACAACTCGCGGGCGCGGGCGAGCACCGCATCGAGCATCGGCTCGGTGAGCTTGCCCGTGAAGGTGTTCTGCTGACTCGGGTGGTACGAGCACAGGATCGTCACGTCTCCGGCGGCGTGCTCGAGTCCGTGGGCGAACTTCGGCCGGGGACGGACCCGCCATTCGGAGGACGCGGCGGCGTGGGCGAAACTGCCGAGGCACAGCACCACGCGCACATCGGTCAGCAGTTCGCGCTCGCGCACCAGGAACCCGCGGCAGGCGTCGCGCTCCTCGGGGAGCGGCTTGTTGTCGGGCGGGGCGCACCGCACTGCCGACGACACCCATGCGCCGCGCAACACGAGACCGTCGTCGCGCGAGACCGATTCGGCCTGAGTGGCGAAGCCGGCACGGTGCAGCGCGCGGTAGAGCCAGTCGCCACTGCGATCGCCGGTGAACATCCGGCCGGTGCGGTTCGCGCCATGTGCGGCCGGTGCGAGCCCGAGCACCCACAGACGAGCGCCCGGGTCGCCGAACCCGGGCACCCCGCGACCCCAGTAGTCCTCGTCGCGGAAGGCGGCGCGCTTGTCGCGGGCCACCTGTTCTCGCCACTCGACGAGCCGCGGACACTGCCTGCACCCGGCGACATCTCGCGCGAGTGCATCGAGGTCGTCCATCGGTGCCAACAGTAGGTTGGGTCTCCATGGCCGCGCGAAAGACGACGAAGAAGAGCACCACGACCAAGCCAGCGCCGCCCACCTCGACGCTGATCCTGCTCGTGCGCCACGGCCAGACACCGACCACCGGCAAGGTGCTTCCGGGTCGCGCACCAGGTCTGCACCTCGCAGAGACCGGACGAGCCCAGGCCGACGCCGTCGCCGAGCGCATCAAGGTTCTGCCGAAGATCGATGCGGTGTATGCCTCACCGCTCGAGCGTGCGCGCGAGACCGCGGCCCCGATCGGGCGTGCGACGGGTCAGCGCGTGCGCGCCCACAAGGGCCTGCTCGAGTGCGACTTCGGCGATTGGACCGGGGCCGAACTCTCCGCGCTCATGAAGAAGCCCGAGTGGGCGACGGTGCAGCGCGCACCCAGCACCTTCCGGTTCCCGAATGGTGAGTCCTTCACCGAGATGCAGGTGAGGATCGTCTCGGCACTCGATGCGATCCGTGCCGCGCACCCGGGCGGCACGGTGGTGTGCGTCTCGCACGCCGATCCGATCAAGGCCGCCGTCGCCCATGCGATGGGCACGCACCTCGACCTGTTCCAGCGCATCGTGATCGGCACCTGCTCGGTGAGCGCGGTGGCGTGGTCGGGCTTCGGACCGATCGTGCTGACGGTGAACTCGAACGGCTCGCTCACCGATCTGCGCCCCTCCTAGGCGCCCCGATGCGCGCCCGCAGCACGGCTTGCCGGGTGTGCGCGTGACGCTGGCACACTGGGGGACGAGATGAGCTCCTACTGGGATTTCGACGAGGCCGACTCCTTCGCCACCGGTGCGATCGGCCAACCCGGCGAGCGCGTGTTCTATCTCCAGATCCGCGCGGGGGCCGACACCGTGTGCGTGAAGTGCGAGAAGACCCAGGTGTCCGAGCTCGCGCGCTACCTGCGCAACTTCCTCTCTGATCTGCCCGAGGTTCCGGTCTCGGGCGAGGCGGCCTCACTGGTGTCGCCCGTCGAGCAGGACTTCGTGCTCGGCTCGATCGGACTGGGCATCGACCGCGCCTCGAGCCGAGTCGTGGTGCAACTCGAGGAACTCATCATGGTCGACGACGATGACGATGCCTTCGACCTCGTCGACGACGAGGACGACCAGAGCTCGGTGGTGCGGGTGATGCTCACCGCCGCCCAGGCGCGCGCGTTCTGCGACAGCGCGGATCGCGTGGTGGGAGCCGGACGCGAGACCTGTCGCTGGTGCGGCGGCCCGATGGACCCCGCCGGGCACGCCTGCCCCCGGTTCAACTGACGCGACGGGGACCCCGGTGAGCGCCGACCTCGTCACCGTGCTCGAGGAAGCCGTGATCCAGGTGATCGGCCGGATGCCGAATTCGTCGAACGCGACGCTGTTGGTCGAGATCTGCGGCACCGACCTGCGCGGCATCTACAAGCCGCTCGCCGGCGAACGCCCGCTGTGGGACTTCGACCCTGGGCTCTATCTCCACGAGGTCGCCGCATGGCGCCTCTCCGAGGCACTCGGGTGGGGACTCGTGCCGCCGACGGTGGTCTGCCAGGGACCCCACGGCGAGGGTTCGCTCCAGTTGTTCGTCGAGTTCGACGGCATAGAGCACTACTTCACGCTGCTCGAGAACCGTCCCGACCTCCACGACGACCTCCGGCGGATGGCGATCCTCGACATCATCGCGAACAACACCGACCGCAAGGGCGGTCACGTGCTGCTCGGTCTCGACGGACGCGTCTGGGGCATCGACCATGGGGTCTGCTTCTCGCCCGAGTTCAAGTTGCGCACGGTGATCTGGGATTTCGCGGGCGAGACGATCCCCGACGAGTGGATCGCAGCGTTCGAGACATGGACCGAGTCGGTCCCCGAGGCGATCGCCGAGGTGCTCACCGACGACGAGGTCGAGGCGATGTGTGAGCGGATCGGCTGGCTGGTCGAGAACCGCGCCTTCCCCGCTCCCGAGTCGCGCTACCAGTACCCCTGGCCGATCCTGTGAGCGACGCACTCGACGATCTCATTCATCGTGCCGATCTCGACGACCTCGTGCGCCACGTGGACTCCACGTGCGCGGCCCGCGACTGGTCACACCTCGTGCGCGTGCGCGACAGGGCGCGTGCAGCCGTCGACACGGGGCGCCAACTGTGGCCGATCGCGACACTTGCGAACTTTCGTCTCGCACTCCGGGCGCCGGCCGAGTTCGCCGTGCGGGCACTCGATGACACGGCGCGCACCTTCATGCCCGGCCCCGTGGGCGAGATCCTCGCGGTTCATCACGCCTGGGACGAACTCGCCCCGCACCTCCCGCCGGGACACGACCGGGCCCTCGTGGCACACGAGCGCAGTCTGCGCGGCGATGCAATCGATGCGCGAGAACCCTCCCTGCTCGACATTCCCTTCGCCGTGCAGTCATGGGAGCCGGCGTACGCACTCGCCACCTACGACGATGACGGGTTCGATGCTCCCCCACCGACATGCGCCCCCTCGTGGTCACCCGTCGCGCCGCATGCGGCGGACCTCGTCGAGGTGCTGGACGACGATGAGACCGTGCACGCGTTCCGCCAGATGATGTCGCCCTGGACGGCGGGCTCGAACGGCACAGCCCGCGCCACCGTGGTGCGCGGCGATGCCCATGATGCGCTGGCCGCCCACGGAGGTGTCGGCGCGACTCATCTCGCACCGATCACGCCGGCCGAGGCCATGGCCCAGATGGCATGGGCGGCCGCGAGCGGCGGAGCACATGGTCGTCGTCGCGGTGCGGCGTCCGGGCGCAGCGAGGCGTGGTGGCTGCTGGCGGTGTTCACCGGACTCGACGAGCCGTGGCCCGCCGATGCCGACGAGTTGGGTGCGGTGATCGCTGCGCTCGAATGCTTCGTCGTCGGACATGACAGAGCCCCCACCGTGGGGTGGGGGCTCGATCTCGTGTTGGTGGATCGCGACGAGGGACTCTCGGTCGCCGTCTCTGCGCGCGACTCTGTCGAGTCCCGCTGAACGGTCTGCGCGCGACTCTGTCGAGTCCCGCAGGAACGTCTAGCCGCGGGCCTTCAGCGCCTCGATCAACTTCGGCAGCACCTTGTGGACGTCGCCCACGATGCCCAGGTCGGCCACACCGAAGATGGGGGCCTCCTTGTCCTTGTTGATCGCGATGATGTTCTTCGAGCCCTTCATGCCCACCATGTGCTGCGTCGCACCGGAGATTCCGGCCGCGATGTAGATGTTGGGCTTGACGACCTTGCCGGTCTGGCCGACCTGGTAGCTGTAGGGCACCCAGCCGGCGTCGACGATCGCGCGCGAGGCTCCCGGTGCACCCTTCAGGATCCCGGCCAGCTCCTCGATGAGCGTGTACTTGTCGGCCTCGCCGAGTCCACGGCCGCCAGAGACGACCACGTCGGCCTCGTCGAGCTTGGGCCCCGTCGATGCCTCGACGTGCACGCTGCCGACCTTGGCACCACCGGCGGCGCCCAGATCGGGCACCTGCACGCTGGTCACGGCGGCGGCAGAACCGCCCGCCGACTCGACGGCGAAGCTCTTCGGACGGAACGCAGCCAGGTACGGGCCGGCACCGGTGAAGGTGGTCGACACCAGAGTGTTGCCGCCGAAGATCGGGGTGGTCACGGTCACGCCGTTGCCACCGTCCTCGACGTCGACGTTGTTGGTGAGGACGGTCTTGTCTAGCTTCACCGACAGGCGCGACATGACGTCGCGGCCCTCGTAGTTCTGCGGGAACATGATCAGGTCGGGCGACTCACCGCCGTCGATCACCGACTTCATCGCGGCTGCAACCGCCACACCGGGCAGGTGCGGACCGTGCTCGGCGACGAAGACCTTGGTTGCACCGAACTCGCCTAGGGCCGCTGCGATGTCGGACCCGCCGTTGCCCGTGAAGGCCGCGACATTCGAGGCGAGCGAGCGTGCCTTGGTGAGCAGCTCGAGAGTGGCAGAGGTGGGTGCACCGTTCGCGGACTGCGCGAAGACCCAGATGCTGTTGATCGCCATGGTTGTTTCTCCTTCGATCCCGGCTCTCAGATGACCTTGAGGCTCTCGAGGAACCCGACGATCTTGCCGAACGCTTCACCATCGTCCTCGATGATCTCGCCGGCCTGGCGAGCCTCGGCTTGTGCGACGTTGGTGATCTTCTGTCCTGCGCCGTCCCAACCGACGGGGGTGACACCGAGGTCCGATGCCTTCACCTCTTCGACGGGCTTGGACTTGGCGGCCATGATCCCCTTGAACGAGGGATACCGCGGCTCGACCACACCGGCGGTCACGCTGATCAGCGCGGGCAGCGGGCAGGTGACCTCGTCGTAGCCGGACTCTGTCTGGCGGTCGACCTTCAGGCTTCCGCCCTCGACGGCGACCTTCTTGGCGAAGGTGACGCTCGGCAGACCGAGCACCTCGGCCATCTGCTCGGGCACGGTGCCGGTGTAGCCGTCGCTCGACTCGGTGGCGGCGATCACCAGATCGGCACCACCGAGGCGCTGCACCGCGGCCGCGAGGATCTTGGCGGTGGTGAGTGCGTCGCTGCCCTGCAGTGCGGGGTCCGACACGAGCACGCCCTTGGCCGCTCCCATCGCGAGCGCGGTGCGCAGACCGGAGGTCTCGCCGTTCGGTGCCATCGACACCAGGCTCACCTCTCCGCCACCGGCCTTGTCGACGAGCTGCAACGCCATCTCGACGCCGTAGGCGTCGGAGTCGTCGAGAATCAACTTCCCGTCACGCTTCAAGGTGTTGGTTGATCCGTCGAGTGCGCCGGGCACCGCGGGATCGGGGATCTGCTTCACGCACACGATCACTTTCATGGAGCAATGTTTACCCATTGGTAGGCGATCCTCCCAACCGGCAGAGGTGACGCTTGCCTCATTCACCCCGGAATCGCCCCCGGGTGCGCTGGTACCGTTTTCGCCTTGCGTCTGTTGCTCGTTGTGAACTCCTTCGCCTCGTCGGTGACCCCCCGGAACACCGTGGCGGTCCACGAGCGGCTCTCCCGGCACCACGACGTCCAGGTGGTCGAGACCAACCGGCGCGGCCACGCCACCCGGTTCGCCGAGGATGCCGCCCGTCGCGGGATCGACGTGGTGGTCTCGTTCGGGGGTGACGGCACCCTCAACGAGGTGGCCACCGGGATCGCCACCACCGACACCGCGCTCGCGGTCCTGCCCGGCGGGTCGACGAATGTCTTTGCCCGCACGATCGGCATCCCGAACGATGCCGATCGCGCCGCCGACCAGCTGGTCTCTGCGCTCCAGCGCGACTCGATCTCCCCCGTGGGTCTCGGTCGGGCGAACGGGCGGTTCTTCACCTTCCATGCGGGCATCGGCTTCGACGCTGCCGTGGTGCGCCGGGTCGAGGAGCGCGCTGCACTGAAGCGCTACGCGGGCCATCCACTCTTCGTGCTGGCGACACTGCGCACTGCGATGCTCGACTACGACCGCAAGCGACCGCACTTCGATCTCGAGTTCCCCGGGAGCGACCGGTTGACCGGGTCGTTCTTCTCGATCGTGATGAACACCAATCCCTACACATTCCTCGGCAACCGGCCCTTCGACCTGGTGCCCGGCACGATGATGAAGGACGGCCTCAGCGTGGTGACCTTCCGGGACCTGTCGGTGCCCCACGTGCTCTCGACCGTCGTGTCGGCGCTGCGCGGCGGCGGAATCCCCGAAAAGCCCTGGCTTGACATCCGCACCGGCATCACCGCGTTGACCGCGACAGCCGAGCGTGCCTTTCCGCACCAGCTCGACGGCGACTATCTGGGTGAGATCCGCGACATCGCGATCGACTGGGTGCCCGAGGCGATTCGCCTCGTCATGCCCGCCGACTGAGGGTCCGCACCGCAGGGTCCTGCCCGCATCGGCGCACCGGTGGCCGTGTCAGGCCCTGTCAGGCCGTGCCGGACCGCACCGAGAGACAGACATCGGGCACGTTCGTGCAGATGCCATCCACGCCCCACGAGATCAACTCGCTCATGCGCCCCGGGTCGTCGCATGTCCATGTGTTCACGGCGAGCCCATGGGCATGGAACACCTCGACGCACTCGCGGGTGAGCAGATCGACCCACGGGTGCAGCGCGGAATGGCCCGACGCGGCCAGATCGCGCGCGGTGCGCTCGAGATTCTCCGGTCGCACCCCGAGACACAACCAGGCGGTGCGCACCTCGGGCCGCAATGCGCGCATGGCGTCCACCGTGGCGCGGGAGAACGACGAGATGAGCCACCGCGCATCATCACCGCGCTGGGAGAGATGATCTGCCACGGCGGCTGTGACCCTCTCGGTCGGGTCGTGGTCGGGGTCGTCGGGGTGGTTCTTGATCTCGATGTTGACCCACATTCCCTCGCATGCATCGAGCGCATCGGCGAGCAGCGGAACGTGCGCCGGGAGGTCGGCCGCGACCATCTCGCAGAGCAGGCGACCATCGGCGAGGTGCGCGTCGTGGTGCACCGCCATCGCGCCATCGTGCATCCGACGCACGTCCAATTCGACTGCTTCTGCACCCATCCGGGCGGCCGTGCGGAAAGCCTCGAGGGTGTTCTCCCGCTCGGCGCGGGACGCGCCCCTGTGGGCGAGGACTTGCGTGGTGGGCATGGCCCGTTCCCTTTCCCCGGAGGGTTATCCACCGGTCCGTCCACAGGGCAATCCACTGCGGACGCACCTCCGAAAATACACCGACGGAACTTCGACCGTCCCATTGTCACCTCGGGCATCGGCTCGTAGCGTTCCGAACGGCGGTGCGAGCCCCGGACTCGGGTGAGCGCGCAGCAACAGAGACAAGGCGCTCACGCGCCCAGAGAGAACGGAATCCCCACGTGTCGATCCTCGCGTCAGCCTTGGCCCTCGGAAATGCCGACTACAGCTGGCGACGAGACGCGATCTGCAGGGACACCGACCCCGAACTCTTCTTCCCCGTCGGTACCACCGGCCAGGCACTGCTCCAGATCGCCAAGGCCAAGAGCGTGTGCTGCGAGTGCCCCGTGCAACACGAGTGCCTCGAGTTCGCAATGGATACGAACCAAGACACCGGCATCTGGGGCGGGCTCTCCGAGGAGGAGCGCCGCCAGATCCGCCGTGACGCAGCCGCGATGCTGCGCGCCCAGCGCCTCACCCAGCAGCAGGCCTGACCCCACTCGCTGAGACGCGCGATCAGATCGCGCGGGGTCGAGAGTTGCCGATCCGCCGCGCGGCGACGGTCAGTCGCGTGCGAGCGGCACCGTGAGCTCGATCACCGTTCCCGGGTGACCATTCACCACCGCGAGACCGACCTCGGCCAAATCTGCAGGCATCGCCGGACGCATGTCGATCGTGCCGTCCAGTTCCGTGGTGACGAGGGTCCGCACGATCGACAGACCGAGTCCCTTGGCCGACCCGAGGTCGAACTCGACAGGGATACCACGACCGTTGTCGACGACGCGGATCGCGAGCCCGGACTCCGTCGACCCGAGTGAGACGACCACATCGCCGCCGCCACTGCCCTCGGGGAAGCCGTGGTCGATCGCGTTCTGCAGCAACTCGGTGAGCACCACCGACAAGGGCGTCACCACCGTGGCGTCGAGGCGCCCACCGTCGCCCACCACCGTGAAGCGGATCGGCCGATCCGGCGACTGGAGCCCCTCCTCGACGAGACGCAGGAGTGGGCGCACCACCTCGATGAATGCGATCTCGTCGCCGGCCTCGCGCGACAACGTCTCGTGCACGAGCGCGATGGTGCGGATGCGCCGCACCGACTCGGCCACCGCCGCCTTGGCCTCGTCGCTCTGGAGGCGCCGGCCCTGCAGACGCAGCAGCGACGAGATCGTCTGGAGGTTGTTCTTGACACGGTGGTGGATCTCGCGGATCGTCGCGTCGCGCGACAGGATCATCCGGTCGCGCCGACGAAGTTCGCTCACGTCGCGCAGAAGCATCACCGCTCCCGTGACGCCGAGCTCGCCGTCGACATCGCCCAGGATCGGGATGCACCGCGTCAGCAGGGTCACCTCGGATGTCTGCTCGAACTCCTCCACGACCGGCTCGCGGCGCTCGAAGGCCTGGCGCACCGAGGAGTCGATCACGCCGAGCTCGGCGAGTGACTGCCCCACCGCCGAGGCACGAATGCCGACACGGTGCAGCGCCGAGGTCGCGTTCGGTGACGCATACCGGATGCGACACGACGCATCGAGCACGATCGCCCCGTCGCCGACGCGCGGCGCCACGCTGGCATCGGACACGCGGCCCTTGAACGGGAACTTCCCGGCCACGATCATCTCGGCGAATCGGTCGAACAACTGCAGGTAGGTGCGCTCGAGTTCGCCCGGCTGGCGCCCCTTGCGGCGCGACCACTCGCGCACGAGCACCCCCACCGAGACCCCCGAGAGCACCACGGGAATCGCCATCAGGCCGCAATCCTCGGCGACGCCGGGCACGTCGATGTCACCCTCGACGATGGCACTCGTGTGGAAGGCCTCGGCTGCGAACGAGGCCTCGCCGTCGGTGAGCGGCGTGCCCACGCGGTCGTCCACATAGAGGGTCTGGCCGGTGGCGGCGCGCACCTGGGCGACCACGAGCCATTCGGGGCCCGACGGCACCACCATGACGAGGTCCGAGAAGCAGAGATCGGCGAGCATCCCCCACTCGCCGACGAGGTTGACCAGATGCGCGGTCTCTTCCTTGCTGAATTCAGTGTGCTGACGGACGAGTTCGCCGATCGTGGCCATTGCGCCTCCCCCGACAGTCTGCCCTAGCCGCCCGGGCCGGAACCGGACACTGGCCCCGTCCCGCTGGCGTTCTGAACATCGAGCGCGGCGAGTGCGGCCACCACCGCCTCGAGACCCGATGCGGGCGCTTTGTCCCCGGCGCCGACCGATACACGGGGCACCACCACGAGCGGCATCGGCATCGTCGCGAGGCGCGCGATGGTGGCGGCATGTCGCGAGGCGATTCGCTCCTGTGACTCCATGATCGTGGCGATGGCATCCCACGGCGCGCCGGCGCCCGCGAGAGCACCGTGGGCAACACGTGGTGCGGGCACCACCTTGTTCGCCACAACGAGTGCGGCGTGCATGCCGCGCCGCGCGAGCTCTGCAACGAGGAACTCGGCCTCGGTCGCCGATGCCGGCTCGGGAGCCGCCACGACCACGCACCGGGTCGCGGGATTCGTGAGCGTCACCTCCACGTCGGCGGCGCGTCGCACGAAGCCGGGCTCCATCGCCTGGAGAAGAGTGAAGAACTCGGCGATCTGGGTGAGGAATCTCGCGCCGAGGAGTCGATCTGCGATCTGGAGGAACGGCTTGGAGGCGAGTGTGAGTGCGCGCGACCGGTAGGGCAGGGTGAGCCACCGCAACAGTCGACCGGAGAAGAACTCGCGCATCCGTCGCGGGGCATCGAGTAGGTCGAGCGCATTGCGCGATGGAGGTGTGTCGACGACCACGAGATCGAACCGATCGTCCCGACCCAGATCGTGCAGGCGTTCCATCGCGATGTAGTCGTGGCTGTTCACGAACCGCGCGGTGATGTTGGCATAGAGACCGTTCGAGAGAACCCGCTCGGCGCTGGCGGCATCGGGTGCGTGGCGTCGCACCAAGTCGTCCCAGCCCGCCTTGGTGTCGAGCATCGTGACGGTGAGATGTCCCCCCGAGGCGCGCACCGCCGGGTCATCGACCTCATGCTCGTCGTTTCGCACCGAGTCCCCGAGGCCGAGCGCCTGGGCGAGCCGACGCGCCGGGTCGACCGTGATCACGAGCACCTTGCGTCCCTGTCGCGCGGCGGCCAGACCCACCCCCGCGGCCGTGGTCGTCTTTCCGGTGCCGCCGCTACCGCACACCAACACGAGCCGTGCCTCGTCGAACATCGCGCGCGTTGTCATGCCGACTCCGAGTCCGAGTCAGATGGCAACGCGAGAATCTCAGCGATCGACGACACGATCGAGGCGTCATCGGGATCGGGCGCGACCAGATCCGGGATGACAAAGACCGGCGCGGACCCCGCGATGTCGGTCAGGTCCGCGAGTGCGGTGCGTGCCTCCTCGGCACGGGCGATCGCCCCGCGCACCACCGCGAGCGCAGCGCGGCGATCGGCGTCGATCACGCGCTCGTCGAGGCCTGCGACCAATTCCACGATCGCGGGATCGACAGGTGTGTCGGTGCGGTTCACCACCACCGCTGCGAGCGCGGTGCCCGTCTCGGTGCGCAGGCGATCCACCAGCGATGTGGTCTCGGTGACGGCGAGCTCCTCGGTGGTCGAGACCACCACCACTCCGGTGCGCGCGGGATCCTCGAGGATGTCGAGCATCCACGTGGTCTGCGAGGCGAGCGGTCCGCCGGGCACGAGCCGGTTGATGACGCGCGGCGAGGCGATCTGGGACACCACATGGCCGCTCGCCTCACTGTCGACGACCACCAGGTCCCATCTCTGCTCGCGCACCTCCCACGCCACCTTGCCGACGCCGAGGATCTCCTTCACGCCGGGGGCCGCGTCGGCGACGAAATCGAAGACTCCCGCGAGCGGGCCGAGGCGCGCGACGAACGGGATGCGCAGGTGGATCCTCAGGTACTCGCGCAGGGACGACTCGGTGTCCATTGACATGACCGAGAGGTTCGGTGCGACCGCGACGGGCTCGTATCCGGTGCGCGCGGCACCGAGCATCGTGGGCAGGCTGCCCTTTGCGTCCATCTCGACGGCGAGGACTCGCCGTCCGGTGCGCGATGCCGCGAGCGCGATCGCCGCGGCGATGGAGGTCTTCCCGGTGCCGCCCTTGCCGGTGACAAAGAGCAGGCGGCGGCCGAAGAGGCCGCCCGCGTCAGCCGCCGAAGCCGATGCGCCGGTCGGCATCGGCCGACCCGATCTCGACATAGGCGATCTTGGCAGTCGGGATCGCCACCTCGCGGCCCTTCTTGTCGGTGATCCAGAGCACGCCCGACTCGCCCTTCAGTGCCGCCTCGACGTCGCGCTTCAGCGCATCGCGCTTGGCGGTGTCGTCGTCGACCTCGAGGTTGATCTCGCGGGGTGCCTGTGTGACGCCGATTCGAATGTCCACGTGTGTTTCCTCCGTGCGGTGCGGGTCCGCCGCGACGCGGACCTCACGGTAGCGGTCAGATCAACTTGAGCGAGTTGGAGAAGACCTTCTTCGGGCGCATCTCCTCGATCTGGGCCGCGAGCGAATGGAATGCCTTGCCCGCCTCGGAGTCGGGGGCGACGGCCGCGATCGGGGCGCCGGCATCGCCACCCTCGCGCAGGAGCGGCACGAGCGGGATCTGAGCCAACAGCGGCACCTCGAGCTCGGCCGCGAGTTCGGCACCGCCACCGGAGCCGAAGAGTTCGTAGCGCGTGCCGTCGTCGCCGGTGAACCACGACATGTTCTCAATGACGCCGCGCACGGGCAGGTTCACCTTCTTTGCCATCGCTGCCGACAGGCGCGCCACCTTCTGGGCGGCCTCTTGCGGAGTGGTCACCACGAACACCTCGCCCTTGGGCAGGTACTGACTGAGTGAGATCGCGATGTCGCCGGTGCCCGGTGGCATGTCGACCAGGAGGTAATCCGGCTCGTCCCAGAACACGTCGGTGAGGAACTGCTCGAGCGCCTTGTGCAGCATCGGTCCGCGCCAGATGACGGCCTCGCCGTCGGGGACGAAGTAACCGATCGAGATGCACCGCACGCCGTGGTTCTCCGGCGGCACCAGCATCGAGTCGATCACCACCGGCTCGCGGTCGGCGCCCAACATGCGCGGGATCGAGAAGCCATAGATGTCGGCGTCGACGATGCCCACGGAGTGTCCGCGCGCGGCCAGTGCCACGGCGAGGTTCGTGGTGACACTCGACTTGCCCACTCCACCCTTGCCCGAGGAGATGAGGAGCGGACGGGTCTTGGAGTCCTTGGCGGCGAAGGGCACCGAGCGCCCCTCGGCGTGACCGTGGGCCTGGGACTGGCCGGCCGTGGCGCGCGGGTCGCCGTGGAGGGTGCGGCGCACGTTCTCGCGCTCGGCATCGGTCATCACGCCGAAGGAGATGTTCACCGGCGCCCCGCCCGCGAGGCCGACGAGTGCACCGGTGACGCGGTTCTGGATCTCGTTGCGCAACGGGCATCCCGGCACGGTCAACACGATCGTGAGCGAGATGGAGTCGGACGCCACGACGATGTCGCGCACCATGCCCAGATCGACGATCGAACGATGCAGTTCGGGGTCCTCCACCGGCCGCAGTGCGTCGATGACCTGATCGGTGGTTGCTGTGGGCATGGGGGCTCCGCTGTCGTCGTTCCATGGCCGAGCGAGTCGGCCATTTGCACTATGGCGATAGGTAGAATACCGGCGTGTCAGAAACGACCACCACACAGGTCATGACACCGAAGGCGTTCACCGCCACCGTGTCAGCGATCACATCGGCCTTCGGTGACCCGACCCGCCGCGCGATCTACCTGCACGCTCGCGAGCACGCAGAGGGTGTGACCGCTGCCCAGGTGGCCGAGAAGTTCGATCTGCACCCGAACGTCGCCCGGCACCACCTCGACAAGCTCGCCGCCGGCGGGTATCTCGAGGTCTCGGTCGAGCGCGCCCGCGGTGCAAAGGCGGGCCGACCCTCGAAGCACTACAAAGTCGCCAGCAAGGAGACCGAGTTCGAGTTGCCGGTGCGCACCGACGACCTGGTCCTCACGTTGCTTGGCAAGGCGCTCGCCGCACTGCCCGCCGACAAAGCACACGACATCGCCGAGCAAGTGGGCACCGAGTACGGGCGCACGATGGCGGTCTCGCTCTCGGGTGCCGATCCCCAGGCCGGGCACCGGTCGCTACGGTCGGCCATCCAAGCCGTTGCCGATGCGCTCACCGCCCACGGATTCGCCGCGCACGCCGAGAAGAAGAGTGATTCATTGCGCATCGTGACGAGCCACTGCCCCTTCGGTGACGTGGCGATGGAGCACCCGGTCATCTGTGCCGTCGAGCGCGGCATGGTCAAGGGAATGCTCGGCGCGCTCTACGGGGAGACCGACCCGGTCACCATGGGCACGATCGCGAGCGGCGACACGCTCTGCGTGACCGCCGTCTGACCGAACGGTCTCAGTCGCCCCAGAACCGCTGCTCGAGGAACGGATCGCCATACATGTGGTATCCGTTGCGCTCCCAGAAGCCGGGCTTGTCGGAGTCGCGCACCTCGATCCCTCGCAACCACTTGGGCGACTTCCAGAAATAGAGGTGCGGCACCACCAGGCGCACCGGGCCACCGTGGATCGGCTCGATCGGCTCTCCCCCGTACTCCCACGCCACGAGCGACTCGTCGCGCACGATGTCGGCGAGCGGCAGGTTCGCGGTGTAGCCCTGCTCGGCGTGCGCCATCACATGGCTCGCCCCCGCCGTCGGCTTGGCGCGTGCGATCAGATCGGCCACGCGCACCCCGCGCCACTCGGTGTCGAACTTCGACCACTTGGTCACACAATGAATGTCGGTGGTGAGCGCAGTGCTCGGGAGCGCGGTCAGTTCCTCGAACGACATGGTGAAGGGCTCCTCCACCATGCCAAAGACGGTGAGTGACCACTCTCCTGGTGCGTACTCGGGAACATCGCCCACGTGCAGCACCGGAAACCTGTCCGTCAGGTACTGACCCGGCGGGAGACGCGCGGGGTCGAAACCTCTCGCTGCCACCTCGTCACGGTTGCGATCGAAGAAACCCACGGTGACATTCTGCCGTCACCGGGACCGGTCCGGCGTCAGTCCCCGGCGAGGGCTGCGTCGACGTCGGCCGAGATCGCCGCCACGAAGGACTCCACCTCGGCCGGTGGATTCTTCGCCCTGCACGCGTCGATCTGGGGTTTGGCGAGCGCGGCCTGCTCGAGGAACCGGAAATAGACGATGCCCAGGAAGCAGTGCGCGTCCGGGTACGTGTCGTCGATGGCCTGTGCGCGCAGCAGATCCGCGACCGCGGTCGCGAGTGCGAGCTTTTTCACCTCACCCTCGGCCTCGCGCGCGGTGAGGGCGAGCAACCACGACCTGTAGGTGAGCGCCTCGACATTGTCGGGGTCGATCTTCAGGACCTCGGTGTAGATCTCGATCGATCGGCCGGGATCGGAGAAATTGAGCGCCCGCGCCGTCGCGAGTTGGTTGGCCGTGCTCTGGACGATCCCTCCCGTGAACGACTCGCCGGGCAGACGTTGCCCGGACATTCGCGCCACGAGGACCCCGGCCGCGATGGCGAACGCCGCAACTGCGGCCAACCATGCGACTCGACGAACCATGTGCAACCCCGCCGGTGCCGCCCCGACAACCGTCTCGGCAGGAATGATTCCCTCGAGTCGTCGTTCGACGGCGGCGGCGCGCGCAACGTAGCCGCGACGCAGGGTCTCGTAGTCCTCGTCGGTGACATCGCCGGCGACGCGCTCTCGCTCGAGATCGCGCAACGATGCGAGGAGGAAGTCCCGCTCCTCGCGCAGTTCGTCGCGATTCACGATGGATCGTCCCGGCCGGTCCCGGGTTCGGCACGCAGGAGCCGGTCGACGAGTTCCTCGTCGGCGGCGGTGGGATCGGCGGGTTGTTCATCGCGCCATCGACGGAACGCTCCGGCGAGGGCGGCGATCGAGACCACCAGCACCACCACGGGCACGATCCACACGAGCGAATCGAACCCGGTGGCCCGCGGCACCAGGAGCACCTGAGCCTTGAAACGGTCCGCGATCACCGCGATGATCTGGTCATCGCCGAGACGGCCCGCGGCCACGTCGCGCGCGACCTGGTTGCGGATCGACTCGGCCGCCGAGGCGCGCGACACATAGACGCTCTCGCCATCACAGGTGGGGCAGGCGAGTCGCTTGGTGATCGCATCGATCCGCTCGGCCTGTGTCGAGGGGCCCGAGGCGCGCGTCGCACCGATGCCGAGAGCACACGCCGCCACGAGGAGCATCAAGGCCCATGCGAGCCGTGACTTGATCCGGTTCACGGCGCGGACCCCGTGGTGGGAGCGCGCAGTTCGGCGAGCCTCGTGTCGAGGAAGCCGGGGGTCAACTCACCGAGCACCCGCAGACGGACCCACCCGTTCGGGTCGATCACCCACGTCTCGGGGACCTTCGCCACGCCGAATGCGACGGCGATCGCGCCGTCATCGTCGCGCACCTTCGGCCACTCGCCACCGTTGGCGGAGAAGAACGACCTCACCGCGGCGTCGGAGTCGTCGTTGACGATCGTGTAGAGCTCGACGGGATCCAGGGCACCGGCCTGATCCCGGGCGAAGCGCACCAGTTCGGGGTGTTCCCGGATGCAGGGCACACAGGTGGAGTTGAAGAAGTTCAGCACCACCCAACTCCCCTTGCGCCGCGCCAAGTCGAAGGTGCCGCCATCGATGATGCTCGACACCACGGGCGGGGCCGGGTTTCCGAGCAACGGGGACGACGCCTCGTCGGAGTCCCCCGGTTCAGCGACGGCGAGCACCACGAGGAACGCGGCCAGCACCACTCCGACCGCGGCCGCGATGAACGGCGACCGGCGACGACTCGTGACGGGGGCCTCCCCGTCGGTTGCGATCACGGGAACGTCGTCACTCACTTCGCGGCTCCACCTGCGATGTCGACGGGAGCAGATGTCGGATCGGTGGGCCGGCGACGCCGACCGGGGAACAGTGCGAGCAGGGTGCCCACCCCCATCAACCCGCCGCCGATCCACAGCCACAGGATCATCGGCTTCACGAACACCTTGATGCGCGCGGCATCGCTCGTGGGCTTCACCGGCGGCTCGAGCGTGAGATAGAGATCCTTCGCGAATCCCGTGCGCACCGACGGCGTGCCGATGTTGGTGCCCATCGACTTGAACTTGGTGATCGCGGGCGCATAGGCCTGCCCGCCGTCGATCGACACGAGCGCTTTGATCGCCGTTCGGCGTTCGTCATCGACCTGCTCGAAACCGACCAACTCGAAGGTGTGGCCACCCCATCGCGCGGGGACGCCCTTGGCGAGGTTCAACTCCTGGCTGCGCGTGTAGGAGTTCGAGGCCGCGAGTGCGACGGCCATGTGGATGACACCGAGGTGCACGACCATTCCGCCGTTCGCCCGACCGACGAGCCCGCGCCACCCCTGGCGCCGCGTCGCGAGCACGAGCTGGCGCAAGGCCGCACCGGCCGCGAACCCACCGAGCCCGAACGTCAGCAGCGGTGCCCATCCGGTGGCGCCGAGCACCACGGCGACCACGAGCGATGCCGTGCCGCACCACGCCGGCCAGTACAGACGATCGGCGAGAACCTCACCCGAGGCCTTGCGCCAGGGCAGCACCGGCGCCACGCTCATCAGGAACAGCATCACCAACCCGATCGGGCGCGAGAGACGGTCGAAGAACGGCTCACCGACCACCAATTGCCGGTTCTGCACCGCCTCGACGATCAG
>JBJTCB010000055.1:0-8367 GCA_046091605.1 Actinomycetota bacterium | reverse complement strand
CCCGCGCCGCCGGTGGGTGGGGAGTGTCCCGAGGTGGTCCACCCAACCGATGGTCTTGCCGATGGCCTCGTCGTCGACGTCGTATCGATGCGAGGTGAGGAACGCCACGACGCGGTCGTCATCGAAGGCCATGAACGATGTAGTCGGATGTGAGCCGAACCCGGTGGTGTTCTGTGTCCATCCCTCGGGCTGCATCGGTGCCGATCCCCAATGATCGGCGAACGCGACGTTGTTGACCCCGAGCGCATCGACACTGCGCGCCGGATCCCATGGCACGATCCTGATGCCCTCGGGATCGCCCGCTTCTGGTGCATCCCCGAGGGGTCGCAGCAGCGTGGAGAACCAGCGCACGGCGCGGAAGCCGCGCGCCGAGAGCAACGAGGGGAGGGCGAGATCGTCCTCGAGCACGTTGACCCGGATGACGCGGGGCAGTGCCGTCTCGGCAGAGAGCAGTTCGAAGGCGCGGCCGAGCGACCAATCGAGCAGCGCACCGCCCACGCCTCGGCCCGTGGATGCGGGGTCAACCTTGCCCTCGAGATAGCAACGCACCTCGCGTTCAGTGGAGGGCTTGAAGATGGTGTGGGCTCCACCGATGATCCGGCCGTTCTCGACGGCGACCACGGCGTCGGTGCGGGGGTCGCAGTGGGGCGGCTGGAACTCCTCGGCGAGTTCCTCGGCGGTGGTCACCACGGTGTGGCCGTGTGCGGCGAACGCGGCGGCGAACACCTCGGCGAGGCGGGGCAGATCCCCGGGCTCCACCGGGCGGATGTCGATGGTCATAGGCACCCAGTGTGGCCCGAATCGGTCGTGTCCGTGCCTTGTTAGTGTCGGCGTGCTCGGCGCGCGCCGGAGGGGGGCATCGATGGGCAAGCAGCAAGAGACCGCAATGATCGTGTCGGCGACCGGGGCGGGCACGCCGTTGCCGCCGCTCGAATCGGTGCGCGTGAGGCCGCGCCCGCCGACGGGTCGGACCGCGAGTGATTTCGCGTTCGAGAACCTCGCCTTCGAGGGGGGCGGCGCGAAGGGCTACGCCTACATCGGCGCGATCCAGGTGCTCGAGGAAGAAGGGATCTATCCCGACAACGTGCGGCGCGTCGCGGGCACGAGTGTCGGGAGCATGTTCGCGCTCCTCGCCGCGACCGGATGCTCGACGGACTACATGCTCGAGAAGGTGCCCGCCGACATCGAGTCGCTCGCCAAGGACGGCTCGGGCGGTCAGTTCCTGTCGTTCGCGCGCGCGGCACGCCGCCGCGGCATGCACCCCGGCCAGCGTCTCTATGACTTCCTCGGCTCGATCCTCGAGGACACGACCGGGTCGGCCGATTGCACCTTCGCCCAGCTCCTCGAGCGTTGCGGACGCGAGTTGTGCATCCCGGTCACCAACGTGACGCGGATGATGACCGAGTTCTGCCACGTCAAGACCACACCGAACATGCCGGTGCGGGTGGCGACGCGGATGTCGATGTCACTGCCGGTGATGCTCCAGCCCGTCAACCTGTTGACGGGGCTCGGCCGATTGGTGGACCCGAGCCCGGAGGTCTATGTCGACGGCGGGCTGCTCTGCAACAACCCGACGCACGTGTTCGACGGGTGGTGGCTCTCGCTCGACCCGAAGGATTCGTTCCTGAGGCGCCTGCGGCCGTTGGAGCGTGCCGCCGAGCACTATCCGCGCTCGAGCAGGTTCTACCCGGCCAACACCCGCACGCTCGGGTTCACGCTCTTTGCCGGCGAGGAGAACGACCTCACCCGCACGTGGCTCGCCCCCGGTGCGGTGCCACCGGCGCGTCCCGACACACCGGCCGCGCACCGTGCGAACCAGAAGGAGCGTGCCGAGGCCGCCACGCGCGCCGTGCAGGCCCCGGTGCAGCGTGTGCTCGATGCACTCGATGCGAACGACATCGACTCCGACGGCCGTATCTCGGCGTCCGAGCTCGCCTCGGCGATCACCGGCGTCGACCGCGACGATCTGCTCAACGTCTTCGGGTCGGCCGATGCCGCCGAGATCTTCGCCAAGGTGAACACCGACGGGAGCGACACGATCGAGTTCGGGGAACTGCTCGCGTTCCTCGAGACCATCGGTCTCGACATCACGACCCAGTTGGTCGGCTTCCCGGCACGGCCGCCGAGGAACACGCTCGAGTTCGCGATGAACATGCTCGAGGCCGTGAACCGCGACCTCGCACGCTCGACGCAGGGACTCGGCGATCGCGACCGCACGATCCCGATCAACACCGACTACATCGGCACCACCACCTTCGACCTCACCCAGGAGGACCTGAACTTCATGGTCGCCACCGGGCGCCAGCACGCAAAGGCCTTCCTCGACGCGCGGCGCGGACGATGAGCAAGCGCGTCGAGGGTCTCCTCGACGAGATGACACTCGAGGAACAGGTCGCACTCACCGCCGGCCGAACGATGTGGGCAACGCAGCCCGTCGAGCGACTCGGCGTGCAGCGCGTGAGGGTGAGCGACGGGCCCGCGGGTGTGCGCGGGAGCAGATTCGACGGGCCCGCGAGCATGAACGTGCCGTGCGGGACTGCGATCGCGGCGTCGTGGGATCCGTCGTTGGTGCGTCGTGTGGGCGAGCTGCTCGGTCGTGAACTCGTCTCCAAGGGCGCGCGCGTGCACCTGGCGCCGACGGTCAATCTCCACCGCACGCCGGTGGGCGGGCGCAACTTCGAGTGCTTCAGCGAGGATCCGTATCTGTCGGCTGTCGCGGCGGTGCAGTACGTGGCCGGCGTGCAGTTGAACGGTGTCGGCTCGTGCATCAAGCACTTCGTCGGCAACGACACCGAGTTCGAGCGCACCACGATCGACTCGCGGATCGACGAGCGCACGATGCGCGAGTTGTACCTGGTTCCTTTCGAGCGCGCGGTGCGCGACGCCGGGGTGATGTCGGTGATGTCGGCCTACAACCGCGTCAACGGCCCGTACGCGGGCGACTCGCACTGGTTGCTCACCACCGTCCTGCGCGACGAGTGGGGCTTCGACGGGCTGGTGATGAGCGACTGGTTCGGTGTGAAGTCGACGACCGATGCGGTCAATGCCGGGCTCGATCTCGAGATGCCGGGCCCACCCGTGTGGCGCGGCGAGAAGTTGATCGAGGCCGTCTATGCGGGTGAGGTCACTCCCGAGACGGTCCGCGAGCGCGCCCGCACCGTTCTCACCCTGTTGGAGCGAACCGGGGGACTGGACGAGCCGCCCGGGTCCGAGTTCAGCCGCGACGACGCGGCCGACCATGCCCTGATCCGCGAGGCCGGTGCCGCCGGCATGGTGCTGCTGCGCAACCGGGACAACGCCCTGCCGTTGACCCCGGGCTCGGTGCGCAGCATCGCAGTGGTGGGGCCGAACGCAGCGACCGGCCAGATCATGGGTGGCGGCAGCGCGCACGTGACCCCGACGCGCGTCTCGCATCCCCTCGAAGCGATCAGTGCCCGTCTCGTCGCGGCCGGGGTGGCGGTGACGCACGCCCAGGGATGCAACATCAACAAGTCACTTCCCGAGATCGATCCTCGACTCGTCGACTCGGTGGTGCTCGAGCTCTTCGAGTCGCCCGAGGCGATGGATGCCGGAGATGCGCCGCGGACCACGGGGACGACCGGGGCGTTCAGATTCAACTGGTTCAACGACCCGCTCGGTCGCCGGGGCAGCCACCCCTACGGGGTGCGGCTCTCGATGGGCTTCACGCCGGACCAGACAGGTGAGTGGACCTTCGGAGTCGAGTCCGTGGGCTCGGTGCAGGTGCGCGTTGAGGGTCGACTGATCCTCGACAACCGCGACGTCCCTCGGGGCGGATCATTCTTCGGCACCGGCAAGCCGGAGGTCTCGTCGGTGGCGACCCTCGAGGAGGGGAGACGCGTCGAGGTGTCGGTCGAGGTGCGGCACGTGCCCACGGGAATGGGCATCGGGGGCCTGAATGTGGGGGCGAAGGCGCCCGTCGATCCGGTGACGATCGGGGCCGCTGTCGATGCTGCCGCGCGTGCCGACGCCACCATCGTGGTCGTGGGGACCAACGATGACTGGGAGAGCGAGGGGTGGGACCGCACCGACATCGCGCTCCCCGGCACCCAGGATGAACTGATCCGCGAGGTCGCGAGGGTCTCGAAGCGCACCATCGTGGTGGTGAATGCGGGCTCGCCCGTGGCGATGCCCTGGCTCGATGAAGTGGATGCGGTGCTGGTGTCGTGGTTCCCCGGACAAGAGTTCGGCGAGGCGCTCACCGATGTGTTGGTGGGCGACGTCGAGCCGGGCGGACGGCTGCCGGTGACGTTCCCGCGCCGGCTCGAGGACTCGCCGGCCTTCGAGCATCATCCGGGCCGCAACGGTGTCGCCGAGTACCGCGAGGGTCGATTGATCGGTTATCGCTGGTACGACACGGTGGGTCGCGAGCCGCTCTTCGAGTTCGGCTACGGACTCGGGTACGCCGATCCGGTCGTGGTGTCGGCGTCGGCGACCGGGCCTCACCGCGTTATGGCGACGGTGCGCAACGACAGCGACCGCGAGGGCACCCAGGTGGTGCAGGTGTATGCACACCTCGTCGATCGCACCGGGCTCGCTGCCGACGAACCGGATCAGCGGCTGGTGGGATTCACCAAGGTCGCGGTCCCCGCGGGCACGACTCGCGAGGTGCTGGTCGAGGTGGATGTCGACGCGTACCGCACGTGGGATCTGGCCGAGTCGGCGTGGACGACATGGTCGGGTGCTGTCGAGTTGCGCGTGGGCACGAGTTCGCGCCGCATCGCCGAGCGCATCACCATCGAACTCTGAGCCACCGCTGGTGCGAGCACCGTCGGTCGGCGGCGGCGGTCACAGGCCGAGGTGCTCGGCGAGGGCGTAGATGTAATCGAGCTGCGAACCAGCCTCGGGCCCGGCCATCGGGCGATGTGCGCGCACATGGTCGAGTGCCTCGTAGGTGTCCATCCCGAGCATCATGCACACGGCGACCGCCGTGGTCCCGGCGCGTCCGATGCCGGCGGCGCAGTGCACGAGCGCGTTCCCACGGTCGCGCACATGGGCGGTGACCTGTTCGACGAACCCGTGCACCTCCTCGAAGATGGGGTAGGTGATGTCCTCCATCGGGCGCCAGAGGCCCGCGGTGCCGGCGTTGTCGCGGTGCCAGGCGACGTAGTCGTCGTAACGACCCATCAACTCGTGCGGCTCGACGAGGCACACCACGAGTGAGATGTCGTGACGCGCACGCACGGCCTCGACGTCGGGTGCCACGTGGTGCTTTCCGCACAGCCACAGGCGCCCGACGGCCGCGGGGAGTGGGATCTCGTGGATTCCGCCGTCGGTGTTGAACGCGGTCATCGGGGTGTCCCGGCGTACTCGGTCGGATCGAAGTCGTGCGTCATCTGCCAGTAGTCGACGAATCGCCACGGCATCGGCGAGAAGACCCGCCCCGCCGCGTTCCGGTACCAGGTGCGCATGCCGGGGTGCGCCCACACGAGTTGTTCGTGCTCGGCATCGACGCGCGCGTTGTACTCGTCGTGCACCTCGCGGCGCACCTCGAGCGAGGCCAGTCCCTGTTCGCACATGTGGACCAGGGCGCCCGCGACGTGGCGCATCGCGCACTCGGCCTGGAAGATGATGCTGCCACCGTGCGCGACGAAGGTGTTCGGCCCGATCAGCACGAACATGTTCGGGTAGTCGGGCACGCTGATGCCGAGGTGTGCGCGCGGGTCGTCGTCGCCCCACACGTCGCGCAGGGCCACACCGGACCGGCCACGGATCGTCATCGGGGCGAGGAGTCGACCGGCCTCGAACCCGGTCGCCAGGATGACCACATCGAAGTCGCGCTCGGTGCCGTCGGCATCGATGATCCCGGTCGCGGTGATCCGGTCGACCGCGGTCGTGACCAGTTCGACGTTGTCGCGCCGGAGCGTGGCGTACCAGTTGTTGTCGACGAGGATGCGCTTGCCGTACGGCGGATAGTCCGGCAGGCACTTGGCGATGAGGTCGGGTCGACCCTCGAGTTCGCGCTCCAGATGCTCTGTGAGTTGTCGGCGGTGGCGGTCGTTCGAGCGGTTCATCGATCTCTCCGGATGCGGCCACTCGGGATCTCGGCGCAGCGTGCGCAACAGGCCGTCGCCGAATCGCCAGAACAGGCCGAAGCGGTACCACCTCGCGTAATGGGGCACGTTCTCCATCAACCACAGGGTCTCGGGGCTCACGGCGCGGTGGTAGTCGGCGTTCGGGCGCACCCACTGCGGCGAGCGCTGGAACACGGTCACCGATGCCGCGGTCTCGGCCACGGTCGGGAGGAGCTGCATCGCGCTCGCCCCCGTTCCGACCACGGCGACTCGCGCACCGGCGAGATCGACGGTGCGGTCCCACGTGGCCGAATGGAACCACGGTCCGCGGAACGACTCGATGCCCCGGGCGGGTGCGAGGTTCGGGCGGTTCAACTGGCCGACCGCGGTGATCACCGCCGAGTACGACTCGCGCACCGTGCCGTAGGAACCGGTCATCTCGACATCCCATGTCGCGCTGCTGTCGTCCCATGTCATGGAGGTCACCTCGACCAGGTGACGCGTGCGCTCCGTGACGCCGTGGGCACGCGCCACCGAGTCGGCATAGGCGCGTATCTCGGCCCTCTTCGAGAAGTAGTGGCGCCACCGCGGATTCGGCGCGAACGAGTACGAATAGAAATGGTTCGGTGTGTCGACGCCGGCATCGGGGTAGTCGTTGTCGAACCACGTGCCCCCGAGATCGGGGTTCTTGTCGACCACGACATGGGGGATCCCGAGCGCGGCCAACTTGATGGAGGCACAGATTCCTGCGAAGCCGGCGCCGATGACCAGCACCCGGAAGCCGGCCGGCACCGCTGGCCCGGAGGTCCAGTGGATGTCGCGGTCGATGAGGCCGAGTTCCTCGAGCATGAGCGGGGCGTACTCGGGCGCGACGTCTTCTGCGACGCAGGCGCGCATCATCGCGACCATGCGTTCCGGCGACGGGGTTCCCGCGGGAGTGTGGGCACCGGTCGCGATGTCGTGGAGCACGGCCGAGATCGCCTCGCGCACCTCGGCCTGGACACTCGGTGGCAACCCGCCCGTCTCGTCGTGGAAGAGGTTCACGTCCCGCTCGGGCAGGTACGGGGCGTTGATCCAGCGGTCATCGCCGGTGAGGTGGGCGAGACACATCAGCAGGGTCGGCACCGAGGCCACTGCGAGGGCGGCGTCCCTGTCGACACGGGCCGCCCCCTCGGGGTTGTCGTCCCCGTCGGGCTGGTCGATGCTCACCCCGGACTCGACTCTCCCCGCCACGACGCGAGTCTAGGAATCCGGCACTCGGTCTCTCCCGCCGACGGTGAGCCGACAATAAGGTGGGGACATGGCCGGCAGCCTGCACAAACCCGGTGAGTGGGTCAGGTTGATCATCAGCAACGTGCGTCGGCTCACCGTGTTGCTCGTGGGGGTCGCGGTGATGGGAGCCGGATTCGCGATGCTCGTTCTCCCCGGCCCGGGGATCCTCATCGTGGTGATCGGGCTCGCGATCCTGGCGCGTGAATTCGCGTGGGCCGAGCGCACGCTCGACAAGACGCGCGCCCGTGCCACCGATGCCACGATGAAGTTGACCGGCAACCCGCTCGGCAAGTTGGTGTTCGCCGCATCGGCGGCGGCGCTGATCGCGGGCGGGGGTGTCGCGATCATCCTCGTCGACGGATTCGCGCCCGTCGGGGCGGGCCTGGTCTTTGCCGGTGTCTGCGCGCTCGCGGTGCTGTTGCCCCGCACCCGCAAGTGGATGACGTCCTCGACCGGTCACCACCCCGGTCAATGAGCGGCGGCTCGGCTCAGTCGTCGTCCTTGTCGCCGCGACCGTACCCGTCGCTCTCGTAGAGCCCGGGGGTCGCCCTCACTCCCGCGAGGAGAGTCTCGAGTTCGGTGTCGGTCAGATTCGCCTCGGGGTGCCGGCCGAACCGGGTGTAGTACGGAGGCGGCATCGAGCCCTTCTTGATCTCTTCCCACGTCTCGTCACCGCCGTGGGTGCTCACATCCCACTCGGAGTAGTTCACACTCTCCCGACCCTCATCGATGTGCCACTGCACCATCCACGAGATCGGCGCGACCGATGCATACGACGGGTACTCCACCTCGTTCGAGTGGCACCCGGAGCAGGCACGCACCATCAACTCGCGCGTCTCGGGGTTGGCCCACTGCGGTTCCCCGGTCACCGGCGGGTTCGTGCGGTCGCGACCATACGGAACGAGTTGGATCGCGAAGAACACGAGCACCGACGAGGCCACCACGGCGCCCGCGATGGAGCCCGCCTCGGCGAACCCCGACAACCCGCCGCGGGCCGCGATGCGATCGAGGATCAACCACGCGAGCAGCGCCACGGGCACGACCAGCACGATCATCGGGGCGA
>JBJTCB010000054.1:0-17155 GCA_046091605.1 Actinomycetota bacterium | reverse complement strand
TGGGTTCAGAACGTCGTGAGACAGTTCGGTCCCTATCCTCCGCAGCCGGAAGAGTCTTGATGAAAGCTATCCCTAGTACGAGAGGACCGGGATGGACGGAGCTCTGGTGTGTCAGTTGTCCTGCCAAGGGCACGGCTGATTAGCCACCTCCGGAAGGGATAACCGCTGAAAGCATCTAAGTGGGAAACCCGTTCAAAGATGAGGACTCTCACAGGGTCAACCTGGTAAGGCCCGTGGCTAGACCACCACGTTGATAGGCCGGAAGTGTAAGGACGGTAACGTCTTGAGCTGACCGGTACTAATCGGCCGAGGGCTTGGTTTTGAATCGTGCTCGTGCTTGCTCTGGAGTCCTTGTGGGGATCCACATTGACAACTGATTTCCGGTGGCCATGGCGACAGGGTCACACCCGTTCCCATTCCGAACACGGCAGTTAAGCCTGTCAGCGCCGATGGTACTTGGGGGTAGACCCCCTGGGAGAGTAGGACGCCGCCGGATTATTTCTCGAAGGAGCCTCGGACGTCTCGTCCGGGGCTCCTTTGCGCTTCCGGCATCGTTTCGATTCACGTCCTTAGACTCGGTGAGCCATGCCGCAACGTCCTCCTTCTCGATCCGGTCCCGGAGCACGCGGTGGTGGTTCGTCGCGCGGTGGCTCTGGGGGCCGGGGCGGGGGAGGCTTCCGTGATGGCGGTGGCCGTGGTCGACCGGGTGCAGGAGGCCGCGGTGCCGGCGGTCGTGGAGCCGGAGGACGCGGATCTGGAGGCTCGGGACGGGATGACGACCGGCCGCGTAGACCGCGTGGCGATGATGACCGGCCGCGCAGACCACGCCGGGACGATGATGGTTCGCGTGGTGGCTTCCGTGGTGGCCCGCGACGCTTCGACGACGACCGGCCGCGTAGACCGCGTGGCGATGATGACCGGCCTCGTCGTCCCCGTGGCGATGACGACCGGCCGTTGACCGCCGCTGAGCGGAAGGCGGGAGAGGTTCGTCGTCGAACCGGTGGTCGTGTCACGACCGGCGAGATGTCCTCGCGTCCGACACGAGAGCGGATCGAGTGGATCGACGAGGGCAGGGCCGGTGCCCGTCAGGCTGACGCCTCGCGCGCCAAGACCCGTCCGAAGGCCGCCAAGGGCGGTCGGCGGGAGCTTCGAGCGCTCGACGATGTGATCGAGGAGTTCGAGAAGCGTCTCGGCAAGCGGTCCTCGGGTCGTGCGATCAAGCGTTACGAAGCTGCTCTCGTCCCCTTCGAGGCCCACCGCTACGACGAGGCCCGCAAGATGCTCCTGCCGATGGCCAAGGAGTACCAGGACGTCTCTGCGGTGCATGAGATTCTCGGACTGTGCCTCTATCGTGCGGGCACTTGGGCGGCCGCCGCGCGCGAGTTGGAGCGCGCGCTCGAGCTCAATCCGCGTTGGCTCTTCAACCACGCGGTTCTCGCCGACTGTCACCGGGCACTGGGGAACCACGCACGGATCGCCGAGCTGTGGGACGAACTCGCCGCTGCATCTCCGAACGCCGAGATCGTCGCCGAGGGTCGCATCGTGGTCGCGGGTTCGCTCGCCGATCAGGGCGACCTCGATGCCGCGATCGCAATGATGAAGACCGCAGTCGGTGACCAGTCGCGACCCGGCGAGCGTCACCTTCGTCAGTGGTACGTCCTAGGCGATCTGCACGACCGCGCCGGGAACGTGATCCTCGCACGCCAGTTCTTCGAGCGTGTCGCGCGTCTTGAGCCGGATTTCGCCGACGTCGCCGAGCGATTGTCGGTCCTTGGCACCTGATCGGGCATCCGTTTCCCTCCCCGCGGTCGCGTCGCGAGTACCGTGGGCGAGGGAAAGGAATCACCATGAACGCTGATCAACTCGAGAGAATGCGCACGGGCAAGGGTTTCATCGCCGCCCTCGATCAGAGCGGCGGGAGCACTCCCAAGGCGCTCCGGCTGTACGGCATCGAGGAGTCGGAATACTCCGGCGACAGCCAGATGTTCGACTTGATGCACGGGATGCGAGCCCGGATGGTCACCAGCCAGGAGTTCGACGGGTCGAGGGTGCTGGGCGCGATCCTGTTCGAGGGGACAATGGATCGTGACATCGAGGGCGTGGGGAGTGCCGAATATCTCTGGACGAAGAAGAAGGTGGTTCCGTTCTTGAAGGTGGACAAGGGGCTCGCGGACGAAGCCGACGGTGTGCAGATGATGAAGCCGATGCCCGACCTCGAGGCACTCCTCGTCCGCGCCCGTGACAAGGGCGTGTTCGGCACGAAGATGCGCTCGGTGATCAAGCAGGCGAGCGCGAGCGGTATCCGAGCAGTGGTCGCCCAGCAGTTCCTCGAGGGCCGCCGCATCCTCGCGGCAGGTCTGGTGCCGATCATCGAGCCCGAGGTCGACATCCACTGTCCGGACAAGTCCGTTGCCGAGTCGATCCTGAAGGCCGAACTCCTCGCGGGGTTGGATCGGCAGGCCGCCGGTCAGCCGGTGATGCTGAAGTTGACTCTCCCGGAAGTCGATGGGTTTTATGCCGAGCTCGTCGCTCACCCGGCTGTCGTGCGTGTGGTCGCACTCTCGGGCGGCTACAGCCGCGATGAATCGAACGCGCGTCTCGCGCGGAACAAGGGCGTGATCGCGAGCTTCTCCAGGGCACTCACGGAGGGTCTCTCGGCGAAGCAGTCGGACGCCGAGTTCGACGCGGCGCTCGGGGCATCGATCCAGAGCATCTACGACGCCTCCGTCACCTGAGCCGTCTCGTTCGCGTGAGCCCGCCGGACATCTTTCCGCGACTGGATCACTGGTCGAGGGGACGCAGCACCATGCCGGTGCGCAGCTTGGGCGTGAAGAACGTGGATTTCGGGGGCATCAATTCTCCCGTCTCGGCCGTCCGTCGGATCTCCTCGAGTGACACCGGCCTGATCAACACTGCCGACTTCGCACGTCCCTCTGCGAGGGCGTGGAGAACGTTCTCGACTCCGTGCTGGTAGGCGACGGTGTGCCCGGTGGTGGAGAGGGTCCACTCGAGTCGGGCACTGTCGAGGGCTCGGACACCGTCGAGTGCGCCGCTTCTCTCGGCGAGGAGAACGCCGCGCCCGTCGGGGTCGACGAGGCAGATGCAACCCCGCTCGTCCATCTCGGCGATCGTGGAGGGTCCCGTGATCACCTGACTGATCTCGTCGTAGTTCGTCGCGAGGGCGGCCCTGAGCTCGGCATGGGGGAGGTCGTAGAGACGGTGGATCGCAGCCACGCTGAGCTGATCCTCGACCAGCTCCTGGACGAACGTCATCGTGGTCTCGGAGGCGGGGAGACCCGCTCCGCGCATCTCGTCGCGGTAGGTGCGACTGATCGCATAGCGGTGGTGACCATCTGCGATCAGAACAGACGTCGACGACACCGCACCGCAGATGGCCGAGATGCGGTCGGGATCGGTGACGGCCTCGGCGACATGGTGGACACCGTCGGCCGTGGCAGTGGCAAAGACCCGACCGGGCTCTGCCAGCAACCCGCTCAAGCCGGTCGTGAGCGAGAGTCCCCACACGGGGCTCAGATTGTGGCGCGTCGCGCGGGTGAGATCGAGCCGATCGGTCTTGGCCTTCGGGGTGGTTCGCTCGTGGGGCAGGACGCCCCCGGCGCCGTTGTCGACGACCTCGAGGGCGCCGATCACTCCCGACACAGTGCGCTCGCGCCCGGCCTCATCGCGGAACGTCATGCGGTAGATCGTCAGGGAGGGGACTTGCTCACGAACGGTGACGCCCGTGTCGATCCACTGGGCGAGTGTGCGGGCTGCTTTCTCGTAGCGCGAGGGGCCGTCGCGCTCGAGCGGGTAATCGACGAGCACGATGTTGTGTGGCGATGCGGCGGCGTGGTGGTCGCGCTCGATCTCGTCGAAGACGTCGTACGGGGGGGACGTTCGGGTGGTGACGTCGGTGTCCCCGGAGAAGTGAACGGCATCGAAAGGTTCGAAGCGGGGCATGTGCCTAGGGTGTCACTTGTGGCGTCATCGAACAAAACCGCGGGTCGGGTCGCATGAGCGCCCGCGTGGTTCTCCTCGACATGGACGGCGTGGTGTGGCTCGCACACCGCGAGATACCGGGTGCCTCGGCGGCCGTGGCGACATTGCGCGCGGCGGGCACCACCGTGGGCTTCGTGACGAACAACTCGTTCTCCACGAGGGCCGATCTGATTGGTCACTTGGCCGCGATCGGGATCGACGCGGGTCCCCATCTCTTCACGTCGGCGATGGCGGCATCGATGGTGGTCGACCCGGGCGCGAGGGTGTTCCTGTGCGGTGGACGGGGACTCGCCGAAGAACTGGAGAGAGTCGGGGCCGAGGTTGTCGTGGCACATGAGAACAGGGGGGTCGACCGCGTCGATGCAGTCGTTGTCGGGCTGCATCGGGAGATGGACTACGGCACGGTCTCCGATGCTGCGCGGCTCGTGCGGCACGGGGCCCGTTTCATCGCCTCCAACGCCGACCCCGTGTACCCGACGCCGGATGGCCCCGTCCCGGGCGGAGGCACCGTAGTCGCCGCGATCGAGACAGCGTCGGGAATCGCGCCCCTCGTGACGGGCAAACCGCATCGCACGATGGTCGACCTCGTGGAGTCCTCCCTCGGCCGCCTCGACACCGGTGATGTCTGGTTTGTCGGTGATCGTGCGGACACCGACGGTGGTTTTGCCGGGGCCCTCGGGTGCCGGTTCGCCCACGTGCTGTCGGGGACCGAGAGCGAGGGGGATCCGACCGCCGATCTCATCGCGGCAGACCTGGCGAGCGTCGTCGATCAGATCACCGGGCAGGGACGTTGAGGACGCGGCTCGATGCGGCCATGGTGGCGAGGGGGCTCGCCTCATCGCGGGGTGAGGCGACGGAGTTGATCGCGGCGGGAAAGGTGACCGTCTCGGGTGCTCCCGCCTCCAAAGCATCGCGATTGGTCGGGGCTGGGGAGCCGATCGTGGTGGCGACGGAGAGGCGCTGGGTGGGGCGTGGTGCGCAGAAACTCGAGCATGCGCTCATCCAGTTCGGTGTCGATGTGGCCGGCCGAGGGGTGGTCGATGCCGGCTCATCGACGGGTGGGTTCACCCAGTGCGTGCTCGAGCGGGGAGCGCGTCTCGTGGTGGCGATCGACGTGGGGACGAATCAGTTGCACGAATCCTTGCGGGCCGATTCCCGTGTCGATGTCCGCGAAAAGACCGACATCCGCCGGGTCGAGGCATCGTCACTGCCGGGGCCGTGTTCTTTGCTGGTCGCTGACATGTCGTTCATCTCGCTCGTGACAGTGATGCCCTCGTTGATGTCGCTCGTGGCCCCGGAGGCCGGTCATCCGATCTGCGAGATGATCCTGCTGGTCAAGCCCCAGTTCGAGGTCGGCCGGGCCGAGGCATCCCGCGCGCGGGGCGTGATCCGGGACGAGGCATTGAGGTCCGAGGCCCTGGACCGGGTCGCCCGGTGTGTCGAGGAGCATGGAGGCACAGTTGTCGGCACATGCGAGTCACCGATCACCGGGTCGGAGGGCAATGTCGAGTTTCTGATGCACACCAGAGTCGCCCCGCGACCGTAACTTTGGTGGCGTGACGTCAGGCAGTGTGATCGGACTCGCGGTCCATCGGTTCCGCGAGGATGCCGTGGCACTCGGCGACGCGCTGTCGACGTGGGCCCGCGCCAGGGGTCTCGACGTCGTGGATCTGGAGGGTGCAGATCGTGCCCCCGATCTCGTCGTCTCGATCGGCGGGGACGGAACGATGCTCCGCGCCGTCAGGGCCCTCCGCGGCGAGCCGGTTCCGATCATCGGAGTGAACATGGGGTCGCTCGGGTACCTCGCCGATGTCGAGGCGGACTCCGCCATCGCGGCCGTCGACACATGGTTGTCGGGCGCGCGCGATGGTGCGTGCCGGGTCGAGGACCGAATGCTCCTGGATGTCCGCGTCGATGACGGTTCGGGCGATCTCTCCTCGTCGCTCGCCCTGAACGAGGTTGTCCTCGAGAAGCGTGATGCCGGGCACACGGTCCATCTCGCGGTCGGGATCGACGGGGCGCCCTTCACCACGTACGCAGCCGATGGGCTGATCATCGCGACGCCCACCGGCTCGACGGCCTATTCGCTGTCGGCGCGGGGTCCGGTGGTCTCGCCGAGGCTCCGCGCGATCCTCGTCACCCCGGTGTCGCCCCACATGCTCTTCGACCGCTCGCTCGTGCTCGATCCGAGTGAACCGGTGAGGATCGAGGTGCTTGACCACCGCGCTGCGACGGTCTCCGTCGACGGTGCGCCGATGCACACACTCGACACCGGGGGGGTTGTCACGGTGACAGCGAGCGAGAAGACGGCCAGGTTCGTGCGGTTCGGCGCAACCCGGTTCCACGAAGTCCTGAAGTCGAAGTTCGGCCTCGCGGACCGTTGATCACCGATGCTCGTCGAACTCTCGGTCGAGAATCTCGGGGTGATCGAGTCGGCGCGCGTCGATCTCGCCGAGGGTTTCACCGCCCTCACCGGGGAGACGGGCGCGGGCAAGACGATGTTGGTCGAGGCGATCGGTCTCGTCGTCGGGCGACGCGCCGACGCCGACGTGATTCGGACCGGGTGCGACGAGGCGCGCGTCGACGCCAGGTTCATCGACGCGGACGGCAGCGAGGTCATCCTGACCCGGGTGATCCAGCGGGGCGGAAAGTCTCGTGCCTACGTGAACGGACGGATGGCCACGGTTGCTGCCCTCGTCGAGGCGGGAACCGACCTTCTCGACATCCATGGCCAGCACGCACACCAGCGGCTCCTCGGGGCGGCCGCGCAACGTGGCGCATTGGATGCCTTCGCGGGAATCGACCTCACCGATCTTCGTGCGGCTCGAGATCGGGTCGCGGAGTGCGAGGCTGCCCTCGCGGCAATGGGCGGCGATGAGAAGTCGAGGGCTCGTGAGATTGATCTGCTGCGGTTCCAGTGCGCAGAGATAGAAGGTGCCGGACTCGAGGACGACGACGAAGACGTGGCGCTCGACCGCGAGGAGAGTCTGCTCTCCGATGTTGTTCGGATGCGCGATGCTCTCTGGGCCGCGTGTGACGCGATCTCCGGAGACGATGGTGCCGCGCCGTCCCTCGGGGGCGCACTCAAGGGCCTGCGATCCGTGGAGGGACTCATGGAGTGGGCCGAGAGACTCTCGGGCCTCGTTGCTGATCTCGACGACCTGGCTCGCGACCTGCGCGCGAGGGCTGATTCGGCTGAGGAGAATCCGGAGCGATTGGCTGAGATTCGCCAACGTCGTCAGATGCTCAGGGATTTGCGTCGCAAGTACGGTGACACTCTCGCCGATGTCCGGCTGTTCGGGGCCGAGGCGCGGGCCCGTCTCGACCAGCTGGAGGGCTGGACAGACCGGATCAACGCCCTCGAGGTAGAGCGGAATCGCGCCCACACGGCGCTAACGGCTGCCCAGAGGGTCGTGGGGAATGCCCGGCGGCAGGCTGCGCCGGGGCTCGGAGAGGCCGTTCAGGCGCGTCTGAAGGCACTTGCGATGGCCCATGCCCGGGTCACGATCGCCGTGGGGGATGAGTCGACCGATCCGGCCGGTGATGCGGTGACCTTCATTCTGGCGGCGAACCCCGGCGCCCCGGCGCTGCCCCTGTCGAAGGTGGCCAGTGGAGGCGAATTGGCGCGCACGATGCTCGCGCTGCGACTCGTGCTTGCGGGAGAGCCGGCCACGATGGTGTTCGACGAGGTCGATGCCGGCATCGGGGGCGAAGCGGCTGTGGCAGTGGCGCGCGCCCTGAGAGAGCTCGGTGCTGCGCACCAGGTGTTCGCCGTGACGCATCTGCCCCAAGTGGCCGCAGCGGCGCACCACCAGGTCTCGGTCGTCAAAACCGTGCGCAAGGGCTCCACCACCGCCGAGGCTGTCATGCTCGACTCCGATGCGAGGTCGGCCGAGATCGCCCGGATGATCTCGGGTGGAGTGGCAGACGGGACGGCGACGGCCCACGCGAGGGATCTTTTGTCGAGCCTCGGTTCGGACCGCAAACCCAACCGATCCTGACCCTCGAGGGTGGCTCCCGGCTCGGCCGGAGCGGTTATGATGTAATCCCGTTGGCAGTGCGAGTTCGACGGGAGAAGCGATGCCCAAGCACATCTTCGTGACAGGTGGCGTCGCCAGTTCACTCGGCAAGGGACTCACCGCGTCGTCTCTCGGGCGTCTGTTGAAGATGCGTGGTCTGCGGGTGACGATGCAGAAGCTGGATCCGTACATCAACGTCGATCCCGGCACGATGAATCCGTTCGAGCACGGAGAGGTCTTCGTCACCGACGATGGTGGCGAGACCGACCTCGACCTCGGCCATTACGAGCGGTTCATCGACGAGAACCTCACGCGTTCGTCGAACGCAACAACCGGCTCGATCTACCAGGCGGTCCTCGCGGCCGAGAGGCGCGGCGACTACCTGGGCAAGACCGTCCAGGCGATTCCCCACATCACCGACGAGATCAAGCGCCGGATCCGCCGGATCGCCACCGACGACACCGATGTCGTGATCACCGAGGTGGGTGGCACGGTCGGCGACATCGAGATCCTCCCGTTCCTCGAGGCGATCCGACAGTTCCGCAACGAGGCCGGCCGCGACAACGTGTGCTACCTGCACGTCACCCTTGTGCCGTTCATCGGCCCGAGCGGCGAGCAGAAGACAAAGCCCACCCAGCACAGCGTCACGGAACTGCGCTCCCGCGGTATCCAGCCCGATGTCATCGTGTGCCGCAGCGAGGAGCCCCTCAGCAGCAGTCTCAAGCGCAAGATCTCGCTCATGTGCGACGTGGACACCAACGCGGTGATCAACGCCGCCGATGCCCGGAACATCTACGAACTCCCACTCATCCTCCACGAAGAGGGACTCGACGGCGTGGTGTGCGACGTGCTCCGCCTGGACGGTGAGCCCGATCTCACGGCGTGGGAGGCCCTGGTCAATCGTGTCGACGAGTCGGTCAAGCCCGTGAGGATCGGACTCATCGGCAAGTACGTGGACCTGCAGGACGCATACCTGTCGGTCGTGGAGAGCCTCAAGCACGCCGGCTTCCACCACGGCGCGAAGGTAGAGATCGATTGGATCCAGGCCGAGGAAGTCGAGGGATTGCTCGCGTCGGGTCGACTGAACGGTCTCGACGGGATGGTGATCCCCGGGGGATTCGGTCCGCGCGGCATCGAGGGCAAGATCGCCGCCGCCGCGCACGCCCGCGAGAACATGGTGCCGTGCCTCGGGCTGTGCCTGGGGATGCAGGTGATGACGATCGAGTTCGCGCGCCACGTGCTCGGGATGTCCGATGCGAACAGCACCGAGTTCGAGCCCTCCACCACCCACCCGGTGATCGACTTGATGGTCGATCAGAGGGATGTGACGATGAAGGGAGGCTCGATGCGCCTCGGTGCGTATTACGCGGTTCTCCAGCCCGGCACAAAGGTGGCCGAGGCCTACGGCGAGACGGTCGTCAGTGAGCGCCACCGTCATCGCTACGAGTTCAACTACACGATGCGCTCGCGCTTCGAGGAGTCGGGCTTGCTGTGCAGTGGCACCTCGCCCGACAAGCGACTGGTCGAATTCGTCGAGCTCGTGGATCACCCGTTCTGGGTCGGCACGCAGGCCCATCCCGAATTCAAGAGTCGACCCGATCGTGCGCACCCGCTGTTCCGGGAACTGATCGGTGCCGCACTCGTGCACCGTGAACTCCGGCTCGCATCGGCCGGCACCGAGACATCGCGGGTGAATTGATCGCGCAGGTCCCGACAGTCCGGGATCGCCGTGATGGTTGATCCGATCGTCGGTCCGATCGGTCGATCATTCTCGATCGACGCCGAGGAGTCGGTGCACTCGTGGTACGTGTTCGGGCTCGTGCGTCGCACCGTCGTGGCCCCATCGGGTGAGCGTTTCGAGCGGACCTACCTGTCGACTCCGGGTGCGGTGGGGATCGTTGCCGTCACCGACGAGGGTTCGGTGCTCTTGGTGCGTCAATACCGCGCGACCCTGCACGAGTCGATCCTGGAGATCCCCGCGGGCATGCGCGACAAGCCGGGGGAAGCCGCCGAGGTGACCGCCGAGCGGGAACTGCATGAGGAGACGGGCTTCACGGCCCGCTCGTTGACTCGGCTCGGCTCCATCATCTCGTCCCCGGGTGTGACCGACTCGATCGTCGAGATTCACCTCGCCGAGGGTCTCACTCGAGGTGCGCCGGTGCCGCATGGTCCCGAGGAGCAGGAGATGGAACTCCTCGAGGTTCCCTTCGAGATCGCCCTCTCGATGGTCGACGCCGGCAGTATCACCGATTCCAAGACGGTTGCGGGTCTTCTCTTGACCGCCCGTTTGCGCCCGGATCTTCTGACGCGGACCCGCTGATGTCGGGCAACCGGTCGCCCGCAGCGGGGGGTCCCGGTGCCTCGGACCGCGACGCCGCGCTGGTGGAGCGGTTCTGTCGGTGGTTGTCGGTGGAGCGCGGTCGTAGTGAGAACACCGTGGCCGCGTATCGACGCGACATCGCGGCGTGGCGAACGCACCTGGTGGGAGCCAAGAGAACCCTGCTGACCGCCAGGGATGCCGATGTGACGGCCTTCGTCGAGGCTCTGATGGCTGGTGGAAGTGCCTCATCGACCGTGGCGCGGCGACTCGCGGCGGTGCGAATGCTGCACCGGTACCTCGTGGCCGAGGATGTGCGCGACGATGATCCGACATCCTCGGCCGAGGGCGTGAAGGTTCCCAAGGGTGTCCCAAAGCCGCTCGATGTCGCAGAGGTGGGGGAGATGCTCGCCTCTGTGACGGGCGAGTCGGCCGAGGACATCCGTGATCGTGCCCTCCTCGAATTCCTCTATGCCACGGGCGCGCGGATCTCGGAGGTGTGCGGCCTCGACCTCGACGACCTCGACATGACGTCGAGAGTCGTGCGCCTGTTCGGCAAGGGGGCGAAGGAACGTCTCGTACCGTTCGGCTCGCAGTCGCACGCACGCCTGAGCGAATGGCTCGGGGCGGGCGGACGACCGATGCTGGTTCCCGAGGTGTGGCGCAGCCCCGAGGATCGACGAGCGGTGTTCCTCACCGTCACCGGCCGGCGCCTCAACAGGCAGAAGGCGTGGAATGTCGTCCGCGAGGCGGGCGCGCGGGCGGGCATCAGGCGTGAATTGAGTCCGCACGTGCTGCGGCACTCGTGTGCGACTCACATGCTCGAACACGGAGCCGATCTGCGGATCGTCCAGGAGATGCTCGGTCACGCATCGATCTCGACGACCCAGATCTACACGAAGGTCTCGACAGAGCGCCTGTGGGCCGTGTACCGCGGCGCTCACCCGAGGGCGGGCCGATGAAGAGCCGTGCATTCGTGCATCTCGGGCGCCGGGCGGTGGGTTCTGTCTCGAACCGCGAACCAGACGGGGCAGAAACGGAGCGCGCACGTGCGATCCTGGGCGACGCCGAGTTCGCGCTCTGGTCATCGATGCAGGGCCGTGACCGCCGGCACTCGCTGCAGGTGCTCTCTCGGTTCGATGCGCTCGCCCCGGGAGCAGAACGATGGGCACGCGCGGCGGCCCTGCTCCACGATGTCGGCAAGACCGAGAGCGATCTGGGGTGGATGGGGCGAATCGTTGCCACCGTCGTGGGACCCCGGGGTGCGCGCTTGCGGAGCTACCACGATCACGAGATCCTCGGTGCGGCGCTGCTCGGGGGAGTCTCCGATCCGCGCACGGTCGCCCTTGCCGTCTCGAACGACCCGGCGGATCCCCTCGCGGCAGCCTTGCGGCAAGCCGACGACATCTGAGGCGCTCCCGGGACCGTGGACGGGGTCTGGCGCGTGTGTCGGGAGACTGGTGTGCACCGTCAGATGGACGGCATCAACCCGATCGCGGCGTGTGCGCGGGCGAGTGTGGCGGCCGCAACCCGGCGCGCGCGGTCGTTGCCGATCCTGACGAGTCGTGCGAGCTCGGCGGGATCCGAGCGCAGCTCGTTGTACCTGCTGCGAATCGGTGCGACCAGGGCCACGACGGCATCAGCCGCGTCGTTCTTGAGCGGGCCGTACTGGGTGTAGCTGTCGACGAGCGCCTCGATCGACTCACCGGTGGCTGCCGAGAGGATGTCGAGCAGGTTCGCCACGCCGGGCTTGTTCTCGCGGTCGTAACGCACGCTCGCCTCGGAGTCGGTGACCGCCCGCTTGAACTTGCGGGCGATCGCTGCGTCGTCGTCGAGGAGATACACGATCCCCGCCTCGCCGGAGGAGGTCTTGGACATCTTGGACGTCGGCTCCTGGAGGTCCATGACCCGCGCACCAGCCCTCGGGTGCACGGCCCGGGGAATCCGGAACGTGTCACCGAAGCGATGGTTGAAACGAATGGCGATGTCCCGCGTGATCTCGACGTGTTGTCTCTGATCCTCGCCGACGGGCACTTCATCGGCATCGTAGAGCAGGATGTCGGCGGCCTGGAGTGCGGGATAGGTGAAAAGACCCGCAGAGACGAAGTCTGCCTCCCGCTTTGCGGCCTTTTCCTTGAATTGCGTCATCCGGCTGAGTTCGCCGTAGGAGACGGTGCACTCCATGATCCACCCGAGTTGGCTGTGCTCCGGCACATGGCTCTGCACGCAGACCGTGGCCACGTCCGGATCGAGGCCGACGGCGAAGAGCATCGCGGCCAACTCGAGGGTGTTGCGTCCCACGATCCCGGGTTGGTCCACCACGGTCAGGGCGTGGAGGTCGACGATCCCGTGGAAGACGTCCCCATCGTGTTGGCCGATCACCCAGTTGCGGAGAGCGCCCAGATAGTTCCCCAGGTGGACCTCGCCGGTCGGTTGGATGCAGGAGAGGACCCGGGCCACGCCCCGACGCTAGTGGCGCGGGGGGAGACCACGTCCGCCAATTCCCGTTGCCTCCCGTGCGCCCATGGGCACCCCAACTACCATGGGATCGTGCCGATCGAAGTTTCGACCCCCGTCTACGAGGGGCCATTCGATCTGTTGCTCCACCTGATCATGCGCGAGGAGGTGGACATCCACGAGGTGAGCCTGTCCACGATCGTGGACGCCTATCTCGCCGAACTGGCGCGGATGCAGGAACTCGACCTCGAGATCGCCACGGAGTTCCTGCTGATCGCAGCATCGCTGGTCGAGATCAAGTCGCAGAGGCTCTTGCCCGGTCGGGACGCGGTCGAGCTCGACGATGAATTCGCCCTCTGGGAGGAACGGGATCTCCTGCTCGCGCGATTGCTCGAGTGCAAGACCTTCAAGGACGTCGCCCAGATCCTGGCGCGGTTCGTGGACGATGCCGACCTCGTCTTTTCCCGCACCGCGGGCCCCGACGAGAGGTTCGCGGGGGTCGTGCCCGACCCGTTGGAGGGGCTCACCCTCGCCAAGTTGCAGAGAGGATTGATCTCGGCGATCACCCCGAGGATGTCCCTCTCCCTCGACATGTACCACGTGTCGCCGGTGCGGTTCGCGGTTCCCGAGGCAGTCGAGAGACTGATGCACGACCTGCCGCTGCGCCGGGCGGTGACCTTCCGGGATCTCACCGGATCGTTCGTGGATCGCCTCGAGATCATCGTGGATTTCCTCGCGGTGCTCGAGCTCTACAAGCAGGGTTGGATCGAGATCGACCAGCACGACCGCTTCGGTGACATCACCGTGACCTGGACCGGAGTCGGTCCCGACGCCGGAACCAATGTCGAGATCGACCTGTACGAGGGCTGAGGAGAGTCGTGACACCCGGGAACGCAGTCGCACCAGAGACGGTGCGTGCGATCGAGGCGATCCTGATGGTCGCCCAGGAGTCGGTGCCGGCTCAGTTGATCGCTGAACTCGTCGAGATTCCCGTGGCTCAGGTGGACGAGATCTGCGGCACCCTCGGCTCTGTGTACGCCGATGCCGGTCACGGGTTCGAGATCGCAAAGGTCGCAGGGGGATGGCGGTACCAGTCACATCCCGATCTCGCCCACTATGTGGAGCGTTTCATTCTCGACGGACAACGCGCGCGACTGTCGGGAGCCGCGCTGGAGACTCTGGCGATCATCGCGTACAAGCAGCCGATCTCGCGTCTGCAGATCGCATCGATCAGGGGAGTGGATCCCGAGGCGGTGATGCGCACTCTCCATGGGCGCGGCTACATCGCGCCGATCGGCCGCGACAGTGGTCCGGGCCAAGCCGTCATGTGGGGAACGACGCCGCTCTTCCTCGACAAGCTCGGATTGGCCTCGCTCGAGGACATGCCTCCGATCTCGACGTTCGTTCCCGATGCATCGCTCGTGGAGGCACTCGAGAAGACCCTGCGACTTGGGCCCGATCTCGAGTCCGGCGCCGACGATGCGTCCGCGTCGCCCGATGGTGACTGAGGACGCCGGGACTCCCGTCGAGGGCGAGCGACTCCAGAAGGTCCTTGCCCGGATCGGGTTCGGATCGCGTCGCGCGTGCGAGGACCTGATCGACGAGGGTCGCGTCACGGTGAACGGCGACGTGGCAGTCCTCGGGCGTCGGGTCGAGCCGGACCGTGACGCAGTCGTGGTCGACGGAGTGCCGGTGGGAATCGTGCCCGACACGGTGCACTATGTGCTGAACAAGCCCACGGGCGTCGTGACGACCGCGTCGGACACGCACGGCCGCGAGACAGTCGTGGATCTCGTGCCGCACGAGCCGAGGGTGTTCCCCGTGGGTCGGCTCGACATGGACACGTCCGGACTGTTGATCCTGACCAATGACGGGACGCTCGCCAACCTGCTTGCACATCCGCGGCACGGTGTCGACAAGGAGTACCTCGTCGAAGTCGACTCGAACGGTCGCGCCGTACCGGAGAACGCGCTGGCGAGCCTGCGTCGGGGGGTCGAGCTCGACGATGGGCTCACTGCACCCGCTGTCGTGGGACAGCCCCAACCCGGGGTGCTGCGCATCGTGATCCACGAGGGTCGCAACCGTCAGGTGCGTCGGATGTGCGAGCACATCGGGTTCCCCGTGGTGCGACTCGCACGCACCCGTATCGGACCGCTCGTTGATCCCTCGCTCGCGCCCGGGCGATGGAGGCTGTTGACCAGCGACGAGGTGCTCGCCTTATCGACGGCAGCCGTCAAGGGGCGACAAGTAGCATTGAGACGTGAGCGCCCCGGAAAATAACGCCCCAAGCGTCGCCAATGTCGTCGGGCTGGGCCTGATCGGCGGGTCGGTCTGTCTCGCCTTGCGGCGCGCGGGCTGGCTCGTGCACGGTGTGGACAACGTGGAGGGTCGGGCCGAGGAGGCCCTCTCGCGGGGCATTGTCGATGCTGTGGGGATCTCGGCTGCGGCCCGGGTGACGTTCGTGGCGACACCGGTGGCAACCCTCGTGGAGGGAGTCCGCGGTGCCCTCGCCTCGACCGGGGGCATTGTCACCGATGTCGGCTCGGTGAAGTCCCCGGTGGCCGATGCGATCGATGACCCCAGGTGCGTGCCCGGGCACCCCATGGCGGGGTCGGAACTCGACGGTCTGGAGGGCGCTGACGCGTCCATGTTCGAGGGTGCGACGTGGGTCCTGACGCCCACGTCCGCCACATCCGACGAGGCCTTCTCGCTCGTGGCAGAAGTCGTGTCATCCCTCGGCGCAGAAGTCGTGGCGCTCGCACCGTCGAGCCACGACCGTCTCGTGGCAGTGGTGAGCCATGTGCCCCATCTCACTGCGGCCGCACTCATGGGAGTTGCGGCCGCTCGGTCGGATGAACATGCCGCTCTGTTGCGGCTCGCGGCAGGCGGTTTCCGTGACATGACGCGCATCGCGTCATCCCGGTCGGGAATCTGGCTGGACATCTGCGGCGAGAATCGTGCCGCGATCCTCGATGGTCTCGACGACCTCATCGGCGGGTTGCAGTCGCTGCGCACGTCGGTCAAGGAGGGGGACAGGGAGGCACTCCGTGGACACCTCGACGCGGCACGGCGCGCGCGGATGAACCTGCCGTCGAAGGCCGGGGCGATCGAGGATCTCACCGAGGTGCGCATCCCGAGTCCCGACCGCCCGGGTGCCGCGGCCGAGGTGTTCTCGCTGTCGGGTGATCTCGGCGTCAACATCCACGACTTTGAGGTCGTCCACTCTGTCGAGGGCGACAAGGGTGTGATGGTCATCGTGATTCGCAGCGAACATGTCGATCTCTTCCGCGGTGGACTGCTGGCGAGGGGATTCCGACCGGCCACCCAGCCCCTGTCGTGATGGCATCGTCGTCGGAGACTCGGTGAGCGCGCCACACGGACTCGTGCGCGTCACGGGCCGCTCCGCTCCGATCGATGCGGTCGTCGAGGTTCCCGGTTCCAAGAGCGTGGCGAACAGGGCGCTGGTGTGTGCATTGCTCGCAGATGGCAAATCGACACTCACGGGACTCCCGGATGGCGACGACGTCACGGCGATGTTGGAGGCCCTCCGTTCACTCGGTCGTGTCAACGGGTCGGGCGCAGACGTGGTGGTCACCGGCGGCTCGGGACACGGCCCCCTCCTGCCGCGGTCGGTCGACTGCGGGCTCGCCGGGACGACCTCGCGCTTCCTCACGGCGGTCGCGGCAGTGAACTCCGCTCCCGTGACAGTGGACGGCGCTGGGCCATTGCGGAGGCGGCCGATGGGTGATCTCCACGAGGCACTGACCGCTCTGGGAGCAGAGGTGGAGGCGCAGGATGCCGGGCACCTGCCCGTCACGGTCTCCCAGGGCACGCTGCGGGGCGGTCGGGTGCGCATCCGTGGTGATGCCTCGAGCCAGTTCATCTCGGCATTGATGTTGATCGCACCCGTCCTGCCGGAGGGACTCGTCATCGAGATCTCTGGCTCCCTGGTGTCACGGCCCTATGTCGAGATGACTGTTGCAGTGATGACCTCGTTCGGAGCAGATGTCAGGGTCGACGGGCACGAGATCGTCGTGGCGCCCCGTCCCTACCTGCCCACCGAATACCGGGTCGAGCCGGACTTCTCCTCGGCTGCGTTTCCGTTGGCGGCCGCCGTGATCGCCGGGGGCCGCGTGAGGATTCCCGGCCTCGCGCTGGCACACCTGCAGGGAGACGCCAGAATCCTCGATCTCCTGAGGGCGATGGGGGCAGCCGTGGGAGTCGACGGTGACGACATCGTCGCCGTGGGCGAAGGGGTGGGGTCGATTGCTCCGATCGAGGCGGACATGGCCGACTGTTCCGATTTGGTGCCGGCGGGGGCCGTTGCTCTCGGGCTCGGTGCCGGGTCGAGCAGGATCACAGG
>JBJTCB010000053.1:0-6285 GCA_046091605.1 Actinomycetota bacterium | reverse complement strand
GGGAATCCTCACGCGGCCCCCGGCGATCACGGCGGCCGCCAACTGGAACGCAGCAGAGGAGAAGTCCGGCTCGACCCGGTATTCGGTGGGCAGGTAGGGACGGGGTGCCACGACGATCTCGTGCCCGTCGACCCTGACATCTGCTCCGATCGAGGCGGACATGGCCGACTGTTCCGATTTGGTGCCCGCGGTGGCCGTTGCTCTCGGGCTCGGTGCTGGGTCGAGCAGGATCACAGGTGTCGGTTTCATCCGCGCCAAGGAGAGCAACCGGATCGATGACCTCGCAGCCGAACTGAGTCGCGCGGGATACGACGTGCGGAACGAAACCGATGGTCTGGTGTTCGGGGGCGCCTCGCGACCCAGACCCGCGACATTCCAGACGCATCATGATCATCGGATGGCGATGGCTCTGTCGCTCGTCTCCCTCGTCGGGGTCGATGTGTCGATCGATGACGGAGGTGTCGTGAGCAAGAGTTGGCCGACGTTCTTCGCGGCGATGAACGGCATTCTCCGGATCGAGAACGGTCACAAGTAATATCGTCCGACATGGCACATGTTCCCGGTGTGAACGGCTCGGTTCTCGGCGAACGCGATGGAGTGACCGTGGTCGCCTTTGACTTCGATCACACACTCACCGTGCGTGACAGCGTGGTGCCGTTCGTGATCCGGGTGGCCGGCATCGGTCGAGTGCTGACTGCAATCGTGCGCACGGTTCCGACGGTCGTGGGGCTCGTGGTGCGGCGCGACAACGACGGATTGAAGGTGCACTTCGCCCGCCAGTGCCTCGCCGGGATCGATGCAGACCGCGCAGCGACGATGGGTATCGAGCACGCCGAGCGGATCGTCGGGTCGAGGATGCGCCGGGACACCGCGGCGCGGCTCCGCGCACACCAGGAGAGGGGCGATGTGGTGGTCATCGTGTCGGCCTCGTTCGGGGAGTACATGCACGTGGTCGGCGACCTGCTCGAGGTGGACGCGGTGCTCTGCACCGAGCTCGAGCAGGCTGACGGGGTGCTCACGGGCGAGTTGTCCGGGCCGAACTGTCGAGGCGCCGAGAAGGTGACGCGCATCCGGCACTGGATGGCCGAGGCCGGACTCGGGGACAGACTCGATGTGGCCTACGGGGACTCCTCGGGAGATGCCGCAATGCTGGCAGCGGCCACGAGGGGACTGCTCGTGAAGCACGAGGAACTCCACGGGCTCCTCGATGCCCAGGTGGACAGCCGCGACGGTCGGGACGAATCGATGGGTGTCTCGCGATGATCGGCGCGCTCGTGCGGGAGGCCCGCCCCAAGCAATGGGTCAAGAATGTGCTGGTCTTTGCGGCCCCGGGCGCACTCGGCGTGCTGGATGAGGCCGGTCCACTCGGCCGTGCCGCGACCGTGTTCGTCGCGTTCTGTCTGGTGTCGGCCGGGGTGTACTTCTGGAACGACATCCGCGACGTCGAGCAAGACAGAGCCCACCCGAAGAAGAAGTTCCGCCCGATCGCAGCCGGCGAGATCCCGATGCCACTGGCTCGGGTGCTCGGAACGGTATTGATCGTCGGGGGACCCGCGCTGGCGTGGTCGGTGCGGGCCGAGGCCGGATGGATTCTCGCTCTCTATGCCGTGATCCAGCTCGCCTACAGCGCGGCCCTCAAGCATGTCGCCGTGCTGGATCTGGCCATCGTCTCCAGCGGCTTCGTCCTGCGCGCGATGGCGGGGGCCGTCGCCACGCGGACACCGATGTCGAACTGGTTCGTGCTCTGCATCACGTTCGGCTCGTTCTTCATCGTGGCGGGGAAACGTTTCGCAGAACTCCGCGAGATGGGTGAAGGAGCTGTCTCGACGCGGCGCTCCTTGGCCGAGTACAGCACCGACTATCTCCGCCAGATCCTGGTGGTATCGTGCACCGCGACCGCGGTGACGTACTGCATGTGGGCGCTCGAGAGCGCGGCATCGATCGACGAGACAGTTCCGCTCCATGGACTCACGATCGTGCCGATGGTGCTGGCACTGCTGCGCTACATGCTGGTGCTCGAGCGAGGTGGCGGTGGAGCTCCCGAGGAGGTCTTCCTCGGGGACCGCTCCATCCAGTTCTACGGACTCGTCTGGGTGGTGGTCTACGGGCTCGCCGTGTACGCGGCCTGACACTGCCCGGGCCGGGAAACCCCTGACATCTAGACTCGTACGATGACCCAGAGACGACTCTCCGGATGGGGCCGAACGGCGTGGACCGTTGCCGATGTTGTCGAGGCCAGTGACTCCGCGTCGGTGGCTGCGGCACTGGCGACGAGCGGTCCCCGCGGTGCAATCACGCGTGGTCTCGGCAGGTCCTACGGCGCGGCCGCCCAGAACGCCGGTGGACTCGTGGTGCTCACTCTGTTGGAGAATCCCTCGGCCGCCGAGTTCCTCCTCGATGCCGACACCGGCGTTCTGGAGGTCGCCGCCGGCGTGAGTCTCGATGAGATCCTCCGTCGAAGCGTGCCCCGGGGCTGGTTCGTCCCCGTCACACCGGGAACCCGATTCGTGACCGTGGGCGGGGCTATCGCCTCCGACATCCACGGCGGGAACCACCATGTCGACGGGAGCTTCGGCCAGCACGTCGAATGGCTCGATCTGTTGTTGTCGTCGGGGGAGGTGGTCAGGCTGTCTCCTTGGGAGCAGCGCGGCTGGTTCTGGGCCACGGTCGGTGGCATGGGACTCACCGGAGTCATTCTGAGGGCCGCCATCCGGATGATTCCGATCCAGACCTCGCAGGTGACGGTTGAGACCGAGCGGCTCGGTGACTTCGATGCGGTCTGTGCTGCGATGGCCGACCCGGATACCGACGATGAGTTCCGCTACTCGAAGTGCTGGGTCGATCTCCTGGCCCGGGGTGCCTCGATGGGCCGGGGGGTCCTGACGCGGGGAGATCACGCGCCTCTGTCGGCACTCGGGAAGGGAGCCGGACGCACCGACGGCGCTCTCGACTACGACCCGAAGGTGCGGATCGCCGCTCCACCGTGGATGCCGAATGGGGTGCTCAACAAGTGGTCGATCAAGGCCTTCAACGAGGCATGGTTCCGCAAGGCACCATCGCGCAGACACGTGGGTCTCGGGTCGATCCCGGCGTTCTTCCATCCCCTGGATGGGATCCGCAACTGGAACACGATGTACGGTTCGCAGGGCTTCATCCAATACCAGTTCATCGTGCCGCTCGCTCGCACCGATGTCCTGCGAGCGGTCATCGAGCGGTTCTCGTCGGCGGGGGCCGCGAGTTTCCTCGCTGTCCTGAAGCGCATGGGTGCCCAGAATGACGCACCGATGTCGTTCCCCACGGAGGGTTGGACGCTCACCCTCGACATGGCGGCCGGCACCGAGGGTCTTGCTCGCCTGCTCGCCGAGGTGGACGAGGTCGTCCTCGATGCCGGTGGTCGCCACTACCTCGCCAAGGACTCGCATGTGTCGCCATCGGCCGTGCGGCGTGGTTACCCGCGCTTCGATGAGTGGTCGTCGGTGCGGGACCAGATGGACCCGCGTGGCCTGTGGCGAAGCGACCTCGCGCGGAGACTGGCGCTCGTGGACACGGGGAACGCCGAGTGACCGGGCGCACGACAGTTGATTCGACCATGTCCGCGGCGGAAGCCGGGACGCACCGACACAGGGGAGATGGACAACGATGAAGAACGGAGTGGGGGTGGCCCAGAACATCGTCCTGTTCGGTGGAACGAGCGAGATCGGGCTCGAAGTGATCCGTCGGCTCGTCGTGCCGGGCACCGCGCGGCTCGTGCTGGTCAGCCGCGATCCGGCCGCGGCCGAGACGGCGGCCGCCGACATCGTGGATGGTTCGCCCGATCTCGAGGTGCACCATGTGCGGTTCGATGCAGCCGACGCGGCGAACATGCCGCACGTGGTGGCCGAGATCGTCTCGGCGATCGGCGACATCGATGTGGCGGTGGTGGCCCAGGGTGTCCTGCGTGAGGGCCACGACTATTTCGCCGACCCTGCGACAGTGTCGGAGGTGGTCGGGGTGAACATGACCGGAGTGATCGCACTCCTGTATGGACTCGCCGATCGGATGCGCTCCCAGGGCTACGGGAAGATCGTCCTGTTGTCCTCTGTGGCCGGGGCGAGGGTTCGGCGGTCGAACCCGGTCTATGGCGCGTCGAAGGCTGGTGTGGACGGCTTTGCTCTCGCCCTCGACCATGAACTAACCGGCTTGGGTGTCTCGATCCTCGTGGTGCGTCCGGGCTTCGTCACCACCCGCATGACGGCGGGCATGAAGAAGGCCCCGTTCTCGACCGATGCCGAGACGGTGGCTGCACGCACGGTGGCCGCGATGTCGACCGACAAGACCGTCGTGTGGGTGCCGGGCGCACTGGGACCGATGTTCGCGATTCTCCGCAATCTCCCGACGATGATCTGGAGACGTCTCCCGTTCTGAGACGGGGACTCGGCAACAGCGGGAGCGGCCGGCGAATGTGGCTGCCGATGTCGAGCTGTCCCCCGGGAAGGGTTACGGAATGGCGGCGCGCACCCCGTAGATCCCGTTCACGGTGACGAGTCCGGCCGCCAGCACGATCACCACGAGAGGCCACCAGCGGTCCTCGTCATCGCGCAATGCCCTCGCGACCGGGAACACGAGGGGGAATGCGGTGAAGAGGAAACGAGGCCGCGCAGTGACCGTTGCCGGCGCCAGCATCAGCAGCAGGATCGAGACGGTGTAGGCGTGGTACATGAGCGGAATTCGATGTCGTCGTGCGAGAGCGAACGCCCAGATCATCGCGATCACGGTCGCCGCGGTGAGAACCGAGGTCGGTGAACTGAACGGCCTGACGAAGAAATCGAGGGTTCTCTCGACTGCAGTGGCCCCGAAGCTCGTGCCCTCCTTCCAAGCCTCTCGCTGGACGCGGAACCAGGCCCAGTCCTCGTCGGTGTGCCAACGGAGGAATGCCATGAAGCCCACGAATCCGACAGGGGCGAGCAGCGGAGCCACGAGCGACTTCCAGTCGCGATCATCCTTGATCGCCACGAGCGATGCCACGCCGCAGGCGGCCACCAGTGCGACGCCATTCGGGCGGGCGGCAGTCCCGAGGGCTGCGAGAACACCTGCGAGCAGCCACGAGCGCCGTGTGAGAGCGAGGAAACACAGACCCGCGATGGTCAGGAGCACCGCCTCGGAATAGGCCCAACTGAGCACGAAGCTCCCCGGGAAGATCGCCGCGATGATCATCGCCTTCTCCGCCGTGCGGGCGTCGAAGAGGTGACGCGCGAGCAAGCCGACGATCGCGACGACGCATCCACCGAGGACGAAGTTGAGGAACAGGGCCACGCTCACCGGGCCCCCGGGGAGGATCCAGTCGATCGCGCGAACGATCATCGGGTACAGGGGGAAGAAGGCCGCCCGGGCATCGGGGACGAAGTAGGTGACGTTGTCCATGATGTGGTGGGGGTAGCCGTCGCGGACCACATCCAGATACCAGTGGCCGTCCCAACTGTCGAGGACCTGGACGAGAGCGCTGGCGCCACCGACGGGCTCCTCTCCGTTCCAACGCGACCAGACCGCCTGTGCCGCCACAGCAATGCCGGCACCCATCACAACGAGGAAACGCGACAGGAGGTAGGCGAGCGCGGCTCTCTTCTTGGCCCGGGACCATGATGCGGCCGAGTCCGGAGCCACGAGCACATCTGGTGCAGGGTTCCGGTGGGACGGTGCTGTCTCAGGGTGATCGGTGGCGGTCATGGCATCGGTCGCGTGCACCCCGGAACAGCGTCGTTTCAGAAGCGCGCAATGGACACAATACGACGGCGCGGACCCCGCAGCGGTGCTCTCCAGCCATCGAGTTCTAGCCATCGCACGACACGATGCCGTTGACCCGCATAGTCGACGAGCGACGCCTCCATTTCCTCGTCAGTGCCGCGCGGACGCCCGTGCAGTGCCCAGGCGACGGTGTTCTTCACATGGAAGTCGCCCACGAGGAGTGCGTCGGGGTCGCCGAACGCGATTCCCCCGACAACCGCCGCTGTCCACACGCCCACCCCACGCATCCGTTGGAGGGACGCTGTCGCATCCGGGGAGGCCTCGGAGTTCCCGTCGAACCAGTCGCGAGAGAGCCACCGGAAGTTGCGCGCAACCTCTCGGAGGGTGTCTGCCCGCTTCTTCTCGATCCCGAGGCTGTGGAACTCGTGGTAGGGCACCGCGGCGAGTCGGTCCGGCGCCGGGGGCAGCTTCAATCGGCCCCCGGGGTCGGGGGCGGGTTCTCCCCATCGGTCGACGATCCGATGCCACTGGGCGTGGGCCTCCTTGGCGGTGATGCGTTGGCCC
>JBJTCB010000052.1:0-4342 GCA_046091605.1 Actinomycetota bacterium | reverse complement strand
GACTACTGTCATTCGGTGCCCTCGTTGAAGCGTTCCACGGCCGCGGTCGCCGTGCTCTTCTTCGTGAACGGGGCCACCTTTGCGAACTGGATCCCGCGGCTGTCCGAGGTGCGCGACCGGATGGGCGTGAGCAACTCTGGTCTCGGTGGCGCATTGCTCGGCGGGGGCCTCGGCGGATTCCTCGGGTCCCTCCTCGTGGCGCGCCTCGTGCGGGCCTCGCGCACCAAGACCACCGTCGTCGGTGGATCTATCGCCATGGCCGCACTGTTGCCGCTCATCGCCGTCGTGCCGAACCCCGCCCTCTTCCTGATGATCCTGCTCGCACTGGGATTCACAGACGTGCAAGTGGATGTCGGCATGAATACCCAGGGCGTCATGGTCCAGACCCGCACACCGCGACCGATCATGCAACGCCTCCACGGAGCGTGGAGTCTGGGGATGGTGACCGGCGGTGGCATCGGATGGATGCTCTCGGCGTCGGGCGTGCCGCTCGGCGCGCACCTGATCGGTGCGTCTGTGGTGATGGTGGTGGCCACGGTGGGGGCCTCGACCGGCTTGCTCGACGAGGACGATCCCGCCGAACCGGCGTCATCGTCGAACCTCGATGGCAACGGTGGCGCGCGGGGAGCCGTGGCTGGTCGTCTCCTCTCGACGACGGTTCTGATCGGCGTCCTCGGATTCGCCGTCGCGGTGATCGAGTCGTTGCCCAACGAGTGGAGCTCGGTGGTGATGAACGATGTCTTCGACGCGGGACAGTGGAAGGGTGCGGCCACGTCGTTCTTCGCAGCATTCATGCTGATCGGCCGATTGGGGGGCGACCACGCGGTGGTGGCATTCGGCCGAGAGCGCGTGTTCTCACTCGGCATGGGTCTGTGCGCGGGAGGCGCGGCGTTGCTCGCCGTCGCACCCGGCACAGCAGTGGCACTCGCGGCGTACTCGATGTGGGGACTCGGGGTCAGTGTGCTCTTCCCGCAGCTCTACGAACTCGCGGCCCGTCTGCCCGGGATCACCGCGGCCCAGGGAATGGGTGCGATGACACTCGGCCAACGACTCGGATTCGCCTTCCACGCCGGGTCTCTCGGCGCGCTCGCCGATCTCACCAACTTCCGTGTGGCGATCGTTCTCCTCATCGGGTTCGTGATCTCGATCATTGTCGGCGCACGACGCAAGCTGTGATGCGGGGCCGACCCAGCGTCGTGTGAGCCGTGAATTCCGACGTGTTCGGCTGAGTCGCTCAGGAGTCTCAGCGTGGAGGACGGAGACCGGCGAGGATCTTGAAGACCTCCCCGATCGTGTGCGACGACTCGAGCGGATGCCGCAGGTTGCGGGAGAAATCGACCGAGTAGGTGTTCCTCCGCCCGTCTTTCTTGCGGGTCACGTACTTCTCGCCCACCAGGTCACCGACGATCCGGTGCGCCGCTCTCTCGCCGATTCCCACCAGGTCTGCGATCTCGGCGATCCGAATGTCGGGGTTCTGGGCGATACAGATCAGCACGTGGGCGTGATTGGTGAGGAACGTCCAAGAACCCGACTGCACCGGAGGTTTCTTCCTGGACGGCACACAGCGATTGTCGCACAGCCGGCTCACGGGCCGTGACCGGGGTCAATCAACAGTGAAACACTGCTTTTCGTAACCTGCTACATCTAGCAGGTATTGTGGGGGGATGTCGACATGGGACATCGTCACCCTCAATCTAGGGTCGCCCGCCGTTCTCGCCTTCGTCCTCGGCGTCCTCGCCGCCCTCATCAAGAGCGATCTCCGGTTCCCCGAACAAGTCACGAGCTTCCTCAGTTCGTACCTTCTGTTCGCGATCGGACTGAAGGGCGGGCTGCGGTTGCGCGACGCCGGGCTCGACGAACTCGTCGGGCCCGTGATCGCCACCGTCGCACTCGGACTCGCAACGCCGGTCGTCGCCTACGTTGTCGGGCGCAGGTTCATGCGGCTCGATGTTGCCAACGCCGCCTCGATCGCGGCGCACTATGGGTCGGTCTCAGCCGTCACCTTCACCGCGGCGGAGTCGCTCACCCGCTCCGCGGGAACCCTGACCGAGGGGTTCATTCCCGCGCTCGTGGCGGTGATGGAGATCCCGGGAATCGTCGTGGCACTGGTGATCGCGGCTCGTGCAATGGGGGGACGATCCCTGAAACTCGCACTGCACGAGGTGGTGACCGGCAAGAGCGTCGTGCTGCTGATCGGCGGTCTGATGATCGGAGTGCTCTCCCCCACGGAATCAATTGCCAAAGTGGAGCCGTTCTTCGTGGACCTGTTCATGGGATTCCTCTGTTTCTTCCTGCTCGACCTCGGCACACTCGCCGGCCAGCGCATGGCAATGCTCCGCAAGTCCGGACTGCGACTGATCGGGGCGGCGATCGCGATGCCGATCGTCTTCGGTGCGGCCGGTGTCGTCGCGGGGACGCTCGCGGGGATGTCGGTGGGGGGCGCCACAGTGCTCGGTGTGATGGCCGCGAGCGCGAGCTACATCGCGGCACCCGCCGCGGTGAGGGTGGGCCTGCCCGAGGCCGACCTCGGCTACTCCCTCGGAGCGGCGCTCGGGATCACGTTCCCGTTCAATCTCGTCATCGGCATCCCGCTGTGTGCCGAGATCGCATCACGCCTCACCTGAGTCGCGTTCAGCCGAGGTGACGCACCCCGCTCAGGGAAACATCACCAAGGACCCGGTGTCTACGACGCCGAGAGTGCAGATCCCCGACGGCGGCGGGAGAAGATCGGCCGGCCACCGAGCAGTGCGAGCAGAACGCCCAAGCCGAGCGCGAAAACCACGAGCGCGGTGTCGTTCTGACGCTCGAGAACCTCGAAGCCCACCGATACCGACACCATCTCACCACCCGGTCCGACTCCGTTGAACTGAAGCGTGTGCCCGCCGTGCGCGGCGTCCTTGGGCACCTGCACCGCGGTCTTCACCGCACCTGCCGAGTTCGCCACGCCACGACCGAGTTCGATCGGATCGGAGAACATGTAGACGGTGTAGGTGGTGCCCGGGATGAGCCCGTCGACTGCGACATCGGCCAGCTCGTCGCGATAGATGCGCAACACACCATCGGCAGCAACCGCCACGGTGTCTCCCCCGGGTGCGGTGCGCCCGATGGTGATCCTCACGTCGTTCGGCAGGGTGAGCATGACCGCTTCCTCGAGTCTCTCCACTTTCACCTTGGCCGACTGGCCACGGACCATCGCGGTCACCTCACCGGCATCGAGATCCGGCGGGAGGCCGTCTGCCCCGGCCTGGGGCGATGTCGGGTCGGCCGGGATGGTCGTGGTTGTTGTTGTTGTTGTCGTCGTCGTCGACGACGATGTCGTGGTGGTGGTCGCACCACGGGTGCTCTTCGTGGACGCGGGGACAGTCGTGGTCGTCGAGGTGACCGCAGGCGTCGTCGCCGACGTGGGTGCAGTGGCCTCGGGCGAGGCAGGGGCGGCAACCGCGGTGCTGGGCTGGGTCGTTGTGGTGGTCGCAGCAGCGGCGAGTGCGACGACGGTGACCGACTGCGACGCGGCAGCAGACGAGTAGGTGTCGTTGCCGCCCTGGCTCGCAGAGATCACGCACACGCCAGCAGCAGTGAACGAGACCACGCCCGCCGAGATCGAGCACACCGACGACGACTGGTTCGCGATCACGATGGTGGCCGCGAGGAATGCGGTGCTGTCGACGGTCACGGTGTAGGTGGCACCGACGTTGGCGGGCGATGGCGGAGTCGATCGGAACGAGATGGACTGGGTGATTTTGTTGACGGTGACCGTCTGTGTGTCGCTGACGGAGTACCAATTGGCGTCGCCCGCGCGAGTCGCCTGCACCGAACAGGTCACACCCCCGCGGGTCGACGTCAACGAAGTCCCGGAGAGCACGCACGCGCCCGACTGGAGAGACCACGTCACGGTTCCGGTCGACTGGCCTCCCGCCGTGGCGAGGGTGAGCGTGGAACCCGTGGTGAACAACGAATCGCTGGAGATGGAGAACCCGGTCTGGGCGGCCTTGTCGACGGTGACGGTGGTGTTCGAGGTCTGCTTCACCAGCCAGTTGGTGTCCTGAGCCTTGGTCGCGCGCACGATGCATGTCGAACCCGCGTCACCCGGTGTCAGCACGGCCCCCTGCAGGGTGCAGGTGCTGCCGGTGGCGGGCACCACAACCCAGGTGACGGCCCCGGTTCCCGAGCCACCCGAGGTGGTGAGCGCAAGCGTCTGGCCGTACGTCACCGACGTGGACGTCACCGTGAGGGTGGCCTGCGAGGCCCGCGCGATGTTCACCGTGGTGCCCGAGGACTGCTTCACCAGCCAGTTGCCGTCCTGGGCCTTGGTCGCACGCACCTGGCACGCAGACCCGGCATC
>JBJTCB010000051.1:0-34036 GCA_046091605.1 Actinomycetota bacterium | reverse complement strand
TCCGCGAGAGCGACGAGCCCACCGAGCCGTCGGTGGCTGCCGTCACGAAGCGCTCGACGCTGAGGTGGGGCACCTTCTCGACGAGCCTGCGGGCCATCTGGGCGATCGTGAATCCCTCGGGGAATGTCACGTTGACGAACGTGTCCGACGGCGGAGTCGCCAGCGCGGCCACGATGTCACCCGCGCTCGCCCCCCGCTCGAGTCGGTAGTAGCCCGAAGCTGGTTCCAGACCACCTCGGGACCGCACGTACCACGCGAAGACCGCCGTGTTGCCGATCAGACCCTGGTCAGAGAGCCGATTGATCACCGCATCGAGATCGTCGCCGGCATTCACCGTGAACGTCACCGTCTCGGCATTCCCCCCGGGATTGAGCTCTCGCACCACCCACCAACCGGCCAGCCCCGCGAGCAGCACCGCTCCGACCACGGCCCATGTCGCTGCGCGCACGAGTCCGCGCAGTGTGCGCCGCGACTCCGCATCGTGCATTCCCACCGAGCGGGAGACCTCGACATCGGACTCCGACACGATGCTCGGGTCGTCCCACGGATCGGTCACCCACGGCTCCGACGATGATCCCCCACCCGACGAGTCACCGGCCGGGAGCAGGGGATCCCTTCCCCCGTGATCGACGGGCTCAGTCATCGACGCTCGTTCCATGTCGCGCGTCCAGCCACGACTGGAGCATCACCGCCGCTGCCAACTTGTCCACGACGCGACGACGGGCCTGGGCCTTCATCCGCGCCTCGATCAGCGCACGATCTGCCGAGACGGTGGTGAGACGCTCGTCATGGAGAACGACCGGCACCTTCACCACCGTAGCGAGGCGTCGCGCCTCGTCCCGGGCACCCGTGGCGGCGCGGCCCTCGCTGCCATCCATGTTCAACGGCAGTCCCACCACGACGGTCTCGGCCTCTTCCTCGGCGACGATGCGTGCGATCTCCTCGTGGTCGAGTCGTTGCGTGCGACCCCTCTGCACCACGGTCAGCGGGGTCGCCACCGTGCCGCTGCGGTCCGAGACGGCGACGCCGATTCGCTTGGAGCCGAGATCGAGACCGAGTGCCCTCACGCCGACACGCCGGCCGCGACGGCCCGCGCCTTCGTGGTGGCGATCGCGAGTGCCTCGTCGAGACCGCCGGGGTTCTTGCCGCCCGCGGTCGCGATGTCGCCCTTGCCGCCACCGCCACCACCGACAGCGCGCGCAGCGTCCTTGATGAGTTCCCCCGCCGACCCGGCGACGCCCGTTGCGAGAGCACCGACGAGCGACACGCCGCCCGTGTCGGTGACACCTCCGAGGACCACCGCACGCACGCCCGGTTGCTGGCGCACAGCCACCGCCAGTTCACGCAGATCGTCCGGGGTCACACCGTCGATCCGGGCCACCACGACACCGGCGTCGGCCCCCGCGGCGAGTTCGACGGCGCGACCGACGGCGATCCGCGCCCTCAGTGCCCTGACCTCGTCGAGTGCGTCGCGCAGTTCGTCGAGCTTTCGCCCGATTCCCTCCCGCGCATCCTCGGGTCGCACCCCGACGGCGGCGGCAACCTGTGCCAACGCCGATTCGGACTCCTGCATGCGCCGGATCGCGTTCTCGCCGGTCACGGCCTCGAGGCGACGCAGGTTCGACCCGATCGAGGATTCCGCGACGATCTTGATCGGGCCGATGTCCCCGGTCGACGACACGTGCGTCCCCCCGCACAACTCGAAGGAGTCGCCAGCCCTCAGGACACGCACGACATCGCCGTACTTGTCGCCGAAGAATGCGATCGCCCCCGCGGCGAGTGCGTCGTCCTTGGTGGTCTCGAATGCGTCGACACCCGTGTTCGCGAGCACCTGTGCGTTCGCGAGGTCCTCGATGCGACGGATCTCCTCGTCGGTGACCGCCTCGTAGTGACTGAAGTCGAAACGCAAACGGTCCGGAGCCACGAGCGACCCCGCCTGCTTCACGTGCTCGCCCAGCACCTCGCGCAGGGCCCAATGCAGGATGTGGGTGCCGGTGTGGTTGCGGCGCGTCGCCGCGCGAGCCCGTCCGTCGACAGCGGCAGCGACCGAATCCCCCTCCCGGGGCTCCCCGGTCACCGACTCGCACAGGTGGCGACGCAGGCCGGGGAGAGCGAAAGTGGTGTCGACGACGGAGGCGGTCCAGCCGCCGGCGCCGATCGTGCCGATGTCGCCGACCTGACCCCCACTCTCGGCATAGAACGGCGTGCGGTCGAGGAAGATCTCCCAGCGTCCATCGTCGAGCTCCGTAGCCGACAGCACGGTCGCCTCCGCGTCGAGTCGCGTGTACCCGACGAACTCGGTGGTTCCGTGGCGTTCGACGATCGATCTCCAGGTCTCGACCCGATCCTCGTCGGCCCGGGCGGTGCGGCGGGCCTCCTTGGCGCGGGTGCGCTGGGCTGCCATCTCGGACTCGAAACCCGCCACATCGACATCGACGCCGCGCTCGGCGGCGATCTCTGCCGTCAACTCGAGCGGGAACCCGTAGGTGTCGTGCAGCAGGAACGCCGACGATCCCGAGAGCCGTCCGGCACCGCCCCGCAAGTCGTCCTCGAGGATCGCCAATCCGTTCTTCAACGTGTGCCTGAAGCGCTCCTCCTCCTTGGTCAACACACCGAGGATGAAGTCGCGGTTCTTCGCGAGATCCGGATATGCCGTGCCCATGACGTCGATGGCCACCTCGGACAGCCCCGGCATGACGAGCTTCTCCGTGCCGAGGAGGAACGCGTGCCTGACCGCGCGGCGGATGATGCGGCGCAACACGTAGCCGCGGTTCTCATTCGAGGGGAAGACGCCGTCATTGACGAGCATCGTCGCCGAGCGTGCGTGCTCTGCGAGGACGCGGAGGCTGAAACTGGCCCTGTCGTCGTAGTCGCCGGCCCGGTACGTGGCACCGGTGATCAACTGCGCGCGGTCCACGAGGGGGAACAGCACGTCGGTCTCCCAGACCGAGTCGACGCCCTGCACCAGGGCCAGGATCCGCTCGAGTCCCGCGCCGGTGTCGATGCTGGGTCGTGGCAGCGGCTCTCGCGAGCCGTCCGCCGACTGGTTGTACTGCATGAACACGAGGTTCCAGAACTCGAGGAATCGGTCACCGTGCGGGTCGTTGGCCGGGCCACCCTCGGGCCCGAAGGCCGGTCCGCGGTCGATGTGGATCTCCGAGCACGGTCCGCACGGCCCGGTGTCGCCGGCCTGCCAGAAGTTGTCCTTGTCCCCGAGGCGCTGGATGCGATCCATCGGAACGCCCACGACGTCGTGCCAGATCTGCTCGGCCTCGTCGTCGGAGTCGTGCACGGTGATCCAGAGCCGGTCACCGTCGAATCCGAAGATCTCTGTGACCAGTTCCCACGACCACGGAATGGCCTCGTTCTTGAAGTAATCGCCGAACGAGAAGTTGCCGAGCATCTCGAAAAAGACCAGGTGTCGCTTCGTCCGACCGACATCGTCGAGGTCGTTGTGTTTGCCGCCGGCGCGGACGCACTTCTGCACCGTCACTGCCCGGCTGTAGGGGGCCACCTCGTCGCCCATGAAGTAGGGCTTGAACGGCACCATCCCCGCCACGGTGAACAGGAGGGTCGGATCGTGGGGAATCAGGCTCGCCGACGGAACGATCGCGTGGCCGTGTCCGGCGAAGAAGCCGGAGAAGGCCGACCTGAGGTCATCAGCACTCGAGGGTGCGCCACCTTGTCTGGAACCGGCCATGGGGACGAAAGGTTAGCCCTGGGGCACGATGCCCCGCCGGAGTTTCACGGGGCCGGGGGCGGCTCCGGTGCGCGCAACTCGAGCAACTTCTCCCACAGTGCGACAGCCACCGTGCGCAACTCCGCCAGGATCGCCGACGGCGTCAACTTCTCCGCGACGGCCTCGGCCTTGCGGCGCACCCACACGACCGCGGTCGCACCCGCGACGGCTCCGAGGATGAACCAGAACATTCTCCTGAACATCGACGTCGACTCCCCGTTCCTTGTTCTGCCTCAGCGGTCCTTGTTCCGCCTCAGCGGTCCCCGTCACGGTAGTAGCGGGGAACATCGAAACCCAACGGCCGCCACGCGGGGGGCTCCGACGACGAGGGCGGCGCCGCGCCGGTGCGACCGGTGCGCACATCCTCGAGTGCGGACCCGACAGCATCGACCACCGACCGGCTCTTCGGTGCACGCGAGAGGTGCACGACGGCATGGGCCAGGTTGATCGCCGCCTCGGGGAGCCCCACCAGCTCGAGTGCCTGCGCCGCGGCGACCGCGACCTGCAGTGCCGAGGGATCGGCATGGCCGATGTCCTCGCTCGCAAAGATCACCATGCGGCGGGCGATGAACCGGGGGTCCTCCCCCGACTCGATCATCCTGGCCAGCCAATGGATGGCGACATCGGTCTCGCCGGCACGCATCGACTTGATGAAGCCCGAGATCACGTCGTAGTGGTCGTTGCGACCGAGCCTCGAGACCGCAGTGTCGAGTGCCGCGGCCGCATGCTCGATCCCGATTCGAATCGCGCCGTCGGGTCCCGACGCGATGGACATGGCGACCTCGAGTGCGGTGAGGGCCTGACGCACATCGCCGGTGCACCGCCGGGCGATGACCGCAAGGGCTTCCGTGGTCGCGTCGGCACCCTCGAGTGCGACGGCACGCGCGAGCAGCGGCACGATGTCCGACTCGTCGACCGGTTCGAGACGGAACACCGACGACCGACTGCGAAGAGCCGGATTCACCGCGTGGGCGGGGTTCTCCGTCGTCGCACCCACCAAGGTCAACAATCCCGTCTCGACGGCGTGCAGCAAGGAGTCCTGCTGGGTGGTGGTGAACCGGTGGATCTCGTCGATGAAGACCACCGTTGCGGTCCCATCGATCATGGTGCGGTTGCGCGCTGCCTCGATCACCTCGCGCACGTCCTTCACGCCGGTCGTCACGGCCGAGAGCCGCTCGAAGACGCGACGCGTCCCCGACGCGATCAGTTCTGCGATCGTGGTCTTGCCGGTGCCGGGTGGGCCCCAGAGGATCACCGAGGAGACCCGATCAGATTCGATGAGGCGTCGCAGCGCGCTCCCCGGGTCGGTCAGGTGCGACTGGCCGACGACGTCATCGAGCGTCCGTGGACGCATGCGCGCGGCCAGGGGCGCCCGTGCCGCCACGAGCCGGTCGGTGGCCTCCGAGAAGAGATCGGGACCCGGCACTGCGCCCCCGTCAGGACTGAGCCGGCGGTGGGAGCAGCCTGATGCCGAGTTCGTCGAGCACGCCGGCATCGACGGGTGTCGGGGCATTCGTCATCGGGTCGGCACCGCTCTGGGTCTTCGGGAATGCGATCACTTCCCGGATGTTCTCCTCACCCGCAAGGATCGCGGTGAGACGATCGATGCCGAATGCGAACCCACCGTGCGGCGGTGCCCCGTACTTGAAGGGGTGCAGGAAGAAGCCGAACCGGCGGTCGGCTTCCTCGTCGGAGATCCCGAGCAGGTTGAACACGCGGCGCTGGACGGCTGGTTCGTGGATCCGGATCGACCCCGACCCGAGTTCCCACCCGTTCAGGACGAGGTCGTAGGCGAGCGCGCGCACCCTCAACGGATCGGTGTCCATCAACTCGAGATCATCGGGATGCGGATGACAGAACGGATGGTGACCGGGTCTCGGCTTGCCCGATGCGGCGTCGACACCGACGAAGAGCGGGAATTCGGTCACCCACACGTAGCGTTACGGACCCTCGTGCACCGGGGGCCGGCCGATGTCGTTGCGCAACTGGCCGAGCACCTCGCACGTTGTGGCCCAGTCGTCGGCAACCACGAGGACGAGGTCGCCCGCCACCGCGCCGGTGCGCGAGAGCAGACCCCCGACCTCGTCGACCGAGAGGAACTTGGCGATCGGCGAGTCGATCGCCCCCGCCTCGCCGACCCTGATCCACACGAGTCCCTTGGCCCCGAGCTTCTTGGCGCGGTCCGTGAACGCGTCGAGCTTGTTGCGCCCGCTGGCGGCCGCCTCGGGGTGGTCGGCAGTCGCGACCCTGATCGCCTTGATCGAGGCCGCACCCGCGAAGGCCTTGAACTCGGTGGCGGCGAAGAGATCGGTCAACTCGACGAGTCGCATACCGAACCTCAGGTCGGGCTTGTCGACCCCGTAGGACTCCATCGCCTCGCGCCACGTCATCCGCTCGATCGCGGGGGGCTCCTCACCGGTGACCGCCCGCGCGGCCGCCATCACCGCACGGCCGATGTTGTCGAGCACGTCCTCCTGGTCGACGAAGGACATCTCGGCGTCGAGCTGCATGAACTCGTACTGCCGGTCGGCACGCAGGTCCTCGTCGCGCAGGCACCGGGCGATCTGGTAGTAGCGGTCGACGCCGGCCACCATCAACAACTGCTTCCACAGCTGGGGCGACTGGGGAAGCGCATAGAAAGAGCCGCGCTCCTTGCGGGACGGAACGAGGAACTCGCGGGCCCCCTCCGGCGTCGAGGGCATGAGGAACGGTGTCTCGACCTCGACGAAACCGTTGTGCTCCATCTCGGAACGGATCGCGCTGTTGACCGCGGCGCGCACGCGCAGGTTCCGCTGCATGCGCTCGCGCCGGATGTCGATGTAGCGGTGTCGGAGACGGATCGCCTCGTCCACATCGTCGGCACGGGCATCCACCGGGAACGGCGGCGGCTCGGCGGCGTTCAGCACCTGGACCGAACAGTCACCGATCTCCACCGAGCCGGTGGGAAGTGCCGCGTTGAAGGTCCCCTCGGGTCGGGCCCTCACGGTTCCGGTGATCCGCACGACCCACTCGCTGCGCACGTCGACCGCATTGTCGACCACGCACTGGACGACACCGGAGTGGTCGCGCAGGTCGACGAATGCGAGGCGCTCTCCGTGCTCTCGGCGACGCGCGACCCATCCGCACACCGACACCGTGGAGCCCACGTCGCCCGCGCGCAGATCGCCGCACATGTGCGTGCGCATCGATGTCGTTCGGCGTGCCGGATCGGGGGTCGTGGTCATCTGGGGTTCCTCTGCGTGCCCGGGCTCCCGAGCTCGGCATCGAGGTGCGATGCGAGATCGGACTGGGCGATCGTGGTCTGTCGGGAATCACCGAGGCTACGCACGATGCAGGTCCCGTCGGCGGCCTCGTCGGATCCCACGATCACCGCGACACGGGCTCCGCTCCGATCCGCCGCCTTCATCTGGGACTTCATGCTGCGACCGTCCCATGCACGATCAGCGCTCCAGCCGATGCGGCGCAGGTCGCGGGTGATGCGCATCGCGACCGACCCACCGGTGGTGTCCACCACGAAGACATCGACATCGCCGACCGGCGCCGTGAAGCAACCCTCCGCGTCGCACGCGAGCAGGGTCCGGTCCACGCCGAGGGCGAACCCCACGCCGGGCGTCTCGGGCCCTCCGAGGTCGGCGACCAGGCCGTCGTAGCGCCCGCCACCGCCGATCGCATCCTGTGCCCCGGAGAGCGATGTCGCGGCGAACTCGAACGTCGTGCGGCGGTAGTAGTCGAGCCCCCTCACGAGTCGGTCGTCGATCCGGTGGGGAACGCCAATCTCGGTCAAGCCCGCGATCACCGCGGCGAAGTGCTCCGCCGCGGCCGGCGAGAGGTGGTCGCGCATCGACGGAGCCGATGCGATCGCGGCCGCATCCTCCGGGCGCTTCGAGTCGAGCACCCGCAACGGGTTGCGCTCGAGTGTCTCGAGTGCCGCGGCCGACATCTCCCCCCGGTGCCCCCCGAAGTGGCGCGCGAGTTCGTCGGCGTAGCGCTGGCGGTCACCCGCGTCACCGAGTGAGTTCACGCGCAACTCCACCCCGCGCAGACCGAGCCCGGCGAAGAAGTCCCATGCGAGCGAGATCACCTCGACGTCGAGGAGCGGGTCGTCCGGACCGAGCACCTCGATTCCCACCTGGTCGAACTGCCGGTACCGACCGGCCTGGGGCTTCTCGTAGCGGAAGTTCGGACCCGAGTACCACACCTTCCACGGCTCCACCGGCCGGTGCTGGACGAATGCCCTGCACACGCTCGCGGTGTGCTCGGGTCGCAGCGCGACCCGTCGGCCACCCTTGTCCTCGAAGTCGTACATCTCCTTGGTCACCACGTCGGTGGCGTCCCCGAGACGGAGGAACACTCCGAGGTCCTCGAACATTGGCGGCACGATCGCGCTGTACCCCGCCCTCTCGACGACCGCGGCGAACTCGCCCGTGAAGGCCCGCCATCGCGCCGCCTCGGGCGGGAGGATGTCCCTGGTGCCGGGACTGGTCTGGAACTCGGGCACGACGAGCGAGGCTAGTCCGCCCCGCCTCCCGGGACGATGCGATATGCGTCGTACACGGCGTCGATCGACTTGATCGTGCGCAACACCGACTCGAGGTGGTTCGGGTCGGCGAGCTCGAACTCGAAGCGCATCTTGGCGACCCTGTCCGAACCGGTGTTGGTCGAGCACGACACGATGTTCACGTGCTGCTCGCTGAGCACGTTGGCCACGTCGCGCAGCAGGCGCGACCGGTCGAGTGCGACCACCTCGACTCCGGCCCGGAACACCGACTCGGGAGAGGTGCGCGACCATTCCACATCGATCAAGCGGGCCGGGGAATCGGTCATCAGCGACACGGCGTTCGCGCAGTCGGCCCGGTGCACACTGACGCCGCGACCCTTGGTGACGAATCCGAGTATGTCGTCACCGGGCACCGGCGTGCAGCACCGCGACAGCCGCACGAGCACGTCCTCGAGACCCTCGACATGGATCCCCGAGGATCCGCGGCGATTCTCGGTCTCCCGGTCGATGCGGATCGGGAGCGCGAGCTGTTCGTCGCTCCCCTCGCGGCGCACCGCACGACCGATGCGCTGGGCGAATCCCCGCGCCGACACGTGGTGCTCGCCGATCGCGGCGAACAGCGACTCTGCATCCCCGAGGTTCAGGGCGGCGAGTTCCTGGGCGAAGACATCGGAGCCCCACATGCGCTCCACGGGCAGTCCCTCGCGGCGGAGTTCGGCGGTCAATTCGTCGCGACCGGCCTCGACCATGTCCTCGCGACGCTCGCGGGAGAACCACGCCTTCACCTTGCTGCGGGCGCGCGCCGACTGCACGAAGCCCAACCAGTCCCGTGAGGGGCCCGCGTCTGCGACCTTCGAGGTGAAGATCTCGCAGGTGTCACCGCTCTTCAACTGCGCATCGAGGCTCACCAGACGTCCGTTGATGCGCGCACCCACGCACGCGTGACCGACCTCGGTGTGCACGGCGTAGGCGAAGTCGACCGGCGTCGAGTTCACCGGCAGGGTGATCACCCGGCCCTTGGGCGTGAAGACGAACACCTCCTCCTGCTCGAGGTCGCTCTTCAACTCCTCCATGAACAGGTTCGGGTCGTCGACCTCGGCCTGCCAGTCGATGATCCTGTTCAGCCAGTCCTGGTCCCCGGGATCGGTGCCCTCCTTGTAGGCGAAGTGCGCAGCGACCCCCCACTCGGCCCGCTCGTGCATCTCGCGGGTGCGGATCTGCACCTCCAGCGGCTTTCCGCCGGGACCGATCACCGTGGTGTGCAACGACTGGTAGAGGTTGAACTTCGGCATCGCGATGTAGTCCTTGAAGCGACCCACGACCGGGCGCCACTTTCCGTGGATGCACCCGAGCGCGCCGTAGCAGTCACGGAGGTTGTCGACGATCACGCGCACCGCGACCAGGTCGAAGATCTCGTCGAAATCCTTGTCCTTCTGCACCATCTTCTCGTAGATGCTCCACAAGTGCTTGCCGCGACCGGTCACCTCGGCACGGATTCCCACGTCGCCGAGTCGGGCCCGCACCTCGGCGATGGCCTTGGCGAGGTAGACGTCGCGCTCCGGGGTTCGCGTCGACACGAGGTGGTCGAGCTCGGCGAACCTCTTGGGATAGAGCGCCGCGAACGACAAGTCCTCGAGTTGCTGCTTGATCTCCTGCATGCCCAGACGGTTGGCGAGCGGCGCATAGATGTCGAGCGTCTCCTGGGCGATGCGCTGCTGCTTGTCGATCGGCACACCGGCGAGGGTCCGCATGTTGTGGAGCCGGTCGGCCAACTTGATCACGAGCACGCGGATGTCGCGCGCCATCGCCACGAGCATCTTCCGCATGGTGGCGGCTTGCTGGGCCTCGCGCGAGTCGAACTGGAGTCTCTCGAGCTTGGTGACCCCGTCCACGAGGGTCGCCACGTCCTCCCCGAAGCCCGTGCGCACATCCTCGAGGGTGATCTCGGTGTCCTCCACGGCGTCGTGGAGCAGTGCCGCCGCGAGCGAGATGTCATCGAGGCCGATGTCGGCCACGATGCGCGCCACCGCGATCGGGTGGTTGATGTAGGCCTCGCCGGAGGACCGCTGCTGGTTGACGTGCGCGGCCCGCGCCATCTCGTAGGCCCGGTTGATGAGGGTCACCGACGCACGGGGATTGCGCCGCTTGTACGACCCGAGCAGGGGCGCCAGTTCCTCGACCGGGGCACTGTGGTGCCTGCGCCACGGCAGGACGCGGTCGACTGTCGCCATGCCCGAAGGCTACCCACGCGGGTGGAGCGCTACCGGCGGGACTTCTTCCGCGGCCGCGGCGGATGGCTGAGCAGTGTCTCCACCGCCGAGACCGTCTGGTCGGCACCCGCGGTCACCGGGGAGCCGGCGTCGCCCGCCGCTTCGGTGCGCGCCTGCGAGCGGCGCGATGCCGGTGCACCCGTCGCCATCAGGACGGCCATCTCCGGCCCCCTCGAGATGCGACCCTTCTCGGCCGAGTACTCGCGCGAGCGCTCCCGCAGGATCCCGAGCACGGGAGCGGCGATGTAGATCGAGGAGTAGGCACCGGTCGTGAGACCCACGATCAGTGCGAGCGAGAAGTCGCGCAGGGCGACGGCGCCGAAGACGACGGATCCGAGGACGTAGAGACTGATCACCGGCAGCACCGAGGAGATCGAGGTGTTCAGGGAACGCATCAGCACCTGGTTCATCGAGACGTTCACGATGTCGCCGTAGGAGACCCGCGCGCCCGAGAAGCGCCGCACATTGTCGTCGACCTTGTCGAACACCACGATCGTGTCGTAGAGCGAGTACCCGAGGATCGTGAGGAACGCCACCACGGTGGCCGGCGACACCTCGAGGCCGAAGAGCGAGTACACCCCCACCGAGATGAGCACGTCGTGGATCACCGCCGAGATCGCACCCGCGGCCATGCGCCACTCGAATCTCCACGCGATGAACGCACTCACGAGCACCAGGAACACCGCGAGCGCCAGGATCGCGCGCTGGGTCACGTTGCGACCCCAACTCGAGCTGACCGAGGCAGCGCTGACCTCCTCGTCACCGACGCCCGCCTTCTTGGCGAGCGCCGCACGAAGGGTGTCCTGCGACTCGGCGCTCATGTCACCCAACTGAATGCGCACCCGAGCGGTCTCGCCGGAGCTGAGCGTCTGGATCTTGGCCGAATCGGCAGCCTCGACCTTCGAATCGACGAGCACGGTGCGCGCCGCCTCGACATCCATGGTCGCCGTCGCGGGCACCTCGAGGGCGACTCCCCCGCGGAAGTCGATGCCGAGGTTCAGTCCCTGCACGATGAGCGACACCACGAAGACCACGAGGAGCACTCCCGACACGATGAAGCCGAGACGTCGGCGGCCGTAGAAGTCGACCGTGGTCTCGCCGTGGTAGAGGCGGCTCAATCTCCCGCTCATGCGACCGCCTCCGTGGGGGTCTTCGACTTCACGCCGAGCACCGAGCCGCGGTTCAACAGCCTCGTGCGAGCGAGCATCAACACCGTCGGCCGCGTGAACAGGTACGACACGACGATGTCGGACAGCGTCGAGAGACCGAGGAAGAACGCGAACCCGCGCACCGGGCCCACTGTCAACCACCAAAGGACCGCCGCACCGATGAACGAGGCGGAGTCGGCGATGAGGATCGTGCGCCAGGCCTTGGCGAATCCCCGTTCGGCCGAGTTGCGCAGGGTCCGGCCGGCCTCCATGTCGTCCTTCAACCTCTCGAAGAACACGACGTAGCTGTCCACGGTCACACCGATCGACACGATGATGCCCGCCGCACCCGAGATCGTGAGGGCCAGTCCGTTCGTCTTGGAGAGCCACGAGATCACGCTCCACAGGAACATTCCCGACACGCACAGACCCAGGAGGACGACGAGTGCGATCAATCGGTAGTACAGCAGCAGGAACGCGAGCACGAGCGCGACTCCGATCAAACCCGCCACGATCGCGGCGCGCAGCGAGTCGCTGCCGAGCGTCGCCGACACCGTCTGGACAGTGGGAGCCGAGAAGTCGACCGGCACGGCACCGAACTGGAGGATCTTGGCGAGGTCGGTGGCCTCGGCCTCGGTGAAATCGCCGCTGATCTGGACGTTGCCGCCGGTGAACGAGGGCTCCTGCACCACGGGCGCCGAGATCACCACACCGTCGAGAATGATCGCGATCGACTTGGTCGGGCAGTCGGCACCACCGGCGTAACACTTGCCCGCCAGCGCATTCCACTTGTCCTCACCCTCGGTACCACCGCGCAGCTGGGCGACCACGACCCACGAGCCCCTGTCGATCTGGGCCGTCGCGTCGTTGGTGAACACCTCGCCGGTGGCCTCTGCGGGTCCGAGCAAGTACAGCAATCCGTCGTTGCGACCCCGCAGCACGGTCTGACCGGGAGCGAGTCCCGTCGCGGGATCTGTGCCGGGGACCGTCGTCGCCGTGGTTCCCGGATCGCTCGTGCCCGGCACCGTGGTGTCCGGCGTCGCCGACATCGGTGCGGGTTGTGCATCAACGGGCATGGGCGCGGCAGTCGTCACTTCCGGGGCAGTGGTGTCGGTGACTCGCGGCATGCGCGCAGCGGGAGCCCGACCGCGACTGCTGCCGACACCGCCGGTCGGATCGGCCAGCGTCGTGTCCGTCGCCGCTGGCACCGTTGTTGCGGCTGGCACTGTCGTTGCACCCGGCACCGTCGTCGCACCCGGTGCGGTGGTGGTCGTCGCATCGTCGGTGGGCTCGGGGACCACGTTGATGACCGGTCGCATCTCGACCGAACCCGTTCGACCGACCAACTGCAGCGCACGCTGCTGATTCTTCACGCCGGGGAGGTTGACCACGATGGTGTTGCCCTGGCGGATGATCTCGGGCTCAGCGACACCGAGTGAGTCGACCCGCTGGCGAATGATCTCGACTGCGATGTCGAGTGCGCCGGGCTCGAAGTCGCCGGTCGGGGTGAGCGTCACCGAGGCGCCACCCTGCAGGTCGAGACCGAGCGAGGGCTTGTTGCCCGACACCACGTTGAACGTGAACGCACCACCGATCACCAACAACGTGGCGAGGAGCGTGAAAGCGTGGCGTCTGATCATCAGAAACGGTCGGAATCGTCGGTCCGGTGGCGGGTCCGCTCAGGAACCCGCGGGCGGGGAGAGCTTCTTGCCGATCGCGCCGCGGGTCACCCTCACCTCGATGCGCTCACTGCCGTGACCGTCTGCGATGTCAAGCCACAGGATGTTCTTGTCGTTCTCGTCGAATCCACTCACGAATCCGATGATCCCCGAGTTCAGCAGCACCTCGTCGCCCTCGACGATGGCGGCCTGCAGCGCCTGGGTCTCCTTGAGGCGCTTGCGCTGGGGCCTCAGCAGGAGGAAGTACATCGCCGCAAAGATCGCCCCGAAGAAGACGAGGCTGAACCAGCCGCTACCGCCCGCGGCCTGATCGTTGCCTTGGGCGCTCGCAATGAGAATGGTGGGGAGTGTCACGGCGCACGAGCCTAGCGAGACGGGATCAGTCGGGACCGGCGCATCAGCCCCAGATACCGAGGATCCTCGACCTCAGGGTCCCGAACGTTCCCGCCGAGATCGCCACACGGATCTCGGCCATGAGCGAGATCGTCCATGCCACGTTGTGGAGAGAGACGAGCCGCGCACCGGTCGGCTCGCCGGTCTGGGCGAGGTGGCGCAGATACCCCCGCGAGTGGGTTGCACAGACCCAGCACGAGCACGCGGGGTCCAGGGGCGAATCGTCGGTGGCATGGCGCGCGTTCTTGATCTGCACCTTGCCCTGCGAGGTGAGCGCCGTACCGTGACGACCGAGGCGCGTCTGGAGGACGCAGTCGAACTGGTCCACCCCGAGTGCCACCGCCTCGACGATCGAGGCCGGATCACCCACCCCCATCAGGTAGCGCGGTCGGTCGTCGGGAAGCAGTCCGATGCAGGCACCGATTGCCTCGACCATCTCGGGTCTGGTCTCTCCGACGGACAGCCCGCCGATCGCATAGCCGTCGAAACCCGTCTCCACGGTGCGCTCGGCACTCTCGGCACGCAGCACCGCATCGGTGCCACCCTGGACGATTCCGAAGAGCGATTGGTCGACACGACGATGGGCGGCCTTGGCGCGTCGACCCCATGCGTGGGTCCGGTCGAGCGCGAGCCGCAACTGCTCCGCGGTGGCGGGCAATTGGGTGCAGACATCGAGCACCATCTGGATGTCGGCACCGAGCCTCTCCTGGACATCCACTGCCGACTCGGGAGTGAACCGATGCAGGCTCCCGTCGTAGGTGGAGCGAAACGTCACCCCGTCGTCGTCGACATGGGGCTCGAGCGAGAAGACCTGGTAGCCGCCCGAATCGGTGAGCGTGAGACCGTCCCATCCGGCGAACGCACCGAGCCCCCCGAGCGACGCCACGACATCGGCCCCGGGACGGAGCATCAAGTGGTACGTGTTCCCGAGAACGATGCGCGCCCCGACCTCGGCGTAGTCGCGGGCACTCAGGTGCTTGATCGCGCCGCGCGTGCCGACAGGCATGAACAATGGCGTCTCGTAGGCGCCGCGCGCCGTGCGTGCGGTGCCCGTCCGCGCGGCACCGTCACGACCGATGACCGAGAGCTCCACTTCGTGCACGGCTCACCGCCTCCCGAGGAGCATCGCATCCCCGAACGACAGGAACCGGTACGACGACGACACCGCATGGGAGTAGATGTCGCGCCATTCCTCCCCGATGAACGAACCGATCATCAGCAAGAGCGACGTTCTCGGCATGTGGAAGTTCGTGAGCATCATGTCCACCGCACGCCACCGGTGTCCCGGGGTGATGAAGAGCTCCGTGCGTCCCGAGAGTCGGCCCGTCGCGGCCGACTCGAGTGCACGCACAGCGGTCGTCCCCACCGCGACCACACGCGACGCCGACGCACACGCCTCCATCGTCTCGGCCGGGACGTCGTATCTCTCCGTGTGGATGGCATGGTCGAGCGGGTCATCGGTCGAGATGGGCTTGAAGGTGTCGAGGCCGACCACGAGTTCCACCCTGGCGATGCGGACCCCGGATGACTCCAACGTCTCCAACAGGGCCGGGGTGAAGTGGAGCCCGGCAGTCGGAGCCGCCGCAGAGGCCTCCCGTCGTGCGTACACCGTCTGGTACCGCTCCGGGTCGGGCAGACGCGTGCGGATGTAGGGCGGAAGCGGCACCGATCCGATCCGGTGCACGAGTTCGTCGGGCGAATCAACGATGAACTCGACCTCGAAGGTGTCACCCGCGGCCGTGCGCGGTCCGATGCGGAGCACCTCATGGCCCTCCACCGAGAGCACCTCGCCGTCGGAGAGCCGGCGTGCCCCGCGCACGAGCGCCTCCCACCGGCCGGGTGACGCCGGATCCTGTTCGAGCAGGAGGACCTCCACCGCTCCGGCGGTTGCGCGCTGGAGGGACAACCTCGCGGGCACCACGCGGGTGTCGTTCACCACGAGCAGGTCTCCCGGTCCGAGGTAGTCGCCGATGTCTGCGACCCTCCGGTCGATCCTCTCCCCCGCGGTTCGCGACACCAGCAGTCGCGCCGAATCACGGGGCTCGACCGGGACCTGGGCGATGAGTTCCTCGGGGAGGTCGTAGTCGATGTCCGACAGCTGCACGACTCACGAGGCTACGAGCCGGCGAGATGCTCCCGTGCGGCGTCCATGGCGACACGGCCCCGCGGAGTGCGCGCGAGGAGGCCGCACTGGATGAGGAACGGCTCGTACACGTCCTCGATCGTCTCGGGCTGTTCGCCCACGGCGATCGCCAGTGTCGTCAGGCCGACCGGACCGCCCTCGAACTGCCCGCACAGTGCCTTCAGGATCGCCCTGTCCACTTTGTCCAGACCGAGTTCGTCGACTCCGAAGACACGCAGTGCCTCGGCGGCCGTCGCGCGGTCGATCACTCCGTCTCCCCGCACCTCGGCGAAGTCGCGCACGCGACGCAGGAGCCGGTTCGCGATGCGCGGCGTGCCGCGACTCCGCGAGGCGATCATCGCGGCCGACTCGACATCGAGCGGCACATCGAGGATGCCCGCGGCCCTCGTGATGATCGCCTCCAACTCCACCGGCTCGTAATAGTCGAGGCGGGCGACGAGTCCGAACCTGTCGCGGAGTGGCCCGGTGATCATTCCCGTGCGGGTGGTCGCACCGATCAGGGTGAACCTCGGCAGGCTGAGTCTGATCGAGGATGCCGCTGGCCCCTTGCCGACGACGATGTCGATCTGGAAGTCCTCCATCGCGGGATACAGGATCTCCTCGACGGAACGCGACAGACGGTGCACCTCGTCGATGAACAGCACGTCACCCTCCCCGAGCTTGGTGAGGATCGCAGCGAGATCACCGGCTCTCTCGAGTGCCGGCCCGCTCGTGACATGGAGCACCACGTTCATCTCCGTCGCCACGATCCCGGCCATCGTCGTCTTGCCCAGCCCGGGTGGCCCGGCGAGCAGGATGTGGTCGGCGGCCTGACCACGTTGCCGCGCCGCCCCCAGGACGATGTCGAGGTGCTCCTTCAGCTCCCTCTGGCCGACGAACTCGGCGAGCGATCTCGGGCGGAGCCCCGCCTCTTCTGCGATCTCGTGCTCGACCGCACCGGTGTCGAGGAACTCATCCCGCACGGCGCGCCCCCAACAGTGCTAGTGCGTCGCGGAGCATCGCTTCGCTGTCACCGCCGCCGGCTTGGCCACCGAGTTGGCGCAACGTCTCGCGGATCTCCTCGGGCGCATACCCGAGGGCCGAGAGAGCCTCGCGCACATCGGCGGTCGCCGACTGTGCACCACCGGTACCCGACCCGATCTCGAGCCCCTCGAACCTGCCCTTCAACTCGATCATCAGGCGCTCTGCGGTCTTCTTGCCCACGCCACCCACGACAGTGAGCGCGCCCGTGTCGCCCGATGCGACGATGGCCAACAAGGCAGTGGGCGAATAGACCGAGAGAATCCCCATTGCCATGGCCGGCCCCACCCCGTGGGCGGCGATCAGCACGGCGAACATCTGCTTCTCGGCTCGGTCGGTGAATCCATACAGCGACTCCGCATCCTCGCGGAGGTGGTGATGGACATGGAGGAACACCGATGTCCCCGGCTCGAGCTCGGCCCAGGTGGGCGCGGTCACCGCACAGAGGTACCCGACGCCCCCCACTTCGACGAGAACCGTCGCAGGCTCGATGCGTTCGAGCACGGCACCCCGGAGACTCCCGATCACTGGCGCACCCCTCGTCCGGCGACCGCGGCCGCGAACGGCGCGATCGAACAGTGGCACAGCGCGATCGCGGCGGCATCGGCCGCGTCGGCGGGTTGCGGCGGCCGCGAGAGCCCGAGGCGTTTCTGCACCATGCGCGCCATCTGCTCCTTCTCCGCGCCTCCCCAACCGGCGACCGTGCTCTTGACCTGCGACGGCGTGTATTGGCGCACCGTGCACCCGGCCGATGCGGCCAGAGCGAGAACCACGCCCGAGGCCTGACCCACGCTCATCGCGGTTCGCACGTTGTTCTGGAAGAAGACCTGTTCGAGTGCGACCGCCTCGGGACGGTGCTCCTCGATCAACGATGCGATCTCTGCCTGCAGCGCAGCGAGGCGTTCGGCGAGATCGTCACCCGACGGCGTGCGAATCACGCCGATCGCCAGGGCCACCACCGACACACCCGATTGACGCAGCACCGCGTACCCGCACCGCGTCAATCCCGGATCGACACCCAACACCGTGCCGGGAACCAAACCGTCCCCGGGCCGGGGGCCTGGTGGATGAGCGAACATATGTTCTACGATACCCCAGTGGGGCCCGCGGGGCGAGGATGCGGCGTTCAGCCGGCGGCCCGGACCGCCTCTATGAGTTCGTCCACGGGCCGGAATGTGAGACCCGCGATGGCCCGATGCACGTATCGGATGGTTCCGGTTGAATCCACCACGAAGACACTGCGCCGCGGGAACCCGAGCGGACCGAGCGTGCCGTAGAGAGTCGCCACGGTCTTGTCCGTGTCGGCGAGGAGGGGGAACCCGAATCCGTTGCGTCGGGAGAAATCCTCGTGGCTGGTCATGTCCTGGGCCGAGATCGCCAGCACCTGCGCACCGACCCCCTCGAATGCGGTCAGCTCGTTGTTGTAGGTGTTCAACTGCTTCGTGCACACCGCGGTGTCGTCACCGGGGTAGAAGACCAGCACCACCGGCCTCCCGGCGAACTCCGACAGCGAGTACGAACGCCCACCGGTGCCCGGGAGCGTGAAATCCGGGGCCTTGTCCCCTGCTGCCACAGCCATCAGCCGACCTCCTGCATCAACGACTCTTCAATGTCGAAATTCGCGAAGACGTCCTGCACGTCGTCGTTGTCCTCGAGGGCGTCCATGATGCGCAGGATGTTGCGCGCATCGGCGGCAGCCTCCACATCGATGGTCGTCGACGACACCATCGTACTCTCCGCGGCAAGCACGACCGTGCCCGAGGCCTCGAGAGCATCCTTCACGTCCCACACGACGGAGGGATCGGTGAGGACCCGCCACATGTCGCCGTCGCGGGTCACGTCATCGGCACCCGCCTCGAGCGCCGCCGTCATCGCGGACTCCTCGTCGATCGCCCCGTCGACGAGCACGACCCCGCGCCTCGTGAACTGCCACGAGACGGCACCGGGCTCGGCGAGCGATCCCCCGAACTTGGTGAAGATGCTCCGGATGTCCGAGGCCGCCCTGTTCCGGTTGTCGGTCAGCACCTCGACCATCAGCGCCACGCCGCCTGGCGCGTACCCCTCGTAGACGATGCTCTCGTAGTTCGTCGCGTCGCTCTCGCCGGTCCCACGCTTGATGGCGCGGTCAATCGCGTCCTTCGTCATCTGCGCCGCCTTGGCCTTCTGGACCATCGTGCGCAACGTCGCATTCGCGTCGATGTCGCCTCCACCGGCTCGTGCAGCAACCTCGATCTGGCGCGCCAACTTGGCGAAGAGCTTCCCGCGGGCCTTGTCTGCCGCACCCTTCTTGTGCTTGATCGTCGCCCATTTTGAGTGACCCGACATGCCTACGACTCCCTTCTCATGTGCGCCATTGGCGCCTCCGCGGACTCGATCCCATCGAATCCGGCGCACTTGAGGAACAACCGGTGCAGCCTGGCATCCCCCGACAGCTCCGGATGGAACGACGCGGCGAGCACGCGTCCCTCGCGGACCAGCACCGGTTCGTCACCGAGGCGACCCAGCACCTCGACACCCGGTCCCGTGGTCTCGATGCGGGGCGCGCGGATGAAGATCCCGTGGAACGGGCCCACGACCGTGTCGATCTCGGCCTCGAACGAATCGACCTGACGGCCGAAGGCGTTGCGGCGCACCACGATGTCGAGCACCGAGAGCGAGATCTGATCGTCCCGACCGTCGACGATGCGCGCAGCGAGGAGGATCATGCCCGCGCAGGTGCCGAACGCGGGCATCCCGCCGCCCAGACGCGCCCGCAGCGGCTCGACGAGACCCGAGGACTCCAGCAACTGGGAGATCGTGCTCGACTCCCCGCCCGGGATCACCAGCGCATCGACCTGGGCGAGGTCCTCGGGAGTGCGCACCTCACGGCACGACACTCCGAGTTCGACGAGGGTCTCAGCGTGGGCGGAGAATGCGCCCTGCAGGGCGAGAACGCCGACGCACCGCGCGTTCACCTGGGGGCCTCGCTTCCATGCGTGAACCCGGACCCGTCACCAACCGCGACCGGCGAAACGCTGCTCGGGAATGAGTTCGTCGATGCCGATCCCGGTCATCGGTGCCCCGAGACCGCGGCTCACCTTGGCGAGCACGTGCGGATCTCGGAAGTGGGTGGTCGCCTCGACGATCGCCTTGGCCCGCGGCGCCGGGTCGGTGCTCTTGAAGATGCCCGATCCGACGAAGACCGCCTCGGCCCCGAGCTGCATCGCGAGGGCCGCATCGGCGGGTGTCGCGATCCCTCCGGCACAGAAGATCGGCACGGGGAAGCGACCGGTCTCGGCCACCTCCTGCACGAGCGGCAGCGGCGCCTGGAGACGCTTCGCCCAGTCGAAGAGTTCCGCGGAATCGGCCTGCGTGATCTTGCGGATGTCGCCGAGGATCGATCGGAGGTGGCGGACGGCCTCGACGATGTTGCCGGTGCCGGCCTCACCCTTGGACCGGATCATCGCCGCGCCCTCGGAGATTCGCCGGAGCGCCTCGCCCAGGTTCGTCGCACCGCACACGAAGGGAACGGTGAAGGCGAACTTGTCGATGTGGTGCGCCTCGTCGGCCGGTGTCAGCACCTCGGACTCGTCCACGAAGTCCACGCCGAGTGCCTCGAGGATCTGTGCCTCGACGAAGTGACCGATGCGCGCCTTGGCCATGACCGGAATGCGGACGGCGGCCTTGATGCCCTCGATCATCTCCGGGTCGCTCATGCGCGCCACTCCACCATCGCGGCGGATGTCGGCGGGCACCCGCTCGAGCGCCATCACGGCGCACGCACCGGCGTCCTCGGCGATCCGGGCCTGCTCTGGGGTGACGACGTCCATGATGACGCCGCCCTTCAGCATCTCGGCGAGGCCGCGCTTGACGCGCGCCGAGCCCGTCGAGGATCGTGAACCGGAGGTCGAACCGTTCGAAGTCATGCCCAGAGCGTACCGACGGCTCCCTGCCGCAGGCTTCCAGATTGCAGGTGCCGAATTGCATATGAGGGCGCCCGGGCAGGGCCCATGTCCCGATGCGGCGACACCGCCACCGGGTCGATCAGATCGCCGGCCACTTCACTTTCTTGGGGTCGACCCCGGGGTCGACCTGAGCGAAAGTGTTCTTGAACGCCACCTGGATCCATGTGTTGCCGGGGATCAGGCGCACGACCGCGCCGGTCGCGTCCTTGATCTCGTAGGGCAGTTCGCGGTCGGTCCGCGTCCATGTGACCGGAATCGCAGAGCCGTCGATGAGCACGAACCCGACACCCTTGCCCGTGGTGTCGGCATGCGGGCTCTTCCGATCGGCCTTGCTGCGCAAATAGGTGTGGTAGAGAACGAGCACGTTCTTGGCCGACACCTGCGACCCGTCCGATTCGTGCGGCTCGAGCTCCCCCTTGATGTTCTGGGTGAATCGCAGGAACGACGAGGTCGCCGCGTCCCACTTCCAGTACACCTTCACGTTGTACATCGACACCTTGGCGCCATCGACGGTGACCGCCGTGGCGGGACGCGCATCGCTCGGTCCGCGGTATGAGTACTGCTGCACCGGCGGTGCACCCTCCTCGGGTGCGAGCGTCCAGAGGTTCGTGGTCTTGGCGTAGAGATTGTGCGGCGCCTTGCGCGTCTTCTCGCGGTAGTAGCCGCCCTTGCCGCGCGAGGCGGAGTGACCGACGTTCACCATGTCGCTCGCGTTCACCGCCTTGGTCACGCGCGCGTTGCCACCACTCCACGCAAAGAGCGGATTGTTCATCGATGCGAACATGTCGATGTCCTGGGTGCGGCCCGAACGCACCGGTCCGACGGGATCACTCCCCTGGCTGTGGAACACCGCGCCGAAGCGGGTGAGGCTCTCGACGTTCTCCTCGTAGACGATGTCGGCCTTGTTGAGACCCGTCTGAGGTCGCGACTGGGGATGGTTGTCGATCTTGACCACGATCGCCACCCGCTTGGCGGCTGCCTCGTCCGTGATCGGAAGGCCGGTCAGCGGGTACACCGGCTCGATGGGCGCGGTGCCGGCGAACGTCGTCGATGAACCAGAGGCATCCGCGGTGTCGGCGGTGTTCGAACCCCCTCCGCCGCATGCGGCGAGGATGAGCGCCGTCGCGACGGCTGCCGAGACAGTGCGCGAGACGCGAGGGACACGATGCGAACGCGGTTTGGTGGTCATCTGAGCTCCCTTTGTGTGTGCGCTCCGACCGACGCTCCCGGCGAGCCGGGGAACGTCAGATGTCCTTGCCGATCGCGATGCGATCGGCAAGTGGGGGTTGGAACGCATCCACAATAGGACCCAGAGAGCCCCCGGCGGTGGCACCCCCGAGCGCCGGAATCGCGAACCAGAGGGGCGCAGTGACGACCGGAATGCCCGGATCCGCCGGGACCGAGGACGAAACCTGCTCCAGGGCCGAGACGAGGGCCGGCGGATACCGCGTCGTCCGGCATGCCGCGAGGTCGGCGGCAAGGATCGCCGACTCCTCGAGGGTCGCGCGCCGCACTCGGGCACCGACCGCGCCGAGCCCGAGGCGCGAGAGCACCATCCCGAGCGCCACGACATAGGTGGCGAGTGCGATCTCACCCGAACGGATGCGCGACACGAGATGTGCGAGCACTGCCTCCATCTCGACCCGGCCCATCCGGGACGCGAGGCCCGACGAGACCACGATGGTCCCCGGCGAGCCGGACTCGTGCACGGCCAGCGCGACGAGGGCCTCCGACTCCACCACGCGGACATCGGGATGCGAGGCCCCGGACACGAGGCACAGTCCATCCACGAGGTTCAACAAGCGAGCGTGATCCGCCTGATCGGCGGGATGGGAACCGAGCGTCGCTACCACCGTCTGTTCAGACACCCTCGACACCCAGTACGGCAGAGCCGCACCCGCGACCAGTCCGAGTGCGGCCCCCGGGATGACGAACCCGACTGCGAGCCCGATGAGTCCCAGCACGACCGTGGGCACGGCGATCAGCACGATCGTCGTGCGTGTCACCCTCGCGCGGTAGTGCGCGGCGAGATCGTTGCCGCCCGACTCCGCGGGGGATGTGGCGTTCGGCTGTGTGCTCATGGTCTCCTCCGGGCGCGCATCGGCTCCCGTGTCGGGAGGACCGCTGCGGTTCAGCCGGGCTCGCGCAATGCGACTGACCGACGGAGGAAGCGCCCCTCGAACTTCTTCAGCATACGGGGCACACTGATGGTGGTCAGGTGATCGGCCTCCATCGCGAGTGCACGCTCGTAGATCTCCACGTAGCGGTCGGCGAGCTCGTCCATGGAGTACGAACGCGCGTGCTCCAGACCGGCCTCACGGAGCCGTTGCGACAACCGCGGGTCGACCAGCACCTTGGCGAGGGTCGAGGCGAGTGCGGCGGCATCACCGGGTTCGGTGAGCGCGGCGTTGACCCCATCGGTGGCCACGTTGAGATAGCCGTCGATGCTCGAGGCAACCACGGGAGTCCCCGCGGCCATCGCCTCGAGGAGCACGACCCCGAACGACTCGCCGCGCAGCGACGGCGCGCAGAAGACCGCGGCTCTCGCCAGGCGGTCGAACTTGTCCTCGTCGGTGATGCGGCCGAGCCATTCGATGCGGCGATCGTGGCCGAACCTCAACTTGAGATCCGCGGTCTCCGGTCCGTCGCTGGCAATCCAGAGCCGAACGTCGTCGGGGAGCAGCGACATCGCCTCGAGGAGCACGCCCAACCCCTTGCGCGGTTCGTGCCTGCCCACGAAGAAGATGGCGTTCTCCCTCACACCGCCGGGTCGGCACAACCGGTCCAACTCGATCCCGTTGAAGAGGATCTCGTAGTCACCACCGACGTAGCGCTCGGCCAGCTCGACCGCGTCCTTGGACACCGCTACCCGGATGTCGATGCGATTCGCGAGTCGCGTCAACTGCCGCGCGAAGGTCCGGTAGGCCGCCGACTCCCCCGCCGAGTGGAACGTGGCGACCGTCGGGGCCATCTTCACGAACAACGACGTCAGGGCGGGACCGGGCACGAGCGGCTCGTGCAGGTGAAGCACGTCGAATGCCTCGTCGTTCAACGCCCTGATCGTGCGCAGCGTGGCCGAGACATCGGGTGCGAGCGGCGCGATCGACCCGTTGATCGCGGTGGGCAGGCTGTTGCCGAGCGGGGTAACGAACGGATCGGGCGGCGGACCGTCACAGGGACCGAGCACCCGCACCTCGTGGCCCTTGGCGCGCAGACTCCGCGCGAGACCGAGAACCTGCTGCTGCACTCCACCGGGAACGGTGAGGCTGTAGGGACTCACCATCCCGATTCGCAGCATGCGACTACGGTACCGGCATGCCCGGCGCACAATCGCCCCTCCGTCCCGCCCTCAGCATCGTCGCGACCGCTGGCAAGCGACGTGCGATCCTCGAGCTCGCCGGCGAGGCAGAGCGCCGCGGATTCGCCGGACTCGCGTGCCCAAGCCTCGGCGGAACGATGGGTCTGTGCACATCGCTCGCCCACGAGACGCACACCATTCCCTACTGGACCTCGATCCAGCCGATCTATTACAGCCATCCGGTCGAGGCAGCCAACACCGCGGCCCACATCAACGAGGTCTCGGGGGGCCGATTCCGGTTCGGCATCGGCGTCAGTCACGGACCGGTCGTGCAACGCCTGGGCGTCGCCACCGGCAAGCCACTCTCGGACACCGCCGACTACGTGGCGGCGATGAGGGCGAACGAGCGGTTCGGCGGCGCACTGCCCCCGATCTGGTTGGCGGCGCTGCGCGACAAGATGCTCGCTCTCGCCACCGAGATCGCCGAGGGTGCTGTGTGGGCCAACGCCTCGCTCAGCCATATGAGCGCACAACTCGATCGGGTGCCCGCGGCCCGCCGAGCGGACTTCACGCTCGCCAACATGATCCCGACGGTGATCGACGCCGACATCGACGCCGCCCGCGCCGTGAACCGCAGGACTCTGACCGGCTACGTGAGTCTCCCCAACTACCGCAACTACTGGCGCGCGGCCGGTTGGGTCGACGAGATGGACGCAGTCGAGGCACTCCTGGCCACCGGTGACCGCGACGCGCTCCCGACCGCGATGTCGGATGCATGGCTCGATGACAACACGATCAGTGGTCCCGCCACGAGGGTGCGCGATCGACTCGAGCAGTGGGCCGCGACCGGGGTGACCCCGATCGCGGTGATGTCGTCCACGTCCGGCGGTCAGGCCAAGGCAATCGGCGAGCTGTTCTCGATCTTCGACTGAGTCAGACCGACACAGTCCCGGTGCAACTCGTCCCGGTGCAACTCAGCCCCGGTCGTCACAGTCTCAGCCATCGGTGCGATCCGGGTTCGTCCACCCCGGATCACTCGGCCAGTTCGGCTGGAACAAGTGCCACTGCTCCGGTGCACGGCGGATCAGTCCCTCGAGTTCGCGCGCGAGTGCCTGGGTGCCCACCCTCACCGACTCGCGCAGACCACCCTCGCGAACCAGTGCGAGCGGTGGTCGCACCACCGCGTGGTGACCATCGATTCGTTCCGTGAAGAAGACGCCTGTCGGGAGCACCGGTGCTCCGGTGCGCAGACCGAGCAGTGCCGGCCCCGCGGGCAGCCTCGTCGTCTCGCCGAAGAACTCCACGTCGACTCCGCCACCACCGATGTCGCGGTCGCACAACAGGCACACCACTCCGTTGCGGGCGAGAGCGGCCCCGATCGCGGGAACCGCCTGCGGGCCGAGGGGCACGACGTTCATCCCGAGATCGCTGCGCAGTTTCACGAACCACTCGAACAACTCCGGCGGGTCGAGCGGCTCGACGATCACGGTGAGATCGTGCCCGCGGTCGGTCATCCAGCGACCCGCCCACTCCCATCCACCGAGGTGCGGCAGCGCCAGGATCACCCCCTTGCCGAGGGCGAGACCGTCCTCGATGTGGTTGAATCCGTCGACGGTGAACATCCTGTCGACGTAGCGCCTCGACAATGACGGGAGCCGGAAGCTCTCGGCCCAGTAGCGCATGTAGGAGTCGAAGGCCTGTTGGGACGCGCGCCGCAACGCGAGGCCCGACAGCCCGGGGTTCACGCGACGCAGGTGCCGCTCGATCATGCGCCGTCGATCGGGTTGTGAGAGCGCCAGACCGGGCGCCAGGAACGACAGTGTGCCCCGCGCGATCGGGGCCGGAGTCAGCCGCGCGATGAGCGAACCCAGCCGGTACCCACCGACGGTCAGTGCGTCGGTGAGATCGGCGACCGGATCAGCCATGCCGCTGGCGACGTCGCTGACGGGAATGGACCGACAGTTGGCGGCGCGAGGCGCGTGCACTGTGGCGCGACATCCGCCTCACCTGTCGACCCTCCTTGCGGGCGAGCGTCACCTCCGACACCTCCGCCTGACGCCACACGAGGACGAACCGCTGCACCGCGGTGACGACCGTGAGCACGAGCATGATCCACATCACCGGCAGCAGGAGCACATCGAAGAGCAACCCGATGCACAGCAGGATGATCCTCTCGGCACGCTCCATGAGGCCGCCCTTGGCCGACAGCCCGAGCGACTCGGCCTTGGCTCGCTGGTACGAGATGAGCGACGACACACCCATCACCGCCATCGGCAGGACGGCCATGTGCGCCGATTCTGTCGAGGCGAAGTGCCACGCGACGCCGCAGAACAACAGCGAGTCGGTGAGTCGGTCGACGACCGAGTCGAAGAAAGCTCCCCGCTGGCTCGCCGAGTTCGTCGCCTTGGCCACCGCTCCGTCGAGCATGTCGGGCAATCCGGCCAGGATCACGAGGACGAGGCCGATCTGCAACGCCCCCCGGGCGATCGCCACCGTCGCGGCCGCGGCGAACAGGATTCCCAGGATCGTCAGATGGTCCGCCGAGACACCGGTTCGCTTGAGGGCGACACCGACGGGGCGAACAGCCTTCTCTATCGGTCCGCGGAACCGTCCGTCGAACATGGAGCCGAACGCTACTTGTCCGCGCCCGACACTCCGGGCATGGGGTCGGCTGCGCCGGCGTCGGGATTGTCCTCCACCAACACCTCCACCACGGTTCCGTCGACCGCGTCGACGAGCACGAGCCCCCTCCTCGTCGGTGGTTCATCGGCCGAGTAACAGAAGATCCGCCACGTCGGTCTGCTGCGCACACCGCGCCACACCTGCTGGGCCGAGGCGTGCCCCACGGCGAACCCGACCGCGCGCGTGGCCCGCACGAGGGCGTCGGCCTCATCGACGGTCATCCTCCAGCCGCTCGTGAGACTCACGAGCGCGACGACTGCGAGCAGGACTGCCGCGAACCCGAAGCCCCCCGAGACCGCACCCGGTCCCGTCGCATCGGACACAGCCCATGCCACCGCGCAGGCGACCGCAACGACCGCGTAGAGGAAACCCGGGATCCGTCTGCGGCTGTTGTCGGGAAAGTCCCGCGGACCCAGGTTGTCGACCGCGTTGAGATCGGCCGGGAGAGTGTCCCTGATCTCGCCCGTGTACGGATCGTTCTCGGTCATCGGCTCTCCGTCCTGCTCGGCCACGCATCGCGGATCCGCGCCGCGGTCTCCACCAGTGGTTCGGGAAGCGTGCGGGTGTTGGCCACGGATGTCATGAAATTCGAGTCTCCCTCCCACCGCGGCACGACGTGCACGTGGAGATGCTCCGAGATGCTCCCACCGGCCGATGCCCCCAGATTGATGCCCACGTTCAGGGCGTCGGGCCGGTGCGAGCGCTTCACCGCCGACACCGCGTCGGTCACCGTCGCCCACAACTCGGCGGACTCGGCAGCGGTCAGATCCTCGAGGTGGGCGATCTCGCGGTACGGAAGAACCATGAGGTGACCCGACGCGTAGGGGAACGCGTTCAGGATCGCAAAGACCGACGAACCGCGGTGGACGATGTGCGTCTCGATGTCATCGAGACCACTCGAGAGGATCCGGGTGAACACCGACCCGGACGCGGCGCCGACCGTGCCCGAGGCGCTCCGCGCGGCACCACCTTCTTCACCCCGGACTTCCTCACCCCGGACATAGGCCGAACGCCAACCGTTCCAGAGTTGCTCGAGGGTCACCGTTCGTCCACCACGATCGACTTCGGCACGATCGATTCCGACACCTCCGCGGAGAGCTCGTCGATGAAATCAGCGATTGCGACGCCGCGCCTGACGTCCCCGCCACGCGGGTTCACACCCACCGTGGAGTCACGGACATCGTCGTCGCCCACCACCAGAACGTGCGGGATCTTCTCCACCTTGGCCGTGCGGATCCGCTTCCCGAGTTGATCGTCAGCGTGCACGACATCGACGCGGAATCCGCGCGACCGCAACGTCGCTGCCACCGAGTCCGCATAGTCGTGGTGCGCCTCGGCCACCGGGAGGACTCTCGCCTGCACGGGGGCGAGCCACGTGGGGAACGCCCCCGCATAGTGCTCGATCAGCATGCCGAAGAACCGCTCGATCGATCCGAAGAGTGCACGGTGGAGCATGATCGGCCGGTGCATCGCCCCGTCGGTGCCCCGGTACTCGAGGTCGAAGCGCTCCGGGTTGTTGAAATCGGCTTGGATGGTGCTCAACTGCCACTTCCGCCCGATCGCATCGCGCACGTCGATGTCGATCTTGGGCCCGTAGAAGGCGGCGTCGCCCTCCTTGACCTTGTACTCGAGGCCGTGTCGCTCGAGCGCCTCGCGCAGTGCGGCGGTGGCCCGCTCCCAGATCTCGTCGGTCCCGACCGACTTGTCGGGGTCGCGCGTCGAGAGGTTGAACTCGAAGTCGTCGAAGCCGAATCTGCGCAGGACCGAGAGCACGAAGTCGAGCAGCGAGGCGATCTCGTCGGCCATCTGTTCCTCGGTGCAGAAGATGTGGCTGTCGTCCTGGGTGAAGCCCCGGATGCGGAGCAGACCGTGCAAGGTGCCCGCCCTCTCGTAGCGGTACACGTTGCCCAGCTCGAACAATCGGAGCGGCAACTCGCGGTAGCTGCGCTGCCGGCCGGCGTAGATGAGACAGTGCATCGGACAGTTCATCGGCTTCATGTAGTAGGTGCCGTTGTCCATTTCCATCGGCGGATACATGCCGTCGGCGTAGTAGCCCAGATGACCCGACTTGGCGAACAGGTTCGCATTGGCCAGGTGCGGGGTGTAGACGAACTGGTAATCGCCCTCGAGGTGGCGCTGCCGCGAGTAGTCCTCCATGATCTTGCGCACGATCGCACCCCTCGGGTGCCACACCGCCAGTCCCCCGCCCAGTTCCGGCGGGAACGAGATCAGGTCGAGTTCGTTGGCCAACTTGCGGTGGTCGCGCTTGGCGGCTTCCTCGAGACGGTGCAGGTGCTCCTTGAGTGCGGCGTCGGACTCCCAGGCGGTCCCGTAGATGCGCTGGAGCATCGGCCCCTTCTCGTTCCCGCGCCAGTACGCACCGGCGACCTTCTGGAGTGCGAAGTGGCCGAGCCGCGATGTCGTCGGCACGTGCGGACCACGGCAGAGATCCACGAACTCCTCGCTGTTCCGGTACACGCTGATCGTGCCGGAGGCATCGGCCTCACCCGAGTCCGACGAGTCGGCGGCTCCGCTCGAGACCCTCTCGATGATCTCACACTTGTACTTCTGGCTCGCGAAGAGACGCAGAGCCTCCTCGGCCGTCACCTCCGCGCGCGTGAACGGTTGAGATGCCCGGATGATCTCGCGCATCCGGGTCTCGATCGCTGCGAGATCCTCGTCGCTGAATGTCCGGCCGCCGGGGAGCTCGAAGTCGTAATAGAAGCCGTCCTCGATGGCGGGACCAATCGAGAACTGGGCACCCGGGAACAGTTGCAAGACGGCCTGTGCCAGGACATGGGCCGTGCTGTGTCGCAGCACGTGCCGACCCGGATCGGATTCGGCGGTGATGATCGAGACTCTCGCCCCGTCGGACAACGCGGCACCCAGATCCACCTCGGCGCCGTCGACAACCCCGGCCACTGCCGCCTTGGCCAGACGCGACCCGATGGACGCCGCGAGATCACCCACGGTCGAACCCGCCGGCAGGGCGCGCTCGGAACCGTCGGGGAGGGTGACAACGAGATCGGACATGGGTTCCCAGTGTAGGGATGCCCGAAGTGGCACGAGCCGGTGTTTTGGATCCGGCGAGGCGCCCGAGCCAAATGCCAATTGTCTGTGCGTGCGCTACTTGGCGCTCGACACCGGCTCGCCCGAGCCGCGGACCCGGCTCGCATCGTCGGCATCGTCACCGGCCGACGAACCCACCGACGCGGTCTCGGCTTGGATCGATTCGGACTTCTTGGTCGCATAGGTGTTGCGGTACTCCTGACCGGTGAGGTCACGGATCTCGAACATCAACTCGTCGGTGATCTCCCGCAGAACCATGTGGTCACTCTCACGATCCGCATAACGAGCCACGTCGATCGGGCGTCCGACGCGGAATGTCACCTCGCGGAACAACTTCGGCATCACCTTGTCGGGCGGTTGGATCTCCCTCGTACCGACGATGCCGACCGGAACCAGCGGACAGCCCACCTTCAGCGCGAGTCGGGCAGCCCCTGTGTGCCCCTTGTAGAGCATTCCGTCGCGACTGCGGGTTCCCTCGGGGAAGATCCCGAACAACTCACCCCTGCACAGCACTGCTTCGGCAGCCAGGAGCGCGCCCTCGCTCTTCGATCCACCCGAGCGGTCGATGGGGATCATGCCGAGCATCGGGAAGAGTTTCTTGGTCTTCCAGTCGTCCATGTATTCGGCCTTGCCGACGAAGCTGACGTTGCGCCCCGCGAGCAGCATCGTGAACGCAGAATCGAGGAAGCTGACGTGGTTCGGGCACAGGATCGCAGGACCCTCGGCGGGGATGTTGTCGAAACCCTCGAGTCGAAAGCGCCACAACCGACGCGCCACGGGCGCAAGAACACGCCGTGCACGCTCCTGTGCCTTGCCCGCGCCGGCCATGCCGGGACGGGTCGCACGGTGTGTGTTCTCGTCCACCATGTCGCCGCACGCTACAAGTGGCCCGGGCTCATCAAGACACTTCATTCGCGGACTTTTCGTCACACGTCGATGAACGCCCTGTTGCGGGATCGCCACTGCTGCCGTGGCGTCGAGCGACTGCCGGACGCCCGATCAGATTCTGCTCAGCGGGGCCCGATCTCGGGACCGAGATCGGCACCCAAGAGCGCCGATGCCGCCCCCACATCGACTCCGGAGGCGGCGGCTGCATCGATCAGCGCAACGGCGGCCGGGGTGTCGAGATCGTCATCCAGGGCCGCCCTGACCGAGTCGACGAGCCCGGCGCCGTCCGACCCGCCGAGGCTGTGCCGCCAATCGGCGAGTCGCCGACTGTTGCGGGGCATGAGTTCCTCGTCCCACGACCATTCGCGGCGGTAGTGGTGCTCGATGATCGCGAGTCTGATCGAGCGCGGATCCCACTGCGTGCGGAGCTGGTCCACGAAGACCAGGTTGCCGAGACTCTTCGACATCTTCTGTCCGTCCTTGAACACCATCGCCACGTGCATCCAGTGGCGCACGAACGGTGCCCCCGTCGCCGCCTCGGACTGGGCTCGTTCGCACTCATGGTGCGGGAAGATGAGGTCGCTGCCCCCGCCGTGCAGGTCGATCGTCTCGCCCAGTTCGCGCAGTGCCAGAGCCGAGCACTCGATGTGCCAGCCGGGTCGGCCGGGCCCCCACGTGGCATCCCACGCCGGTTCGTCCTCTGCAGAGGGGTGCCACAGGACGAAGTCCAGTGGGTCGCGCTTGTGGGGATCATCGACGTGGCCCCCGCGCTGGCGCGCGAACTCGATCATCTGCTCGCGGCTGTAGTGGGAGACGGTGCCGAAGGTGGGGAACTTCGAGACGTCGAAGTAGACCGACCCACCCGCTTCGTAGGCGAACCCCCGCTCGAGAACCATGCCGATGAAGCCCCTGATGTCGGGGATCGCCGACGACGCGCGCGGTGTCGAATAGACGGGCAAGGCATCGAGGGCGACCATGTCGCGGTTGAAACGCCCCTCCTCGCCGGCGGCGAGATCCAGGTAGTGCACCCCCAACTCGCGGGCCTTGGCGAACAGCGGATCGTCGACATCGGTGACGTTGCGCACGCACCGCACCTCGTGACCGAGGTCGACGAGACGCCTCTGCAGGATGTCGTAGAACACGAAGGTCGCGGCGTGGCCGAGGTGGGTGGCGTCGTAGGGGGTGATGCCGCACGTGTACATCGTCACGAGCGGTCCCGGCTCGAACGCGACGACCTCGCGCCGGGCGGTGTCGTGGAGACGCATCATCCGTTCGCGGGACCCGAGCGCGGGTCCCTCTTGATCCCCGTCAACTTCGGGGCGACCCGAGTCTTGTAGCGCACGTTCAACTGCAACAGCACCGCGGTGAAGGCCTCGATCGCGGTCGCATTCGACAGCTCGCCCGCATCGAGGGGCCGCACGCCGGGGATGCGCGCCGAAATCTCCATCGCGATGCGAGTCGCCTCGGGATCGTCTGAGCAAATGAGGACATCGCTGTCGATGGGGTCACCGAGATGCCCGAGCTCGGTCGCGGGCAGGTGGTGGAACGCGGCCACGACACGGCACTGGGGCACGGCGGCCTGCACGTGCGCGGCCACGCTCCCGCGCGGGGGCACGAGGGGCTGGAACTCGTGCCCGACCCGCACGAGCGCGTTTGCCATCGAGATGACGACCTTGCCCGTGAGCGCACCAACGTGCTCTTGGGCGGTCGTTGCGGCGCCGTCCCACGGGGTCGCCAGGACCACCACCTCGCAGTCGGCGGCTGCCTCGTTGTCCCCCGGTGTGATCGGGAGGTTCAACTGGGGCCACTTCGCGGTGATCTGATCGCAGGCCTCCATTGCGCGGTACCGGGATCGCGAACCCACGACCACCTCGTAGCCGACAGAGGCGAGACGCGCAGCGAGCGCCCTTCCCGCAGGACCCGTACCGCCGAGGATTCCGATGCGCATGACGGAGAGCCTTACACACGAGCACCCCCGGAACTACGGTCGTGAGCATGGGTTTGCTGGAGGGAAAGAAGATCGTCGTGACCGGCGTGCTCACGGACGCCTCGCTCGCGTTCCGGGTGGCCCAACTCGCTCAGCGCGAGGGTGCCGAGATCGTCCTCACCGGGGCCGGGCGGGCGCTGTCGCTCACCCAACGCACCTCGCGACGTCTCGACACTCCATGCGATGTCTTCGAGTTCGATGTGACCGTCGCCGACCATGTCGAGCGCGTGCGAGAGGAGGTGCGGGGATCGCTCGGTCGCGTGGACGGCGTGCTCCATTCGATCGGCTATGCGCCCGAGGTGTGCCTCGGTGATGATCTCCTGGCCGCGCAGTGGTCCGATGTCGCGGTTGCGATGGAGATCTCGGCGTACTCGCTGAAGACCCTGGTCGATGCGTTCCTGCCCCTCATGGACCGCGGGGCTTCCGTGGTCGGACTCGATTTCGACAACACCGTCGCCTGGCCCGCCTACAACTGGATGGGCGTGGCCAAGGCGGCGCTCGAGGCGACCAGTCGCTATCTCGCCAAGGACCTCGGCCCCCGCGGTATCCGGTGCAACCTCGTCGCCGCCGGCCCGATCCGCACGATGGCCGCCAAGTCGATCCCCGGCTTCAAGAAGTTCGAGGACGTCTGGAACGAGCGCGCCCCGCTCGGGTGGGACATCAACGACTCGACCCCTGTGGCCAAGACGGTGCTCGCACTCCTGTCGGATTGGTTCCCGGCCACGACGGGCGAGTTGATCCATGTCGACGGCGGCTACCACGCGATGGGGGCATGAACCACCCGTGAACCGACTCGCAGACGCGACCTCGCCCTACCTGCGTCAGCACCGCGACAACCCGGTGCACTGGTGGCAATGGGGCGCGGACGCCTTCGCCGAGGCGGCGGCCACCGATCGCCCCGTGCTGCTCTCCGTCGGGTACTCGGCGTGCCACTGGTGCCACGTCATGGCGCACGAGTCGTTCGAGGACCCGGCGACCGCCGAGATCATGAACAGGTTGTTCGTGAACGTGAAGGTCGACCGCGAGGAGCGACCCGATGTCGATGCGATCTACATGGATGCGGTGCAGGCACTCACGGGTCGCGGAGGATGGCCGATGACGGTGTTCTGCACCCCCGACGGCGAGCCGTTCTTCGGGGGCACGTACTGGCCGAGGGAGGCGTTCCAACGCCTCCTCGTCGCGGTCGACGATGCATGGCGGAACAAGCGGAGTGAGTTGTCGCAGAACATGGAGGCCCTCGTCGAGGTGGTGTCGCGAACTGCCCGGGTCGAGCCGTCC
>JBJTCB010000050.1:0-22569 GCA_046091605.1 Actinomycetota bacterium | reverse complement strand
CGAGGAGGACCCCGACACCGAGATCGTGGTCGACGTGGAGCGCCTCATCGTCGAGGTCGCGCGCACGGGGTTCGCCGAGTCGTTCCCGATGGACGCGCCGACCCAGCACCGTTTCCTGAACGGTCTCGACGACATCGGGCTGACGCTCGCCCACGCCGATGCGATCTCTACGTTCGAGACGCGCCGGCCGGGCTGGCTCTCGCGTTAGCAATCAGCCGAATTCGGCGAGGTTCGCGAGTCGCGCGTCGTTCGAGAACACCTCGACGGGCGGATTCAGCGGGAGACGCAGCGCGCGCTGGATGATCCGGCACGTCGTGTGCTGGTTGTACTCGGCGAGCGTCACTGCCCACCCGTCGCGACCGGCGCGCGCCGTGCGACCCGAGCGGTGCAGGTAGGTCTTGTGGTCGAGCGGCGGCTCGTAGTGCACCACACAGGCGATGTCGTCGATGTCGATCCCGCGCGCGGCGACGTCGGTGGCCACCAGAACGTTCAGTTCCCCGCGGGTGAACCGGTCGAGCGCCTTCTCGCGCGCGGCCTGGGTGAGATCGCCGTGGATCGCCGAGGCCTTCACCCCGAGGTCCTGCAGGTTCTCGGTCACTTTGTCGCACAGACGCTTCGTGTCGCAGAACACCAAGGTCTTGCCGGCACCATTCGCCAACGCGGCCACCACCTTGTGCTTGTCGAGCCGGTGCACCGCGAGGAAGACATGGTGCATCGTGCCCACGGTCGCGGTCGGGGTGTCGATCGAGACTTCCTCGGGCGAGCGCATGTAGCGGCGCACGAGGTTGCCCACCTGACCGTCGAGGGTGGCGGAGAACAACATCGTCTGGTGCGGTCCGGTCACGTGCCGAAGAATCCACTCGACCTGGGGGGTGAAGCCCTCGTCGGCCATGCGGTCGGCCTCGTCGAGCACCACCACTTCGATGTCGTCGAGCACGACCTCACCGTTCTTGATGAGATCGATCAGGCGCAGCGGGGTGGCCGCCACGATGTCGACACCGTCGGCGAGGGCGTCGATCTGGTCGTCACGGGAGGCTCCGCCGTAGACGGCGAGCACCACACGGTCGCACTCGGCCCCGATCGGGGCCAGCACCTCGGACACCTGGAGGGCGAGCTCGCGCGTGGGCACGAGCACGAGCCCACGGGGCGCGCGGACGCGGGCGAACTTGGTGGTGCGGGCGAGCATCGGCACCCCGAAGGCGAGGGTCTTGCCCGATCCCGTGCGGGCACGCCCGCACAGGTCGACGCCGCGCATGGCCACGGGAATGGCCTCGGTCTGGATGGCAAAGGGGGCGGCGAAGCCGGCTGCAGCCAACCCGCGGTCGACGTTCTCGGGCACTCCGAGGGCCGCAAAGCCGGTGGGGGTTGTGACGGGGGTGTCAGTCATGTCGGGCGATCACGGTACCTGCGGCCGGGCACCGTTCGTGGTTTCTCTGGTGTGGATAATTCGGGCGGCGTCGCCCGGTGAACGCCACCGGACCAGCCGTTGAATTTTTCGTCTCAAAGGCGCGTCAACGGGCCCCGCGTCCGTTAGTTTTTCCCAGCCTGTCGCGGGATCGACCCGCGCAGAAAGGAAACACCCAACAGCGGAAAGCACCGAGCAAAAGTCGTACGGACCGGGTCTTCAGTGACAACGGCGTGCGCCACCGGCCACGGGCGAACCCTCTACCCAACAGGGAGGAGTTCTCATGGACGCACAACCGGATGGCACGCACACGCGTGGCATGAAGGGCATACCCTACGACTGGCAGGCTCTGCTTCTGCCGGGTGAACCGGAGTTCAGCCGCGAGCTGAACGAACTGCTCGACGACGAGTTCGTCGGCGATTCCGGGCACTGATACCCATCGCCGCCGGACAACACGTCCCCCGCCGCTTCCTCGTCCTGGGGTGCGGCGGTGTCGCCCAATGCACGGTGCCGCTCATCGTGCGCGACCTGCCCATCGACCCGGCATCCGTGACCGTGGTCGACTTCGTCGACAACCGCGACCGCATCGCCGACTCACTCGCCAAGGGCGTCAGGTGGGAATCGGGACGGGTGACCCCCGACAACCTCGATGAGTTCCTCGCAGCCCGCGTCGGACCCGGCGACATGATCCTCGATCTTGCGTGGAACATCGACTGCCCGACGATCCTGGAGTGGTGCCGCGACCACGGAGTCCGCTACCTGAACACCTCGGTCGAGTTGTGGGATCCCTACGACGACATGGCCGCGACCAACCCGATCGACCGAACGCTCTATGTGCGCCACCAGTCGATCCGTCGCATGGTCGAGAGGTGGGGGCGCAACGACGGTCCCACCGCGGTGCTCGAGCACGGCGCGAACCCCGGCCTCGTGAGCCACTTCGTGCGCCAGGCACTGGAGGAGATCGCGCGACGCATGTTCGCCGACAACATCGTCTGCGACGACAAGGAGATCCTCGCGGAGGCACTCGCAAACAAGCGCCACAACATGCTCGCGTATCTGACGAACACCAGGGTGATCCACATCGCCGAGCGCGACACCCAGCTCACGAACCTGCCCAAGCGAGTGAACGAGTTCGTCAACACCTGGAGTGTCGAGGGCTTCTACGAAGAGGGCATCGCCCCGGCCGAACTGGGCTGGGGCACCCACGAGAAGCGCCTGCCGCCGCACGCCTACGTGCACTCAGACGACGGCCCCAACAACCAGATCTGCATCGCCACCCCCGGCATGGACACCTGGGTGCGCACTTGGGTGCCAGCCGGTGAGTCTCGCGGCATGGTGATCCGCCACGGCGAGGCCTACACGATGTGCAAGCACCTCACCGTCAAGAACCCCGACGGGTCCGATCTGTACCGGCCGACAGTGCACTATGCGTATTGTCCGTCGGACTCGGCGATCGCGAGCGTGCACGAGTTGAAGATGCGCGACTGGGACATGCAGCCCGCACAGCGGATCCTGAACGACGCGATCATCAGCGGCCAGGATCAACTCGGCGTGCTCCTCCTCGGCCACCCCTACGGCGGGTGGTGGACGGGCTCGCTTCTCTCGATCGACGAGGCCCGCGCGGTGATCCCGCACCAGAACGCCACCACCCTGCAGGTGGCGGGCTCGATCGTGGCCGCCGTGACCTGGATGCTGACCGAGCCCGAGCGGGGCATCTGTGTTCCCGACGACCTGCCCCACGATGTCGTGCTCGAGGCTGCCCGGCCCTACCTGGGCACCCAGCTCTCGACCCCGGTGGACTGGGATCCGCTGCGCACCCGCCGCGACATCTTCGACCAGTGGGCTCCGCACGCGGACCTGCTCGACACCAGTGACCCCTGGCAGTTCGGCAATTTCCTCACGGTGTGAACGCCGCCGCCGTGCGCCCCTCCGACGAGGGGGTGGCGCACGGCAACAGGCCTCGCTAGGGTTGGAGCCGTGACGACCTCCCCGACCCTGCTTCTCCTTATGTGACGGCAGCCGCCGCATATCGCCGCTGCCGAACCTCCTGCCCACCGGGACAGGGGGTTTTTTCTTTGTCCGGCACGACCCGGCCGAACAGATACCGACGAGACAGACCCGACCAGACCGCAACCGACCAGACAGACCCGAGAAACGAGATTCACATGGCCCCGACGAACGTGACACCGAAACAGATGACCTTTGCCAAGTACCAGCCGTTCATTCCCCTCGTGCTCGAGGACCGCACATGGCCGAACCGCGTCATCGACAAGGCCCCCCTGTGGTGCTCGGTGGACCTGCGCGACGGCAACCAGGCCCTCATCGACCCGATGGATCCCGAGCGCAAGCGCCAGATGTTCGACGCACTCGTGAAGATGGGCTTCAAGGAGATCGAGGTGGGATTCCCCTCGGCGAGCCAGCCCGACTTCGACTTCGTGCGCCAACTCATCGAGGAGGACCTCGTCCCCGACGACGTGTGGATCCAGGTGCTGGTGCAGAGCCGACCCGAGTTGATCGAGCGCACCTATGAGTGCCTGCGGGGCGCCAAGCGTGCGATCGTGCACTTCTACAACTCGACCAACCCCCTGCAACGAGAGGTCGTGTTCGGTCTCGACAAGGCCGGCATCAAGCAGATCGCCGTCGAGGCGGCGCACCTCTGTGTGCAACTGGAGCCCTCGCTCGCGGGCACCGAGGTGCGTTATGAGTACTCGCCCGAGAGCTTCACCCTCACCGAGCCCGACTACGCCATCGAGGTGTGCGAGGCGGTCATGGACGCCATCGCCCCGACACCGGCACGCCCGCTCATCCTGAACCTGCCGGCCACGGTCGAGTGCTACTCGCCGAATGTCTACGGCGACGTCATCGAGTGGTTCTGCCGCACGATCAAGAACCGCGACGCGGTGGTGGTCTCGTTGCACCCGCACAACGACCGCGGATGCGCGGTCGCAGCCGCCGAGTTCGGCGTCATGGCCGGGGCCGACCGGGTGGAGGGGACGCTCTTTGGCAACGGGGAGCGCACCGGCAACGTCGACGTGGTGACGTTGGCCATGAACCTGTTCGCGAACGGGGTCGACCCCGAGCTCGACATCACCGACATCGACGCCCTGCGACGTGTCGCCGAGCACTGCAACCGGCTGCCGGTGCACCCGCGGCATCCCTATGTGGGCGATCTCGTCTACACCGCGTTCTCTGGCAGCCACCAGGACGCCATCAAGAAGGGTTTCGAGGCACTCCCGCGCGACTACGACACGTGGGGCGTTCCGTACCTGCCGATCGACCCCAAGCACGTCGGCCGCACCTACGAGGCCGTCATCCGCGTGAACAGCCAGTCGGGCAAGGGTGGCGTGGCCTATGTGATGAAGACCGAGCACGGCTTCGAGTTGCCGCGCCGACTCCAGATCGAGTTCTCCAAGACCATCCAGCACATCACCGAGGACACCGGCACCGAGGTGAGCCCGGTGGCGATCTGGGAGGCCTTCACCTCCGAGTACCTGCCCACCTCGCCGGCGATCTCGCTGACCGGTCACGAGTTGCGCAGCGACTCGGCGAGTGGCCGCACCACGATCACCGCCCAGCTCGTTGTCGAGGGCGAGCCCCGCACCATCTCGGGCGAGGGCAACGGACCGATCGATGCATTCGTGAACGCGATGCGCACGGGACTCGGCGGCACACTCGACGTGGTCGACTACACAGAGCACGCGATGGGTCAGGGCTCCGAGGCGACCGCGGTCGCCTATGTGGAGACCACCGATGGCAAGGGCAACGTGCGCTGGGGCGTCGGTCTCGACCCCAACATCATCACCGCATCCCTGCGTGCCGTGCTCGGCGCATGGGAGCGCCACGGCAAGGACCTCTCCCCCGTCCTCGGCGACTGACCCGACAGCGCCGCACCGGGCGTGGTCGGGCGCAACGGGCGCGCCGACTAGGTTGTCTCCCATGAAGGTGAAGGTCGATTTCAACGTCTGTGCGAGCACCGGGGCATGCGCCCAGGTGGCACCGGAGGTCTTCGAGGTGCGCTCCGACGGCTACCTCTACATCCTGCAGGAGGAGCCGACACCCGACCTGCACGACATGGTGCGCCAGGCAGCCGACCTGTGCCCCACTGCGGCGATCACACTCGAAGACTGACCGGCGAGACGCGCGGCCGGACACCGAGGTGGGTTTCCTCTCTCTCCTGAACGAACGCTGGACGGCGGCGAATTCGCTGCTGTGCGTCGGGCTCGATCCCGACCTCGACCGTCTCCCGCCCGCGGTGCGCGACCAGCCCGCCGGTGTCGCCAAGTTCTGCATCGACATCGTGGATGCGACCGCCGACTACGCGTGCGCCTTCAAACCCCAGATCGCCTACTTCGCTGCGATCGGTGCCGAGCGACAGCTCGAGACGGTGTGCGGTCACATCCGCGAGAGGCACCCCTCGATTCCGATCATCCTCGACGCCAAGCGCGGCGACATCGGTGACACCGCGCGTCTCTATGCACGCGAGGCCTTCGAGCGCTACGGCGCACACGCCGTCACGGTGAATCCGTACCTCGGCACCGACAGCCTTGAGCCGTTCCTCGAATGGCAGGGACGCGGGGTGGTGGTGCTGTGCCGCACCTCGAACGCCGGCAGCGGAGAGTTCCAGTTGCGCGAGACCGACGACATGCCGTTGTATGAGCACGTGGCGCGCCGTGCGGCCGAGGTGTGGGCCCACAAGGGCGAGGTCGCACTGGTGGTCGGGGCCACGTACCCGGCGGAGTTGGCGCGTGTGCGGGCAGTGGTGGGCGACATGCCGATCCTGGTTCCCGGGGTGGGCGCCCAGGGTGGCGATCCAGCCGAGGTGGTGCGCGCCGGGCGTGATTCGCGCGGCGCGGGGCTGATCGTCAACTCCTCGCGGGCGATCCTCTACGCCGGGATCGACGACCACGCCGAGGCCGCAGCACGGGTCGCGCGCGAGACTCGCGACGCTCTCAACGCCGCCCGCTGAGGCGCGCCGACTCCAATTTCTGTCGACTGGCGCTGCGCGCCGGCGACCGCTGTGGCGCTCAGGCGCGCAGCGAGGTGACTTCGATGATGCCGGGCTTGGCGCGCAGTTCCTCGAGCACCAACTCCGGCATCTCGCGGGTGGTCGCAATGACCATCAACGCAGTGCCCGGGGTGTCGGCACGGCCGACGTCCATGTCGGCGATGTTCACGTCATGGTCACCGAGGAGGGTTCCCACCAGCCCGATCACACCGGGGCGGTCGTCGTTGCGCACCACCAACATGTGGTCACTCGGGGGCACGTCGGTGACGTGGTCGTCGACCATGACGATGCGGGCCTGGCGCCGCGGGCCGACCAGCGTGGCCGACAGTGAATGCGAGCCGGCGCGCAGCGTCACCAGGTTCACCCAGTCACTGTTGGACCCCCCGGCCGCCTTGTTCTCGCGCACCTTCACGCCCTGGGCCTCGGCGACTTGGGGCGCGTTCACATAGGTGACCGCATCGGCGGTGCGCGCCGAGAAGAAGCCCTTCAGCGCGGCCAAGGTGAGGATCCTCGTGTCGTACCCGGCGATCTCTCCCGTGGCGACCACCTCGAGTTCGTCGACCGAACCGGCCGCCGAGGAGAACAACCGCCCGATCCGCTCCGCCAGTGGCAGGTAGGGCTTGAGCGTCTCGTTGGCGTCGGCGGCCGAGATGTTCACCGCGTAGGGAACGAAGTCACCGGCGAGCGCGAGAACGATCTGATCGGCGATGTCGTCACCGGCGCGGTCCTGTGCCTCGCGGGTGCTCGCCCCGAGGTGCGGCGTCACCACCACACCGTCGAGTCCGAACAGCGGCGACTCGGTGGTCGGTTCGGTGTCGAAGACGTCGAGTGCGGCTCCGGCCACCACGCCGTTCTTGATCGCATCGGCGAGCTCGGCCTCGTTCACGATGCCCCCGCGCGCCACGTTGATGATCCGCAGCGACGACTTGGCGCGCGCGAACATCGCCGAGCCGAAGAGGTTCACCGTCTCTTTGTTCTTGGGCAGATGGACGGTGATGAAGTCTGCGCGCTCGACCAGGTCCTCGAGCGGGAGCAACTCGATGTTCATCGCCCTCGCGCGCTCCTCGGACACGAACGGGTCGTAGGCCACGAGCCGCATGCCGAAGCCCGCGGCGCGTTGTGCGACGAGCTTCCCGATGCGACCGAGACCGACGACACCGAGAACCTTGTCGAAGAGCTCCACGCCCTCCCACCGGCTGCGTTCCCAGCGCCCCTGGACGAGCGCGGCATGGGCCTGGGGCACATTGCGGGCGACCGCGAGCAGCATCGCCATGGTGTGCTCGGCGGCCGAGACGATGTTTGACTCCGGGGCATTCGCGACCATCACGCCGCGCTTGGTGGCGGCCTCGACATCGACATTGTCGAGCCCAACCCCGGCACGGCCGACCACCAACAGCGAATCGGCGGCGGCGAGGAGACTCTCGTCGACCTTCGTGGCCGAGCGCACCACCAGCGCGTGCGCGCCCTTGATCGCCTGGCGCAACTGTTCGGGGTCGAGCCCGGTGCGCACGTCCACCTCGTGGCCCGCGGAACGCATGCGGGCGAGGCCGCCCTCGGCCAGTTCTTCGGTGACGAGGATCCGTGACATGGGGGTCAATTCTCGCCGTCGGCGGTCTAGATTGCGACACCGATTGACAAACTGTCAACGCCCCACGCCAACCGTTCACATCAGCCCGCCCACCAGCCCCACACACGAGCCCGGAGCCAAGAATGAGCCACCAATTCCTCACCGACGAATGGATCGACGCGGCGCGTGAGATCCGCCACAAGTGGTCCGACCGGGTCCCGGACATGCCGGTGCAGGTCCGGATCAACGTGGTGGCGACCAAGGTCCCCTTCGGCGAGGGCACGATCCACGCCCACATCGATTCGTCGACGGGCCGGCTCGAGATGGAACTCGGTGCGCTCGAGAACCCCGATCTCACCATCACGACCGACTACGACACCGCGCGCCAGCTGTTCGTGGCGCAGGACCCGGCCGCGAGCATGCAGGCCTTCATGTCCGGGCGCATCAAGGTCGAGGGCGACATCACCAAGATGATGCTGATGCAGACCGCGGTGCCCCAGACTCCCGAGACACTCGAGGTCTCCGAGGAGATCCGTCGCATCACGGCCTGATGCGCCCGCACGGGCGCGCAGTTCGACTCAGGCCGGTTGATCGGCCATGTCGCGCCGGTCGGTGGCGCGCAACCGCATCGCGAGCAGCGTCGCTCCGGTCGCCGTCACCGCACCTGAGACCAGCGCGTAGGAGTAGCTCTGCACCACTCCCGACGATGCCGTCATCTCGTGGATCGAGATCATCACCGTCGAGCCGAGCACCGCACCCATCTGGCTGAGCAGTTGCTGCATCGCACCTGCGACACCCACCGTCTCGTCATCCACGGAGTTCGCCACCAGCGCACCGAGTGCAGGTCCGGCGATCCCGAACCCCGCACCCGAGAGTCCGAGCGCGACGGCGATCATCCAGTCGGGTGATCCGGCGCCCACGGTCGACAGCATGATCATCGAGGCCACGATGCCGAGCGCGCCGACGACTCCCGAGACGCGCTCACCCACGCGCATCGTGAAGAAACTGCCGATCGGAGCCATGATCGCAAATGTCAGCGGCCGCGCGATGACGAGCCAGCCGATGTGGGCCGGGGTGAAGCCGAGGCCGATCTCGAGCATCTGGGGCACCACGATGAACCCGCCCATGTAGGCAAAGTTGAGCAGCGACTGGATCGAGATCGGCAGGATGATGTTCGGGGTGCGCAGCCACTGCAGCGGCATGAGCGGAGCCTCGGTTGTGCGCTCCACGCGCACGAACAACCACAGCGCCGCCACCGCGGCAGCGGTCGAGCCGAGGATCACCGGCGAGGTCCATCCCCACGAGTGACCGCGGTTCACCGCGAGCATCAACAGAGTCGCGCCGGCGCCGAGTGTGACCGAGCCCTTCACGTCGAAGCGCACGTCGCTCGCGCGGGATGTCTGGGGCAGCAGACGCCATGCCAGCAAAGCCGCGCCCAGCATCAGCGGCGTCTGGATCACGAAGATCATCTGCCAGCCGATGACCTGCACGAGCGGACCACCCATGACCACGCCGAGCACGGGTGCGCCCGCCGTGGTGAAGCTCCACAACCCGAGCGGCCGCACACGCTCGTGCGGCTCGAACAATCGGTTGATGTAGGCCATCGCGGCCGGGCCGGTGGCTGCTCCCGCCACCGCGGAGAGGAGCCGGAAGAGCACCATCGACATCGCGTTCCAGGCGAACACCGTCGCCCCGGCGAAGATGCCCGCAAAGAACAACCCCAGCACGTAGACGCGCTTGTGCCCGTAGAGATCACCGATCTTTCCGTACGCGGGCCCCACCACACCGAAAGCGAGCATCGGGCCGGTGATCGACCAATTGAGCACCGTCACGGTGGAGTTCAGGTCCTTGGCGATCGTCTCGAGCGAGACCACCAGCACGGTGATGGTGGAGCTCGTCGTGAACAATCCCGCGAGGACCACGATCAACGTCGCCCATTTGCGGGTGAGGCCCACCTTGCGCGCGATGCGCCGGGGGATCATCAGGGTCCACGGGACGACCGAGACTTCGTCCACGCCCACCTGCTCGAGGGTCAACGAGTCACGTCCGTGACGGGCGAGTTCCTCCCCGCGCGCGGGTGTGTTCTTGGTGCTGCCGGATTCGCTGGAAGGGTTCATGGGGGCCCTTCGACAGTAGTGCCCTACTTGGCGATTTGTGCGGCCATGCCCTTCAACGCGGCGGTGAGATCCGCCACTTCCCAGCGGCCCTGCTGCTCGACAGTCTCTGCGCGCGCCCACGAGTGGAAGCGGGTGACCTCGCCACCCTTCACGAAGAATGTCTCGCCGTTGAACTCGCACGCCTCGGATGCGAGGTAGCACACGAGCGGTGAGATGTTGGCCGGATCCCACTCGTCGAATGCGCCCTTGGTCTCGGGCTCGGCGATGCGATCACCGAGGCCCGGCGTGGCGAGCGTGAGTCGCGTGCGCGCGGCCGGGGCGATCGAGTTGCTCTTCACGTTGTAGCGCACGAGCTCCTTGCCGAGGATCTGGCCGAACGTGGCGATGCCGCTCTTGGCCGCGCCATAGTTCGACTGTCCGGGGTTCGAGAAGAGCCCCGAGGTCGACGAGGTGTGCACGATGTTGCGCGGCTTGGTCACGCCGGCCTTGTGCTGCTCGCGCCAGTAGGTCGCGGCCCACCGCGACGGCGCAAAGTGACCCTTCAGGTGCACCGCGATGACGGCATCCCACTCGGCCTCGGTCATGTTCACCAGCACGCGGTCGCGCAGGATGCCGGCGTTGTTCACGAGGATGTCGAGGTCACCGAAGGCCTCGACGGCCGCGTTCACCATGCGCTGTGCGCCCTCCCAGTCGGCGACGTTGTCGTAGTTCGCCACGGCCTGACCACCCATCGCGGCGATCTCGTCGACCACCTGCTGGGCCGGCGTCGCGTCCTCGCCCGTGCCGTCGTTCGCGCCACCGAGGTCGTTCACCACGACCTTGGCGCCCTCGGCGGCGAAGAGAAGTGCGTGCTCTCGGCCGATGCCGCGTCCCGCTCCGGTGATGATCGCCACGCGTCCGTCCAATGCGCCCATGGCTGCCCCTTTCGTGTCATCCCGCGGCGCGGGATTCGTCCGACCCGGGCGAGATTAGGGGAAGGTCAGGTCGACCGTCTTACCGACGACCACCCGCTCGCGGTTCGAGACCTTCTTGCCGTCGATCTCGGCGAGGCGCAGACCCTTCTTGCCGTCACCGGTGACCTTTCCGATCACCATGCCGTAGCGCTCGAGGCGCTCCTTGACCACCTCGAGCGAGCGCCCGTAGATGTCGGGGATCAGGGTGCGCTGCTGGCCGGCCGAGACGGTCAGTGCGACGGTGGTGCCCTTGGCCACCTTCTCCCCCGCGGCCGGCACCTGGGCCGACACCTGATCGGCGGGGATCTCGGGGTGGGGCTTCTTCTCGGGCTCGACCGCGGCAACGAGACCGAGTTCGCCGAGCTTGGCCGTGGCCATCTCGACGGTCATCGTGGTGAGGTCCGGAATGTCACGCAGCGCCGGACCAGTCGAGATGTTCAGCGCAACCGTGGTGCCCTTCACGACGGAGTCGCCGGGCTTCAGCGCGGGCTGTTCGGGCACGCTCCACGACACCACGACCCCGACCGGAACGGCCTCGTCGGGCACATCGGCGGTCACTGCCTGCAGGCCCGATGTCGCGAGTTTGGTCTTTGCGTCCTCGACACCGAGCCCGGTGTAGTCCTCGAGTGCCGACAGCGTCGGACCCTCCGAGACGATCATCGTGAGCGACTCACGCTTGGCGACGTTCGCACCGAACACCGGGTCGGTGCGGATCACCTGTCCGGCTGCGACCTCGTCACTGCGCTCGAGTGTGACCACGACATCCCACCCGAACTTCGACACTTGGTTGCGTGCCTCGGCTTCGGTCAATCCCACGAGTGCGGGCACCGGGTTCTTCGGATTCAGCACCGTGAAGTATGCGGCCACTCCGCCCCCGGCGAGCAGTGCCAGCACCACGACCACGGCCACGATGCGACGGCCCCACTTCTTCTTCGGGCGCACCACGCGCGTCGTCTCGTCCTCGGCGGCCATCGCGCGCAATGTCTCGGGGTCGAGAACGATCGGGCCTGACTCATCGTTGCCGATCGTCAGCGGCGCGCTATCGGTGCGACCGTCGGGCATCGGGATCATGATCGGACCGCTCGGGTCGACGGGCGGCAGACCGGGCGTGGTGCGGATCACGATCGGCTTGCTCGGTGCCTCGTTCGGGACGGGACCGATCTCGCTCGTGGCGGTCACATCGGGTCGAGGTGTCGGCTTCGAGGGATCACTCTCGTCGACTTCTGCATCGAACAGACCGGTGCCGACGATGTCGATCGGCGTGGGTCGCGGCATGTTCGGGGCAACCTCGACGAGCGCCTGACCGAACTCGCGTGGCGAGTGCCGCTCATCGGCGGTGGGTCGCCCGGCGCGCTCGAGGACCTGGGCCATCGCGCCGAAGTCGGCATTCACGGGGAACAACTTGCCCGATCGATTCGCGAACACCGCCGAGACCGAGTCGCCATCGAAGGGCACCGCACCGGTCATCGCCTCGACCAACACGAGCGCCAGCGAGTAGACATCCGACGACACGGTTCGGCTGCCGCCCTCGCCAAGTTCTGGGGCCGCATACCTGGCCTGGTCGAGACCGAGGGAGTCGAGCGGCCGGAGCGGGGCTCCGAAGCCCACCACCCGCACCCGGCGGTCGAGGCCAAAGACCAGCTTGGACGGGCGCAGATCGCCGTGAATGAACCCCAATTTGGCCGCTGCATCGAGGGCCCGGCAGGCGTCGATGCCCATGATCAGGGCTTGGGAGGGGGTCAAGCGCCGGCCCCGGTCGAGCAGGTCCTGGAGCGAGCCGCCCGCGAGTCGCTCGGAGGCGACAAAGACGCACCGCTCCCCGTTCAGGGTCGCCTCGCCGTGGTCGAGGACCTCCTCGATGCAGGGGTGGCGCAGGCTGGTGGCCACCGACATCTGGCGCTCGAAGGCCTCGAGAGCATCGTTCGGGGTGGTCGAGCCGAGGGCGGTGTCGACCAGGGTGTCGAGAATCGAGACACGCACAGCGACCGACGCCTCCGTGGAGAGGTCGGTGGCATCGAAGAAGGTCGTTCCCCCGGTCTGGGAGCGCACCTGATCGAGCCGGTAACGGCCCCCGAGGACCGTCCCCAGCATGTTCTCCGGGTCCAACATGACCCGGAAAACCTAGCGTGTGACCCCTCTCCGCGAGGTTCGAGGTCGCAGGCGAGCGAGAATGGAGCCGTGAAACGCCGACTGGACAAGGAAAAACTCCTCCTCAGCGTCGGCATCGGAGTCGGACTCGCCTTCATCGTCCTTGGCTTCCGATCGGCGTCCACAGGCCGCGAGGCTCAGCGCATCCCCGACGTGATCGAGTCGATCTCGCCGGGCCCCGGGGACCAGGTCCTGCTGCAGAGCCAGGTCTTCGTCGACTTTGCCGAGGGGTACGAGGCCACCCTCATCATCGACGGCGTCGAACTCGAGACGACGCGCCTCGATCAACTGTCGTCGTCGGGCGCTCAACCCAAGCCCGGTGCACAGGTGGAGATTCCCCCGACCGCGCTCTACGACCCGGGCAACTTCACGATCAGCTACCTCCCCCAAATGGGCGGCGTGATCGAGTCGTTCGCACAGGGCAAGCACACCGCCACGGTGCGCTACTGGAAGATCGCAGACGGCCCCACCAAAGCCCGCCAGTTCACCTGGGAATTCGAGACGAACTGATCCGGTCGACCGGCGTCAGGCGCCCCGGGACTCCGGCATCACGGCAACGCGCCGGTGGCGAGCAGGTGCTCGAAGCCCTTCTCGTCGAGCACCGGGATACCCAATTGCTCGGCCTTGGTGAGCTTGCTGGCGCCCGGCTCGGCACCCACCACCACCGCGTAGGTCTTGGCGCTCACGCTGCCCGGGCTCTTCCCACCGCGCAACTTGATCGCGGCCTCGGCTTCGTCACGTGAGTACCCCTCGAGCGAGCCGGTCACCACGATCGCTTTGCCGACGAGGTTCTGCGGGAGATCACTCGTCACCACGACACCGAAGTCGACGCCGGCGGCACGCAACTTGTCGACGATCGCGGAGTTCTCGGGTCTCGCGAACCATGCGGTGATCGAGGCAGCGATGACACCACCGACCCCCTCGACCGACGAGAGCGCCTCGACATCGGCCGCCACGATCGCCTCCAGCGTGCCGAAGTGCCCCGCCAGCGCCTCACCGGCCGCCGGACCGAGATGCTTGATGCCGAGTGCGACGAGCAACTTCGGAAGCGGTCGCGTGCGTGACGCGGCGATCGCTGCGACGAGGTTCTGCGCGCTCACTTCGGCAAAGCCCTCGAGCGCGAGCAGGTTCTCGACCGTGAGCGAATACAGATCGCCCGCGTCGGCCACCAGTCCCGCATCGGAGAGTGCGAACACCGTCTTTTCCCCGAGACCCTCGATGTCCATCGCACCGCGCGAGGCGAAGTGGATGATGCGTTGGTCGCGCTGGAACGGACACGACGGCTCCACGCAGCGGGTGTCGGCCTCGTCGTCGGCCTTGACGAGCACCGACTGGTTCGGGCAGGGGCACGTCCCGGGGAAGACCCACGGTGCGCACTTCTTCGGACGCTTCGACAACACCGGTCCGACGACCTCGGGAATGACATCTCCCGCCTTGCGCACCACCACGGTGTCGCCGGGCCGCACATCCTTGAGTGCCACCTGATCGCGGTTGTGCAGCGTCGCCATCGACACCGTCGATCCGCCGACAAAGACCGGCTCGAGCACCGCGAACGGTGTCGCGCGCCCCGTGCGGCCGATCGAGACTTGGATGTCGCGCAGGAGCGTGGTCTTTTCCTCCGGGGGAAACTTGAAGGCGATCGCCCAGCGCGGCGCGCGCGAGGTGAAGCCGAGCCTCTCGCGTTGTGCGAGATCGTCGACCTTCACCACCGCACCGTCGATCTCATAGCCGAGGTCTCCCCTGCGCTCCTGTGCGGCGGCGCAGAACCCGGCCACCTCGGCGAGCGTGTCGACGGTGCGGATCTCGGGGTTCACGGGGAAGCCGAGCGACCTCATCCACTCGAGCGTCTCGTGGTGACTCGCGAAGTCGGGCCCGCCGACCACTTCGCCCAGTTGGTAGCACCACAGGGAGAGCTCGCGCGTTGCCGTGACCGATGCATCCTTCTGGCGCAGGCTCCCCGCACCGGCATTGCGCGGGTTCACCGGCACCGCGAGCGGTGCACGACCCGCGGCTGCGCGCTCGGCGTTCTCGGCCTCGCGATCGGCCCTGAACTTGTCGAATGCCGCTACCGACATGTAGACCTCGCCACGCACCTCGAGCACCGCCGGTGCGCCGGCGAGGGTCTTGGGCAGCGAGGCGATCGTGGCCACATTCGCCGTCACGTCCTCGCCGGTGCGGCCGTCACCGCGGGTGGCGGCCTGCACGTAGACACCGTTCTCGTAGCGGATACTGATCGCGAGCCCGTCGATCTTCAACTCGCACACGTACCGGGCCGCCTCGCCCTCGAGCCCCTTGACGACGCGCTCGCCCCAGGCCTCGAGTTCGGCGTTGTCCATCGCGTTGTCGAGGCTCGTCATCGGCACCGCGTGCACCACGGGGGCGAACGTGGTGGTCGAGGCGGCCCCGGGAAGATCGAGGAGCGAATCGCCGGCGATGCCGGGATGCTCGGCCTCGAGTGCGCGCAGCTCGCGCACCAATTCGTCGTACTCGGCGTCGGAGATCTCCGGGGAGTCCTTGCCGTAGTACAGGTCGTTGTGGCGCCGGATCGCGTCCCTCAGTTGCTCGGCGCGCTTCGTCGGGGAGGGTTGCCGCGGCATCGCCGACCAACCTACCGAAAGGGTCTTTCGCCCCGGGGCAGCGCTCAGGAGCCGAGCGTGAGACGCGAGGCCGTCGCCTGTTGTGCGACGCGATCACCCACCGCGCGCACGTGGCTCATCACGCGCTCGGCGAGGGGCTCGGAGTGGGCGGCCAGTCCGCAGGCAGGGGTGGCCACGCTGCATCGGCGCAGCATGTGCGGGTCGACTCCGGCGCGCACCAGTTGGCACATCGACTCCATCAACTGCTTCCACGGACGCTCAGGGGTCGCGGGCACGGGTCCGTCGGTGCGCACTGCTCCCCACGCGATGCGACCACCCTGGTCGAGGTGATCGGAGATGCGCGCCGCCGCCAACAACATCTCCGACATCGCCTCGGGGTCAGACGACGTGGGCACCGGCACCGACAGCAACGTCGCGCCGGTTGCGAGCATCGCACCCCAGTCGAGTCGCGCGCAGCAGTGAAGACCCGCCATGTGCGGCGCGGGCACGGCCGCGAGGGCCCCCGACACCAGATCCACCACGTCGTCACCACCGAGCGCCGACCCGGGCTCGAGTGCCGTGGCCAACGAGGGCTCATCGAGCACCACGATCTGTGTCGCGACCGGGAATGCGGCCGCAACGTGCGCATGCAGCGATGAGATGCGCGCACGCACGGCGTTCAGTGCGAGACGGTGCGCGACATCGGGCGCGAGGCCCGCGCGACCGAGTGCGACACCGAGGGTCACCGGGCCGATGAACTGCCACTTCACGAGTGGTGTCGCACCGGCCCCGCGCGCCGCCACAGAGGACAGGAACGCAGAGAACGCACCGAATGCGTCGGCGTCGAGATCCGTCTCGACAGGTGCGTCGGGGTCGAGCGCAGCGACATCGACGCTGATCCCCGCGTATTGACCGGCCGACACACCCGGGATACCCACGAGGGCCTGGGCAACCATCGCCTCGGCGGGTGAGCGGCGCGGCAGCGACGGGATGGTGGGGATGCTGGTCGCACGCCAGGCGAAGTCGACGGCCTCGTCGAGGTCGCGGTGCGGCAGGCTTCCGACACCGAAACTGGCGCCCGCACGCGGCGGAATCTTCTCTCCCGGCATCGCCACCTCCCCCTCGTCGACGATCTCGGTGGTGATCCACCGCGCCTGTGCGCCCATGTTTCCAGTCACCGACACCTGCGAGCGAACCGGGCGAGGTGAAAACTCGGTGACGATTCGGCGTGACGGGCAGGATGGAGGGGTGACCATGCCGCCCCGCCGCACCCTCGCGTTGCTGGTGCCCGGTGCGCTCGCCTGGCTCGCACTCGCCGTGCGCGCACCATGGGGATCGGTCAGCGACACATCGTCTGTCGACACGGCGTCGTCGATCCTCGGCTGGGGCCTGTGGATTGTCGGCACGATCGCAGTGCTCGTGCCATCGGCGATCTCGCTCACTTTCGCGCGCCATGTCGCTCCCCTCGCAGTCGGCTCCGCGATTGTCGCCGCGGACCCCTGGGCCTCGGCCGCTGCCGCGGTGGTGCTCGTCGTCGTTGCCACGTCGCGCTTCGCCGATCTCATGGTGCAGGGCGGCGCATACGGGAACGAACAGCGATTCTGCCTGCGCACGCCCGTGCCCTACATGGTGCCGGCGGCCCTCGTGTGGGTGGCACACACTGGGTCGATCCTCACCGGGGTCGTCGCATGTGCCGCAGGTGCATGGCCGCTCGGGATCACGATGGCGTTCCTCGGTGCGGTCTTGACCGCGACCGTCCCTCGACGACTGCATCGACTGGCCACGCGATGGCTCGTGGTGGTGCCGGCCGGGGTGGTGGTGCACGACCACCTGGTGCTCGGCGAGACATTCATGGTGCGGCGCAGCACCGTCACCGCCGTCAGGGTCGCATCAGGTCCCTCGGAGGCGGCCGATCTCACCGGCGGCGTCGCTGGTGCGCGCCTCGAGATCTCGCTGTCATCGCCGGAGAAAGTGATTCTCTCTGAGATCACCGCGCGTCTCGCAAAGACCACCGGCGCCCTGCATGTGTCGACGTTTGCGGTCGCACCCCGGCGCCCCGCGGCATTCCTCGCCGCCGCGCGACTCTGAGTCGGCCCGGTCGCATCCCGGACCCGAAGGTCGGATCACCCGGCGACGATTCCCCCACCGAGCACCGCAGTGTCTGTCGTGTCGTAGAAGACGACACTCTGGCCGGGAGAGATGCGCCGCTGTGGGGTCTCCCATGTGATCTCGGCTCCACCATCGGCGACCGTGATGCGCGCCGCGGCACGCGCTCCGTGGGCACTTCCCTGCACCAGCACATCGGCAACGCGGGCGGCGTCGTCGGCGTGCGGCCACACGAGACCAGTGACCCGAGTGGTGGCGACGAGGAGATGTTCATCGCCTCCCACGGTGACCCGACGCGAGGGGAGATCGACCGCCACGACATAGCGCTTGTCGCCCCCACCGAGGCCGAGGCCACGTCGCTGACCGAGCGTGACCAACTCGACCGCCGGCACCTCGCCCACCACGCGGCCTGCTTCATCGCGCACCTCGCCGGGGTGGAACTGCATGCGTGAACCCAGGAACCCCGCGCGCCCAGTCTCGGACCCGATGAAGCAGACATCCTGGCTGTCGGGTTTTGCGGCCGTGCGCAAGCCCGCACGTGCCGCGATCGCGCGCACGTCGGCCTTCGACATGGTGCCCACCGGGAAGATCACGTACTCGAGATCGGCGCCCGAGATCATGTGCACCACATACGACTGATCCTTGTTCTCATCGGCCCCGCGGCACACCCGCCTTTGGCCGTCGACCGTGTCGATGCGTGCGTGATGGCCGGTTGCGACCGCATCGAAGCCCAGGCGACGCGCACGTTCGATCAACACCGAGAACTTGAGGTGGCGGTTGCACTCGATGCACGGGTTCGGAGTGGTGCCCGCCACGTGCGCCGCCACATACGGGGCAACAACGGCCTCCTCGAAGGCCTCGGAGAAATTGAAGACGAGATGGTCGATCCCGATCTGCTGTGCGACGCGGCGCGCATCATCGACATCGGAGACCGAACAGCACCCCGTGTCGCTCTCACCGCCCCACAAGCGCATCGTCACCCCGGTGACGTCGTGGCCCTGGTCGCGCAGCACGAGTGCGGCCACCGAGGAGTCGACACCCCCCGACATCGCGACGAGCACCTTCACTGTGAGTCCCCCGCGACAACGAGCCGCTGTGCAGCCGCCACGATGATGTCGGTCGCCTCGGAGATCTCTGCGGCCGTGGTGGTGTGACCGAGGCTGAGGCGCAGCGACCCGCGCACTCGGCCCCTCGGAATGCCCATCGCGGCCAGCACATGCGAGGGCTCCATGGCCCCGCTCGCACACGCCGATGCCGCCGAGGCGCACACACCCTTGATGTCCAACAAGTACAGGAGCTCTTCGTTCTCGAGGCCCTCGAAGCACAGGTGCGCGGTGCCCGCGATGCGCGGAGCACCCACGGCCGTCTCGGTCGCGCACCCGACGGCGGCCGTGATGCGTGCCATCAACTCGTCGCGCAGCGCACCGAGACGTGCACACTCAGCATCTCGATCGCGCACCGCCACATTGAGCGCCACCGCGGTGCCCACGATGCCCGCCACATTGTGGGTGCCGCTGCGCCTGTCACGTTCCTGGCCCCCGCCCATGAGGAGTGGCTCGAGGTGCACACCCTCGCGCACCGCCATGATGCCGGTTCCCTTCGGACCACCGAACTTGTGGGCCGACATCGTCAGGACATCGACACATCCCCATAGCGGCGCCAGATCGAGCCAACAGGCGGCCTGCACCGCATCGGTGTGCAGCACTGCTCCCGGCGCGTGCTGGCGCACGACCTGCGACACCGCCGCCAGGTCGTTCACCACCCCTGTCTCGTTGTTCACCGCCATCACTGACACCACACTCACATCGCCGTGCCCCGCCAGCACCGATGACAGATGATCGAGGTCCACCCGGCCGGTCGCATCGACCGCGACCACCGCGCCCCCCACATGCTCGACGCAGTGCAGCACTGCGTGGTGCTCGGTGGCCGCGCAGACCGCGGTTCCTCCGTGCCGCCGCACCGCTCCCAGCACCGCAGAGTTGGCGCCCTCGGTGCCGCCCGAGGTGAAGACGACCTCGCCGGGTGTGCACCCGATCGCAGCGGCGACCGAATCGCGCGCCTCGTCGATCGCGGTCCTGGCCTCGCGGGACGCCCGGTGCGAACCGGAGGGATTGGCGAACACCATGTCCCCGTGGCGCTCCATTGCCTCGCGTGCCTCGGCGCGCAACGGCGACGTCGCCGCGTGATCGAGGTAGATGAAGGCGCGCGCCATGGTGTCAGGCTACCGATGGGCCGATCGGCGCTTCGTCGTGGTGGACTGGTCGCGTGAACGACGACATCGACAGGTTCGGCATGCCCGGATACGGGGCGCACACCTATGGTGACGCCTTCGCCGACGTCTACGACCACTGGTACGCCGACCTCGACGACGATGACTTCGTCGACACGGTGCTGGCAGCCCTTCCGGCATCGGGAGCACGCGTGCTCGACCTCGGCACCGGCACGGGGCGCCTGCTCGAGCGCATCGTCACGTCCCGCCCCGACACCGCAGCGCCCAGCGACGACCTCACCGGCGTCGACTCGTCCGAGGCGATGCTCGCACTCGCGCGCCGGCGCCCCGTGCTCGCTGCGGTCACCCTCGTGCACGGTGACTTCTCGGTGGCCCTCCCCGACGGGCCGTTCCACGTGGTGATGGCCGGTTACAACACGTTGTTCAATCTCCCCGACGACGACGCGCTCTCGGCGTGCATGGGCCTGGTGGCGGGCGTGCTCGGCGAGACCGGTCGGTTCATCGTCGACTGCGTCATGCCCCCGCGCGACGGAGGCGGCGACCATGTGGGGGTGCGCACGATCACCGCGACCGAGGTGGTGCTCTCGGTGACCCGCCACGACGCCGGGCACCAGCGCATCACCGGCCAATTCGTGCAGTTCACCGAGTCGGGCGGGGTGCGCCTGCGGCCCTGGTCGGTGAGGTACGTCTCACCCGAGCGACTCGATGAGATCGCCGCCGCTCAGGGATTGGCACTGGTGGCGCGCCACGGGGGACACGGCGATTCGGCGTCGCGTCACGTGAGCACATACTCGCGCCGGTCGTGACCACCTCCCTCCGCCCGTTCAGGTGGTGCGCCTCGTATCATTGCCACCAGTGAGCCAGTTGCGTCTCAATCTCCTCACCGGGCGGTGGGTGACCATCGTGCCGGACCGCGCCAAGCGATCGAGCGACTTCGCACCGCGCGCGGCGCAGGTGGAGAACGACCCGGAGCGCGAGTGCCCCTTCTGCCCGGGCGCGTCGCGCCACGAGCCACCGTTGCAGGTCAAGCTCGACTCTGCCGGTCAGTGGCGGATGCAGGTGATCCCGAACCGCTACCCCGCCTTCGAGGGCGACGAGTCGCTCGCGGTGCGCAACCTCGGCCCCGTGCACGTGATGGCCGAGGCGAGCGGCACCCACGAGGTGTTCGTGTTCTCGCCCCAGCACGGGATTCGCCTCGACCAGTTCACCGATGAGATCGTGGCCGACATGATGTCGACCCTCAAGAACCGCTTCCTCGCCCACGCCGCCACACCGAACATCCGCTACACCCAGGCGATCGTCAACCATGGTCGCGAGGCCGGCGCGTCGCTGTCGCACCCGCACGGGCAGTTGCTGGGTCTGCCGTTCGTGCCGGGCGAGATCCTCGAGGAAGAGCGCGCCTTCGAGCGCTTCAAGGGCGGCTGCATCGTGTGCACCACGGCCGAGGCCGAGGACAACGGCGAGCGCCATGTCCTCGACAACGAGCACGCCGTCGTGATCTGTCCGTTCTGGTCGTCGAGCCCGTTCGAGTTGCTGATCATGCCCAAGGCACACCATCAGCACCTGGTCGACTCATCCGATGCCGCATTGACCGGTGTGGGCATCGCGATCCGTGATGCCCTCGCGCACCTCGTGAAGGTGCTCGGTGACATCGCCTTCAACCTGGTGTTCCACACCGCACCGTCGCACCATTCGGGCGTGTACCACTGGCACGCCCACCTGTGGCCCAAGCTCACCACCACCGCCGGCTTCGAGCGCGGCACCGGCGTGATGATCAACATCGTCGCCCCCGAGAGCGCGGCCGCCGAGCTGCGCTCGGTCTCGTCCGCGGTCGGCTGACCCCGGTGAGCCGCATCATCGTCTCGGTCGACATCGACGCGCCCGTTGCGCGCGTGTGGGAGATCGTGGAGCCCATCGAGCGCCATGTCGAGTGGATGGCCGACGCCGTCGCGATCACCTTCGAGGGCACCCAGACCCGCGGGGTCGGCACACAGTTCCTGTGCGACACCAAGGTCGGCCCGATCCGTCTGCAGGACAAGATGACGATCACCGCCTGGGAGCCCGAGCGCACGATGGGTGTCACGCACACCGGCGTGGTCACCGGCACCGGCGAGTTCACTCTGGCGGCCCTCGGTGACTCGCGCACCCGGTTCACATGGTCCGAGCGGTTGGTCTTCCCCTGGTGGCTCGGCGGGCCGCTCGGGGCGCTGGTGGGTGGTCAGATCGTGATGAAGGCGATCTGGCGCAAGAACCTGCGCGCACTCAAGCGCATCGTCGAAGCCGCCTGACCAGAACTCCTGCGGCACTCATCCCGCACGCGTCCGGTCCGCTGAGCGACAGGGTCAGGCGAGCGCGCGCAGGAGAGCCGTCGAACCCACGCCGAGCACGATCACCACGATGAACGGCAGTCGCCGCCACGTGGCAACCACTGCGACCACGAGACCGAGTGCGCGGGCATCGAG
>JBJTCB010000049.1:0-79946 GCA_046091605.1 Actinomycetota bacterium | reverse complement strand
CGTCACGGTGCTCACGTGAGCAATCCCTACCAGGAGGCGCTCGGGCGCACGCTGATCGAGCGCACGTTCCGCGAGCGCATCGTTCTCGTGGGGGTGACACTTGCCGGACACGACGACGAGGACACCGAGGAAGCCCTCGATGAGTTGTCGCAGTTGATCGACACCGCGGGCGCCGACGAGGTCGCGCGGCTCACGCAGCGCCGCGATGTGCCCGATCCCGCCTGGTACATCGGGAAGGGCAAGGTCGACGAACTCCACGAGGTGTGTCTCGCACTCGACGCCGACACAGTGGTCTTCGACGCAGAACTGAGCCCCGCCCAGCAGTACAACCTCGAGAAGGTGCTCGGGCGCACCGCGCTCGACCGCACCGCAGTGATCCTCGACATCTTCGCCCAGAACGCCCACACCCAGGAGGGCAAGGCCCAGGTCGAGCTCGCGATGCTGCGCTACCGGCTGCCGCGACTGCGCCGGGGAGCAAAGGCCCAGATGTCCCAGCAGGCGGGTGGCATCGGCACGAGGGGCCCGGGCGAGACACGTCTCGAGGTCGACCGTCGGCGGATCATGCGGCGCATCACCAAACTCGAGCACGACCTTGCCGCGCTCGCCAAGACCCGCGCCACCCAGCGCAAGAGCCGCGGACGCAGCGGACTGGCCTCGGTCGTGATTGTCGGGTACACCAACGCCGGCAAGTCGACGCTGTTGAACGCACTCACCCAGGCCGGTGTCCTCGCCCAGGATCGCCTGTTCGCCACACTCGATCCCACGACGCGCCGGCTCGCCCTCCCCGGCGGTGAACCGGTGTTGCTCACCGACACCGTGGGGTTCATCAGTCGTCTGCCCCACGGCCTCATCGAGTCGTTCAAGAGCACCCTCGAGGTCGCGGCGACAGCCGATCTCCTCGTGCACGTGGTCGATGCGAGTGCGTCCCATCCCGACCACCAGGTGTCGGCGGTGCGTGAGGTGCTCGCCGAGATCGGGGCCGATCAGGTGCCCGAGTTCATCGTGTTCAACAAGATCGACCGGCTCGAGGATGGGGCGGCGTCGCTGCTGCGCGACCACCCCGGTGTAGTCGCTGTGTCGGCCCTCAGGCGCGAGGCGCTCGAGGGGTTCCTGCGCACCCTGGCCGACCGGATGCGGGCGATCTCTCGCGTGACCGAATTGGTGGTTCCCTTCGATCGCGGCGACATCGTGGCCGCCGTGCACCGCGAGGGCGAGGTGGTCTCGATCGAGGAGGCCGACGCGGGACTGCGGATCCGCGCCCGACTCTCCGAGGCGTCCGAGGGGCGCCTGAAGGAGTTCGTCATCGCCGGCCGCGATGGACGACAATCTGCACCGGACCCGGTCGACGCCACCGACACCGGGGGGAGATGACGATGGCCGGGAACCCGATCGACCGCGACACACCGGGGTTCGAACCGCCGCCGTATCCCTATGACCGCCTCGATGCCTTCCAGAAGATCGCCGCCGAACATGACGGCGGGATCGTGGACCTCTCGATCGGCACCCCGTGCGACCCGCCACCCGATGCGGTGATCGCGGCTCTCGGGGGCTCGGGAAGTGAGCGCGGGTATCCGGCGAGCATCGGCTCGGAGGCCCTGCGGCGCTCCATCGCCCGGTGGATGGGTCGCCGGTTCGCGATCGATGTGCCGGTGTCGCGCATCGCTGCCTGCATCGGTACCAAGGAGTTCGTCGCGACCACTCCCCAGTACATGAAACTGCGCCGGCCGAACAGGGACACCGTGCTCTATCCCGCGGTCGCATACCCCACCTATGAGATGGGTGCGATCCTGGCGGGTCTTCGTCCCGTTCCTGTGCCCGTGCTCGCCGACGGGCGGCTCGACCTCGCCTCGATCAGTGACGACGATGCATCGCGTGCGCTGATGTTGTGGTCGAACAGCCCGTCGAATCCGACCGGCCTGCTCGATGATCTCTCGGTCGTTGCCGAGTGGGGTCGTGGTCACGGGGTGCCGGTGTTCAGCGATGAGTGCTACACCGAGTTCACCTGGGAGGGGGGCTCCCGGTCGATCCTCCAGCACGGACTCGACGGTGTGGTCGCGGTGCACTCACTGTCGAAGAGGTCGAACTTGGCGGGCGTGCGCGTCGGGTTCTACGCCGGGGATGCAGAGATCGTCGAGTACCTGCGGGAGGTGCGAAAGCACGCGGGCTTCATGGTTCCCGGTCCGGCCCAGGCCGCCGGCGTCGCCGCTCTCGACGATGACGACCACGTGAGTGTCCAGCGCGACCGCTACCGCACGCGTCTCGAGATGATGGCGCGCGTGTTGTCGCGATGGTCGGGGCTCGAGATCGGTCTCCCCGAGGGGGGCTTCTACCTGTGGTTCGATGCCGAGGATGCGTGGGACTTCACCGAGCGTCTCGCGCGCGAGGGTGGAGCGCTGGTGAGTCCGGGCGATTTCTACGGCTCGGGTGGCTCACGCCATGTGCGCGTTGCGGTGGTGCAACCCGACTCCAAACTCGCGCTGGTCGCCTCGCGTCTCGGAGTCTGATCCTCCCCACCGGGAGGGCTGGCGAGATTGGTAATCTCACGGTGTGAAGAAGCAAGGGGGGATCTCGGTCGTCCTCGTTGCGTGCGTCCTCATCTTCGGAACTGTCAGCCGAGTGTCGGCCGTGAACGGTGGCAGTGTCTCGTTCAACGGCTCGAACCAGTACCTGTCCGTGCCCGGAAGTGCCGACTGGGCCGTCGGGACAGGTGACTTCACCGTGGAGTGGTTCCAGTACTTCCAGAACACCGCCGGAGCCAACGCTCGGGTGTTCTCAGTCGGATCGTGGCCGAACGCATCGATCGGGGTCAGCATCGAGGGCGAAACCTTCTACGTCTGGCTGGCGAGCGCATGGCGCCTGAGCGTGCCCACTGGCACCATTCTGAATCAATGGGTGCACTTCGCGGTGACCCGTTCCGGAACGACGCTCAGGGTCTTCAAGAATGGAACCGAGATCGGGTCGGGAACCAATGCGAGCAATGTGACGGACTCGACGACCGAGTTGCGGATCGGCGCCGAGACCTACTTCAGTGCCTACTTCGGCGGGCACATCAGCAACTTCCATTTCGTGAAGGGCACGGCGCTCTACACGGCACCCTTCTGGCCGGCCGGACCGATCACGCCTGTGGCCAACAGCAAACTCCTCTTGAACATGACCGATGCCAGTTCCGTCATCACCGATAATTCGGGAACGGGCAAGACGGTCACCGCACAGAATGGGGCGGCCTTCAATGTGGCGAGTCCCTTCCCATGGGCGGGAGGTGGTGGGGTGACGACCACGACCTCGACATCCACCACCTCGACATCCACCACCTCGACTTCGACCACGTCGACGACCTCGACCACGTCCACCACGTCGACGACAGTGCCGTCCACCACGACGAGCCCTGCTTCCACGACGACCGTTGCTCCAAACACCACGGCCGCAACCAGCACAGGTTCTCCGATGAGCGGGACTGCGACCACGATCGGGACTGGCACGCAGCCGCTCTCGCCGACATCGGTGACGACCACCACCCCCGTCACAACCGCGCCTCCAGCAGCGGGGACGTCCCGCACGGCCGTCGGTGGATCGACGACGACGACCTCCACGTCCACGTCCACGTCCTCGACAACGACGACCACCGTTCCTGCATTGCCGGGCCCGGAGGACATCCCGGCGGTCGAGCCGGGCGAAACGGCAGCAGTGGTCGATGGGCAGGAGCTCCCCGTCACAACCGAACGACGTGACAACGAGATTCGCCTCACCGTTGGCCCGGTGAGGGCTGTGGTGGCGTCGTACGGGGCGAACAGACAGATCACGGCACTCTCCGGTGACGGCGCGGTGGTGATTGAGCCCGGCGGAAAGATTCTCGTCAGCATGGAGGGCCTCGCGCCAACCAGTGAGTTCACCGGCGTGCTTTACTCTGATCCGGTTCTGCTCGGCAGGGGAACAGCCGATGCGAACGGCCGCATCGGGCGAGAGTTCTTCATTCCCGAAGTCGAGGCGGGCGGTCACCGGTTCGTTGTCTCACTGGTGGACGACACCAACCGTGAGATGACGCTGACCTACGGAGTCGTGCTCCTGGGCGAGGGCGAAGGTGTCGGTATCACGACAGTCGTGTTGATCGTGCTCGGACTGGGCACCGGTGTGGCGCTCTTTCTTCCGGCAGCACTCAAGCGCCGACGCCGTGCACCTGTCTGAGTCGATCGGCCTGGTCAGAGGCGACGCAGAACGGTGACGACCCTCCCATAGATCGTCACCTCGTCGGCCGTGTAGACCAGCGGCTTCATCGCCGAGTTCGCGGGCACCAGTGTCACCGTTGCACCGGTCTTCTTGAAGGTCTTCACCGTGGCCTCATCACCGGGGATCCCCGCCACGATGATGTCGCCGTTCTCGGCAACCTTCTGCTGGCGGGCCACGACGAAGTCGCCGTCCAGGATCCCGGCCTCGATCATCGAGTCACCGCGCACCTTCAACATGAAGAGCTCGCCCTCGCCCGTGAAGTCGGCCGGAAGGGGAATGAGGTCCTCGACGTTCTCTTGAGCGAGCACGTCGGTGCCGGCAGCAACCTCTCCGATCAGTGGCACGTGGCGCGCGGGGCGGCGCTCCATGGCGACCTCGGAGTTGGTGTCGAAGCGGACTTCGATGGCGCGCGGCTTGGTGGGGTCGCGACGGAGATAGCCGAGCTTCTGGAGAGCTGCGAGGTGGTTGTGCACCGTGGAAGGGGAGTTGAGGCCCACCGCCTCACCGATCTCGCGGACGCTCGGGGGATAGCCCCGGTCCTGCATCGACTTCTCGATGACATGGAGAATCTCGCGTTGACGGGGTGTGAGGGTGTCGGCCATGGAGCGATCGTACAGGTGTTCGCCCACAGGGTCAAACACCTGTTCGGGAAACATCTGTTCGGTGAAAACTCCATGCTGGGAAAGGGTTTCAGGGGCCAGATGATCGAAATCTGGAAATTGGGGGTTGACGACGAACACATGTTCGGGCAAACTACCGAACACCCGTTCGCTACGGTCCACAGACATCCACAAACCCCCTGTGGACAAGCCAATTCACACCACCACCCGAATCACAAGACCCACCACCTTCAGACACACCTGCAAAGACACAGACACGGAGACCACCATGGCCAGCACCTTCACCCACACCATCGATCCGCTCCTGGCGGCCACGTCGACCCGCCGGGCCCCGATGGACACCACGTCGGCGGACCGTCGCTCCGTTGGCATGGCCCGCCCGTCCGTGGCGGTCTTCCGTCGCCGCAGGCTCACGGTGGCAATGGTGTCGGTGTTCGCGGCCTTCAGCGTCGTCTTTGCCACCACGGCATTGGCAACCGATCCCTCAGCCGATGTCCCCCCGGCGCCGCGCACGCTCGTGGCGCGCCCGGGCGACACGATCTGGGGGATTGCCCGCCAGATTGCCCCGAATGGCGACATCACCGAGCTCGTCGAGGCCCTCATCTTGACGAATGGCTCGCAGATCAAGGCCGGCCAGATCGTCCGCATTCCCTGATCGGGACCATCGGTCTGCACCTTGCGCCTCGCGCCGGGCGCTCGCACCTGACAGAAAGTCAAGTTGTGGTCACTTATAGTGGCGTCACCATGCATTGTCCGGTGTGCAGACACGACGACACCAAGGTGATCGACTCCCGTTCGGCCGAGGCCGGCATGGCGATTCGCCGCCGGCGATCCTGTCCCGACTGCTCGTACCGCTTCACGACCTACGAGCGACTCGAGAGTGCGCCCCTCATGGTGATGAAGCGCTCCGGGACGAGGGAGCCCTTCGACCGGGTCAAGGTGTCCTTCGGGGTCCAGTCGGCCTGCAAGGGTCGCCCCGTGACCGAGGAGCAGATCGAGGCCCTGGCCGAGCAGGTCGAGGACCACATGCGTCTCGCCGCCGCAGCAGGAACCGAGATCACCTCGTCGACGGTCGGGCACTCGGTGCTCGAGCACCTGAAGGAACTCGACGAGGTCGCGTACCTGCGTTTTGCGAGTGTCTACAAGAACTTCGACGACGCGTCGGACTTCCGCCGCGAACTCGCACTGCTCAAGCGCTCCTGACGCGCTCCCACCGCGCGAACAACATCCCGTCGCGCTCCTGTGTCCATGCGAGCACGAACTCGCGCGTCGCGTGCGGCGCCATCGTCCACGACGGCCCGTTCACACCGAACAACATCGGTGAGATCGTCAGGTTGATCGCATCGACGAGATCGGCATCGAGCAGAGCGGCGTTCAACTGCGGTCCGCCCTCGACGTGCACGAGTCCGGCATCGAGCCGGGCGATCGCGGACTCGAGATCGACCTGCCCCGTGCCTTCCCTGACGCTCTCCACGGGCACATCCGGGGCATCCACCGTGGTCACCACGAGCCCCGATCCGCTCGTGAAGAGCGGGGTGTCGAAGTCGAGTGCGCACGAGCGCGTGACCACGGCGATCCGCAGGTCCGACCGCGACGGAGCGCCGTAATTCTCGGCTCGGACCGTGCCGGCCCCCACCAGCACCACGTCTGCGGCGGCGCGCAACTCGGCGAGGCGCGCCTGGTCCGCGGGGCCACCGAGGGGACCCGATCGGCCGCCGACATCGATGACACCATCGGGGGTGGAGATCATGCACAGTTCCACCCGGGCCCGCTTCACCGTGTCGAGTGTACGGTGGGCGACATGAGCGCCGATTCGACCCGCACCGCGTTCCGCACCTGTCCACTCTGTGAGGCGACATGCGGTCTCGAGATCACCGTCGGACCGGGGGAGCAGATCGTGCGCATCCGCGGAGACCGCGACGATGTGTTCAGCCACGGCTTCATCTGCCCGAAGGGGAGCACCCTCAAGCAGCTCCACGAGGACCCGGATCGTCTGCGTCGGCCGCTCGTGAAGCGTGACGGCGTGCACGTGGAGGTGTCGTGGGACGAGGCATGGCGCGTCGTGCACGAGGGACTGAGCGGCGTGATCGCCCGTCATGGCCGCGAGGCGCTCGCCGCCTATGTGGGAAATCCGAACGCGCACAACCTCAGCGCGAGCACCTACAACAGCGTGTGGCTGAAGGCGCTCGGGAGCCGCAACCGGTTCAGCGCCTCCACGGTCGACCAGGTCCCCAAGCACGTGGCTGGTGGGCTGATGTTCGGAACAGCCCAGAGCATCCCGGTGCCCGATCTCGACCGCACCGATTACTTGTTGATGCTCGGTGCGAACCCGTACGCATCGAACGGCAGCCTCTGCACCGCGCCCGACTTCCCCGGTCGCCTCGAGGCGATCCGTGCGCGCGGCGGTCGCATCGTGGTCGTGGATCCCCGGCGCACCCGCACGGCCGAGGAATCGGACGAATGGATCGCGATCCGACCGGGAACCGACGGTCTGTTCCTGGCCGCGATCCTGAACGTTCTGTATGCCGAGAACCTCGTCACTGTGGAGTCGCGGATCGCCTCGATCCTGAACGGTCTCGACGATCTCGGTCGGTCCGTCGCGCGTTTCACCCCCGAGTCGGTCGCCGATGCGACCGATGTGCCGGCCGCGACGATCCGTCGCATCGCGCGCGAGCTCGCGGCGGCGCCGACCGCGGCGGTGTACGGGCGCATGGGTGTCAACACCGTCGAGTTCGGGTCGCTGAATGCGTGGCTCGTCGATGCGATCAATGTCGTCACCGGCAACATCGACTCACCGGGCGGGGCGATGTTCACACTGCCCGCCACGGGCAGCTCGACCACGCGCGGCACGCCCGGCAAGGGCAAGGGGTTCTCCACGGGTCGGGGTCACAGCCGCGTGAGCAAGCGGCCAGAGGTGCTGGGGGAGTACCCGACCGCGGTCATGGCCGAGGAGATCACCACGCCCGGGGAGGGGCGGATCCGTGGTCTCGTCACGGTCGCGGGCAACCCGGTCGTGTCGACGCAGAACGCGACGCGTCTCGATGAGGCCCTCGCCGATCTCGAGTTCATGGTCTCGGTCGACATCTACCTCAACGAGACCACGCGCCACGCCGACGTGATCCTGCCGGCACCGAGTGCGCTCGAGAAGGACCACTACGACGTCGCGCTCTACACCTACGCGGTGCGCAACGTCGCCAACTACAGCCCGCCGGTGCTCGAGCGCGATCCCGCCCAACCCGACGAGTGGGAGATCCTCGCCACGCTGGCTGCGATCCTCCAGGGTGGGGGACCCGACGCCGATCCCGCGGTCGTGGACGACGTGATGATCCAGACGATGGTGGGCTCGTCGGTGGCGACTCCCGGCTCGCCGGTGTTGGGCCGCGATGCCGACGAGATCCTGGCTGCGCTCTCGCGCGACGGCCGGCGCGGTTCGGTGCGAGTGCTCGACTTCATGCTCCAAGCCGGTCCCTACGGTGCCGCGTTCGGGGCGAACCCGGGCGGGCTGAGTGTCGACGAGTTGATCGCCAATCCGCACGGGATCGATCTGGGCGCGCTCGAGCCACGCCTGCCCGAGGCACTGCGGACACCGAGCGGGCGCATCGAACTCGCACCGCCCGCACTCGTGGCCGATCTCGATCGTCTGGCTTCCTTCGCCGAGACGGTCGATCCGGATCAGATGCTCCTCGTCGGCCGACGCGACCTGAAGAGCAACAACTCGTGGATGCACAACCTGAGGGTGCTCACGAAGGGCTCGCTCGCTTGCACCGCCCATGTCCATCCCGACGACGCCGCACGTCTCGGGATCGCCGACGGAGGGTATGCGCGCATCACGAGTCGTGTCGGCTCGGTGGAGATCGCCGTCGAGGTCACCGATGCGGTGCGGCCCGGAGTGGTGAGCGTCCCGCACGGATGGGGCCACGGTGTGCGCGGCACGAAGATGTCGGTGGCGGCAGAGAAGCCGGGAGTGAACTCGAACATCCTCACCGACGAATCCGTCGTGGATCCGTTGTCGGGCAACGGTGTTCTCTCTGCGATTCCGGTGAGCGTCGAGGCCGTCCACATCGCGGGCTGAGTCGTTCACAGCTTTCCCACATCCCGATGACGGGTTGTGCACGGGGTTGTCCACCGAAAAAACTTGCAATTCACATCGCTGTCCACTTCCAATGCACAGCCATCGCCCCGTACATTCACCGGGCTATCGGCGACGTCCGGGAGGGTGGATGGAGGTCCCTCGAGGTTGTCCGGTCCGCACTTGCCGGCGCCGCGAGGCGTCCGGGATCAGGCAGGTCCAGACCTGCCCCCCGGATGTCGCCGACACATCCCCGGACCCGTCCACCGACGGGCATCGGGGCTGGCCCGAAGGAGATCAGCCCGTCCAATCGGGACATTTCGGGAGGGTTGTTGACAATCTCGGGAGGGTTGTTGACAAGGGTGTAACTACAATGCTGTAATCACCCAACCAGTTGTGGGGTCACCTGCACAGGGGGAGGGTGACCCACAACATCTAGTGGTCGGTCCACCCTCCGCCGACCGCCGGTTTCTCCGCCTGCACGACCACACTGAACCACGTCTTCAAGGAGCCCACGACAATGTCACTCGCACCCGATCGTCTCGCCATCGGCATCGGCCGTTTCTTCACGACGCCCGGCGTGCACCCCTACGACGAGGTGGTGTGGGAGGTGCGCGACGCGCGCATCACGAACTGGAAGGACGGCTCGGTCGCCTTCGAGCAGACCGACGTCGAGTTCCCGACCACGTGGTCGCTGAACTCCACCAACATCGTCGCCCAGAAGTACTTCCGCGGGACGCCGGGCACGCCCGAGCGCGAGCGCTCGATGCGCCAGGTCATCGACCGCGTCGCCGACACGATCGCCGACTGGGGCATCGAGGGCGGCTACTTCGTCGATGCCGAGGAGGCCGAGGCCTTCCGCAACGAGTTGAAGTTCATCCTCGTCACGCAGCGCGCGGCGTTCAACAGCCCGGTGTGGTTCAACATCGGCGTCAAGGGTGTGCCGCAGCAGGCGAGCGCGTGCTTCATCCTCGCCGTCGAGGACAAGATGTCGGCGATCCTCAACTGGTACCGCGAGGAAGGCGTCATCTTCAAGGGCGGCTCGGGCTCGGGCATCAACCTGTCGAAGATCCGCTCCAGCTACGAGTCCCTCGAGGGCGGCGGAACCGCGTCGGGTCCCGTGTCGTTCATGCGCGGCGCCGATGCATCGGCCGGCACCATCAAGTCGGGCGGCAAGACGCGTCGCGCTGCCAAGATGGTCATCCTCAACGCCGACCACCCCGACATCGAGGAGTTCATCTGGTGCAAGGTCAAGGAGGAGCGCAAGGCTCGCGTGCTGCGCGATGCCGGCTTCGACATGGACCTCGACGGGTCCGACTCGTTCAGCATCCAGTACCAGAACGCCAACAACTCGGTGCGCGTCACCGACGAGTTCATGCGCGCCGTCGAGGAGGACCGTGACTGGAACCTCGCCGCGGTCACCGACGGCTCGACAGTGCGCACGATCCGCGCGCGCGACTTGTGGCGCCAGATCGCCCAGGCCTCGTGGGAGTGCGCCGACCCGGGTCTGCAGTTCGACACCACCATCAACACGTGGCACACCGCGCACGCGAGCGGCCGCATCAACGGCTCGAACCCGTGCTCGGAGTACATGCACATCGACAACTCGGCGTGCAACCTCGCGTCGCTGAACCTGCTCAAGTTCCTCGATGATGACGACCGCTTCGATGTCGAGGCCTACCGCCACGCCGTCGAGGTCGTCTTCACCGCCCAGGAGATCCTCGTGGGTCGTGCCGACTACCCGACCGAGCCGATCGGGGAGAACAGCCGCAAGTTCCGCCAGCTGGGCATCGGGTACGCGAACCTCGGTGCACTCCTGATGGCGCTCGGCCATGCCTACGACTCGCCCGAGGGTCGTGCATGGGCGGCAGCGCTCACCTCGCTCATGACCGGTCATGCCTACGCCACCAGCGCACGCACGGCCAGCCGCATGGGGCCCTTCTCCGGGTTCGCCGAGAACGAGACCTACATGCTGAACGTGCTGCGGATGCACCGCGACCACCACGCCCACATCGAGAACGCCGACGTGGTCCAGGCCGATCTCGTCTATGCCGGTCAGGAGAGCTGGGACGCCGCCGTGCGTGACGGCGAGGAGTACGGCGTGCGCAACGCCCAGGCCTCGGTGCTCGCGCCGACCGGCACGATCGGCCTGATGATGGACTGCGACACCACCGGTGTCGAGCCCGATCTCGGCCTCATCAAGATCAAGAAGTTGGTCGGTGGCGGCACGATGAGCATCGTCAACCAGACGATCCCGCGTGCACTGCGCCGTCTCGGCTACCGCCCGCAGCAGGTCGACGACATCATCGCCTACATCGACGAGAACAAGTCGATCCTCGGGGCGCCGCACATGGAGTCGAACCACCTCTCGGTGTTCGCCTGCTCGATGGGCGACAACACGATCCACTACGAGGGTCACGTGCGGATGATGGGCGCGATCCAGCCGTTCATCTCGGGCGCGATCTCCAAGACCGTGAACATGCCCGAGGACGTCAGCGTCAAGGACGTCGAGGACCTGCACCTGCTCGCATGGAAGCTCGGCATCAAGGCCGTGGCGATCTACCGCGACAACTGCAAGGTGGCCCAGCCGCTCTCGACGGCCAAGAAGGACGACGACAAGGCCGACACGGGTGCCTCGGCCCCCGAGGCCGTGACCGCGGTCGTCGACCGCGTGGTCGAGAGGATCGTCACCACCCCGGTGCGTCAGAAGCTGCCGAAGACCCGTCGTGGTCGCACCTTCGAGTTCCGTGTCGCGGACTGCAAGGGCTTCGCCAACATCGGCGAGTACGACGATGGTCGCCCGGGCGAGCTGTTCCTGACGGTGTCGAAGCAGGGGTCGACGCTGGCCGGCATCATGGATGCCTTCGCCAAGTCGATCTCGTACGGTCTCCAGTACGGCGTGCCGCTGCGCGCGTTCGTCGAGGCCTTCACCAACATGCGGTTCGAGCCCGCCGGAATGACCGACGACCCGGAGATCCGGATGGCCTCGTCGATCATGGACTACCTCTTCCGCCGCATGGCGCTCGAGTACCTGACGCGCGAGGAGCGCGAGGAGCTCGGGATCCTGGCGGTCAGCGAGCGCACCCAGCCGACCCTGCCCGGTGTCGAGGACGCGGTGGAGACCTCGAATGGGTCCGAGATCGTGCCCGATCCGGTGTCGACCGAGTCGGTGCAGGAGTTCCTCACCAAGGTCGAGATGGGCATCGCGCCCCCCTCGGTCTCGAACGACTACTCCTCGCCGCAGGGCATCGCCCGCAAGGCCTCGGATGCGCCGATGTGCATGATGTGCGGTGTGCAGATGCAGCGCGCCGGCTCGTGCCACGCGTGCCCGTCGTGCGGGTCCACCAGCGGCTGCAGCTGACCGATCCGGGCACAGATCCCGGTACCGATCACAGTCGAGGCCCGCCCTTCGGGGCGGGCCTCTTCCATTGCGGCGCGCCCTCGGGTTCCGTCGTCGGTCAGGTCCGAGCGGGAGTGGTCCCCTCGGGATGGGACCCCGACACCGGGTGGTCACCCGCGGTCGGCACTAAGTTGACGCACACGCACGGGCATGACGCAGGGGAGACGGCCAATGGCTTCGCATGATGTGGTGATCAGGAACGGCACGGTCGTGGATGGCACCGGAGGCGCACGTTTCGTCGGCGACGTTGCGATCACCGGTGGAATAGTGACCGCCGTCGGAGAAGTCGACGGCACCGGTTCGCGCGAGATCGACGCCGATGGTCACCTGGTGACGCCGGGCTTCGTCGACATCCACACCCACTACGACGGCCAGGCCACATGGGACTCACAGCTCGCGCCATCGAGTTGGCACGGCGTGACGACCGTGGTGATGGGCAACTGCGGTGTCGGATTCGCACCGGTCGCCGAGCACAACCGTGAGCGACTCATCCAGTTGATGGAGGGCGTCGAGGACATCCCGGGCACCGCGCTCCACGAGGGGCTCGCATGGGACTGGTCCTCTTTCCCCGAGTATCTCGACGCTCTCGAGCGCAGGCCGCGCGACATCGATCTGGCCACGCAGGTTCCCCACGGTGCCCTGCGCCTGCACGTGATGGGGGAGCGCGGTGCGACGCAGCAACCCGCCACGGCCGACGACATCGTCGAGATGGCCCGACTCGCGCGCGAGGCCGTGGAGGCGGGCGCACTCGGCTTCACGACGAGCCGCACGCTGAACCATCGCACGAGCCTCGGGGAGCCGACCCCCACTCTCAAGGCCGAGGCCGATGAACTGGTGGGGATCGCACGGGGCCTCGGGCAATCCGGTCGCGGTGTTCTCCAGGTCGTGTCGGACTTCATCGACATGGACGCCGAACTCGACTTGTTCCGGCGCATGGCGGCCGAGTCGGGTCGTCCGATCTCGGTCTCGATCGCCCAGGGCCCCCAGCGCACGCAGGACTGGCTCGCAGAGCTCGACTACTTCGCGCGTGCGACGGCCGAGGGCGTCACGATGCGCGGCCAGGTGGGTGCGCGCGCCGTCGGTCTGATGCTCGGCCTCGACGCGACGTTGAATCCGTTCATGTTCAGCCCCGCGTACCGGGACATCGCAGATCTCCCGCTCGCCGAGCGCGTCGCGCACATGCGCAACCCCGAGGTGCGACGGACGATCATCGAGGGGGCGGCGATCTCGGACACGGTCCTGGGCAGCCGCGCGATCCACCGGTTCACCCACATGTTCCGCCTCGGTGATCCGCCGAACTATGAACCCGATCCCTCTGACTCGGCGGCTGCAACGGCCGCGCGCGAGGGACGCGAGCCGATCGAGGTGGCCTACGACTGGGTGCTCGAGCAGGACGGGCGCGCCTTGATCTACCAGCCGATCCTGAACTGGGCGGGCCAGAACCTCGACGTGATCGGCGAGATGCTGCGCCATCCCGCCTCCGTGCCGGGGCTCTCCGATGGCGGTGCTCATGTCGGCACGATCTGTGACGTGAGTTTTCCGACCACGCTCCTGCAGTGGTGGGGCCGTGACCGTCCGACGGGGCGCATCCCTGTCGAGACGATCATCGCCAAGCAGTGCCGCCTGACGGCAGAGACCGTGGGTCTCGGCGACCGTGGCGTGCTCGCACCGGGCATGCGCGCCGACGTGAACATCATCGACTTCGACGGTCTGCGCCTCCATGCGCCGGAGATGAGGCGTGACCTGCCCGCGGGGGGCCGTCGTGTGCTCCAGCGGGCCACCGGATATCGGCACAGCTTCGTGGCCGGCACCGAGGTGATGGCCGACGGTGAGTCGACTGGCGCCACGCCGGGGCGCCTCGTTCGGGGAGCACGCTGACGCCCCGCGGTCGATCCGCGACGTGACCCGATGACGATCAGGAGCTTCGACACCGACCCCGCCAACACCGTGGTGCTGCCCGGAGGCCAGCGCGCGCACCGCGATCACGTCGCACAGAGCACGGTGCTCGCCGCCCGACTCGAATCGCCCCGTGAGGGAGTCTGGACGCTCATCGGCAACGGTCTGTCGAACCAGACCTTCATCCAGGCCCCCGACGGCATCATCGCCATCGACACGGGAGAGTCGGTGGAGGAGATGCGCGAGGCACTGCGACGCCTGCGCGAGGTGAACGACTCACCGATCGCGGCCGTCATCTACACCCATTTTCATTATGTGGAGGGGACGCAAGCCGTGCTGGAGGAGGGCAACCATCTCGAGCCCCTGCCCATCTACGGTCACGAACGGATCGCCTCGAACAAGGTGCGAGCCGGAGGTGAGATCGGACCTGCCTACGCGCGCGGGTTGGTCGAGCAGTTCTCGATCCTGCTCCCCGACGACGGACCCGACGGGAACGTGAACATCGGACTCGGCTTCCGTTATCGGAACGCCGAACATGCCCCCTTCACCCCGGGGTTCATCCCGCCAACCCACGCCCTCGGCGACGGATCGGGTCGTCTCGAGATCGCGGGCCTGCAGGTCGACTGGCGCCACGCACCGAGCGACGCCGACGACTCGATCAACTATTTCTTCGGTGCGATCGGGACCTGCGTGCACAACACCGTGTGGCCGGTGCTGTTCAATGTGTTCGCGATCCGGGGCGAGGAGTACCGGGACCCGCGCGTGCTGATCCCCGGGGTCGACTCGATCATCGCATGGTCGCCGGAGTACCTGGTGGGGGCGCACGGGCCCTCGATCACGGGCAAGGACACGATCCGCTCCGTGGCGACGCGATACCGGGACTCGATCCAGTTCCTCTGGGACCAGACCGTGCGCGGCATCAACAAGGGCTGGACCACCGACGAGCTCGCCTCGCGCGTCCGGCTGCCCGATCTCTACGACGTCGACTACCTCACCTCGGAGCGCTACGGGGTCGCCGAGCACCACGTCCGCCAGATCCACGGTGGTCTGCGCGGGTGGTTCGATGGTGACGAGGCGAAACTGTTCCCACTCGAGCCCGCCGACCGACTCGCACGCCTGATCGCGGGCTTCGGCGGTCGTGATGCGGTGCGCGCACAGGTGGCGACCGCTCTCGCGGACAACGAGATCAGGTGGGCACTCGAGATGGCGACGTGGCTCGCGCGCGCCGACGGTGCCGAGCAGACCGACCGCGACCTGTTGGCTGCGTGCCTGCGCACGGTGGCCGAGCGGACTCCGGCGGCCAACATCCGCAGTTGGGCCTTGACGCGTGCGCGCCATCTCGATGGCACGACCCCGATGGACCGCTACTTCGAGCACCGCTTCAATCCGCGCCTGCTCACCCATGTCGACACCGCCTCGATCGTGGCCACCCTTCGGGTGTTGGTCGACCCGGATCTGATCGTCGGGATCGACCATCATGTGGCCTTCGTGATCGATGACGCCGAGTGCGGCCTGCACGTGCGCAACTGCGTCGCGGTGCCGACCAACGGATGGGGCGCGACCAGCATGGTGCGCACCACGCGCGAGGTGCTCCTCGGGGTGCTGTCGGGCAGGACACCATGGAGTGCCGCGGTGGCCGACGGCTCGCTCGTCGTCACGGGTGATGTCGCACTCGTCGACCGCATCCGGGCCGCATTCGAGCTCGACGGTCTGCGCCGATGACGGGCCACTCGACGCCCCCGCGCGGGCCGGACCTGCCGCGTGGAACGCGACCCTTCGGCGGGACGCTCGGGCGGCTGATCGGCGACTCGTCGCCCTCGTCGCCCGCGCTCTCCCTGCCGCCCGAGGGTGCGCCCCACATCGTGGTCGTGCTGCTCGACGATGTCGGATTCGGCACCTGCTCGACGTTCGGCGGACCCGTGCCGACCCCGGCGCTCGATCGTGTCGCTGCCGAGGGTCTGCGGTTCAACCAGTTCCACACCACCGCCCTCTGCTCGCCGACGCGTGCTGCGATGCTGACCGGACGCAACCACCACGCGGTCCACATGGGCGGGATCGCAGAGGGTGGCTCGGCGTTCCCCGGATACGACTGCATCATGCCCAAGGAGGCCGCCACGATCGCAGAGGTCCTGCGCCTGTCGGGCTACTCCACCGCGGCGTTCGGCAAGTGGCACCTCACTCCGCTCTTCGAACAGACGCTCACCGGCCCCTATGACAGGTGGCCGATGGGGCAGGGGTTCGAGCGCTTCTACGGGATCTTGTCGGCCGAGGCCAGCCAGTACGAACCACCGATGTTCGACCAGTCCGTGCCGGTGATGCCCTATGTCGGTCGCGACCGCTACCACATGAGCGAGGACATCGCCGACAAGGCGATCGAGTGGATGAGGGTGCAGAGATCCTCGAACCCGCACAGGCCGTTCTTCATGTATTGGGCGACCGGCGCGATGCACTGCCCGCACCATGTGTGGCCCGAGTATGCGGATCGTTTCAAGGGCCAGTTCGACGACGGCTGGGACGCACTCCGTGCGAGGATCCACGAGCGTCAACTCGACCTGGGTGTGATCCCGCCGGGCACCGCGCTCACACTGCGACCAGACGAGATTCCCTCGTGGAGTGACTACCCCGATCGGTACAAGCCGGTCGCGGCACGGTTGATGGAGGTCTTCGCCGGGTTCATGGCCCACACCGACGAACAAGTGGGTCGCCTCTTGGATGCACTCGATGATCTGGGCATCGCCGACGACACCATGTTCGTCTACGTGACCGGCGACAACGGGGCCTCTGCCGAGGGGACCGTGAACGGGGCGTGGAGTGCGCCGTCGTTCCAGAACGGGATTCCCGAGGATCCCGAGTGGCTGCTCGACCACATCGACGACTTCGGGTCGGCACGGTGCGAGAACCACTACAACCTCGCCTGGGCGTGGGCGCTCGACTCGCCGTTCCAGTGGATGAAGCAGATCGCCTCGCACTTCGGTGGGACGCGCAACGCGATGGCGATGAGGTGGCCCTCGCGCATCGCCGATCCGGGAGGATTGCGATCCCAGTTCCACCATGTGGTCGATCTGTATCCCACGATCTGTGCCGCGGTGGGGATCGAGCCGCCAACCCGTGTCAATGGCATCGACCAGATGGACCTCCACGGAGTCTCGATGCTCGGTGCCGTCGATGACGGCGCCTCTCCCGATGCCCACGTGACCCAGTACTTCGAGATGTTCGGGAACCGGGCGATGTACCACGACGGATGGATCGCCTCGTGCTTCCACGGACGACTCCCGTGGAAGAGGTTCGACTCGACCCCCTTCGACGGTCCGCAGGAAAAGTGGGAGCTCTACGACATCCGCAGCGACTTCTCCCAGTCGTTCGATCTCGCCGACCAGCACCCCGGGAGGCTGGCCGACTTGCGGGCGCTCTTCGACGAGCAGGCACGTGCCCACAACATCTACCCGCTCAAGGACCCCGGCCAGACGAGGGGACAGAAGTACCTGGTCACCGATGCTCTCGCCGGGGTGACCAAGATGACCTACACCACCGCGAACTGGCGGATGCCCGAGCGCAGCGTGGTCAACATCAAGAACTGCTCGTACCGCATCACCGCAGAGGTCACCGTGGCGGCCGGCGTGCACGGGGTGATCGCCTGTCAGGGCGGGAATATGGCCGGGTGGTCGCTGTATGTCGACGACGACTCGCGACCGGTGTTCCACTACAACTGGCTCGGCCATCAGCATCACGTCGCCGTCTCGCCCGAGGCGCTCGTCCCCGGACGGCGCGTGGTGACGCTCGACTTCGTCCACGACGGGGGCTTCGGCGCCGGGGGCGACGCGGTGCTCGCCATCGACGGGGTGCCGGTCGCGGGGGTGCGGATCGAGCACACGGTGCCGGTGGTGTTCTCGATGAGTGGCGAGACATTCGATGTGGGTCTCGACTCGGGGGCCGTCGTGGGGCCGTACCCGCATGTGTACCGGTTCACCGGCGAGATCCACGGCGTCACTCTCGAGCGGCTGAGCGAGCCGTCGGCCGAGGTGAAGGCACTCCTGGCTGACGCCGAGTTCCGGGCGAGCCTCGCGATCCAGTGATCCTGCGGCCCCGGTGCAGCGGCGCGAACGGGGGAGTTTCGTCGTCCTGATCGAGGTGTGCGCGCTCGTACGGTGACCCGATGCGCGCGACACCGGGCTCGACCTCGTGGCGCGTCGACTCGTCGACGCCGAGCACATCGTGTGCAGACTCGACGAGGCACCCCAGCTGTACCGCGAACTCGCAGAAGGAAGGGTGAAGGGCAGGGCCGTGATCGTCCCGTAGGGTTGCGCCTCGTGGAGGCACGCATCCTCACCTGGAACCTGTGGTGGCAGTTCGGCCCCTGGCGCGAGCGCCAGGAGGCGATCCTGGCGGTGCTGCGCGAGCAGCGTGCCGACATCGTCTTTCTGCAGGAAGTCTGGGCCCAGGAGGGTGGGCTCGATCAGGCCGAGTGGCTCGCCGACGAGCTCGACATGTACGTCGCGCGCACCGAGGGCCCCTGGTACGACGACGGCGTCAGCCTCGGCAATGCAATCCTGTCGCGGTGGCCGATCGGGCGCTGGGACGTGCACAGGCTCCCCGACATGACGGGAGCCCCCAGCCACCGGCGCGCTGTGGCGGCCCGCGTCGACAGCCCCCACGGTGGATGGTGGTGCGTGTGCACGCACCTCGACTACAAGTTCGACGCCTCGTCGACGCGCGTCGCCCAGTGCGAGGCGCTGTGCGCGATCGTGGACGGCTTGCGCGGGGACCCCGAGGTGGAGAATCCTGTCCTGCTCGCCGGTGACTTCAACGCCGTCCCGGACTCCGACGAGATCCGCATGCTCACCGGACGACGCGAACCCGCGATCGACGGGCTCGTCTTCACCGATCTGTGGGAGGTGGCCGGCGACGGCGCCGGATTCACGTGGCGACGCGACAACCCCTACATCGACGACTCGACATGGCCGAACCGCCGGCTCGACTATCTGTTCGTGTCGTGGCCGCGCCCGCGGCCGATCGGCAACCCGACGAGGGTGTGGCTCGCGGGGCTCGATCTCGTCGGTGGGGTGCAACCGAGCGACCACGCCGCCGTGGTCGCCGACATCAGGATGACCGAGTAGTCAGTCCCGTCGGGTGCGCTCTCGCGGCGTGTCTCACCACGCGCAGCGCATGCGCTTGATGCCGTTGATGAACGAGCTCTGCAGGTACTCGGGCTCGCTCGTGATCTCGAGGGTCGGCACGCGCTGGCGGATCTCGTCGAACATCACGCCGATCTCGCGGCGCGCGAGGTTGGCTCCCAGGCAGAAGTGCGGACCGCCGGCGCCGAAACCCACCTGGGCCGGCTGTGCCGGGCGCGTGATGTCGAAGGTGTCGGGGTCGGAGAACACTCGCTCGTCACGGTTGCCCGATTGGTAGAACATCACGACCTTCTCGCCCTCGGCGATCTTGTGGCCGTTGATCTCGGTGTCCTGGGTGGCGGTGCGACGGAAATGGATCACCGGTGTCGAGTACCGCACGATCTCCTCGACGGCGGTCTTCTGGTGTGTCTCGAAGTTGTCGAACCACAACTTGCGCTGGTCCGGGTGGCGGGTCAACTCGCGCATCCCGTGGGCGATCGCGGTGCGGGTCGTCTCGTTGCCTGCCACCACGAGGAGGATGAAGAACGATCCGAACTCCTGGGCCGAGAGGCGCTGACCATCGACCTCGGCGTGCATCATCACCGAGGCGATGTCGTCGCGGGGTGTGGCGAGCCTGTCCTCACCGAGAGCGAGTGCGTAGGAGAAGATCTCACCGCCGACACGGACCAGATCCTCGAAGGTGCCCACATACTCCGGGTCACCCACGCCCAGGATCACATTCGTCCAGTTGAAGATCATCTCTTCGTCGGACTCGGGGATCCCCATCATGTCGCAGATGATCTGGAGCGGCATGAGGGAGGCGACCTCCCTGACGAAGTCGCACTCGCGCTCGGGGAACCGCTCGAAGAGTCTGTCGATGACGTTCTTGGACCGCACACGCACCGACTCCTCGAGCGCGGTGATCTCCTTCGGGGTGAAGCCCTTCGACACGATCGAGCGCAGGCGGAAGTGCTTGGGGTCGTCCATTGCGATCATCGAGCCGAAGAACTCGTTGATCTCGACGGGCATGTCGCCGATGTTTGATCCCTTGCCGCTGCAGAAGGTCTGCGGATTGCGGCTCACATGCCAGATGTCATCGTGGCGCACGAGTGCGCGATACCCGGGGCCCAGCGGAATGGGGGAGTCCTCCAACGTGTACTCCTCGAAGAACTGGAACGGCGACTCGTCGCGCAGGGTCTTGAACGCGCCGAACCGGAACTCGCGCGGGGCAATCCAGAACTCCGGCGAGGAGAGGTCGATGTCGGAGAGGGCAACACTTGGCAGGTTCACGATCCCGCAGGCTAGTTCGCCGGTACCCTCGCGACCGTGGCCGAGTTCACCTTCTTCGTCGATGCGGATCTGTATGCGATGAATGGGGGTGAACTCGCCGCCAGCGAGCAGGATCTCCACGACGCCGGCGTCGAGCGCGTGGACATCCCGAAGGGGTACGACACCGATCTCGGCGACCGCGTGCCCGTGCGAGTCGAGGGATCCCCGCGGGGCATCAGGTTCTACGGTCGTCTCCTCGGGGTCCGCGACCCCCTGCAGTTGGAGGAACTCGAGCGCGTCATGGCGGCCGCCGAGGCGAGGGGCGAGGGGCGCGAGGACTACTCTTCGTGAACCGGCCGCGGTGGAATCCCGCCGTGGTTCGCACCCCGATGGCGCATCTGCGCCCCTGAGAGAGGAACCCCAATGCCCGAGGCAGTCATCGTCGCCACAGCCCGCAGCCCGATCGGTCGCGCCAACAAGGGATCCCTCGTCGACCTGCGCCCCGACGACATGTCGGCCCAGATCATCAAGGCCCTGATGGCCAAGGTTCCCCAGGTCAAGGCCGACGATGTCGAGGACCTGATGATGGGCATCGGCCAGCCCGCCGGTGAGGGTGGCTTCAACATCGCGCGAATGGCCGCGATCCTCGCGGGTCTCGACAACGCGCCCGGTGTGACGGTGAACCGTTACTGCTCATCGTCGCTGCAGACGATCCGCATGGCCGCGCATGCCATCCGTTCGGGCGAGGGCGACTGCTTCATCGCCGCCGGAGTCGAGACCGTGAGCCGCTACGCCTCAGGTGCGAGCGACTCGGCGCCGAACTCGATCTTCAAGCCCGCCGGTGAGCGGTCGAAGGCCCGTGCCCAGGGCGGCCAGGGCAAGTGGACTCCGGCATCCGGTCTCCCGGACGCCTACATCGCGATGGGCCAGACCGCCGAGAACGTGGTCGAGCAGGAGGGCGTGACCCGCGAGGAGATGGATCGCTTCGGCGTCCGTTCGCAGAACCTGGCGTGCGAGCACGTCGACAACGGTTTCTTCGAGCGTGAGATCACCCCGCTCACCCTTGCCGACGGCACCGTCGTGTCGAAGGACGACGGCCCCCGCCCCGGCACCAACTACGAGGCCGTGTCGCAGCTCAAGCCCGTCTTCCGCCCCGACGGCTCGGTGACGGCCGGCAACGCGTGCCCGCTCAACGACGGCGCGGCGGCCGTGATGGTGATGAGCGACACCAAGGCAAAGCAGCTCGGCCTGACCCCGCTCGCACGCATCGTGTCGTCGGGCGTGTCGGGCCTCAACCCCGAGATCATGGGACTCGGCCCGATCGAGGCCTGCCGTCAGGCTCTCAAGCGCGCCGGCATGTCGATCGACCAGATCGACCTCGTGGAGATCAACGAGGCATTCGCTGCCCAGGTGCTGCCCTCGGCCAAGCACCTCGGCATCCCGCTCGAGAAGTTGAACGTGCACGGCGGTGCGATCGCACTCGGTCACCCCTTCGGCATGACGGGCGCACGCATCATGTCCACGCTCATCAACGGCCTCCAGTGGGAGGACAAGCAGTACGGGCTCGAGTCGATGTGCGTCGGCGGTGGTCAGGGCATGGCCATGATCATCGAGCGGCTCAGCTGACGGGAAGCTCCCCGGGGCGCCTCGCCGCCGTCCTCAGCATGAGGGCGACCGCGGTGCCGGAGATCATCATCAACGACGCAGCGAAACCGAAGGTCACCTCGGGTCCGTAGGCGCCGTACAACATCGGTGCAACCAGCGACATGAGCGTGGCTGCCACGAGGTCGCCGCTTCCGGCGAGTCCCTGAGCAGCGGCAGCGCGACCCTTCGGGGCGACCGATGCCATCAGTGACTGTGTCGCGGGGATCGACAACGCCCCGATGACACCCTCGACGATCGCGAACCCCACGAGCAACTCGGCGCTCGAGAGGAGTCCGTAGACGAGCACGAGTGGCGCGGTGAGGAACAGCCCCACCACCGTCATCGATGCTGCTCCGCGCCTGTCGGCGAGCCGGCCTCCGGCGGCGCCGAGCACGATGAACGGGATCGTGTAGAGCAGGAACGTGAGTCCGACCTGGAAGTTGTTGCCGCCGCGATCGGTGATGTACCGGTCCCACAGCGCGTCGTAGATTCCCACCGGCAGGAACAGCGTCAGCGACGCCAGAACGGCGGCGCGCACGGGCAGCAGTCTCAGCAGGTCGAAGCTCAGCTTGCCCGATTCGCCGGTCACCGGAAGCGAGGGGAGATCGCGGCTCCACACGACCGCGAGCGCGATCACTGCCACGCACGAAAAGATCAGGAACGCCCCGCGCAGGCCGAATGGCTCGATCAGGAGGGCGCCGATCAACGGCCCACCCGTGAAGCCGGCCAGTTCGACTCCGCGCAACCGGCCGAGTCGCTCGGCGGCACGGGTCTTGTCGATGTTTGCCGCGATCGCCCGGATAGCGGGGCCACTCATCCCGAGCGAGGCACCCGCGACCGCGCGCGCGATGATGAACATCCACAGTGTCGAGCCGAAGGCGAACAGTGCCGAGCCCACCGAGGCCAGCACCAAGGCGGCCAGCACGAATCGCTTCGGCTCGCCCTTGTCGGCCCGCGGTGCGACGAACAACTGCACCAGGAGCGAGATGAAGAATCCGGCCGCGGCGATGAAGCCGAGGCCCGCGTCGTTGAAGCGGTACTTGTCCTGCAGGTCCGACAAGGCGGGGAAGATCATGCTGTTCGAGACCGGCACGCTGAAGCCACAGATCAGCAGTGGGCCGATGCCGAGCGTGAACTTCTGGAGCGGGTTGCGAGGGGCAGTGTCGGTCATCGGTGGTCGATCAATCGGGTGCAGTCAGTCGGAGGTCGGGAAGCGGACGGGCGGTCAGGCGGTGAATCCGTCCCATCGGTTCGACCGGTCGGCTCTCACGATCACCGTACCCGTTCGGTCCCGATCGGGGGCGCACCGCACCACGTGCGCGAGCCCGTCGTGGGTGAACTCGGCGAGGAGCCAACCGTCGCTGTCGCGCACGCCTGCACCGTCGTCACCCATCGCGCGAACCGCACCGATGGCGAGTCCCGCGAGGTCTGCCTCGGCGCGCCACATGTCGGCGAGTCCCGCGCGCAGAACCGCGTCGTCGGCGAGGTCGAGGCCGGCGAGCGCGAGTTCGATCGTGTCGACGGCGACCGCCTCGATCTCGGACCGGTCGACGATGTCACCCCCGAGGAGATCGTCGAACATCACCACGACCGGCCCGTCGGAGGGAAGAGTCGCACCGACCGTGCCGTAGCGCACGATGGGCAGGCCGTCGTCGTCGAGGGTGCGCACCTTGATCCTCTCGCCGTTGCGCCAGAGTCGGCTCATCGCCCGAGGCCCTCGAGCACTGCATCGGAGAACACGGGCCAGTGGGCGAGGCCCCACTCGTCGAACTCGGTCTCCGACAGCATCACGCAGGCCGCGTCGGCGACGGGGTCGACCCACAGGAACGTGCCGATCCCGCCGAAGTGACCGAAGGTGGCCGCGGAATTCCGCGCACCGGTCCAGTGCGGGCTCTTGTGCCCGCGGATCTCTGGTCCGAGCCCCCATGGACACGGGTCGGCGGGGCCGATCCCGGGCACGATTCCCGCGAGTTGTGGGAACTGTGGTGTGACGGCGGCGAGCCATGTCTCACGCGCGACGAGCCGGGGCGAGCGGAGCTCGCCGATGAATGCCACGAGATCGTCGACGCTCGACCAGATGTCCTTGGCGCACGATCCCTGCAGCGACGTGGACCCCATGCCGAGCGGGGAGAGCACCGCATCGGTGAGGTACTCGTCGAACGGCATTCCCGACGACGCCTCGATGTGGCTCGCGATCATGTCGTAGCCGGAGTTCGAGTAGATGCGTTTGACGCCCGGCTTGCCGACGGGCTGTGCGCCCTCGAAGGGGTATCCGCCGGCATGGGACAGGAGATGAGCGAGGGTGCAGCCGCTCTGGCCGACCGGGTCGTCGAGTGCGACCGTGCCCTCCTCGACGGCCACGAGCACCGCCCAGGCTGCGATGGGTTTGCTCACCGAGGCGATCCGCTGCACCCGCGAGGTGTCACCGCGCGTGACCGTCTCGTGCTCGATGCCATGGACCACCGCACACGACCACGGGGCCGCGGGCCATGCGTCGGCGAGGCGCCACGCCGCCTCGAGCGGGGGACCGGCCATGGCGGGGGTTCTCAGGCGCCGGTGCGGATCAACTCGGCGACGCGGAACGCGAGGTCGAGCGACTGGCGACCATTCAGTCGCGGATCACAGATCGTCTCGTATCGGTCGTCGAGGTCGTCGTGGGTCAGGTCGTCAGTGCCACCGGTGCACTCGGTGACGTCCTCACCGGTGAGTTCGATGTGGATGCCTCCCGGCCAGGTGTCCTCGGCCTTGTGGGCGCGCACGAAGCCGGCGATCTCGGCGACGACATCCTCGAAATGACGGGTCTTGCGCCCGTTGGGTGCGGTGAAGGTGTTGCCGTGCATCGGGTCGCAGGCCCACACCACCGGCTGGTCGGCTTCCTTGACGGCGCGCAGGAGCGGACGCAGCGAGTCCTCGACCTTGTCGGCGCCCATGCGCGAGATCAACGTCAGGCGTCCCGGGATGCGGGCGGGGTTCAGCACCTGGCACAACTCGAGCACCCACTCTGGCGAGGTCGTCGGGCCGACCTTGCAGCCGATCGGATTGCCGACGCCGCGCAGGAACTCCACGTGCGCACCGTCGAGTTGACGCGTGCGCTCGCCGATCCAGAGCATGTGGGCCGAGCAGTCGTACCACTGGCCGGTGAGCGAGTCCTGGCGGGTGAGCGCCTCCTCGTAGCCGAGGATCAGTGCCTCGTGGCTCGTGTACACGTCGACTTCATGGAGCATCGGGAAGCTGTCGGTGTCGATGCCGCAGGCGTGCATGAACCGCAGCGCGCGCTCGATCTCCATCGAGAGCTCCTCGTAGCGCCGACCCTCCGGGCTCGAGGCCACGAACTCCTGTGTCCATGCGGTGACGCGGCTCAGGTCGGCAAAGCCACCCTTGGTGAAGGCGCGCAGGAGATTCAGGGTGCTCGCCGATTGGTGGTACGCCTGCACCAGGCGCTCCGGGTTCGGGATGCGCGCCGCCGCGGTCGGCAGGGCATCGTTGACGATGTGGCCGCGGAACGAGGGCAGCTCGAGGTCGCCGATCTTCTCGGTCGCCGACGACCGGGGCTTTGCGAACTGGCCGGCCATGCGGCCGATCTTGACGACGGGCACGCCCATGGAATAGGTGAGCACCACGGCCATCTGCAGGATGACGCGCAGCTTCTCGCGAATGTTGACCGCGCTGAATTCCTCGAAACTCTCGGCGCAGTCGCCGGCCTGGAGGAGGAACGCGTTCCCCGCGGCCACTTGGGCGAGTGAGTTCTGCAACGACCTCGCCTCACCGGCGAACACGAGCGGGGGGAAGCCCGCGACCTGCTTGAGGGCAACATCGAGGGCGCCCTCATCGGGCCAGTCGGGCTGCTGCATGGCGGTGAATGCCCGCCACGAGTCGGGGGTCCAGCTGCGTGCCATAGGACTCATAGCCTCGCTTGGTCGGCACCCGTTTCGCAACGGGTATTTGGCGTCGTGTCGCCCGGCAGTGGTGCCGGGCGAGCCGTATCAGACGGCCAGGATCCTCTCGGCATCGTCGCGGAGACCCTCGACGGCGCGGCTCACGAGACGACGTGCGGCCTCGGCGGTGACGCCCAGGTCCTCGCCGACCTCGCGGAAGCTCTTGCGCTCCCCATCGAGGAGGCCAAAGCGCGCCTCGACGGCGTAACGGGCGCGCTCATCGAGCGTGCCGAGCAACTCGCCCAACAGTTCGGAATCCACGAGAGCCATGACGGCGTCCTCGGGGGTGCCTTGGCCGTTGGCCATCAGGTCACCGAGGGTCGCATCACCGTCGTCGCCGACGGTCTTGTCGAGCGACACCGGGGTGGTGAGGCGGTGCAGTTCGGCATTGCCCGCATCGAGCGTCTCTCCGTCGCCGGAGGCCTGACGCAGCGCCGCACGCAGACTCGCGGAGCGGTCACCGGGGATGCGGATGAGGCTCGCCTTCTGGTCGAGCGCGCGACCGATGGCCTGGCGGATCCAGAACGTGGCGTAGGTGGAGAACTTGAAGCCGCGACGCCAGTCGAACTTGTCGACGGCGTGCTCGAGACCCAGGTTGCCCTCCTGGATCAGGTCCAGCAGGTCCATGCCCTGGGGCAGGGGGTAGCGACGGGCGATCGAGACCACGAGGCGCAGGTTGGCCCGGATGAACCGGTCCTTGGCGGCGGTGGCGTTGCGGAGGTCGCGGCGCAGGGCAGCCGAGCGCTCGCCCGCGTCGATCCGGGCGGCGGCCTCGCGGCCGGCCTCGATTGCCTTGGAGAGTTCGCGCTCGTCCTCGGCCGTGAGCAGGGCGACCTTGCCGATGTCGTTCAGGTAGAGACCAATGGAGTCGTTCATGATGCGTGTATCAACCGTTTGTTCGTCGTGGATGTTCCCGCGCACCCCGTGGCACGGGACACACGAAATGGGGGGATCTCAACAAGGGGGGACCCGAGTTGGGGGAAGAAAGACAGTAACACGCGGGTGTGATGCCCGCTAGGGGGTTTCGAGCAGATCTTGGTCCCAGGGGCCGTGGCCATTGTCCCGAGCCCCCTTCGTACACTTCTGCCGTGGCGCTCTCGGGGATCATGCACCTCTCGCGGGTCGTCAGAACGAACCGGGGCCAGGAGTGAGCGCCCGCCGGATCGGAATTCTCGGGGGGACCTTCGACCCGCCGCACAGGGGTCATCTGGCTGCGGCCCGTGCGGTCCGGGAGACCCTCGGATTGGACGAGGTGATCCTCATGGTGGCCGGTGAGCCGTGGCAGAAGGTTGCACAGCGCAGCATCACCCCGGCCGGCATCCGTGTCGAGATGGTGGCGGCGTTGGTGGCCGGCGAGCCGGGGCTGGTGGTTGGCGAGGATGAAGTTCGCCGGGGCGGCCCGACCTACACCGTCGACACCTTGCGTGCCTTGCGCACCAATCACCCCGACACCGAGTACTTCATCATCCTCGGCTCCGACGCGGCGAGGAATCTCCACACCTGGAGGGAAGCCGACGAGGTGGTCCGTCTCTCTACGCTCGTGGTCGTGAATCGACCCGCAGACGACCGCGCCGTGCCCGTCGAAGGAGCGCGGGTCGAGTTCGTCGAGATGGCACCCGTCGATGTCTCGAGTTCACAGATCCGCGTCGATGTTGCCTCGGGACGTTCGGCCGAGCCGGCCACGACCAGCGCGGTCGCCGACATCATCGCCCGACTCGATCTCTACGCGGCCCCGTGAGCGCGATTGCTGCGCGCCGCCACCGGCGCATGATCGCCGCCGTTGCCACCTCGGTTGCCTCGCTCGTGGCGCTGCCGACGGGGCTCGTTCTCGGTGCAAATGCGCTGTTGAACGACACGGGTGGCGACAAGGTCGACGAGATTCCTGCGATCGCGATCCCGGCATCGTCGCTGCACCTGTGGGCCGTCGCCAGTGCGAGCAATGAATTGACTGCGGTTGCGCTCGTCGCGCTCACGCCCGAGGGCCGAGGGGGAACGATCATCTCCATCCCGGCGGGTTCGGCTGCCGATGTCGCGGCGACCGAGGCCCCGCGCCGCATCGCTGATTCGTGGACCACCGGCGGTCTCGCCGGCTTGCGTGCCGATATCGAGGATCTGCTCAACGTGACAGTGAACGGTGCCGAGGATTTCACCTCCGCGGAACTTGCGACCGTGCTCGCCCCAGTCGGTGCCCAACCGGTGACGCTGCCCCAGGATGTCTGGGACGGGGGCGGGTCGACCGAGGCGGCCCTGGTGCTTCCCGCCGGAGCCGCGACGCTGTCTCCCGCACAGATCGCCGCCGGACTCGCCGCGGCGCAGGTCGCGGTTCCCGAGTCGTACCGGTTGCCCCAGGTCAAGGCGCTGTGGGGTGCTGTCGCGCGTGCGGGGGTGGAATCAGATGCGACCACCACTGTCACCGACGCACCCACCACCACAACGGTTGCGACACCCGATCCGTCTGCTGTGATCACCGCGCTCCTTTCTGGCAGGGTGGACCTCTGGCAGATCTCCTCGTCTCGTCTCGTGGATGCACAGCGCAACCCTGCCGGCCTCGATCTCTACGCCCTCGACGGTGGAGAGGCTCTGATGGTGCTCGCGAGCACGGCCCCGGGTGCCCTCACCTTGTCGAACACCAACATTTCTCTGATGATCGACATCCCCTTCGACGACGCCTCGCTCGCCCGCGAGGCAGTGACGCGGTTGGCCTACTTGGGTGCCAATGTGGTCGTGGTGCGCAGGGCCATCGACCCCCCGGAGGAGCGCACCGTCGTTCACTACAGCGACCCGCTCGCTCGCACCGAGGTCGAGTCGTACACCTCGCTGCTCGGCCCGCTCGAGTTCGTCGAGACGTCCGAGATCATCTCCGGGGTCGATGCGCGGATCGTCCTCGGCCATGACTTCACGTCGCACCTGGGTGCCGGCGGGGGCACGGCTGCCCCGACCACGACGGTGGCCGGATGATCGCCGACGAGTCCCTCGCGCTCGCGCGGATCGTTGCGACCGCGATCGATGACAAGCTGGGGAGCGAGATCGTGATCATCCCCGTGGGCGAGGTGCTGGGGATCACGGAATTCTTCGTGGTCTCGAGCGGGTCCAACTCGCGGCAGGTGCGGGCGATCTGTGATGCCGTGCTCGACAAGGTCCGCACCGAGACCGGGCGGAGCCCCCTTCGCAGCGAGGGTGCGGGCGAGCAGCAGTGGGTTCTGATCGATTACGGCGATGTGGTGGTGCACGTCTTTGCCGACGAGGCCCGCCGTTTCTACGAGATCGAACGCCTCTACAAGGATGTCGCGCCCGTCGTCTGGCAACCGCCGACCGGAACGGTCGACCGCAACGGCTGACCGACTGGTGCCGCCCGCGGCGCCGACGGATAGGATGACGGTTCCCGAAACGGGGCTGTAGCTCAGTTGGCAGAGCGCTTGCATGGCATGCAAGAGGACTGGGGTTCAATTCCCCTCAGCTCCACCATTGCTCCCGATCGCATCGGGGAGCCTGTTAGACACGATGCTGTGGATCGTGCGTCGGGGATGAGGTCGCCATCAATGACGAGATGGTGGACGAGAGGGTGAACGAGGAAGTGAACGAGACCGTCCAGGTCGTCATGCGCACCTTCGAGCGGCCGGTCCTCCTCGCCCGCGCGCTCGCGAGCGTCCGGGGTCAGACTCACCAGGGCCTCACTCTCACTGTCGTGAACAACGGCGGGGAACCCGGTGTCGTCGATGCTGTGGTGGCCGCCTCCGGATTGAGCGGCGTCAACGTTCTGCACTTGCCGGTCCGCACGGGGATGGAGGCGGCATCGAATGCGGCCCTGGCGACCTCGGAGTCCGAGTTCTTCGCGATCCACGACGATGACGACTCATGGCACCCGAGGTTCCTCGAGTCCGCAGTGGCGGTGCTGTCCGGTCGGCCCGAGGCCGCCGCGGTGGTCACCGGCGTGGTGCGCGTCCACGAGACGATGACGGGATCGCGGGTGTGGCCGGTGCGCGAGGAGCAGATGCCCCTCGATGAGGGACGCCTCACCTTCCGCGGGATGGTCGGGCACAACCCGTTCCCTCCCATTGCGGCCCTGTTCCGGCGACGTGTCGTCGCCGATGTCGGCGCGTTCGATGACTCGTTGCCGGTGCTCGGCGATTGGGAGTTCAACCTTCGGGCCGTGACGACAGGTCCGTTCGTGTTCATCCCCGATGTGCTCGCCCGTTACCACACGCGCACCCCGGAGTCAGATGTCGGCACGGGGAACTCGATCACCGCCGGGGTCGACCTTCACCGCAGCACCAAGAGACTCCTGCAGGATCGATGGCTCGCTGAACCGCCGGTGAACGGCGCGAACAAGGGAGAGCTGTCGGTGCAGGCCGAGGCAGCGCTCGAAGCCGAGGAGACGCGCCTGCGCGTCGAAGCGTCGACTCAGGCCGAGATCGATCGTCGTGTCGCCGAGATCGCCGCCCAGCGCGGGTTGCTGCGCCGGATCCTCGGCGTGATCGCGAACCCCTCGCGCGGGGTCGTCGCGGTCAGGCGCCGGCTCGGTCGGTGAGCCGTGGCTGCGAGGATGGCCGGAGTGACGATGGCTGAGTCGGCGGCTGCTCTGCTCGATGCGCACCCGCGGGTGCGGGTGGTGACGGTTGATTTCTTCGACACGCTCGTCACGCGCCGATGGGCCCAACCCACGCACGTGTTCGCCGACATGGAACGCGTTCTCGTGGCGGTCGATCCGTCACGGCGCGGTTTCGCCGCCGCCCGTGTCGAAGCCGAGCATCGTGCCCGGGTGCGCGCGGCCACCGACGATCCCCACCGCGATGTGACTCTCGCAGAGATTCATCTCGAGTTGTCCCGAATGTTGAACCTCGATCTCGACGAGCGGCACCGTCTCGCTGCGATGGAGAGGGCGCTCGAGGTGGCATCCGTGCGCCCCGGGGGACTGGCTGTCGAGGTCGCCGAGGAGGCGCGTCGTCGCGGACTGCGCGTCGTCGTGGTGAGCGACAACTACATGCCGTCGGTGCACTTGGTCGACATGGCGCGTGCGGCTGGCCTCGAGTGGCTCGAGGCCTCCGACATCTTCGTGTCGTGCGAGCACGGCGGGCAGAAGCACAACGGCCGTCTCTGGCGCACGGTGATCTCCTCGCTCGGGGTCCGGGGCTCGAGGATCCTGCACGTCGGTGACGACCCGCATGCAGACAATGTCGTGCCCGCGGGTATGGGGGTGAGGACCCATCTTGTTCCCCATCTGCGCACCTCCCACCGGCACATGCGCAACACCGCACCGTCGGTGCTCCCGTTGTCGCGCATCGAGGCCGACCTCCGCGACGCCGGGGTCACCGACCGGGCAGAAGTCCTCGGTCGAGGGGCAATCGCCATCGTCGTCGCATCGCAGGTCCGCCACGGACTCGCCGAGGCGCGGAGTCGCGGGGCACACGATGTGCACTTCGCGGCGCGCGACGGACATCTCGCGCACGGACTGTGGACACGACTGCGCGAGCGCGACCCCTCGATGCCGCGAGCCTCGTACACCTCGTTCTCGCGGTCGGTCGTGTGGCGGGCGATGCTCGAGCGGCTCGACGCCGACAATGTGCATCGCTTCGTGGGCGATGACGAGGTGCTCACCCCCGAGCGGCTCGGTCACCGTGTCGGGTGCGCGTTGGTCGGCGCAGAGCCCGGAGTGGCGCTCGGTGCCGCGGCCGCGCGCGAGGTCCTCGTCGCGAACGCAGATGCGGTGCTCGCCGCGGCGCGGACGCTTCGGTCGAGATTCCTCACCCACCTGCGTCGTCGTGGCCTGCTCGATGACGGCCTGCACCTGGTCGTCGATCTCGGGTGGACCGCCTCGACGGTGGCCGACCTGGCTGATCTGGTCGCACACGAGACTGGCGGCCGGTCCCGCATCGAGGGTCTCTTCACCGGTCTCTATTGGGATGCGACGCCGAACCGCACGAGGCTCGGGATGCGCGGTATCGCGATGGATGAGTTCGCACCGTTGGACGACAACCTGCGTCTCCTCGGGATCGTCAAGTACATGGAAGCCCTCGTCACCGCTCCCCACGGGTCGGTCGTCGATTTCGACGGCGACGGCAGCCCGATCGGGGCCGAGACCGCACCGGAGAGGCGCGCATGGGACACCGTGGTCGGCCGCGTCGCCTCGGCCGCGACCGAGTCCGCCTGGCAGATGCTCACCGGTTCCCATCCGAGCGGGGTGCGAGCCGAGGATCTCGATGGGTCGGCGGTGTGGGCCGCGATCATGCAAGTCGCACACACGCCGACTCCGGCCGAGGTCGAGATGCTCTCGGTGGTGCACCATGTGACCGACATCGACCACGAGGGTGAGGGGCGCCCGGTGGTGGCACCGCCGCCGGCGTGGCGCACCCACATCACCGATGCCGAGTTCCTCGTCATCCATGACTCGCTCATCCGGCGCCACTGGTTGCGCGGGTCGATGTCGGCGTGGCGCAACCGTGGCGACGGCGACTGGATGGTCGATGAGATCGAGAGAATGTGGCCCCACACGCAGCCCGTGTGGGTGCACGGGGGAGTGCCGCGATGATCGTCGACATCCAGTTCAACCAGGGCTCGGCACCGTGGCCACGGCTCGTCGAGGGGGTGCTCGCCGCCGAGGAGGCGGGATTCGCCACGGTGTGGAACCTCGATCATTTCTCGGGCGCGATGTTCGGGGCCGACACGATGCTCGAGTGCTTCTCCGTCCTGTCGGGTTGGGCGGCGGTGACCACGCGCATCGGAGTGGGATCACTCGTGGCCAACGTCGTCAACCGCACTCCGGGCATGCTCGCCCACGCGGCTGCGAGCGTCCAGAACATCTCCGGCGGGCGTCTCGTGCTGGGTGTCGGCGCGGGGTCGTCGCCCACGAGCGAGTTCGGCGCCGAGCAGCGCGCGCTCGGGATCGAGATGCTCCCGCGCATGGCGGACCGCCATGCGCGCCTCATCGACGCGATCGGCGAGGTTCGCCGCATCTGGGCATCGGCGGGTTCGGGGGACTTCGCCGGGTTCGCCCGTCCGGTCCCCGAGCCACTGATCGTGGCCGGCATCAACTCGGCGGGCCTCGCTCGTCTCGCGGGTGAGCGACTCGACGGCGTGAACATCCGGTTCAACCACCCCGAGCGCGGCGCGCTCCTCGCCGCCGCGCGGGACGCGAGCGGCAACCGTCCGGGCTTCGATCTCTCGGTCTGGACCTGGTTCGACCCCGCACTCGCCGACGGTGATCATCCGCTCCGGCGGGAGCTCGCCGCCGAGGGTGTCACTCGGCTCGTGTTGTTCCACCGCGACGCGCCCGACTCCGAGGCGATTGCGGGCGCCCGACGTCATCTCGGCTGAGCCGAGGCGGGGTCACACCCCGGCGGGAACCGGTGGCGTGCGTCCGATCAGCGGCACACCGTTCGCGGTGCGCCAGCGAGCGGCGCGCACGATGATGAAGACCATCATCGGGATGGTGAAGTAGTTGACGACCGACATGATCGGGTCGTCGATGACCCACCCGTAGATCATCCAGCTCGTCGCCGACAGGATCGTGACCGCCCACGACAGCAGCGAGATCGCATGGAGATTCTTCGCGCGCACGACATGGGCCACCTGGGGCATGAGCGATGTCGTGCTGACGACCGTGGCGGTCCACCCGAAGGCCGCGAGCGGCAGGGGCAGCAATGCGGCCACGAGCACCACGACGACGGTGGCGAACCGTGCGAGCACGCGCACCGGGATGCGGCCGTGCCGCAGGAGGACCGACATGATGATCGACTGGGCGATGATGACCTGGCTGTTCGAGAACCACATCGGCACGCTGCCCGAGCCGATCCCGTAGGAGAGCCAGAGGCACGAGCCGACCATGCCGTGCGCGGTGGCGAACGCCGAGATCCCATGCGTCGTGTCGTGGCGCACGGTGCGCCACACCTGGGGCCAGATGAAGGCGAGGCTGATGGCGGTGCACCACACCCCGAGGAAGTTCTCCACGGGGCTATTTGACCACGATGTTGACCGTGCGACCGGGGATGACCACCGTCTTGACGATCTGCTTGCCGGCGATCGCCGATTGCACGTTGTCGACGGCCATCGCAGCCGCGGTGTGGGTGTCCTCGTCGGCTCCGACGGCGACGGTGATGCGCCCGCGCACCTTGCCGTTCACCTGCACCGGCACCTCCACGGAGTCCTCGACGAGCAATCCGGGATCGGCCGCCGGGAACGGGACGTGGGTGATCGAGCCGGAATGGCCGAGCAGCGACCACAACTCCTCGGCCAGGTGCGGGCACAGTGGCGAGAGCATCTGCACGAGCGGCTCGGCGATCGTGCGCGGTGTCGCGCGGGCTGAGTTGACGTGCTGGGTGAGGGCGTTGTTCAACTCGATGAGCTTGGCGATCGCAGTGTTGAAGCGCAGCCCCTCCATGTCGGCACCCACGCCGGCGATCGTGCGGTGGAGAAGACGCAGCAGCGACTCGGGCGGGGTCGTGTCGTCGATCGTGGCGGCGCCGGTGTCCTCGTCGACCATGTTGCGCCACAGGCGCTGCAGGAACCGCTGCATTCCGACGACGTCGCGGGTGTTCCACGGCCGGCTCGCATCGAGCGGGCCCATCGACATCTCGTACAGGCGGAAGGTGTCGGCGCCGTACTCCTCGTACATCTCGTCGGGGGTGACGATGTTCTTCAGGCTCTTGCCCATCTTGCCGTACTCGCGCGCGACAGGTTCGCCGTTCCATGTCCAGGTGCCGTCGTGCTCGGTCACCTCGGCGGCCGGCACCGTCTGACCGCGCGCGTCGCGGAACGCATAGGCCTGGATGTAGCCCTGGTTGAAGAGCCGGTGGAAGGGTTCCTCTGAACTCACATGACCGAGATCGAAGAGCACCTTGTGCCAGAACCGCGCGTACAGCAGGTGCAGGACCGCGTGCTCGACGCCGCCCACGTAGAGATCGACACCGCCGGTGTGGCCGTCACCCCTCGGTCCCATCCAGTAGCGCTCCACCTCGGGGTCGACGAAGGCCCCGGTGTTGGTGGGGTCGAGGTAGCGCATCTCGTACCAGCACGACCCGGCCCACTGCGGCATCACGTTGACCTCGCGACGCCACGCCCGTTCGCCGTCGCCGATGTCGAGGGCCGCTGCGACCCATTGTCCGGCGCGCGCGAGCGGGGGAACGGGATCGGATGCGGAGTCGTCGGGATCGAGCGCCGTGGGCTTGAAGTCGTCGAGGTCGGGCAGCAGCACCGGCAGGTGGGATTCGGGGAGTGCGTGTGCGCGGCCGTCGGCGTCGTAGACGATCGGGAAGGGCTCGCCCCAGTAGCGCTGGCGCGAGAAGAGCCAATCGCGAAGACGGTAGGTGACGGTGGCGGCGCCCAGGCCGTGCGACTCGAGCCAGGACGAGATGCGGGACTTGGCGTCGGCGATCGAGGCGATTCCGTCGAGGGAGATCTCGCCGTTCGACGAGTTCACGCACGGTCCCTCGCCCACGAATGCCTCGGGCCAGGTCGCACAGTCGATCGAGGGGTCGATCCCGCGCTCGGTGAACCATGAGTCGGGGGGCATCTGGGTGGCCGTGATCGGCAACCCGTGCGCGCGTGCGAACTCGAAGTCGCGCTGGTCACCCGATGGCACCGCCATGATCGCGCCCGTGCCGTACCCCATGAGCACGTAGTCGGCGATCCACACGGGGATCTCCGTTCCGTTCACCGGGTTCACCGCGGTGCCACCGGTGGCGACGCCGGTCTTTGCCTTGGTGTCGTCCTGTCGCTCGGCGTCGGCCTTGGCGGCCGCGGCTGCGCGGTAGGCGTCGACCTCGGCGCGACGGTCGGGGCTCGTGAGTGTCCCGACGAGGGGGTGCTCCGGCGAGAGCACCATGAACGTGGCTCCGAACAAGGTGTCGGGGCGCGTGGTGAAGACCTCGATCGGCCCGGCCGACGAAGAGAACACCACGCGCGCTCCCTCGCTGCGTCCGATCCAGTTGCGTTGCATCAACTTGATCGGCTCGGGCCAGTCGAGGCGGTCGAGATCGTCCACGAGACGGTCCGCGTACGCGGTGATCCGCATCATCCACTGGCGCATGTTGCGCTTGAAGACCGGGTAGTTGCCGATGTCGCTGCGACCCTCGGCGGTCACCTCCTCGTTCGCAAGGATCGTGCCGAGTCCGGGGCACCAGTTCACCGGCGCATCCGAGAGGTACGCGAGACGGTGCCGGTCGATCTCGTCGTGGCGCTCGCCGTCGGACATCTCCGACCACGGGCGGCCGTCGGTCGTGGTGCGCGCTCCGGAGGAGAATTCGGCGGCCAGGTCGTCGACGTGGCGCGCGCGACCCGACCGCTCGTCGTACCACGCGTTGTAGATCTGCAGGAAGATCCACTGCGTCCACTTGTAGAAGGCCTCGTCGGTGGTGCTGACACTGCGCCGCGAGTCGTGGCCGAGGCCGAGGCGACGCAACTGGCGGCGCATGTTGGCGATGTTCGACTCGGTGTTGACGCGCGGATGCACCCCGGTGGTGATCGCGTGCTGCTCGGCGGGCAGGCCGAAACTGTCGTAGCCGAGCGCGTGGAGGACGTTGTAGCCCCTCATGCGCTTGTAGCGGGCGAAGACGTCGGTGCCGATGTAGCCGAGCGGGTGCCCGACGTGCAGACCCGCACCCGAGGGATACGGGAACATGTCGAGGACGAACAACTTCTCGCGCCCCGCGACCTTGGCGGGATCAGCGAGGGGGCCGGCCGGATTGGGAGCATCGAAGGTGCCGTCGCGCTCCCAGAAGTCCTGCCACTTCTCCTCGATGCGCGCGGCGAGACGGGCCGAGTATCGATGCGTCGGAGTCCTGCCCGACGGCGCGTCTGGATGCACCGTCTCGTCGCTCATGGTTGTGCCATCCTAATTGCCGTGTCCAAGCAACGACCCCGATCGGGACGACGCCAGCCCGGTCGCGGAGGTCGGGGCGGGTCGGGTCACGGGTATCCCCGCAGTGCCCGCCTCGGCGAGACGATCCGCGCGGTGGTGGCCGAGGAACTCGCACGCATCGACGACGAGCGACTCGAGTTGGTCACGATCACCGCGGTCGATGTCGACCCCGAGATGAACAGGGCGGTCGTGTACTTCGACTCGATGTTCGGCGAGGACGGCGACGCCGGTGTCGAGGAGGCGCTCATGGAGCACAGGTCGCGACTCCAGTCGTGCATCAACGCCGAGATGCACGCGCGCAAGACACCGATCCTGTCGTTCAAGCCCGACGAGGTCATCCGCTCGGCCGAGCGCATCGAGGAGTTGCTGCGCAAGCGGCCGGTCACCGAACCACCGGTCGTCGACGACGGCACGCACGACGGCGCCGACGGCGAACCCGATCCCGACCGCGCGGAGTAGGCGTGGGCCGGCGCAAGCCCGCCACCGTCCACGGGATGGTGCTGCTCGACAAACCGACGGGGTGGACGAGCCACGACGCGGTGGCTCGGCTGCGCAAGCACTTCGGTGAACGGCGCATCGGCCACACAGGAACCCTCGACCCCGGGGCGACGGGTCTTCTCGTGGTGGGCGTGGGGAACGGGACCCGCTTGATCCGATTCCTCGAGGACCTCGACAAGTCCTACGAGTGCGAGATTGTCTTCGGCTCGGCGACCGACTCGCTCGATGATTCGGGTGCGACCGTGGCAACGTTCGACATGGCACTGATCGACGTGGAGCGCGCGCGGTCGTTGGTGGCGGCGCACCTGTCGGGTGAGGTCATGCAGGTGCCCCCGATGGTCTCGGCGCGCCACCACGAGGGCAAGCGACTCCACCAACTGGCGCGCGAGGGGATCGAGGTCGATCGCGAGGCGCGCCCGGTGACGGTCTCGGAGTTCGATCTGACCGCCACCGACGACCCGATGGTGGTCGCCGCGCGGATCACGTGTTCGACAGGGACCTACGTGCGCGTACTCGGTGCCGATCTCGGTGCTCTCATGGGCGGGGGTGCACACATCCGATCCCTGCGCCGCACGCGCGTCGGCCGGTGGTCCGTCGGGCGTGCGAGCACGTTGGATGATCCCGTGTTGTTGCCGATGACCGAGATGGTCGCGCACCTCGGCAGTCACGTGCTCGATGATGCGGCAGTCGATGACACCCGGTTCGGACGCGCGCGCGAGAGATGGGCCGACGAGGGTCCGTGGGTCGCCCTCGACGGGACCGGGGAGATCGTGGCGGTCTTCGAGGAATGGAACGACGGACTCGCCAAACCAACGGTGGTGTTCGGCGGGAGGTAGTCCGGCCCGCACGGATAGCGTTTCGCCCCGTGCAGACGGTGACCGACCTCTCTGTCCCGGCGTTCCCGGGCCGTCGGGCCGTCGTGACGATCGGGATGTACGACGGAGTGCACCTCGGGCACCGCGCGGTCATCGCCGAGGTGCGTCGGCGCGCGGTCGAGACCGGCGCCGTGAGCGTCGTCGTCACGTTCGACAAGCATCCGATGAGCATCGTGCGGCCCGATGCCGCACCGAAGCTGTTGACCGGCCTGGACCACAAGCTCGAGCTGCTGACCGAGACCGGGGTCGATGCCACGGTGGTCGTCGGATTCGACGAGCACCAATCGCGCGAGACGGCGGTCGAGTTCGTGGAGCGGGTCCTCGTGAACGCGCTCGCTGCCGAGAGGGTGATCGTGGGAAGCGACTTCCACTTCGGCCACATGCGCCAGGGGAACGTCACGCTCCTGCGGGAGATGGGTGAGCGGCACGGATTCGACGCCGACCCGATGCGCCTCGTCCCGCGCGCCGACGGGGTCGACGAGCCGGTGAGTTCGACGGCAATCAGGCGCGCGCTCGCCGGTGGCGAGATCGACATCGCGAACCGGATGCTCGGTCGGCCCCACGAGGTGCGCGGGATCGTCTCGACGGGCGACCAGCGCGGCCGCACGATCGGATTCCCCACCGCCAATGTCATGGTGGAGCCGGGCACGTGCCTGCCCGCCGACGGGGTGTACGCCGGAGTGCACCGGCGCCCCGATGGCGCCGAGCACACGTGTGCATTGAATCTCGGTCGCCGGCCGACGTTCAAGACCGACCAGGCATCGCCGTTGCTCGAGTCGCACCTGCTCGACTTCTCGGGCGATCTCTACGGCGAGACGGCCGCGGTCCAGTTCCTGGCGTTCCTGCGCAGCGAGAAACAATTCGGTGGGATCGAGGAGTTGCGCGAGCAGCTGGTGCTCGATGTCGAGCACGCCCGCAGCGCGGTGCTCGCGCGCCGCGGTCGCTGACCCGGCTCGGTCGCTGACCCGGTCTAGTCGCCCACCGAGGCCGACAGGATCTTGTACCCGGTGTTGCGCTGGGCGAGGCGGCGCCCGACGGGCGCGACGATCTCGGCGAAGCGTCCCTCTGTCATGCCCTGACCGTGGTTCGCACCCGCTGCGCGCGAGATGTTCTCGTCCATCAACGTGCCGCCCAGGTCGTTGCACCCCGCGCGCAGGAGTTGGGTGGCACCGGCCGTGCCGATCTTGACCCACGAGACCTGCACGTTGTCGATCAGTCCGTCATAGACGATGCGCCCGATCGCGTGCATCAGCACGGTCTCGCGGAAGGTGGGACCGCGCCGCGACTTGCGCTGGAGGTAGATCGGCGAGGCCATGTGGACGAACGGCAGCGGGATGAACTCGGTGAACCCTCCGGTCTCGCGCTGCAAGTCGCGGGTTGCCACCATGTGGCGCGCCCACGAGACGGGATGCTCGACGCTGCCGTACATGATCGTGATGTTCGAGTGCAGCCCGACGCCGTGCGCCTGACGGTGGCACTCGAGCCATTCCTCGGTGTTCACCTTGTCGGGGCACAGGATCGCGCGGACCTCGTCGTCGAGGATCTCGGCCGCGGTGCCCGGGAGCGAGGCGAGGCCGGCGTCCTTCAGGCGGACCAAGTAGTCGCGCAGCGACTCGCCGTTGCGACGCGCACCCTCGGTCACCTCGAGTGCGGTGAAACCGTGGACGTGCATGTCGGGCACCGCGCTCTTCACCGCGCGCGTCACGTCGATGTAGTAGTCACCGTCGAAGTCGGGGTGGATGCCGCCCTGGAGCGTCACTTCGGTCGCGCCGAGATCCCATGCCTCCCGCGCGCGGTCGGCGATGTCGTCGAGGGTGAGCAGGTACGGGGTGCCACGGAGGTTGAGCGAGAGGGGACCCTTCGAGAACCCGCAGAAGCGGCACTTGTAGGTGCACACGTTCGTGTAGTTGATGTTGCGGTTGTGCACCCACGTGACCGTGTCACCCACGGCCCGGCGCCGCAGTTCGTCGGCGTGGTCGGCGATCGCGCCGACCTCCGGGCCGCGCGCTGCGAACAACGCCACGATCTCGGACTCGCCGATCTCGTGCCCGGCGCGGTGCCCCTCGAGGATCTCGGCGATGCGTCCGCGCACGGCGGGCGCCGGATGGGGCACCAGGGTGGGTGGTGCGACGTTCGAGCCCGAGTACCACTGCGTCGACTTGTGGCCCACGAGCACGACCTCGGCCCCGTCGTGGACGACGTCGGCCGCGGTCACCTTCTCGGGCCACACGGCACCCGGGTCGTCGCGGCCGAGTCCCTCTGCGTCGCTGCGATCGAGAACCGGGAACCTGAGCGCCTCGTCGAGCCAGGTCCCGGGCACGGTCGCGTGCTCGGGATAGATCGTCAGGCGTGGTGCGAGCACGAACCCGCGCTCCTCTGTGACGCCGCGCAGTCGGTCGAGCGCGGGCCAGGGCCGCTCGGGGTTCACGTGGTCGGCCGTGACCGGAGAGACACCGCCCCAGTCGTCGATGCCCGCATCGATCAGCACGCCGAAGTCGTCCGAGAGATTCGGCGGTGCCTGCAGGTGCACCGACGGGGGCAGGATCAGTCGGGCCACTGCGATCGACCAGAGGTACTCGTCCTCGGGGCAGGGGAGCGAGCGGAACATGATCGTGCCGGGCTTGGGCAGGAAGTTCTGCACGATCACCTCCTGCAGGTGGCCCCAGCGCCGATGCGCGGCCGCGAGCGTGGCGAGCGCCTCGATCCGGTCGCGGCGATCCTCGCCGATCCCGACGAGGATCCCGCTCGTGAACGGGATCGCGAGCTCGCCGGCCGCACAGAGAGTGTCGATGCGCCGTTGCGGTTCCTTGTCGGGCGCACCGCGGTGGCACTCGAGATCTCCGCGCAGCGACTCGAGCATCATCCCCTGCGACGGTGAGACGCGACGCAGCATCGCGAGTTCATCGGCATGGAGCGCGCCAGCGTTGGCATGCGGGAGCAGACCGGTCTCGTCGAGAACCAGCTTGCACATGTCGTGCAGGTAGTGCACCGTCGAGTCGTAGCCGTGTGCGCGGAGCCAGTCGGCCGCCACCTCGTAGCGCAACTCGGGGCGCTCACCGAGTGTGAAGAGGGCCTCGTGGCAGCCGTTGCGTGCACCCTGCCTGGCGATCGCGAGCACGTCGTCGGGCTCGAGGTAGGGCTTCTCGAGTCGCGCGGGCGGCTGGGCGAAGGTGCAGTAGCCGCACTTGTCGCGACAGAGCATCGTGAGCGGGATGAAGACCTTCGGCGAGAAGGTGATCCGGGTCCCGTGGGCGGCGTCGCGCACGGCGCGCGCTCGCGGCAGGAGATCGTCGAGACGCGCGGTCTCGAACTCGGCGACGAGCGTGGCGACGGAATCGTCGGGAACAAGGTCAGCTCTCGTGAACTGGCGAGTCATGGCGTGCACCTACCTGGTGGATCGAGCCTGTGTGTTGTGCCAGTGCCGATCAGACCCCGCCGGCGAGAGCTATAGGAGCCGCCGAGATCTCGAATGATCGAGCACCACGACTCTACTGGGGTGGGGACCCCGCGAGCGAGGCGCACACGGATGCCGTGGTGCCGGGGTGATCAGCCCTGTCTGGTCGCGCGATCGATCGCCTCGAACATGGCGCGCACGTTGTGGCTCTCCATCGCGACCCGGTGGCCAGTGCGGCTGATGAAGCTCAACTGCACCCCGGTGGCCGGATCTGCGACCGTGAAGACCTGCTCGTGGCCGGCACCGTCGACGACCACGTCGGTGAGCCGCGGCACCCCCGCGGCATCCAGTGCGTCGCGCGTGAAGGCTGCGTTCAGCACCTCGATCGCGATGTGCTGGACCCCCGAGCCGTGCTCGGCGAGTCGACGGTGGACGGCCGGGTTGTGATCGCCCGACACCAGGACCACCGTGACCCCACCCGCGGAGGCGACCCTCATGCTCGCGTCGTCGGTGGCGGCGACCTCGAATCCCATCCCGGTGAAGAACCCGCTCGCGGCGTCGAGATCGGCGACGGCCACCACCACGTGGTCGATGCGGCACGCGACGGTGTCGAGTTCGCTGCGCGCGGCGTCTCCCGCCGACTTGTCGGGGGCGGGCACATCGAGCGAGCCCGCGACCTCGATGCGGTGGGTCTCTGCGAGCAGGGTGCGGAACAACTGCTCCGCGAAGTCGGGCTCGACGCCCGCGTCGATCGCCCACTGGCGACGGCTCGCGAGCACGTCGCGGACGCGCTGGGGCTGGATGACGGTCGCGCCCGTCTTCTCCTTGAACTCGGCGACCTCGCGGCAGACCTGCATGCGGTCGGCGAGCAGGTCGACGATCGCCCGGTCGATCGCATCGATCCTGCCGCGGAGATCGGACAACTCAGCCACGATCGCCCAGCAGCCTCTCGACATGCTTGGCGAGCACGTCGATCTCGATGTTGACCTTGTCTCCGGGGTGTCTGACACCGAGGGTGGTGACATCGGCGGTGTGGGGGATCACGGCGACCTCGAAGGTGTCCTCGCCGAGGTTGAACACGGTCAGGCTGATGCCATCGACCGTGCACGACCCCTTCTCGACCACGTAGCGCATCAGGTCGCGCGGGATCCGCACGACCAGACCCGGCGCCGGTGCGACCACCGTGCCGACGGCATCGACGTGTCCGAGCACCACATGGCCGCCGAAGCGTCCACCAGCGGCCATCGGCCTCTCGAGGTTCACGGGGTCACCCGCGCCGAGATCTCCCAGGTTGGTGCGCGACCAGGTCTCGTCGGAGACGTCGGCACTCCACCAGTCATCGCCACGCTCGACCACCGTGAGGCAGCAGCCGTTCACTGCGATCGACGCGCCGATGCCGGAGTCCTCGAGCACCGTGCGGGCCGAGATGACGAGCCTGGACCCGTCGCGGGACAGGACCGAGCCCTTCTCCTCGACGATGCCGGTGAACACGATCGCGAACACTAACTGCCGATGACCCGCGCCGAACGGGGGGTTGTGGACAACCGGGCCGTCTCGTAGCCTGACGGGGTCCACGTGGGCTCCGGCGCGCGTGAGATGCCGGTGGCGGATAGGCCGTGACCGGCGCCCTCTGAAACAAGGAAGAGGCCGTCTCAGATGACAAAGAACGAGACAATCGCTGCGTACAAGCAGCACGGCACCGACACCGGTTCGCCCGACGTGCAGATCGCACTTCTCACGGACCGCATCAACCACCTCACGGAGCACCTCAAGGAGCACCCGAAGGACCACCACAGCCGTCGTGGTCTGCTGATGCTGGTTGGCCGTCGTCGCCGCATGCTGGACTACGTCCGCGCCCGCGACATCGCCCGCTACCGCGAGCTCGTCGCACAACTCGGTCTGCGCCGCTGAGGCCAGGCTCCGTCGACTCCCATACACAGAGTCGTCGGTTGTCAGTCGAGGATCCCGTGCCATGGGGCGGGGTCGCCGACTGGGAACCGGCGTGGTGTCGACGGAACACGACAACACAACACACTCATTCAAGGAGTTCCCATGGCTGACGCCATTCGAGTGTCCGCGCCTGTTTCCGGCACGGACAAGTCCATTTCATTCCAGACCGGCAAGCTCGCCGCCCAATCCCAGGGTGCGGTGCTCGCCACGATCGGTGGAACCACCGTTCTCGCAACCGCCAACGCCGCCCGCGGCGTTCGCGACGGCATCGACTTCTTCCCGCTCACGGTCGATGTCGAGGAGCGTGCGTATGCCGCCGGCAAGATCCCCGGTGCGTTCTTCCGCCGCGAGGGTCGCCCGAGCGAGCAGGCCATCCTCACCTGCCGCCTGATCGATCGCCCGCTGCGCCCCGCCTTCCCCGACGGGTACCGCAACGAGACCCAGGTCGTCATCACCGTCGTCGGTGTCGACATGGCCAACCCGCACGACGTCATCGCGATCAACGCCTCGTCGGCCGCGCTCATGATCTCGGGCATCCCGTTCGAGGGACCGATCGGTGCGGTTCGTCTGGCCTACGGCCAGGACGGCACTTGGGTGCCCCATCCCACCTACACCGAGGGCGAGCAGGGCACCTTCGAGATCGTGGTCGCCGGCCGCGAGCTCGACAACGGTGACGTCGCCATCATGATGGTGGAGGCAGGTGGCACCGAGAAGGCGTTCGAGTTCTACGACTCCGGTGCGCCGAAGGTGTCCGAGGCCGTCATCGCCGACGGGCTCGAGGCCTCCAAGACCTGGATCAAGGAGTCGATCGCACTCCAGCGCCAGTTGGTGGCGAGCGTGATCGCAACCAGCGGTCCGATCGCACCACTGTCCTACACCCCCGTCCTCGACTACACCGACGAGATCTTCGCCGAGGTCGAGCGGGTCGCGACCCCGAAGTTGGCACACGCCGTCACGATCGCGCTGAAGGCCGACCGCAACGCCGCCACCGACGCTGCCGCCGCAGAGACGGTCGCCGAGCTGTGCGGGGAGGGCGGTCGCTTCGCCGGCCAGGACAAGGCCGTGAAGGAAGCTGTGCGCAGCCTCACCAAGAAGCTCGTGCGCAAGCGCGTCGTCGAGGCGGGGATCCGCATCGATGGTCGTGGGCCGAAGGACCTGCGTCCCCTGTCGTCGGAGGTCGGCGTGCTGCCGACCGCGCACGGCACGGGCCTGTTCCAGCGCGGCGAGACCCAGGTCATGAACGTGTGCACGCTCGCGATGCCGCGCATGAACCAGATGCTCGACACGCTCGGGCCGGACGCTCAGAAGCGCTACATCCACCACTACAACATGGCTCCGTGGGCCAACGGTGAGACCGGTCGTGTCGGTTCGCCCAAGCGCCGCGAGATCGGCCATGGTGCGCTCGCCGAGCGCGCCCTGTTGCCGGTGGTGCCCAGCCAGGAGGAGTTCGCATACGCGATCCGCCTCGTGAGCGAGGTGTTGTCGTCGAACGGGTCGACCTCGATGGCCTCGGTGTGCTCCTCGAGCCTCTCGCTCATGGATGCCGGCGTGCCGATCAAGGCTCCCGTCGCGGGCATCGCGATGGGTCTGATCTACGCCGAGGGCAAGTACCTCACCCTCCCCGACATCCTCGGCGCCGAGGATGCCTTCGGTGACATGGACTTCAAGGTGGCCGGCACCCGCGACGCGGTGACCGCGCTGCAGCTCGACACCAAGATCGACGGCATCCCGGCCGACGTACTCGCGGCCGCGCTCCAGCAGGCGCGCGACGCGCGCATGGCGATCCTCGACAACATGGCCACCGCCCTCGCGGGGCCGCGTTCGGAGGTCGCCGAGACCGCGCCGAAGATCGTGTCGTTCAACATCCCGCTCGACAAGGTCGGAGAGGTGATCGGGCCGAAGGGCAAAGTCATCAACACGATCCAGCAGGAGACCGGCGCCGACATCGCAGTCGACGACGACGGAGCCGTCGGCATCGTCACCATCGGCTCGCCCGACAACTTCCGCGTGGAAGAGGCCAAGGCCCGGATCCTCGCGATCGTCGATCCGCCGACGGCGGACCTGGGTGCGATCTACGACGGCCGCGTGGTCAGCATGACCAAGTTCGGTGCGTTCGTGAACATCCTCCCGGGCCGCGACGGACTCGTGCACATCTCCAAGCTCGGCAACGGCCAGCGCGTGAACAACGTGGAGGACGTGCTCGAGCTCGGTCAGGTGATCAAGGTCCGCGTCGACGACATCGACGACAAGGGCAAGGTCAGCCTCACGCCGGTCGGCCCCGACGGGGAACCCCTCCCCGGTGGGGGCGGCGGTGGCGAGCGCCGTGAGCGTCGCGACCGTGACGACGACCGCGGTGGACGCGGCGATCGTGGCGGCCGTGACCGCGACCGTGGCGGTCGTGACCGTGATCGCGGTGGTCGTGACCGTGACCGGGATCGCGGCGGACGCGGTGACCGCGATCGCAGCGAGCGTCGCGAGCCCAGGTCGGAGTCGTCGGGGGATGCGCCCGTCGAGGTGTCGTTCGAGGCTGAGTTCGACAGCGAGCTGTCGCGCGACTTCGGCGATCTCGGCCCGCGCGGCCGTCAGCGCTGATCACAGCCCGCGCGGCCGTCAGCGCATAACCAGAGAACCTTCCGTCGACCGGCGGCTACGGTGACATCCATGATTCGCGTGGGTGTCGTCGGGGCCGCCGGTCGCATGGGTTCCACGGTCTGCGACGCAATCGTCGCGGCCGGAGGCCTCGAGCTCGTCGCCGCCGTCGACACCGTCGGCGTCGGGGGACACATCCACGGGCTCACCGTCTCGTCGGAGTTGAAGTCGCTCGCCGACGCCGGATGCGAGGTCGTCGTCGATTTCACCGTGGCGACGGCTGCACGCACCACGCTCCCGTGGCTCGCCCTGCACGGCATGCACGCGGTCGTCGGCACGACGGGTCTGGGAGACGATGATGTCGAATCGTTCCGGAAGGCCTTCACGGGATCGAACTGTCTGATCGCTGCGAACTTTGCGATCGGTGCGGTGCTGATGATGCGTTTCGCCGAGCAGGCCGCCCCGTGGTTCGAGACCGCCGAGATCATCGAGTTCCATCACAACGCCAAGGCCGATGCACCGAGTGGAACGGCATTGGCGACCGCGCGCCGGATGGCGGCCGCGAGCAGCGAATGGGCGCCGGATCCGACCACCCACGAGGTGGTCCCGGGTGCGCGCGGGGGAGAAGGTCCGGCCGGCATCCGCATCCACGGCGTGCGCATGGTGGGGATGACCGCATCGCAGGAGGTGGTGCTCGGCACCGCCGGTCAGACGCTCGTGATCCGGCACGACTCGAACGACCGGGTGTCGTTCATGCCCGGTGTGGTGCTCGCGTGTCGGCGTGTCGCATCGTTGCCCGGGCTCACGCTCGGGATCGACTCACTGCTCTGAGATCGCGCCGGGACGGCGCGGGGGCTCACCCGAGAGCGCTGATCGCCGCGTCGTAGTTCGGCTCGGAGCCGATGTTGTCGACGAGCTCGGTGTGGAGCACGTTGCCCGACTCGTCGGCCACCACGACGGCACGCGCGAGGAGACCCTTGAAGGCGCCCTCGTTCAACTGCACTCCGAATGCCTCGCCGAATCCGCCGCGGAACGACGATGCGGTCTGGACGTTCGCGAGTCCCTCTGCGCCGCAGAAGCGACCCTGGGCGAACGGGAGGTCGGCACTCACGCAATAGACGACGGTGTTGTCGAGCGACGAGGCCAACTCGTTGAACTTGCGCACGCTGTTGGCGCACACCGGAGTGTCGACGGAGGGGAAGATGTTGAAGATCACGCGCTTGCCCCCGATGTCGGTATTGCCGAAGTCCTGCAGGTTGCCGCCGGTGAGCGAGAACGCGGGGAGTGACGCGCCCGGTGCGGGGAGGTCGCCGTTGGTGTTGACGGGAGTGCCGCCGAAGGATGTTTGTGCCATGGGCGCGAGCCTAGGGCTGGGGTTCGCGTTCCGTCGCGGGCGCACCGGGATCGGTCGCGTCCGGGTCCGGTGAGTCGGGATCGGGTGGCCCGGGGGACCGGCGCCGCGCCGACTGGAGGAACGACAGGGCGAACAGGCTGCCCACGATCCACCACTGGTACTGGTTGATCCAGTCGACCACCGACTCGATCTCGTCCTCGACGGCCTTGCCCGCGTTCCACAGCACCACCAGGCGCAGCGTGATGCCGGTGCAGGCCACGGTCACGAACTGGCGCGGAGTCATCTTCATGTGGCCCACCAGCAGGCACACGATGTTCGAGCCCGGCATGAGCAGCACTGCCAGCCAGCCGGCTCTCGTGGTCACGCGCTCGGTCCAGTGGTAGATCCGGGGCATCTCGCCGACCTGGGACTCGGTCCACCGCAACGCCCGTTCACCGAACCAGCGACCCACGAAGTACAGCGCGACGGCTGCGATCAACAGGCGGAAGAAACCGACCAGGAAGAACGTGGGGGCATCGACGTAGGGGATCGCACCCAGCAGGTTCCTGTTCCTCGACGAGAGCAGCAGCACCAACAGGGGTCTGTCGTCCACGAGCGCGGGTCCGATGTTGGTGCCGATGGTGCCCGCGGCGAACAGAACCGACACGAGCGCGAGGAGGGCCTTTCGCACGTCCGCAGGGTACTTGCTACCGTTCGTGCCACCACGGCGCGATGCGCCACACCTGTAGGGGGACGCCATGAAGGGCTTGATGCAGCCGACCCAGTTGACGGTCGACTATCTCTTCGACCGGGCCGAGAAGTACCACCCGGAAAAGACCATCGTGACGGCGACCGGCACGGGCAAGCAGACCGTCACCTACGGCGAGTGGGCGGACCGCACGCGGCGCCTCGGCACCGTGCTCGACGACCTGGGCATCTCCGACCACGGCCGCGTCGCCACGTTCGCATGGAACACCGCGCGCCACCTCGAGCTCTACTTCGCCGCACCCTGTTCGGGTCGCGTGCTCCACACACTGAACATCCGCCTGTTCCCCGAACAGCTCACCTACATCGTGAACCACGCCGAGGACGAGGTGATCTTCATCGACACCTCCATCTATCCGCTCATCGAGCCGTTGCTCAAGACCTTCGAGACGGTCAAGCACCTCGTCTTCATGAACGACGGCAAGGGCGCGGTGCCCGAGTCGGTCGACGGCTTCCAGGTGCACGAGTACGAGTCGCTGCTCGCCAAGGCCGCGCCGAAGACGTGGCCGACCGGCATCGACGAGAACCTCGCGGCGAGCATGTGCTACACGAGCGGCACCACGGGAAATCCCAAGGGCGTCGTCTACAGCCATCGCAGCACCTACCTGCACACGATGGGCGCGATGATGGCCGATTCCCTCGGTGCACGCGAGAGCGACATCATCCTGCCCGTCGTGCCGATGTTCCATGCGAACGCATGGGGTCTCGCCCACGCCGCGGTGGCGAGCGGCGCGAGCCTCGTCATGCCGGGGCCCGATCTCTCGGGTCCCGCTGTCGCCAATCTCATCGTGGATGAGAAGGTGACCGTCGCGGCCGGCGTTCCGACGATCTGGATGGCTGTGCTGCCCGAATTGAAGGGCCGCGACACCTCGTCGTTGCGCGCGATCCCGTGCGGCGGATCCGCGGTGCCCAAGGCACTCAGCGAGGCCTACCGCGAGCAGCTGGGACTTCCGATCCTGCAGGCGTGGGGCATGACCGAGACCAGCCCGATCGCAGCCGTGTGCCAGCTGTCGGCGGCCGACGAGAAGTTGTCGGTGGAGGAACAGGCCGAGTTGCGCACCACCGTCGGCCAGATCGCCTTTGGTGTCGAGATGCGCGTCGTCGAACCGGGCACCATCGACCCGCTGCCCTGGGACGGCGAGTCGAGCGGCGAGTTGCAGGTGGCGGGGTCGTGGATCGCGGCCGACTACTACAACGACCCGCGTTCGCGCGAGAGCTTCACTCCTGACGGTTGGCTGCGCACCGGCGACGTCGCGGTGGTCGACTCGAGGGGCCGCATCCGGCTCGTCGACCGCACCAAGGACCTCATCAAGTCCGGTGGCGAGTGGATCTCCAGCGTCGACGTGGAGAACGAGCTCATGTCGCACCCCAAGATCGCCGAGGCGGCCGTGATCGGGGTGCCCCACCCGAAGTGGAGCGAGCGTCCTCTCGCCTGCGTGGTGGTCAAGCCCGGCGAGACTCTCACCAAGGACGAGGTGCTCGAGCACCTCGCGCCGCGTCTCGCCAAGTGGCAGCTGCCCGACGACGTCGTCTTCATCGACGAGGTGCCGAAGACCTCGGTCGGCAAGTTCTCGAAGAAGACGCTGCGCGAGCGCTACGCCGACTTCCAGCTCCCCGGCGCCTGAGCGTCAGAGGCGGCCGGAGCGGATCACACGCTCCAGGAACTGGCGCGCGCGCTCCGAGTCGGGGTGCGAGAAGACCTTCTCGGGCGCCCCGCGCTCGATGATGCGGCCACAGTCGAGCACGCAGACGGCATCGCTCGTCTCGCGGGCGAATCCCATCTCGTGTGTCGCGAGCACGAGGGTCATGCCCGATGCCTTCAGTTCGCGCACGACATCGAGCACCTCGCCGACAAGTTCGGGGTCGAGCGACGAGGTGATCTCGTCGAGCAGTAGGACCTCGGGATCGAGGGCGAGCGCGCGCACGATCGCCACGCGCTGTTGCTGACCGCCCGAGAGCCTGTCGGGATACGACCCCGCCTTGTCGGCGAGTCCGAAGCGCTCGAGCAACGCCGCGGCACGCTCCCGGGTGACTCCGCGGTCCTGGCCGAGCGCCCGCACGGGGGCCAGCGTGACGTTGTCGAGGACACTCATGTGCGGGAACAGGTTGTAGCTCTGGAACACCATCCCGACCCGGCGGCGCACCGGGTTCGGATCGATCCCGGGCACCGAGATGTCGACCCCGTCGAGGAGGATCTCCCCGTCGTCGATCGGCTCGAGAAGATTCAGGCACCTCAGCAGGGTGCTCTTGCCCGATCCGCTCGGCCCGATCAGGGTGACCACCTCGCCCACGGCGATGTCCAGGTCGATGCCGTCGAGCACGAGGTGGTCGCCGAACGACTTGCGCACGCCGCGCAGGGAGAACCGCGGCGTCGTCATCCGATCCTCGTTCCCTGGGTGCGGCGACGTTCGCGGTCGATCATCCAGTCCGTGAGGCGGGTGAGCGGGATCGTGACGCACAGGAACACGATCGCAGCCGCGATGTAGGGGGTGAAGTTCGCGAACTTGGCCTTGTCGACACCGGCCTGGCGGAGAATCTCGATCGGGCCGATGAGGCTCACGAGCGCGACGTCCTTCTGCAGCGAGACCATGTCGTTCATCAAGGGCGGCACCACGCGCCGCACGGCCTGGGGGAGGACCACGTGGCGCATCGACTGCCAGTGCGACAGGCCGAGCGACCGCGCGGCCGCGCGCTGCGACTCGTGCACGCTCTCGATGCCGGCGCGGAACACCTCGGCCACGTAGGCCGAGTAGGTGAGCACCATCGCCACCGATCCCCACAGGAGCGGGCTGTTCCAGGGGCGTGCGATTCCGAGCCCCGGCACGCCGAAACCGACCAGGTAGATCCACAGGATGAGTGGCACGCCGCGCATCACGTCGGTGTAGACCACGCTGATCACCCGCAGGGGGAACAGCGCGGCCGACCGGGAATTGCGGGCCATCGCGATGAGGAGCGCGATCACGACGATCGCGGGTGTGCACCACAGGAAGATGCGCACATCGAGCCAGAACGCATCGATCAACCGGGGGAGGGAATCTCGGAACCGCTCGCCGTCGAAGAACGACGAGCGCACCCTGCTCCAGCGGGGCATGCGGGGCACGAGAACGACGATCGCGGCCCCCACCACCAGCGAACTGGCGGCAGCGACCGCGATCGAGCGTCGTTTCTTCGCGCGTTCCCACGCGGCGCGGCGACCGTCGGTCACGGTCGTTCCCTGCGCCACGCGGGGATCAGCGCCCGGCTCAGCCGACTTCGATGACCGGGATCTCCGCGTTCGTGGAGAGGTAGGTCAGGGTCAGTTCGTCGAGCGTCCCGTCGGACTTCATGTTCGCGAGGGCCGCATTCACGCACTCGACCAACGGGTTGGCGAGGTCGAAGACGAGACCGAAGTCGTCGGCCGCCACCTGGTCGGTCAAGGGGAACTGGCCGAGCACGGCCGAACCCTCGATCTCGACGGCCGAGACATACAACGCGGTCGGCAGGTCGAGCACGATCGCATCGACCTGTCCGGCCTCGAGCGCGGCCTTGGCGCCGGCATTGTCGTCGTAGGCGAACGGCTCAGCGGTCGGCTGGATCACCTTGTTGATGTACTCGAGGCTGGTCGTGCCCACCTGGGCGCCGAACTTCAGGCCCTTCAGGTCGGCGACGGTGGTGATGCCCTTGGCCTTGGAGTCGGCGAGTCCCACGATGGCCTGGTTCGTCGAGTAGTAGGGATCGCTGAACGACACGTTCGCCTTGCGCTCCTCGGTGATCGTGAACTGCTGGAGGTTGAAGTCGAAGTTCTTCGCTCCCGGCTGGATCGCCTCGTCGAAGCCGGTGCGCACCCACTTCACCTGGTCGTCGCCGAAGCCGAGCTCGGTCGCGACCGCATAGGCCACCGCGGCTTCGAAGCCTTCCTTCGACTCGGGCTTGTCGTCGAGCACCCACGGCGAGTACGCCGGGTTGCCGGTGGCGACGGTGAGGACATCGGCCTCGAGGGTCTTGCCCTTGGCGCACTCGACGGGGTCGATGGTCGCACCCGCCGGTGCGGTGTCGACAGCCGCGTCGTCGGAGGCGGAGTCTCCGCTTCCGCCGCCGCATGCGGCGAGCGCGAGTGAGGCCGCGACCACGAGGGGCAGGGCAAGAGTGAGGGGACGGCGACGCATGGTCGTTCCTTTCGTCGTGACTGTGGGTGAGTGCCAACCGGTCGAGCGACCGCTGGACGAGAAAAATGTACCCGGTTGGAATCATGACCACAGTAGTCGGGATTCTCACAACGGTCAGGATTCATCGGTTGACAGTGAGACAGATCGCGTCTTAGTGTCTCATTGCGATGGCGGTCACATCCAGTTCGTTCGTGCTTCCGGTCCTCGACGAGGCCCAGGCGAGCATCCTCGATGCGGCCTCGTTCTGTGTGGATCGCCACGGGCGGGACCGCGTGACGATGGATGACATCTGCGGACACGCGGGCATCTCCCGGGCGACGCTGTATCGCATCTTTCCCGGCGGCCGTGATGTCGTCTTCGAGGCGCTCAGGGTGCGGCGACTGGCCGACTTCTTCACGGTGGTGCGCGCCCACGTGGAGGGTGCAGAGACACTCGAGGACCTCCTCGTGCGTTCGATCGCGGTCGCTCATGCCGAGTTGGTGGCCGACGAACAGCTCGCCACGATGCTCGCAACCGCGCCCGGCGAGACGCTCGGTGATCTCACCGTGAGCGGGGTCTCGCGCATCGTCTCGGTTGCCACCGCATTCTTCGCGCCGCTGGCCGCACCTTTCCTGTCGGCCGACGCGGCCGACGAGACGATCGAGGTGATGTGCCGGATGGTGATCTCGGTGTTCCTCGCCCCCTCGACGCGCCTCGACTTCTCGCGCGAGGACGACATCAGGTCCTTCGTGTGCCGCCATCTCGTTCCCGAGGCTGCACGCACCTGACGCATCGCGCGTGGGCCACTCGACCGGACAGACACACGGACAGACACGCGAACAGACACCGAACCAGACACACCGGAACACAACCAGGAAGACAGACAGGGAGAACATCATGAGCCTCACCGAGAGGACCAACGCAGACATCATCGGCCGCGACGAGATCAACGATGTCGAGGCGATCCTTGCGATCACCAACACCGATGTCGACGCCGTGGAGCATGTGGTGAAGAACAACTCCGACACGCTGTTCACGTGGGATTACTCACTCGCCCGCCCCGCGTTGCGCAAGCTGTACGAGAAGGCCAAGACCGGCCAGTGGAACGGAGCGACCGACCTCGAGTGGGCGACCGATGTCGACGTCGAGAAGGTGGTCGCCGAGGACCAGGCCCTGCTCGGGCCGGGGATGGACCCCTCGTTGTACGCCGACACCCAGCTCGCCAAGTGGGGCGACAAGGAGTGGCTCGACTTCGGCATCGAGAGCCGCCGGTGGCAGCTCAGTCAGTTCCTCCACGGTGAGCAGGGTGCCCTGCTGTGCACCGCCAAGATCACCGAGACCGTGCCGTGGTACGACGCCAAGCTCTACGCGAGCACCCAGGTCGTCGACGAGGCACGCCACGTCGAGGTGTTCGCCAGGTACCTCGACGAGAAGCTCGGTGGCGAGTACCAGATCAACGCCCACCTGCGGATGCTGCTCGATGACATCATCAACGACAGCCGTTGGGACATGACCTACATGGGCATGCAGATCATGGTGGAGGGCCTCGCCCTCGCGGCCTTCGGGTTCCTGCACCAGCTCACGAACGAGCCGCTTCTCAAGAAGTTGCTCCGCTACGTGATGAGCGACGAGGCCCGCCACGTGGCCTTCGGCGTGCTCAGCCTGCAGGAGGTCTACGCCGAGATGTCCGACGCCGAGATGAAAGACCGCATCGAGTTCGCCTACGAGGCGAGCGTGCGGATGCGCGATCGGTTCATGCAGCAGGAGGTCTGGGACCGTCTCGGAATCGACACCAAGGAGATCGCCCCGTTGATGCTCGCCGACCCGTCGCGGCTCATGTTCCAGCAGATGCTGTTCTCCAAGATTGTGCCGAACTGCAAGAAGCTCGGGATCCTCGACCGCAACGACAAGTGGCTGCGCCACAAGTTCGAGGAGATGGGCGTGATCCAGTTCGAGGACTGGCAGGACACCGGCGAGGAGTACGCACAGTTCGAGATCGGCAAGGACGTGCTCGCCCCCGGCGAGCAGCGCTGATCCCTCCCGCAACCGAGGGGGTGACCGACCCCTCCGATGGGCAATAATCGGGGCATGGCGCTCTTCGGCCACGTTCTCACCGCGATGATCACGCCGTTCGATGCCGACGGCGCGTTGAACCTCGACGAGGCCGCGCGGCTCGCCCGGTGGCTCCAGGACAACGGCAACGACGGTCTCGTCGTGTCGGGCACGACGGGCGAATCCTCGACCCTCACCGACCCCGAAAAGCTCTCCCTCTGGGAAGCGGTCGCAGGTGCGGTCACGATCCCCGTCGTGGCCGGAACCGGATCGAACGACACCGCCCATTCGGTCCATCTCACGCGCGAGGCGACGAAACTCGGCGTCGCGGGGATCCTCGCGGTCGGTCCGTATTACAACCGACCGTCGCAGGCCGGGCTCGCGGCCCACATCACGGCGATGGCGAACGCGACGACGCTGCCCGTCGTCGTCTACGACATCCCGGTGCGCACCGGACGCAAGATCTCCACCGCCACACTCGCGCGACTCGCCAACACCATCCCGAACATCAAGGCACTGAAGGATGCCGCCGGCGCTCCCGCCGAGACCGCGAACCTCATGGTGCAGGTGCCGTCCGACTTCGAGTTGTACTCGGGCGACGACGGCCTCACGCTGTCGTTCCTGGCCCACGGCGGAGTGGGAGTGATCGGGGTCGCCACCCACTGGAGCGGAGTCGAGCACCAGGCGATGATCTCTGCGTTCCTGTCCGGCGATCACGTGCGGGCACGCCGCATCAACGACGCGCTCCTCGAGTCGTACTCCTACGAGACGGGCGACGACAACCCCAACCCCATCCCGAGCAAGGTGATGATGAACCACCTCGGATTCTCGGTCGGGGAGTGCCGCCTCCCGATGGGACCCCCGCCGGCCGGGATCGCCGAGCGCGCCGCGACCGTGCACGCCAACCTGCAGGCCTCTCGCGCGGCACTCGGGATCTGAAGACTCCGTCCGTGGCAGCACCGGTTCGCATCGTCTTTCTCGGGGGTCTCGGCGAGATCGGCCGCAACTGCATGGTCCTCGAGCAGGACGGTGCTCTGTTGATGATCGACTGCGGCCTGATGTTCCCCGATGCCGACATGCACGGCATCGACCTTGTGCTGCCCGACTTCACCTGGCTCATCGAGAATGCCGACCGCATCGTGGGGTGCGTCGCCACGCACGGACACGAGGATCACGTCGGGGCGCTCCAGTACCTTCTGCGCGAGCTGTCGTTCCCGGTGTACGGCTCGGCCGTCACCCTCGGTCTGGCGCGCAACCGGATCGAAGAGGCGGGCCTGATGGGTCGCACGAGCCTCGTGCCCGTCTCAGACGGTGAGCGGGTGCGGATCGGCCCGTTCGATGTCGAGTTCCTGCCCGTCACGCACTCGGTGCCGCACGCGCACGCGATCATCGTGCACACGCCACAGGGTGTGATCGTGCACTCGGGTGACTTCAAGCTCGATCTCACCCCCGTCGACGGCCGGCGCACCGATCTCGCACGGCTCGGAGAGTTGGCCTCGACGGTGGGCATCCGGTTGCTGATGTGCGACTCCACCAACGCCGAGGAGCACGGCCACGCACCGAGCGAGCGCAGCGTGGGAACCGTGCTGCACAACCTCTTCCACCAGCACCGCGACCGGCGAATCATCACGGCGAGTTTCGCCAGCCACATCCACCGCGTTCAGCAGGTGATCGAGGTTGCGATCGAGAACGGTCGAAAGATCGCGCTCATGGGTCGCTCGATGCAGAGCAACGTGCGCCTCGCGATCGAGCTCGGACTCCTCGACGTGCCGGCGAGCTCGTTCATCGCCGTCGAGCAGATCGCCGACCACGCCCCGCGCGAGGTCTGCGTGATCTCCACCGGCTCCCAGGGTGAGCCGATGTCGGCGCTGTCGTTGCTCGCGCGCGGTGAGTCGAAGTGGATCAAGGTCGGTCCCGACGACACGGTGATCCTGTCGAGCCATGCGATCCCGGGCAACGAGGGGAACGTGAACCGCGTGATCGACGGTCTCGTGCGCGCGGGGGTGCGGGTCGTGCACTCGGGCACCGCCGATGTCCACGCCACCGGGCACGCCCAAGCCGACGAGTTGAAGACGTACCACTCGATCTGTGGGTCTGAGTTCTTCGTGCCGATCCACGGTGAGTACCGCCACATGAAAGCCCACGCCGATCTCGCTGTCGAGATGGGTGCGGACCCCGGGCATGTCCTGATCGCCGCCGACGGTGACGTGCTCGAGTTGTCCGATGCGGGGCTCTCCTTCGTCGACAAGGTTCCGGCCCACTACCTGTATGTCGACGGGATCGTCGGTGATGTCGGTCAAGGGGTGCTGCGCGACAGGCGTGCCCTCGCAGAAGAGGGCGTGGTCGTCGTGGTTGCCGCCGTTGATCTCGAATCGCGTTCGGTGCTCACCGGTCCCGAGATCATCACCCGCGGCTGGGTGTATGCGCCGGAGGCCGACGACCTGCTCGACGAGGCCGAGGACACGATCTCACGGGCACTGGTGGCGGCACTCGACGACGGTGTCACCGATGTGGAATCGCTCGAGCGCGAGGTGCGCCGGGCCGCCGGCCGGTTCGTGTCGGACCGCACCAAGCGGCGCCCGATGATCGTGCCCGTCGTGATGGCCACCTGACGGGGCCGGTTCACCTCGCAGGATCCGGTCCACCCATGCGGTGCGCGGGCCGCGCCTGACCGGTGCCGCGCGCAGATGGCGTAAGTTTCGCTCCATGTACGGCGCACAGAGTCTCGTTCGCACCCTCGTCGATTCCGGGGTCGAAGTCACCTTCGCCAACCCGGGCACCTCCGAGATGCACCTCGTCACCGCGATCGACACGACGCCGGGTATGCGCGCGGTGCTCGGCCTGTTCGAGGGCGTGGTCACCGGAATGGCCGACGGGTACGCGCGCATCGCCGAGAAGCCGGCCGCGACGCTGCTGCATCTCGGCCCGGGACTCGCGAACGGACTGGCGAACCTCCACAACGCGCGGCGCGCATCGTCGCCGGTCGTCAACATCGTCGGTGACCACGCGACGCACCACCTGCAACTGGACGCACCGCTCACCTCTGACATCGTGGGGTTCGCACGGCCCGTCTCGGGGTGGGTGCACACCGCGACCCACCAGCTCTCGGTGGGTGCCGACGCGGCGCGCGCGGTGCAGGCCGCGCGCCAGCACCCCGGACAGATCGCCACGCTCATCCTTCCTGCCGACGTCGCATGGACCGAGGGCGGGGTGCCCGCGCCGCCCCTTCCGGTGACGGGTCCCGCACCATTCGATGCGGGACGCATCACCGTCGTCGCCGATGCCGTGCGCGCCGGCCGCAAGGTCGGCGTCCTCATGCGCGGTGAGGTCTTGAAGGAGCGCGGGCTCACCGCCGCCGGTCGGGTCGCAACAGCGGGAGATGTGCGGTTGATGGCCGACACGTTCTCGCCGCGCATCCAGAAGGGGGCGGGTCGTGTCCAGGTGACCCGGCTCCCGTACTTCGCAGAACAACTCGTCGAGTATCTCGCCGATCTCGACGTGCTGGTGATCGTGGGAACCAAGCCGCCCGTCACGTTCTTCGCCTATCCCGGCAAGCCCAGTTGGGGAGCGGCCGATCACACCGAGATCATCCATCTCGCGCACGCGCACCAGGACACGGTCGGGGCCCTCGAGGCGCTCGCCGACGCACTCGGCGTCGCGTCGGCTGCCCCGGTGGTGGCGGACCTGCGCATCGACGACACCATCGGCGACAAGTTCGATGGATGGGCGATCGGTCGTGCGATCGCGCGGCACCTGCCCGAGGGAGCGATCATCGCCGACGAGGGTGGAACCTCCGGCGGGGGAGCACAGGCGTCCCTCGCGACGTGCGTCCCGCACGATCAGATCTCCCTCACCGGGGGCTCGATCGGTCAGGGTCTCCCCGTGGCGACCGGGGCCGCAGTTGCTGCTCCCGATCGCAAGGTCGTGTGTCTGCACGGCGACGGTGGTGCGATGTACACGGTGCAGGCGCTGTGGACCCAGGCACGCGAGCGACTGGACGTGACCACCGTGATCTTTGCGAACCGGTCGTATGCGATCCTCAACATCGAGTTGCAGCGCACAGGCGCCGGCGCACCGGGAGAGAAGGCGCGCGCGATGCTCGATCTCTCCGACCCGACGATCGACTGGGTGCAGATCGCACAGGGCATGGGTGTCGAGGCCGTGCGCGCAGAGACACCCGAGTCGTTCGAGGCCGCGTTCTCCTCGGCGGTGCGCCAGCGCGGGCCGCGCCTCATCGAAGCGCGTCTCTGATCCGGTGTGCCCGGATCAGCGGGTGCGTTCGAGTTCGTAGAGGAGCACCCGCCCGCCGCGGCGCACCCACAGCCCGGCCCCGGCCTGCACGAAGTGCTTCTCGAGTCGTGTCCGGTACCACCTCGCCGATCGATGGTGGACGTCCATGTCGGTGGCGGCGGGATCCACGGTGTGCCCATAGTCGTGTGCGGTGGGCACCTCGAGGTAGAGCACCTCGGCGCAGGCGGCTGCGAGGTTGTCGATCGCACGTGTTGCTGCCGCATCCCCCGGGTACTGGAGAACGCCGTGGCACACCACCAGATCGAACGGCCGGGAGGGTGTCCACTCGGCGATGTCGCGCCTCTCGTGGCCGAATTCGGCGCAGGCATGCTCGCTCACATCCACCGAGAGGATCTTCACGCGTGGGTGCTCGGCGCGGTACCAATCGCGCCAGTAGCCGGGTCCGGCACCGACATCGAGCACCGAACGCGGGGCGACACCCCACCATTGGCACATCCCGTGCACCGCCGATGCGAGAGAGGCGATCTGTCGCTTGTCATGGACGCCGTCCTTGCCGTAGAAGCGGCGGTAATAGTCGGCACCGAAACGGGACATGGACGAGCCACCGTAGTTGGGTCGACTCGGGTGCGATCTGCTGTTGGCCCTGTCGTGTCAGGGGTATCCCGAACCTGCTCGCACCCCGGGAGTACCGTTTTCCACATGTCTGAGCGCTCTTCTGGCAGGAATTCCCCCTCCTCCCGTGGCTCCTCTCGTGGGGGTCGCGCGGGCGTGAAGACCCCTCCCAAGGGCAATCGGCGCCCCGAGTCCGACCCCACGGATCGCACCCGGAGCCGGGAGCCCGAGAAGTCGTCGGCGGCACGGCGCGTGGTCGAGGGCCGCGAGGTCGAGTTCTGGGGAGTGGGTCTCGTCTCGCTCGGGATCCTGCTCGTGCTCTCGATGTATCTCCAGACCGCCGGCCCCCTCGGCGAGGCGATCGACACCACATTCGGGTGGCTGCTCGGCCTCGGCCGGTTCCTCCTGCCGGCCGTCTCGATCGGAATCGGTGTGGCGCTCGTGCGTCGGCGCAGTGTCGAGCACCGGCTCCGTCTCGCCGTCGGGTGGACCGTGGTGGTGCTCGCAGCGCTCGGCCTGCTGCACCTCGCGAACGGGGCCGACAGCATCGTGGGCAGTGTCGATGCGATGTCGAATGCCGGTGGCTGGTTCGGTGCATTGCTCGGTGAGCCGCTGCGCACCACCGTGGGGTGGGCGGGCACGCTCGTGATCCTGCTCGCTGTCGCACTCGGCGGCACGATGCTGATCACCGACACGACCCTGCCCGAGCTGGTCGCACTCGTGCGCAAGTGGATCACCTCTGTGTCCGAGCGGGTGGCGGCTGCGCGCGAGGAACGCGAGCGCAACCGTCGCAACCTCGACGACCTCGTCGAGGTGCCGGGTGAGCGCACCGCTGCGTCGAGGCCCGCATCCCGACCCGATCGCGACCACCCCGGGCATCAGCGCGACGTGCCGATCTACGACGCGGCCGACGATGACGACCTGCGTCCCGAGCGTCCCGCCAAGCCCTCCAAGCCCCGCGGGCGCAAGGCCGAGCAACGCCCTGAGCAGCCGATGGTCGTGGGGGAGCCCGAGTTCGTGGGCAAGCCGGGCATGGTGCACACACCTGCCGACGACGACGGATCGACATCTGCGCCCACCGGCCCCGGTGAGTGGATCCTGCCCCCGGGTGACTATCTCTCGCTCACCGAGATCCACGAGGTGAACAAGGCGCGCGTCGCCGAGCGCGGCCAGTTGCTCGAGGAATCCCTCGCCTCGCACGGCGTCGAGACGCGCCTCATCGGCATGACCGTCGGACCAACCGTCACACGGTTCGAACTCGAGCTCGGATCGGGCGTGAAGGTGTCGAAGGTGACCAGCCTGAACCGCGACATCGCCTATTCGATGGCCGCCACCGATGTGCGCATCCTCGCCCCGATCCCCGGGCAGTCGGCCGTGGGTGTCGAGGTGCCGAACGAGAGCCGTCAGTTGGTGTCGCTCGGTGATCTGATCGCATCCCCCGAGGCCGAACGCGCGCACCATCCCCTCGATGTGGCGGTCGGCAAGGACATCGCTGGTCGTGCCGTCTTCTTGAATCTCGCGGCGACACCCCACCTGCTCATCGCCGGTGCCACCGGTGCGGGAAAGTCGAGCGGTATCAACTCGATCATCACCTAGCTCCTGATGAGGTCGACGCCGGACCAGGTGCGCCTCATCCTGATCGACCCGAAGCAGGTCGAGATGGGTCAGTACGCGCGCCTCCCGCACCTGCTCACCGCGCCGGTCACCAACCCGAAGAAGGCGGCGAACGCCCTCGGCTGGGCCGTGAAGGAGATGGAGCGCCGCTACGACCTGCTGGTCGACGTCGGGTTCCGCGACATCGGCGGGTACAACACCGCCTTCGACAAGGGCGAGTTGAACGACCCCAATGACGAGACCGCCAAGAAGTACGACCGCCTTCCGTTCATCGTCGTGGTGGTGGACGAGTTGAACGATCTCATGATGGTGGCGGCCCGTGACGTGGAGGAGTGCATCACGCGCATCGCCCAAAAGGCCCGTGCGGTGGGCATCCACCTGATCGTGGCCACCCAGCGCCCGAGCGTGAACGTGATCACCGGCGTCATCAAGGCGAACATCCCCGCACGCATCGCCTTCGCGGTCTCGAGCCTCACCGACAGCCGCGTCATCCTCGACCAACCCGGCGCCGAGAAACTCGTCGGCAAGGGCGACATGCTCCTGTTGCCGGGCAACACCAACGTGTCCCAGCGCGTGCAGGGCTCGTTCGTCGACGAGGAGGAGGTGCGCCGGATCGTGGCGCACTGGCGCCGCCAGGCTCCCGAGGTCGTCTATGTCTCGGGCATCGAGGGTGACGAGGGTGCCCCCGGCTCGGGCAGTGGCCCATTGTTCGGAGGATCCGGGGACGACGACATGGTGCGCCAGGCGATGGAGATCGTGGTGCGCTCGGGTCTCGGGTCGACCTCGCTCCTGCAGCGCAAGTTGAAGGTGGGCTTTGCCCGCGCGGGTCGTCTCATGGACGAGTTGGAGGAGCGTGGCGTGGTCGGCCCGAGTGAGGGCTCCAAGGCACGTGCCGTGCTAATGACTGTGGAGGAACTCGAAGCCCTGGGGGGATGACATGGCCGACGCACGGTTGGAAGACGTCTGCGGAGGTCTGCTGTTCCCGGAAGGGCCCGTCGCGATGTCCGACGGATCGGTGATCGTCACCGAGATGTTCGGGCGCCGTCTCACCCGCGTCGCCCCCGACGGCACGAAGTCCACTGTCGCAGAGATCGACGGGCTCCCGAACGGGCTCGCCCTCGGACCCGACGGGCACCTGTACATGTGCAACAACGGCGGGGCATTCACCCCGCTGCACCTTGGCGAGTATCTGTTGCCCGGTGAATTCGATCCCGATGCCTACATCGGTGGTCGCATCCAGAGGGTCGACATCGCCACCGGCGCGGTGACCGATCTCTACACCCATTGCGGAGACCTGCCGCTGCGTGCGCCGAATGACCTCGTCTTCGACGCCCACGGAGGCTTCTGGTTCACCGACCACGGCCTGCGCCACCACCGCACCGCCGATCGCACCGGGATCTACTACGCCACGGCCGACGGTTCGCACATCGAGGAGGTGGTGTTCCCGGTCGACTCACCGAACGGAATCGGTCTGTCGCCGTCGGGTGATCGTCTCTATTGGGCCGAGACCCACACGGGCCGGGTGTTCCAGCGCGCGATCGCATCGCCGGGGGTGCTCGCCCCGGCCGATCCGCTCGTGCCGTCGGTGTTGTGCGGACTGCCCGGGTTCCAGTTGCTCGACTCGCTCGCCGTCGATGGCGACGGAAATGTCTGCGTGGCCACGTTGGTGAACGGCGGCGTCACGGTGATCTCCCCGGCGGGCGAGGTGATCGACTTCGTCGAGACCGACGATCGCATCACCACCAACGTCTGCTTCGGCGGGTCCGACATGCGAACCGCATGGATCACCGCGTCGTCGACGGGGCGCCTCCTGCGCATGCAGTGGCCGCGGCCGGGGCTGAAACTCAACTGGCAGTAGGCTCGTTGCGGTGGCTCAGCGGTACTACATCGAGACGTTGGGCTGCCCGAAGAACACTGTCGACTCCGAGAAGATCGCCGGAACCCTGCTGGCCGACGGGCTGGAGCCGACCGACGACCCGACAAAGGCCGATGTCGTCGTGGTGAACACCTGCGCCTTCATCGACGAGGCGCGTCGCGAGTCGATCGACACGATCATGCACCTCGACGGTGAGCGAAAGCGCGGGTCGCGGCTCGTGGTGACCGGTTGCATGGCCGAGCGCTACGGCGACGAACTCGCAGAGGCCCTGCCCGAGGCCGACCAAGTGGCGGGGTTCGGCGTGCCGATCGACCTCGGCAGAAAGCCCCTCGCAGTCTCGGCCGGGGTCCCCACGCTCGACTTGTTGAACCTGCCGAGACCGCGCTCGGCCGCGCCGTGGGCCTATGTGAAGATCGCCGAGGGATGCGACCGGACATGCGGGTTCTGTGCGATCCCGTCGTTCCGCGGCCCCCAACGCAGTCGTGACGTGGCCGAGATCCTGGCCGAGGTCGATGCGCTCGCCGTGCGGGAGGTGGTGCTGGTGGCCCAGGACCTCGCCTCCTACGGCAAGGACCGGCCCGGTGAGATGGGCGCGGGATCGATCGTGCCGCTCGTGCGCGCGGTGGCCGGGCGGGTCGACCGCACGAGGTTGCTGTACCTGTACCCGAGCGACTTGTCGGACGAGTTGATCGAGGCGATGCTCGCCACCGGCGTCCCGTATTTCGATCTGTCGCTCCAGCACGTGTCGAAGGAGCACCTGCGGCGCATGCGCCGCTGGGGCGACGGCGCGCGTTTCCTCGAGCGCATCGAGCGCATCCGGTCGCTCTCGCCCGAGGCGACGTTCCGCAGCAACTTCATCGTCGGATACCCGGGCGAGACCGAGGAGGACCACGACCAACTGTTGGCCTTCGTGGAGGAGGCGCGGCTCGACTGGTGCGGTTTCTTCGCCTTCAGCCCCGAGGAGGGCACGCATGCCCTCGGTCTTCCGGACCATGTTCCCCATGACCTGATGGCCGAGCGTCTCGCCGAGTTGCGCGAGATCCAGGACCGCATCACCGCCGAGAGTCGTGATCGTCTGCTGGGAGAGACGATCACCGTGCTGGTCGACGAGCCCGGGATCGCGCGCTCGCACCGCGAGGCCCCCGAGATCGACGGGGTCGTGCAGGTGCCCGAGACGTTGACCGTCGGGGAGTTCCACGATGTGGTGGTAGAGCAGGTCTTCGGGCCCGATCTGATGGCGGTGCCCGTGCGCGATGCCGGCGAGCGCAATGCCGGCGCGCGCAATGCCGGCGAGGAGGTGTCGCGTGCCCGTCGATGAGACCGCGATCGTCACCTGGGCCAACATGGTCACGGTCGGGCGCGTGCTCGCCTCGCCGTTCCTGTTCCTGATGATCCCCTCCGACGGAATGGGATCGTGGTCGGCCTTCGTGGTGTGGGTCGTCCTGTGCGTCAGCGACGGCTTCGACGGCTACCTCGCGCGCCGCCACGGCTTGACACGCAGTGGCGCGTTCCTCGACCCGCTCGCCGACAAGATCCTCGTGCTCGGGGCGATGTTCACCCTCGTCCAGCGCGAGGTGCTGTGGATCGTGCCCGTCGTGATCATCGCGGCGCGCGAGATCATCGTGAGTCTGTACCGGGTCTTCGTCGGCTCGAGGGGTGTGTCGATGCCCGCGAGCCGACTCGCAAAAGTCAAGACGGTGGGTCAACAATTCGCCGTGGGCTTTGCGATCATGCCCGCCACCGTCACCAACGCCACGTGGACCTTCACGGTGTGTCTGTGGGTGGCAGTCGCGCTCACCATCGTGTCGGGTCTGCAATACGCCTGGCAGGGGCTGCGGCGCACAAGAATGACGGTGTGACGACCGCGGTGCCCCTCGACGACGCGACGAGGGTCCGCATCCAGAGGCGCACGTTGCGCACCCTCGTCACCGGTCAGGTCATCGGCGCAGCCGCGCTCGCATCGTCGGTGACCGTCGGGGCGTTCGTGATCCAGGAGATCCTCGGTCAGGACACCCCGTGGGGCGGCATCGCGACCGCGACCGTCACCACCGGGACAGCCGTCATGTCGCAGGTCTTGTCGCGACTGATGGTGCGACGCGGTCGCAGACCCGGCCTGCAGTTGGGGTATTCGCTCGCGGCCATCGGGGCCTTCGTCGCAGGTGTCGGCGCGGAGACCTCGCTGCTCCCGGTGTTCCTCGTCGGGCTGTTCCTGTTCGGCAACGGTCAGGCCTCGAACCTGCTCGCGCGGTACACCGCGACAGATCTCGCCCTGCCCGAGGAGCGCGCGCGGGCGATGAGCCGCATCGTGTTCTCCTCGACGTTCGGCGCGGTGTTCGGCCCGCTCCTGATCCAGCCCGCCGAGAGGGCGGGGGAGCAGTGGTTCGGGTTGCACCAGTACACCGGACCGTGGTTGTTCTCCGGCACGGTGCTCCTGTGTGCGTTCCTGAACACGGCCATTCGTCTGCGTCCCGATCCGCTGGTGCTCGCCGGCGGCACGCGCGAGAAGGCCGAGGGCAAGTTGCCGAGCATCGCCGAGGCGTTGTCGGTGGTGATGGCGACCCAGCGTGGTCGGCTTGCGCTCGCCGCGATGGTCGTGTCACAGGCCGCGATGGTCGCGGTGATGACGATGACGCCGGTCCACATGAAGATCCACGGTCACGAGACGATGAGTCAGTACGTGGTCTCGCTGCACATCGCGGGCATGTTCGCCTTCAGCCCGCTCGTCGGACGCTTCGTCGACCGTCGCGGAACGGTGCGCGCGGTGCTCGTCGGGTCGGTGATCCTGGTCGCGGGTCTGCTGCTGTCGTCGCTGTCGGGTGAGAGCGCACCGATTCTTTTCCCCGCACTGTGGATGCTCGGTGTGGGCTGGAACTTCGGCCTGATCGGCGGGTCGTCGATGCTGATCGAGTCTGTCGACCCCGACAAGCGCGTCACCGTGCAGGGCGCGGCCGACCTGATGATGAGCTTCCTCGGCGGGATGGCGGGGCTGTCCTCGGGTTTCATCCGTCGCGCCGTGGGGTACCACCTGTTGTCGACGGCGGCGATGGTGGCGGCCGGGCTGCTGCTCGTCGGAGCCTTCGTCGCGCTCAGGCGCTGGCAACCGGCCGTGCGCCCCGCCACCTGAACCGGCCCCGACCGTAGGGTTGGAGCCGTGAAGTGCAATGTCGTGGCCGTCGGGACCGAGCTGTTGCTCGGCCAGATCGTCGACACGAACTCCTCGTGGATCGGTGAGCACCTCGCGGCCGCCGGGATCGAGTCCCATCTTCAAATCAAGGTCGGTGACAATCTCGGGCGTGTCGCCACCGCGTTCCGCACCGCGCTCGAGGGCGCCGATGCTGTCGTGGTGTGCGGCGGGCTCGGCCCCACCCACGACGACCTCACCCGGGAGGCGATCGCCGAGGTGATGGGCACCGAACTCGTGCAGGACGACGACCTCGCGGCCGTGATCGCCGATCTCTTCGCGAGGCGGAATCGCCGGATGGCCGAGAACAACCTGCGCCAGGCGATGGTGCCGGTCGGCGCGACGGTGATCCCCCAGACTCGGGGCACCGCGCCGGGGCTCATCTGTCCGGTGGGCGACAAGGTGATCTACGCGGTGCCCGGGGTGCCCCATGAGATGCGCGACATGATGGAGCGCGCCGTCATCCCGGATCTCCTCGCGCGCTCCGGCGAGCGCGCCGTGATCGAGAGCCGGGTCCTGCGCACATGGGGCGAGAGCGAATCGGGTTTGAACGAGCGTCTCGATGCGGTCATCGCCGAACTGGACACGGTGGGGAACCCGACACTCGCATTCCTTGCGAGTGGATGGGAGGGCATCAAGGTGAGGCTCACCGCCAAGGCCGCCGACTCCGTCGCGGCGGCTCGGCTGCTGGATGAGTGGGAGGCCAGGCTGCGCTCGGTGATCGGTGACATCATCTTCGGTGTCGATGCCGACACGATGGAGACCGTCGTGCTCGGTGCTCTCGCTGCCCGCGGCTGGACCCTGGGCGTGGCCGAGTCGGTCACGGGTGGTCTGGTTGCGGGTCGGCTGACGAACGTGCCGGGCGCCTCGCAGGTGTTCCGCGGCGGCGTGGTCTCGTACGCGAGCGATGTGAAGTTCGATGTGCTGGGAGTCGAGCGTGGAGCGGTCGTGTCCGAGCGCGCCGCACTCGAGATGGCGAACGGGGCTCGGCGCGTGTTCGGGTGCGATGTCGCCCTCGCACTCACCGGGGTCGCCGGGCCCGACGAGCAGGACGGCCAACCCGTGGGCACATTGTGTGTCGCTGTGGTGCTTCCCGATGGGCGGTCCGAGACGGCGCGGCTCATGCTGCCGGGAGTGCGCGACCAGATGCGCCAGTTGTCGGTGATCTCGGCACTCGACTTCCTGCGCCGACGTCTCGACTGACGCGCACCGTCCGCCATGGCGCATCGGTGGCATCGGTAGCATCACCCCGTGGCCCCCGTAGCTCAGTTGGATAGAGCAACGGACTTCTAATCCGCAGGTCGCAGGTTCGATTCCTGCCGGGGGCGCCACCGGAGTGGTCGGTCCTGCGTGGATTCAGGGGATGAGCAGGACCCGGCCGAACGCGTTGCGACCCTCGACCCAGCGGTGCGCATCGGCAGCCTCGGCCAGGGCGAACTCGCGGTCGATCACGACGGTCAGATCCCCCGACGCCGCACGTGCGAGGAGATCGGCGATCATCGGGTGCGTGCGCCCCGGGTTCACGGCCATCTCGGCGCCGAGGAACACACCGCGAATGGTCGCGTTCTTCTGCATGATCGGGGAGATGTCCGGTGGCCGGGTCTCGCGTCCCGCGCGACCGACCCACGAGATGCGTCCCCGGTAGGCGAGAGAGCGCACCGATCCCTCGAGGGTCGTGCCACCCACCGAGTCGACGACGAGATCGACACCCCTGCCGCTCGTGATCTCGGCGACGGTCGCAGCGACATCCGACGTCGCGTAGTTGATGGGATGGTCGAGACCGAAGTCGGCGAGTCGCGCGAGACGCTCATCGCTCGACGAGGTCGCGATCACGGTCGCACCGGCCCTCTTGGCCAACTGGATCGCCGCGAGTCCGACTCCGGAGGCCCCGGCCTGCACGAGCACCGTCTCGCCGGCGCGCAAGCCACCGAACTCGTAGAGACAGTCGTGCGCGGTGCCGAACTCGATCGGCACGCCGGCCGCCTCGCGCAGCGAGAGACCCTCGGGAACCGACCACACCGACCCGGCGGGGACACTGACGACCTCTGCATGCGACCCGTTGCCCATGGTCGCCACGACCGGCTGACCGGGCTCGATCCCGGTGACGCCTTCGCCGACCACGCGCACGATCCCGGCGGCCTGGTAGCCGACGATGTGGGGGACCGAGGCGAGCACGCCTCCCTGCCTGTGCAGGGTGTCGCCTCCCTGGATACCGATCGCGGCCACGTCGATCAGGACACCCCCGCGTCGGAGCTGTGGCTCGTCCACCTCGGCGTAACGGAAGACCTCGGGGCCTCCGACCTTGTCGTACACGGCTGCTTTCATGAGCGCGAGACTACTTCGGCACCACAAAACGTGGCTCTGACACTCCCTCGCCGTACAATTGAGCGGTGGATTTCAAGAAGGATGACATCGTCATCTACCCCCAGCACGGCGCTTGCCGGGTCCGAGCGATCAAGAAGCTCGACCCATTCGGGACGGGGAAGAAGGAGGAGTACCTCCTGCTCGTCACGGTCATCAACGAGATGGAACTGAAGGTCCCCGTCGCAAAGCTCGGTGATGTCGGTGTGCGCCCCCCGGTGAATGCCGACGAGCTCGAGGACCTCGTCGCGGTGCTCTCCAAGCCCGATCCGCGTGTGCCCTCGAACTGGTCGCGCCGGTTCAAGAACCACCAGGAGAAGCTGAAGAGTGGCGACGTCTACCAAGTGGCAGAGGTCGTGCGGAATCTCGCGGCGCGCAACCGCGACGCATCGCTCTCGGCGGCCGAGCGCACGATGTACGACCGCGCCAGGGTGAACCTGATCTCTGAGATCCAGCCGGCGCTGCGCGTGACTCGCGAGGAGGCCGAGGAGTTCTTGAACAGGGCGCTGGAGAAGGGCGTCCTCAAGCCCGCCAAGGCGGCCAAGAAGCCCGCGGCGGCGGTTGCGGCGAAGAAGTCCACCTCCGACGACGACGAGGACTGACCGATGGCCCGCGTGGGGTTCTGCGGGCTCGGCGTCATGGGATATCCGATGGCGGGGCATCTGGCCTCTGCCGGTCATGAGGTGCACGTCTTCAACCGCACGCGGACCCGCGCCGACGCCTGGTGTGCCGAGCACCGCGGGCAGGCCCACTCCACCCCGCGGGAGGTCGCCGCGAGTGCAGAGATCGTGATGCTCTGTGTGGGCAACGACAACGATGTGCGCGACGTGGTCCTGGGTGACGATGGCGTGCTCGCAGGAATTGCCCCGGGCTCGATCGTGGTCGACCACACCACGACGAGTGCAGAATTGGCCCGCGAGATCGCCCGGGCCTGTGAGTCACGCGATGTCCGGTTCGTGGATGCGCCGGTGTCGGGCGGCCAGGCCGGCGCCCAGAACGGGGTGCTCACGGTCATGTGCGGGGCCGACTCGCCAGAGGCCTTCGATCGTTTCGCCGGGGTCGCCGATTGTTATTCGCGCTCGTGCGTGCGCCTCGGCGGCGCCGGTGCCGGCCAGCTCGCCAAGATGGTGAACCAAATCTGCATCGCGGGAATCGTGCAGGGTCTCTCGGAGGGTCTCGCCTTCGCCCAGCACGCCGGACTCGATGCGCACGCCGTCGTCGAGGCGATCTCCAAGGGTGCCGCCCAGTCGTGGCAGATGGACAACCGCGCGCACACGATGATCGACGACGCCTTCGATTTCGGGTTCGCTGTCGAGTGGATGGTGAAGGATCTCGGGTTCTGCGTCGACGAGGCGCGTCGCAACGGCTCGCAGCTTCCCGTCGCCGAGATCGTGCTCGGCTTCTATCGTGAACTCGCCGACGGCGGCGAGAACCGACTCGACACCAGCTCGCTGATCCGGCGCCTGCGCTGACCGCGGCGCTCAGCCCGCGCGCGATGCGCAGCGAGCGAAGGTGTCGAGCACCTCGTCGATCTCGGCGTCGGTGATCACGAGCGGGGGGCAGAACGCGTTGCAGCCCGGAATCGACCGGGCGATGACACCCTCGCGGATCATCGCATCGCGGATGACAGTGGCGTCCTGGTGGGGATGCAGGATGCCCGCCCAGATCGCCCCCGCGCCGCGGAGACCCGCGATGGTCCCGTCGGCAGCCAACGCTGCGAGCCCCGCCTCGATGCGCGCGCCCACGTGGCGGGCCCGGGCGATGAGACCCTCGCGCTCGATGATCTCGAGGTTCTTGAGAGCCGCCGCGCACACCGTGGCGTGACCCGAGTAGGTGTAGCCGGTGCGCAGGAAGAACGATGGATCGGCCTCGAGTGCGTCGACGACGCGACGCCCGCAGATGACGCCACCGAGGGGCTGATACCCGCTCGTGACACCCTTGGCGAAGGTGATGAGATCGGGCGTGACTCCGTAGTACTGGGCACCGAACCATTCGCCGAGCCGACCGAACCCGGTGATCACCTCGTCGAAGACGAGCAGGGCACCGTGGGAGTCGCACAGCCGGCGCAGACCCGTCAGGTACTCCGCGGTGGAGGGCCAGACGCCCCCGGCCCCCTGCACGGGCTCGGCGATCACGGCGGCGATCCGGCCGGAGTGGCGCTCCATCTCGACCGACATCGCCTCGATGTCATCGGCGTCGACCTGGACGACCCCCTCGAGGAGTTGGCCATAGCCGACCTTGTTGAGGGGCAGACCCTGTGCCGAGGTGCCGCCGTAGTTGGTGCCGTGGTAGCCCCGGTCGCGGGTGATGATGACGTCGCGTTCGGGGTGCCCGGCTTGGATCTGGGCGACGCGGGCGAGTTTCATCGAGGTGTCGATCGCCTCGGAGCCGCTCCCGCAGAGGAACACGCGCGCATCGGGGATCGGGGAGAGCCCCGCGATCCGCTCGGCCGTGGCGTCGGCGAGGGGATTCGTGAAGGGATCGAAGGTCGAGTACGTCTCGAGGGTCGACATCTGTGCCGCGACGGCCTCTGCCATCTCGCGGCGTCCGTGACCGATCTGGCAGTACCACAGCGATCCGATGGCGTCGACGTAGCGGGTTCCCGTGTCGTCCCACAGCAGCGCCATGTCTCCGCGCACGATGTTGACGAACGACTCGGTCGAGGGTTTGGCGAAGGAATGCAGGAACCTGCCCGTCATGGTCTCCACACTAGGTCCGGGGCCGCCGACCCGGCTGGGAGATGCACCGGCCGGTTCGGATACGTCGGTTCAGAGTCGTTCGATGATGGTGGCGGTGCCCATGCCGCCACCGGTGCACATCGTGACGAGACCGGTGGTGAGGTCGCGCCTCTCCAACTCGTCGACGAGTGTGCCGATCAACATCGCCCCGGTCGCCCCGATCGGGTGACCGAGTGCCATCGCACCACCGTTCACGTTCACCTTGGCCGGGTCGACGCCGGTGTCCTTGAAGAACTTGAGCACGACCGAGGCGAAGGCCTCGTTCACCTCGAACAGGTCGATGTCATCGAAGGTCATGCCGGCTTTTGCGACCACGCGCTTGGCGGCCGGCCCGGGGGCGGTGAGCATGATCACCGGCTCGGTACCCGCGACCGCGGTCATGATGATCCGCGCGCGTGGCTTCAGACCGTTCGCCCTCGCCCACTCGGGGGAGGCCACGAGCACTGCGCCCGCACCATCGACGACGCCCGAGGAATTGCCCCCGTGGTGCACGTGGTTGATGCCCGTCAACTGCGGATACGCCTTGAGTGCGGTCTGGTCGATCGAGAGCCCGTCGGAGTCCTTCTTGTATGCACCCATCTGCTCGAAGCTCGGAGTCAGCTTGGCGAGGTCGTCGACCGTGGTGCCTGGGCGCGGGTGCTCGTCGACTGCGAGCGCGAGCGTGCCGTCGTCGTGGAAGATCGGGATCAACGAGCGCTCGAAGCGGCCCTCGCGCATCGCGATCTCGCAACGTCGCTGGCTCTCGACGGCGAGCGCGTCGCACTGCTCGCGAGTGAAGCCCTCGAGCGTGGCGATGAGATCGGCCGAGATGCCCTGGGGCACCATGTCGAACTGCTCGCGCAGGTGGGTGTTGTTGGCGGTGAACCCGTCCACGTGCATGGGTGAGGGTCGCGACATCGACTCCACGCCGCCCGCCACGACCACGTCCTGCATCCCCGAGAGCACGCCCATCGCTGCGAAGTTGACTGCCTGCTGTCCCGAACCACAGAAGCGGTTCAGGGTCACGCCGGGGGCATCGAGGGACCATCCGGCATCGAGGGCCGCCATGCGTGCGATGTCCATGGAGTGGTCGCCGCTGCCGGCGCCACAACCCATCACCACATCGTCGACGTCGCCGGTGTCGAAGCCGATCCGATCGCGGAGACCGTTCAGCACCTGGGCCAGGACCCGTTGCGGGTGGACATTGTGCAACGAGCCGGATTCCTTGCCCTTGCCCCGCGGGGAACGGACTGCGTCGATGATCCAGGCTTCTCTGTCCATGGTGTGCCTTCTCTGTGCGGGGGGCGGGTGACGCCCCGGGAGGACGGTGGACTAGAACCTTATGGCAGCCACGATCGGGTGGCTCCATCGGAACGGGAGGCGGACATGTCGGGTGGCGGTGCAGCGACCGGTCACGGCAACGAGGAGATCTTCGAGACACTCGAGGTGACCGTCGACGGCGCCATCGGGCGTCTCATGCTCGCGCGGCCGGAGCGTCTGAACGCTCTGTCGCGCACGATGCTGCGCGAGCTCGCCGAGGCCGCACGCTGGTTCGACGGTCACCGTCACCTCAAGATCGTCGTCGTGTCGGGTGCGGGTCGGTCGTTCTGTGCCGGATTCGACCTCGACAACTTCGCCACGCGCGATCCGGAGTGGTCCCCGCGCGACACCGCCGACCTCGGCCGGCTGATGGCAGAGGCCGTCACGAACATGCGGGCTCTCACGATCGCGGCGATCCATGGCCACGCCGTCGGCGGCGGCCTGGTACTCGCGGCCGCCTGCGATCTCCGGTACGCCGCAGAAGATGCCGTCTTCTCGATCCCCGAGGTGGACCTCGGGATCCCACTCGCGTGGGGCGGAATCCCGCGACTCGTGCGCGAGATCGGCCCGGCACTCACCAAGGAACTCGTCCTCACATGCCGGCGGTTCGGGCCGGAGGAGGCCATGTCGATCGGATTCCTGAACGGGGTCGTCCCGACATCGCGTCTCGCGGCCCATGTCGATGACCTCGCGGCGCAACTGGCCGCCAAGCCCGGCTATGCGCTGCGCACCACCAAGCAACAAGTGAACGCCGTGACCGAGGAGATGGCGGGAACGGGGCGCAACGCCGCCGATGCCGATGCGCTCGTGTTCGCCACCTACGACGACGAGAGCCGTGCCGCGAGCGCGGCGTACCTGGCATCGAAGAAGAGGGGCTGAGCCGTGCCCAGGGTGTTCGTCCACGGCAACCCAGAGACCGCGGCGATCTGGGACGACCTCGTCGCTGAGCTCGCTGATCGCGGTGTCGACGACGTGGTGCGCCTCTCACCCCCGGGTTTCGGTGCTCCGGTGCCCGACCGATGGGGTGCGACGCGCGCCGAGTACGCGGCGTGGCTCGCAGGCGAGTTGCACTCAATTGGCGGTGAGATCGACCTCGTCGGACACGACTGGGGAGCGGGGCACGTGTTCGGCGTCCTGGCAGCCGAGCCGACCATCGTGCGCACGTGGGCGAGCGACTGTGCCGGACTGCTCCACGCCGGGTATGTGTGGCACGACGCCGCCCAGGCATGGCAGACCCCCGAGGTCGGTGAGCAGGCGATCGCCGGGATGCTCTCGCTCGATGAGGACTCGTTCGCCGCGGTCTTCACCACGCTCGGTATGACCGATGCGATCGCGCGCGCCGTGCGCCGCGGGCTGAACGACGAGACGGGTCGTTGCGTGCTCTCGCTCTACCGCAGCGCCGCCCAGCCCGAGATGAGCACCCTCGGTCGTGCCTTCGTCGCGGCAACCCCGACCAACGGCATGGTGATCATCGCCGAGAACGACCACTTCGCGGGATCATCGGAGATGCACGAGAGCATCGCCGCGGCGGTCGGTGCGCGCGTTCTCAGGATTCCGGAGGCGGGCCACTGGTGGATGATCGAGAAGCCCGCCGATGCAGCGGATGCGTTGATCGCGCACTGGTCGCGTTGATCGCGGGCTGAACACGACCGGGCCGGACGAGCCCGATCAGATCGTCTCGAGAGCCGCCACGATCGGTGCCAACTCGGTGGGTGTGGCGCCGTGCATGATCACCCCGTCGCACCCGAGGTCGAACTGGGCCCGCACAGCCCGCGCACACTGCTCGGGTGATCCGGTTGCCGCCGGAGCGAGCCACTCCTCGGGGATCAACGGTGCGATTCGCTCCAGTTCCTCGGTGGTGGCCTTGGCATCGAGCGCGCCGGGGAAGGTGCGCACGAACTCGTCCGAGCGGAACCGAGCGAGCACGCCCGGATCCCAGTTGTTGGTGCGCACCATCAGGTCGCCGTAGGCCTGCAGGTAGGTGGCGAGACGGCCCACCGTCTTCTTCAGGCGCAGTGCCGGATCGATGTGGTCCCCGACCGTGGCAAAGCACGACCACACCTGCACCGTGGCCGGGTCGCGTCCGGCGCGTGCGGCGGCATCTTTCACGGTGCGCACGGCGCGTGCGGTGGTCTCGTCGGTGAAGAACGTGTGCAGGATCACCGTGTCGTAGGAGCGCCCCGCCATCTCGAGGGTGCGCGGGCCGAAGGCGGTGATCCCGAGCGGGATGTCGAGGTCGAAGGCGGGGTCCAGGCGGAGCACGGGGTAGGAACCGGTGAGATCCGACCAATTCATGACCGTCTCGCCGCGCCACAGGCGGCGCATGAGGTGTGCGAACTCCTCGAGTGACTCCGTGGTTGCGAGCGGCATCCCGAATGCCCGGAACATCGCATCGATCCCGCGACCCAGACCGAGCGTGAACCGCCCACCAGAGAGAAGGTGCAGGGTGCTCGCCCACGAGGCCGTCACCGCGGGATGGCGCGTGGTGTGGTTGGTGGCCGCGGTGATGATCTGCACCGATGACGTCGCGGCGACCGCGGCACCGGTCAAGGCGCCGGCTTCCTTGATGTTGAATCTCTCCGAGATGAACGCTGCTCCCAGGCCGAGCGACTCGGCTGCGGCGAGCTCATCGAGCATGTCCCGCGGGCTGCGGGGGGCTCCCGCGAGCGTGTAGAAGCCGAGCCGCGGGTGGCGGGGAGCACCGGTCATGTCCGCACAGTAACGGGGTTGTAGGTTCGCAACGAAAGAGTCCCGCACGGGGCTGCGGCACGGATGGAGCGTCGGCGATGAAGCGGTGGGAGATCGAGAAGAAACTCCACGAGGACCGGGCATGGTTGCTCGCCACCTATGCCGACCTCACCGAGGAGCAATTGCATGCCGACCTCACCCCGAGCGAGCACGACCCCTCGAATTGGTGGTCCGCACTCGATCACCTGGCGCACCTGGCCCTGATCGAGCACAACTTCGCCCAGATGGTGCGTCGCCACGTCGCCGGGCACGACAATCCCGTCGGTCTGGCCACCGGATCCGATGGCCGTCCCCGCACGAGGGACGAGATCATGGCCTCGGTGCATGCGATGACCGACGAATGGCAGCAGCGTCATCACGGCAAGTCCTTCGATGAGGTGGTCGCCCTCGGTGCCGAGGCCCGTGCGGTGACCCTGCAGTTGCTCAGCGAGTTGACCGACGAGCAACTCGCCCAGGTTCTCCCCGGTGCGCCGTGGGCCGATGGCACCGTCGGGGGAGTGTTGGCCGCGAACGCCGACCACGGGCGTATGCACTGGAAATGGTCGCGCGACGCGGGGGTGCTCGAGAGATGAGTGCGGTGCCGCCCGAGGAGGTCGGGCTCCTCGAGGGGATGGCCACCACCCGGGCGATCCGTCGGTATCTCGACGAGCCGGTGCCGGGCGAGGTGCTGCGCGACATCCTGTTCGCCGCCACGCGCGCCCCGAGCGGGTCGAACCGCCAACCGTTCCGCTTCATGGTGCTCGTCGACTCCGAACGCGCGCGCGAGGCCAAGCGAATGATCGCCGACGGCGCGCGTCGCATCTGGGGCGCCAAGCGCGCCTCCGACGGCTACGACGAGGGCTCCGGAACGGCACCCGACACCCCGAAGGCGCGCATGGCGGCCACGATGCAGTCATACGTCGACACCTTCGAGCACGTGCCGGTGCTGATCCTGGCGCTCCTCGTGAGGTACCGCGACCCCACCCCGACCGAGGGCGCCTCGGTGTATCCGGCGTGCCAGAACCTCCTGCTCGCGGCGCGTGCGCTCGGATACGGCGGAGTGCTCACGGGGTTTCATGCCTTCGTCGAGGAGGATCTGCGCCGGCTCCTCGGGATCCCCGAGGGCACGTTCCTCGCCGCCACGATCACGCTCGGCAGACCCGCCGGTCGACACGGTCCGGTGCGTCGACTTCCCATGGGAGATCTCGTCTATGGCGACACATGGGGCGAGTCGCCCGAATGGGCCGTGGATCCGCCCGGCACGCCCACGGTCGGTCGGGCCTTCAAGAACTGACGCGGGTCGACGCGCGTCGGCGGTGTGCGGTCGGCGTTGACCCGATCCGGGATCGGCCCAACGCCTAGCCTCGTGGGGCGCACACCTCGGGTGTGGCGCACCCACTGGAGGCCCCATGACCCGCGATCTGTCCATCGATTCTCTGTTCTCCGTGAAGGGGAAGGTCGCCCTCGTCACGGGCGGGTCCCGAGGAATCGGTGAGATGATCGCCGCCGGGCTGCTCGTGAACGGTGCCAAGGTCTATGTGTCGTCGCGCAAGGCCAAGGCCTGCGACGAGACCGCCACGCGCCTCGCTGCGACCTATGGCGGCGAGTGCATCTCGCTCCCGGCCAACGTGGCCGACCTCGACGGGATCGAGGCGCTGGTGGCCGAGATCTCGACGCGCGAGTCGCACCTCGACATCCTCGTCAACAACGCCGGTGTCTCCTGGGGCGCACCGATCGAGGAGTTCCCCGAGATGGGCTGGGACAAGGTGATGGACACCAACGTCAAGGGGGTCTTCTTCCTCACCCAGAAGCTCCTCCCGTTGCTCACGGCCCGCGCCACCAAGAGCGACCCGTCGCGCGTCGTCAACATCGGTTCGATCGATGGAATCAAGACCCCGTCGTTCGAGACGTTCTCCTACGGCCCCTCCAAGGCCGCGGTGCACTCGCTCACCAAGGTGCTGGCCGCCAAGCTCACGCAACGCCACATCCTGGTGAATGCGATCGCACCCGGTCCGTTCCCCACGTGGATGCTCTCCACGGGTGTCGGCACCGGCGGTGATGTGGACGGCACCGACTGGGATGCGGTCGGTCGCACCAACCCCAGCGGCCGCGTCGGCAGCGCCGAGGACATTGCCGGCCTGACCATTTATTTGTGCTCGCGTGCCGGTCAGTTCACTGTCGGTGAGGTCATCACCTGTGACGGTGGATCGCTGCTGCGATGATCGACTGGGCGACCGATTTCATCGACTCGATCGGGGTCGTGGGTGTCGCGCTGCTCGTGGCGCTCGAGAACATCTTCCCGCCGATCCCATCGGAGTTGATCCTGCTCCTCACCGGCTTCAACGTGAGCCAGGGGCGCTTCGGCTACGTGGGTGGGGTGGTGTTCGCGACCGCGGGATCGGTCGGTGGGGCGCTCGTGCTCTACGGGCTCGGTCGCTGGCTGAACGAGGAACGCTTCGAGAAGCTGCTCGCCGGCGTGGGTCGGTTCGCCGGGTTCAAGCGTCGCGACATCGACAAGGGCTTCGACTGGTTCGAGCGCCACGGCACGTTGGTGGTCTTCTTCGGCCGCCTGGTGCCGATCGTGAGGTCCGTGGTCAGCATCCCGGCGGGTGCCGACAAGATGCCGATCGGGAAGTTCTGTCTCCTCACCGCGGCCGGCTCCACCGTGTGGAACGCGATCTGGGTCGCCGTCGGGTGGGGACTCGGGGATCGCTGGGAGGACGCCGGAGTGTGGGGTGACCGCATCCAGTACGCCACGATCGCGATCGGTGCAGTGGTGTTCGTGTGGCTCGTCGTCAAGGCCCGGCGCAACAGGGCGGCCGAGTCGGCCTGAGACTCAGTGCGCGTGGCGTGCGAGTGCCGCGCGGATCTCTTCCTCGGCGGCCGCGGCGTTCGCCCACGTGCCGACAGTCGATTCCTTGCCCGGCTCGATGAGTTTGTAGACCTCGAAGAAGTTCGCGATCTCGGCCAGCAGGAACTCGGGTGCGTCGCCGAGATCCCGGTGGTGCTCGTAGCGCGCATCACGCGAGGGCACGCACAGCACCTTGGCGTCGGGGCCCTTCTCGTCCTTCATCCAGAACACCCCGATCGGGCGGGCCCACACGTGGCACCCGGGAAACGTGGCCTGGGGGAGCAGGATCAGCGCATCGAGTGGGTCACCATCCTCGCCGAGGGTGTTCGGGAAGAAGCCGTAGTCGAGCGGGTACTGGGTGGCGGTGAAGAGGGTCCGGTCCAGCCAGATCGCGCCGGTCTCGTGGTCCATCTCGTACTTGTTGCGGGATCCCTGCGGGATCTCCACGATCATCTCGACCTCCATGCCCCCGAGGATACGGAGAGGCGGTGGCGGGTCGTCGCCCCGGGATCTACCGGTCGCGCAACCGCACCGACAGGCAGGTGACGCACCCCTCGAGCTTCTCGTACTCGGAGATGTCGACGCAGATCACCTCGTAGCCGAGCGAGCGCACGAGATCGGCGCTCCGGGGGGCATCGGCGGCCATCAGCACGGTCCGGTCATCGAGCACGACAACGTGCGCCCCGGACTCCTCGGGCATCGACAGGTACGCGGGGAACACCGATGCATCGTCGACCGCGGGGTCCCAGCCGATCACCGTTCCGTCGGGCAGGGCCGTGACGGCAGATTTCAGGTGCAGGACCTTCGCGACCGGCACGGTGACCACGGTGGCACCGAGTGGCGCGAGGATCGCGGTGAGCTGGTCGATGCCGTCTTGGTTGGTGCGTCCGCCCCGACCCACATAGATGGTGTCACCGACCTTGAGGACGTCACCCCCGTCGAGTGTTCCCGGGGCCTCGATGCGCTCGATGCGGCACCCGAGTCCACGCACGGTGTCCTCCACGGCGGCCGTCTCGGGCTTGCGCACATCGTCCCCGGGGCGGGTGATCACCGCGACATCTCGGTGCATGACGACGGTGTCCTCGATGAACACGCAATCGGGGGCACTCTCGAGGACGGGCACCTCGACGATCTCCCATCCGCGTGCCCGGAGGCACGCGACATAGGCCTCCCACTGTGCGAGGGCGACGCCCACATCGACAGGCTGGCGCTCGTTGTGGGTCACGAGACCCTCGGCGAGCCGCATGCTGGGGCGACGCACGAGAGCCAGTGTCATGGAGCGGGTGACGGGAATCGAACCCGCATAGCCAGCTTGGAAGGCTGGAACTCTAGCCATTGAGCTACACCCGCGCGACGGAAGTCGTGCTGAGATTCTAGCCGTGGGACTGGGCGATCGCTCAGGCGTGGAGGCCGTCGACGCTCTCGAGAACCTCGCCCGCATCGTTGTGGCTGTGCGTGAATCCGCGTCGCCGCTCCTCGGCCACCGTGCTCTGGCTGCGCAGCGCCACGATGTAGGCACGCCGGTAACTGGAGGCCGATGTGTTGCCACCAGATCCGTGGAGCACGCCCTCGTTGTGCACGGTGATGTCACCGCGTCGAATCTCGACGGGGCGCATCGTGTCGTCAGGGCCGAGATCAGTGACGAGCGTGTGGCTCGCAGAGCGATCCCCGTGGAGCGGACGGGGCGGCCGCCCCGGCTCGAGGGGCGTCCCGGGCAGGCACGGCATGCAGCCGTTCTCGAGCGTCGAGTCGTCGACGGCGAGCCAGCACGTGGCGGTGCGTCGGTCCTCGGTGTCGATCCAGTACGCCTGGTCCTGGTGCCAGTGGAACACCGCG
>JBJTCB010000048.1:0-3846 GCA_046091605.1 Actinomycetota bacterium | reverse complement strand
GTGCGCAATCGGGATGTTCCCGCTCACTCGGAAGCGTTGGACGAAGATCGCTGTGATGCTCTATCCGGCGACGACGCTGTTCACGATCATCGTGACAGGGAACCACTACTGGATCGACGGTGTGGGCGGGTTGATCGTGCTGGCGCTCGGATTCACCGTGGGTGGATGGATGCACCGGTGGAACCAGGCGCGACTCGATCGCAAGTTCGCCGACCACATCGCGGGTCACCCCGCCTCGGGCGCCTGAGCGACTCTCCATCACGCCCGGCACGAAGGTCGACCGGGGACGAGCCATAGCGAACTCAGAACGAGTGGTACCCGCCGTCGATCGTGATCACGTCGCCGGTGTGGTACCTGCTCGCGTCACTCGCGAGATAGGCCGCGATACCGGAGAAGTCGTCCGGGTCGCCCCATCTGCGCAGCGGCACGCGCGGCAACACCTTCGACACGAATGTGTCCCACCCGAGAGCTGGCGCCGTCATCTCCGATTCGATCCATCCCGGCAACACCGCGTTCGACCGGATGCCATGGCGCGCGTGCTCGACCGCAATCGCGCGCATCATCGAGATCATCCCGGCCTTGGAGGCCCCGTAGTGCTGACCGCGCTGTTGTCCGAAGTAGGCCGACCCCGACGTGGTGAAGACGAGCGAGCCACCCTCACCGCGGGACACCATGTGTCGCACGGCTTCCTGGGCCGTGTAGAAGGCGCCGTCCAAGTTGACGCGCATCACGCGGTGCCACTCCTCGTCGGTCATGGTCGCGAAACTCTCGGCCCTGCCTCCGACGCCGGCGTTCGCGAACACCGCGTCGACCTTGCCGAGCGCATCGACCACGGCGGAGAACGCCGCGCGCACCTGCTCCTGGTCACCGACATCACAGACCATCTCGACGACGCGCACACCGAGGGCATCGAGTTCAGCCTTGGCGGCGGAGTTCTTCGCGGCATTCGTGCCCCAGATCGCGATGTCGCAACCCCTCGCGGCGAGGCCCCTCGCCATCCCCAGGCCGATCCCCCCGTTGCCGCCGGTGACGAGAGCCACCTTCCCGCTGAGATCGAAGATGTCGCGTGCCACGGGGCGACCGTAGCCTTTCACTGTGGCGCTTATCGAGGGAATCCAGGACCCCGCTGACCTGCGGGCCCTGCCTGCGGAGAAACTCGACGACCTCGCCGCCGAGATCCGCGACCTGATCGTGCACGCCGTCAGCAACACGGGTGGCCACCTCGGTTCGAACCTCGGCGCCGTCGAGTTGTCGATCGCGCTGCACCGGGTGTTCGAATCCCCCCTCGATGCGGTTCTGTGGGACACCGGCCACCAGGCCTATGTCCACAAGATCCTCACCGGTCGCCGGGCGGGATTTGCGAGGCTCCGCCAGAAGGACGGGTTGTCCGGATACCCGAGCCGCGAGGAGAGTCGTCACGACTTCATCGAGAACAGCCACGCATCCACCGTGCTGTCGTATGCGCACGGCCTCGCCGTCGCCCGTGACGCCAGCGCCGCCAAGCACCGCCACATCGTCGCGGTGATCGGTGACGGCTCGATGACCGGTGGTATGGCATACGAGGCCCTCAACAATCTGGGGCACTCCAAGAGCCGTGTCATCATCATCTTGAACGACAACGGCCGCTCGTACGCACCGACCATCTCGAATCTCACGGCGATGGCCTCGGCCCCGCGGGACGAGACCGGGGAACTGGAGCGCGTCGCCGACAAGGCCGTCGGCAAGCTCTCGAGTGCCCTCACCAACATTCGTCTGAACCCCGTGTACGTGCGACGCCAGCGCAGGATCGAGTCGTTCCTGCGCGATCTCCCCGTCGTCGGTCGTCAGGCCGAGCAGGGACTCGAGGCCGTCAAGGCCGCGGTGCGCGAGTTCCTCCAGCCGCCGGGCTTCTTCGAGGCGCTCGGCGTCCATTATGTGGGCCCGGTGAACGGACACGACATCGGCGAGTTGGAGCATGCGCTCCGGGCCGCGATCGCGCGCGAGGACGAGGGCCCGATCATCGTGCACGTGCTCACCCAGAAGGGTCGCGGGTATCTCCCCGCCGAGGACGACGACGAGAAGCACCTCCACGACACTCCGACATTCGACCCGATCGCGGGTCCGTCGAAGGCGGGTCCCGCGGGGTACACCCAGGCTTTCGGTGATGCGCTCCTCAAGATCGCAGACGAGGATTCGCGCGTCGTCGCCATCACGGCTGCGATGCCCGGGCCGACCGGACTCCTCGCGTTCCAATCGCGGTTCCCCGACCGCTTCTTCGATGTCGGCATCGCCGAGCAGCATGCGGTCACCGCGGCTGCGGGCATGGCCATGGGTGGGCTGCGCCCGGTGGTTGCGCTCTATTCGACATTCCTCAACCGCGCATGGGACCAAGTGGTCTATGACGTGGCGCTGCACCGTCTGCCGGTGATCTTCTGTCTCGATCGTGCCGGCATCACCGGCGACGACGGACCCAGCCACCACGGCATCTACGACATGACGCTGCTCGCCAAGGTCCCCGGAATGCGCGTCCTCGCTCCATCATCGGCCGAGGACCTCCAGCAAATGCTCCGCGATGCGATGACGCTCGCTGACTCCGGCCCCGTTGTGATCCGTTACCCGAAGGGCCAGGCGCGCCATGTTCCCGAGGGCGAGGTGGGATCCGGATTGTCGGCGAGGCGCATGATGACGGGCGACGGCTCGGTCGCCATTCTGGCGATCGGCAAGATGGTGGGCGCTGCCGAGAAGGCCGTCGCCGACCTCGCGAGCCGGGGTGTGTCGGCAACCTTGTGGGATGTCCGCTCGTGTGCACCGCTCGACCTCGAGATGATCGCTGATGCCGCGCGGCACCGTGCTGTGGTCACCTGCGAGGACGGCTTCCGCGAGGGAGGCATCGGGTTCTCGATCTCCGAGGCCGTGCGCGAGCAATCCACCGTGCCGGTGAAGGTGCTGGGCGTGCCGACACGGTTCATCTCGCACGACAAACCCGATGCGATCCTGGCCCGATTCGGCCTCGACGCGACCGGAATCGCCGACGCAGCCGCCTCGCTCCTCGCCTAGCGTTGCTCTCGTGAGCGACCTGCGCGACGAGTTGACCTTCGCACTCGGGCTCGCTGATCTCGCCGATGCTTTCACCCTGCCCCGGTTTCAGGCTCGGGAGTTCTCCGTCGAATTGAAGGCGAACGCCACGGAGGTGACCGAGGTCGATCGCGGAACCGAGACGATCATCATGGATGCGGTGCGCCGCGAGCGCCCCCAGCATGCTTGGCTCGGCGAGGAACACGGCACCGGCGGCGAATCTGAATGGACGTGGGTCGTCGACCCAATCGATGGCACCAGCAACTTCGTGAGGGGTGTGCCGGTCTGGGCCACGATGATCGCGCTCGTGCACGCCGACCTCGGGCCGGTGCTGGGTGTCGTGTCAGCGCCCGCGATGCACACCCGATGGTGGGGCGGACGCGAACTCGGCGCCTACTGCAACGGCTCACCGATCCGGGTGAGCGAGGTGAACGATCTCGCCGAGGCTTCGCTCTCGATCACCGAGAATGCCGCGTGGCGCGAGGCGGGACACGGCGACTGGATCAAAAACCTGAAGAGGTCGGTCAAGCGCGTGCGCGGATGCGGTGATTTCTGGCAGCACTTGCTGGTCGCACTGGGAGCGATCGACATCGCTGTCGATGCGATCGGGCCCGAGCCCTACTACATCGCGCCGTTTATCCCGATCGTGGCGGCCGCCGGCGGCCGGCTCGTGGACCGCGAGGGCAGGGTCAACTGGCGGGGCGACACCGCCATCACGACGAACACAGCGTTGTCAGCCACAGTGCGACCGGTGGGAAGTCACTAGATTCGCGACATGGATCGCACCAGCAG
>JBJTCB010000047.1:0-11435 GCA_046091605.1 Actinomycetota bacterium | reverse complement strand
GTCGTGGTCGTCGATGTCGAACTGGTCGACGTGGTGCTCGACGTCGATGTGGTGCTCAACGTCGTGGTCGTCGTCGAAGTGGTGGTCGACGGAACTGTGGTGGTCGTGCTCGTCGTGGTGGTGGATGTCGTCGATGTGGTGGTGGTCGTGGCCTTCGGGATCACGAATCCGTTCGCCCATCCCCATCGGATGTCCATCGGAGCCCCGACGGGAGTGCCGATCGTGGATGGAATCGCGTCCAGGTACCCGCGCACCTGCGACCAGCCGTCCCATGCCGAGACACCCGTCGTGGGACAGCCGCCCTTCATCTGCGAGCATGCGGCCGTCTGGACGGTGATGGCGGCGAGCCTCAAGGGACGCGCCATCGCCACGCCACGCGCAGCAAGAACCGCCCACTGGCGAGCCTGGGATCCGCTCTGGGTGTGAATCTGTGGCATTGCGAGCACGTTCGGTCCCGCATGGCTCGACACCCACAACACGTCATCGATCGTCCATCCGTTGTTGCAGGTGAGCTTGGTCGAGACCGACTGCGGGCATCCGTCGGCTGAGCCGAAGTTCCATAGCCTGACTGCCGTGGTGGCGACATAGCCGTCGACCCACGCGCGGGCCTGCCCCGGCGGTCCCCACCCCGGCTCGAGATCGACCGACCCGGTCACCGCGACGCGCGGGTCCGATGCGGCGCGAGCCTGCTCCACGAGACGCGCCCACACCTGACCGCCCGAGTACCCGTTGAACGCGGTCACGGCCCCCGAGTTCGACGTCCCGATCGAGACCTCCCACGGTCCGGTCCCGCACTCGGCCAGTCCAGCCGCCCACGCGGCCGTGGTGGCCACGATCTCTGCATGGGTGATGGTCGAGGAACTGAATCCGCTCGCCCCACCCTTGACCTGACGGCCGAAGGACAGGATCACGATCCCCCGGGGCACTTTCTTTGCCTGGTCGCACGCGGCGTTGCGGATCACCGGTACCGCGGTGTCGATCGGCTTCACGTCGCGCGACCGCACATAGCTGCCGATTGCGACGGTCCACTCGCGGCTCCCACGCACGGGCACAGCCGTCGGGTACCAGACCGCCTCGTTCGGCCCTGCCGCCACGACATCCTGGGTCGGGGGAACAGACGACACCGGCACCGACGACGTGGTGACCACGGGCGCAGTGCTCGTGACCGGCATCGGATTGCGCTGGCACCCGGCGGCGCACCTCAACGTCGTCGGTGAGATCGCATCGACATTCACCTTCGTGCCCGTGCTCGCCCGGTTCCGGGTGGAGAGCACCACCACGCGCACCTCGTTCACGGCCTTTGCGCCCCGGAGGGCGATCGCGCGACGCCTGGGCACCGATGAGTACTGGTCGACGGTGCGCACCCTCACCCCGTTCACGAGCACGGCCAACTTGCCGTTCGAGGGGCCCGCGACATACCAGAGAGCGAACGACCGCCTCTTCACCTGGAACACTGCGGAGGCACCAGTTCCCGTCGCGGTGTGGAACTCACCGCCGTGGGCAGTGCGGCTCTTCGCCGGCGACCACGCCGCGAGGAGTGACTGCGGATTTCCCGTCGTCGCACTCACGGACGGGGCGCGCAAGCCCATTGCCATGAGGAGTGCAGTGACAACGACGATGGCACTCCTCGTCCTCATGGCGACACACGGTATTGGCGCGGGAGCGCCTCCCCACGTCGGGGATTGTTTGCCGATGGCAGGCTCGGGTTCGATCCCGCGTCTATGTTGGGTTTCGGCGCACCCCATGGACCGACGACAATTTCTCTCCTTCGCTGCCGCGGGATTCGCAGTCGCACTCCTGGACCCGCGGGATGCGCTCCACGCATCGCCGGTGCCATCTCCGGCCACCAGCGGCGAAGGGTTCGCATACCTCACCTTCGATGACGGACCGGGCCCGGGAACCGTGCGCACGCGCGAGATCCTCGACAAGGCGGGCATCCCCGGGACGTTCTTCGTGGTCGGCCAACGGGCGAGTCGCCAGAAAGCCTTCCTCGCCTCGCTCGTGAAGGGCGGACACTCGGTGCAGAACCACTCGTGGACGCATCCTGACCTGCGCTACCACCCGAACCCGAAGCGCGAACTGGAGCGATGCAGCAATCTGATCGAGGACGCCACCGGGAAGCGCCCCACGCACTACCGACCCCCGTACGCGGCCACGAACGCGCGCATCAAGCGCATCGGCAAGTCACTCGGGATGAAAGAGTTGTTCTGGAACCTGAGCGCGACCCCACCTCTCGCACATCCGAACCCGCCCGTGCGGTTCCGCGAACGCATCGATGAGGTGCGCGGAAAGAACGACTACATCGTCGCGTTGTTCCACGACGGCTCGGGCGACGTGGACAAGATGATCACGTTGCTTCCCCAGGCCATCGCGGGCTTCAGGGAACGCGGTTTTTCGTTCCAGAAGTTCTGATCACCCGCCGGTCGGCGGCTGATCAGCGATCAGGATTCCAAGCGTCGACCCGACAGGACGAGCATCGCCCCCACTGCAATCAGCAACAGACCGGGCCACAGCATGTTCGTGCCGCCACCCACACCGGGAGTTGCCTCGATGGCTGCCGGGTCGGCCAAGGCGCTCTCGCCGAACGCCTCCAACGGCGCGTTCGATGCGATCACCTTGAAGTTGTTCATGCACACGTCGAACTCGACGACCTCCTGGGACGTGCCGCGACCGAGGAGCATCTGGACCTGGGTGATCGAGGCCTCGTACGCAGTCGCATCGAAGCACGCGGCGCGCTTGCGGACCGTGGCCACTGACGGCGTGGTCGTCGGAGTCGACGCGGGGTTCCATGCACCCTCGACAACTGTGGTCGTCGTGGTTGCGGCGCCACCAGCCACAGTCGTGGTCGTGGCCCCGCCAGATCGTGCGGTGGTCGCCGTTCCCGGACGGGTCGTGGGGCGCCAGCCGTGGTTGTTGTCGCAGCGGCGGTCGTGGTCGTCCCGGCCACAGTCGTCGAAGTCGAGGTCGAAGTTGATGTCGAAGAACTGGTGGACGAGGTGGTGCCGGTCACTGCGACCGTCGAGTCGGTGTATGAGCCATTTGCTGCGCCCTTGTTGGCCGGGTGCGCGGTGAGGACCCACGTGTAATTCTGCTGTGTCGCTGGATTCACGATCTGGGCCGATGACGCGATCGTGACAACGACGGCTGATCCGACGCTGAACGGGCTGTTTCCGATCTTGATCTCGACGGTTGTCGATGTGATCTCTGCCGAGTTGTAGCCGACTGGCGAGCCCCCGACCGTGACGGTGACATGGGATGAGGCGTTCGCGATGGCAGTGAAGTTCGCATACCCCGTGGGCTTCGTCAGGATCAACCAGCCCCCGTTCGGCATTTGTGTCCCCACGGTGAAGGAGAACGTCACCGAGGTCGTCGCGCCGACTGCAGGATTCCCGAGCGTCGCGATGCCCGACAAGGCGACCGCACGAACCCCTGCAAAGGGACACACCAGGGTGGTGGCGAACAGCGCCACGATGATCGGCGCCCAGGGTTAGCCTTCGCGCCATGACAACGGTCGATTCAGCCCGCTCCGACGCCTTCGTCAACGACCGGAAACACGTGTTCCACTCCTGGTCGGCCCAGGGTGCCATCTCGCCGTTGGTGATCGCCCGGGCCCAGGGATCGGAATTCTGGGACGAGGACGGCAAGCGGTACCTCGATTTCTCGAGCCAACTCATCAACGCCAACATCGGTCACCAGCACCCCAAACTCGTCGCCGCCCTGAAGGAACAAGCCGACCGGCTCTGCACCGTCGCGCCGTTCCACGCCAACGATGCGCGCAGCGAGGCCGCGCGCCTGATCGCCGAGATCGCACCTGGCGATCTGAACATGGTGTTCTTCACGAATGGCGGCGCAGAGGCCACCGAGAACGCGATGCGCATGGCGCGCCTGCACACCGGCCGCCACAAGGTGCTGAGCACCTACCGCAGCTACCACGGAGCCACGGGTGGCTCGATTCAGTTGACCGGTGATCCGCGCCGGTGGCCCGCCGAGCCCGCAATGCCGGGCATCGTCAAGTTCTGGGGTCCTTACCCGTACCGCTCGGCGTTCCACGCCGGGAGCGAATCACAGGAGTGCGAGCGCGCACTCGCCCACCTCGAGGACGTCATCATGGTCGAGGGCGCCCAGAACGTGGCCGCGATCATCCTGGAATCAGTCGTGGGGACGAACGGCATTCTCGTACCACCCGACGGCTATCTGGCCGGCGTGCGCGAGATCTGCGATCGTCACGGGATCGTGATGATCCTGGATGAAGTGATGTCGGGGTTCGGCCGTTGCGGCGAATGGTTCGCCGTCGACCATTGGAACGTGGTGCCCGACCTCATCTGCTTCGCCAAGGGCGTGAATTCGGGCTACGTGCCGCTCGGTGGTGTCGTCATCTCGGACCGCATCTCGGCCACCTTCCGTGACCGCCAATTCCCCGGTGGGCTCACCTATTCGGGTCATCCCCTCGCGTGCGCGACCGCGGTCGCTTCGATCGAGATCTTCCGTGATGAGAGGATTCTCGAGCATGCGCGCCACCTCGGCACCGATGTCATCGGGCCCGAACTCGCACGCATCAAGGACCGCCATCCGAGCGTGGGCGATGTGCGCGGACTCGGCGTCTTCTGGGCGATCGAACTCGTGCGCGACCGCGCGACACGCGAGATGCTGGTCCCCTTCAATGCCGCCGGTGAGGCTGCCAAGCCGATGAGTGATCTCGTGGCGGCATGCAAGGGGCGCGGTCTCTGGCCGTTCACGCACTTCAACCGGATCCACATCTGCCCGCCGGTGAACACCCCGGATGCTCTCGTTCGCGAGGGCCTCGCAATCATCGACGAGGTGCTGGACCTCGCCGATGTCTACGCGACCGGATCCTGATCCGACTCTCGCTCAGCGATTCTGCGGGAATCCGAGGTCGACCGACGACGTGCGAGGGTCGGGCCACCGCGAGGTGACGACCTTGGTGCGGGTGAAGAAGTTGATCCCCTCGGGTCCGTACATGTGGTGGTCGCCGAAGAGACTGCTCTTCCACCCACCGAACGAGTAGTACGAGACCGGCACCGGGATCGGCACGTTCACGCCCACCATGCCGACATTGACGCGGAACTGGAAGTCGCGCGCCACACCGCCGTCGCGCGTGAAGATGGCCACGCCGTTGCCGTACGCATTGTCGTTGATCATCCCCAGACCTTCCTCATAGCCGGGCACGCGCACCACGCTCAGCACCGGCCCGAAGATCTCGTCGTCGTAGCACCGCATGCCGGGCGCCACCCCGTCGATCACGCTCGGGTTCACGAAGAACCCGCGCGAGGGCACTCCCTCGCGGCCGTCGACGACGACGCGCGCACCCTCGGCGGCGGCTCCGTCGAGGTACGACACCACCCTGTCCCGGTGCTCGGCCGAGATGAGCGGGCCCATCTCGTTGCCCTGGTCGCTCGCGGGCCCGACCTTGATCGCGGGAATCCGCTCGCGGATCTTGTCGACCAGTGCGTCAGCGACCGACTCGACCGCGAGCAACACTGAGATCGCCATGCACCTCTCCCCGGCCGACCCGTACGCCGCCGACACCGCGGCATCGGCTGCCATGTCGAGGTCGGCATCGGGGAGCACCAGCATGTGGTTCTTGGCCCCGCCGAGGGCCTGCACGCGCTTGCCGTTGCAGGTGCCCGTCTCGTAGATGTGGCGCGCCACCGGGGTCGAGCCGACGAAGGAGATCGCCGCCACATCCGGGTGTGCGAGCAGCCGGTCGACGGCCTCGCGATCGCCGTTCACCACATTGAAGACACCGTCGGGCACACCGGCCTTCTTCAGCAACTCGGCGAGAAACAACGACACCGAGGGGTCCTTCTCGCTCGGCTTCAAGATGAAGGCGTTCCCACACGCGATGGCGTTGGCGAACATCCACATCGGCACCATCGCGGGGAAGTTGAACGGGGTGATCCCGGCCACGACCCCGAGCGGCTGACGGATGCTGTAGACGTCGACACCGGCCGATGCCTGCTCGGAGTAGCCACCCTTCAGGAGGTTCGGCACACCACAGGCGAACTCGACGTTCTCGAGCCCGCGTGCCACCTCGCCGAGGGCATCGGAGATCACCTTGCCGTGCTCGGCGCTGAGCACCGAGGCGATCTCCTTGCGGTTCGCATCGATCAGGTCTCGAATGTTGAAGAGCACCTCGGCACGGCGCGACATGTTCGCCGCGCGCCACTCCCGCTGGGCCACCACCGCCGATGCGACCGCACGGTCGACCTCATCGACCGAGGCGAAGTCGACCTCTGCGGTCTGCTCACCCGTGGCGGGGTTGAAGACCCGGCCCGTGCGCCCCGATGCACCCCCGACGACGGCTCCGTCGATCCAGTGCGAGATCCTGTTCACGTCGATCACCTCTCAGGCAGGGCACGATGCACCGGGAACGGTGCGCCCGCGGACCCCAACACTACGGGGTGGACGCGGCGGCCTCAGCCGTCGACGCGCCGGAGTGTCGCGAGGAGCGACTCCATCATCTCGGGCCCCGATGCCACCACCGGCCGACGACGAAGGGACGGGTCGAGCACGAACAACTCGGAATCGTCGGCCTCGGCGACCATCGCGCCGGCCTCCTCGCAGAACAGCGAAGCGGCGAGGTAATCCCACACTCCGTGCCCGCGGAAGTCGACCCATCCATCGAGTGCACCGCACCCCACGAGACACAGATCGAGCGCGGCCGAGCCCATCGAGCGAACCTGCCACCACGGATGGTCACGCGGCGGCACGCCATTGACGCCCACCACCGCCGCCGACGGTGCGCACTCACGCGCGACATGGGCGCGGTTGCCATCCACGTTCGCACCGGCCCCCCTGATCGCCCCGTAGCGCGTCTCGCTCCCCGACTGCTCGGCCACGAGGCCCACACGGGGGCCATCGACATCCACCACGCACAGCGCCGTCGCGAACCACGGCAACCCGCGGCTCGCATTGGTGGAGCCGTCGACAGGATCCACGACCACGAGCAGGGACCCGTCACTACCCGACCAGCGCACCGGGGAACCAGTGCTCTCCTCGCTCAGGACCACCAGCCCGGCGGCCTCGCACATGTCCACCACGACCTCGTCGACGGCGACGTCGCCGGAATACTGCCCCTCGCGCTCACCCGTGAACTCCCACGCACCGGTCTCATCGAGGGTGTCGGCGGCGGCATCAGCCACATCGTGCAGGAACGCGAGGATGTCGCGGTCGTCGCTGTCGACACCGAACCGCGCCATGCACCAACGGTAGTGTCGCTCCCGTGGCGGTCGTCGACATCGCGGGATATGTGGCCGACCTCAAGAACCATGCCGTCGACCACGGTTTTCACGTGCATGACGAGCGCCACTTCGTCGAGACCTACTCGCTGCGCCAGATGTGGGAGGTCGATCTCCACCCCGAGGAGGCCTGCAGCGGACCCATCGATCTCCATGTTGCTCTCGAGGTCGACCCGAGGACCTTGCTGGGCTTCGAGGATGCGGTGCTCGCGATGGACGACCCCGAGGGCGACCCACCGGGCGGCTCGACGATCCCCCTCGTGTTCACATGGGCGTTCCCACCTCTCGTGAACCCGCCCGATCTCCTTGTTCTCGCCACCGAGGTCGCGGCCCTCGGCGGCATGGACCTGCCGCTGCAGGTGTCGGCGATCGACTCCTTCCAACAGGTGACCGACGCACCCGAGCGCAGCCTGACCGTGGTCGGCCGCGTCGAGGTGGATCTCACCGAGGTGTACAAGGGATCGAATGATCACCTCTGCGCGGTGCTCGAGCGTTGCCGCGAGGTGAGTCTCGACCTGCTCGAGCGCGTGCCGGCCTGGATCGACGGCGCGGACTGAGACCCGGTCAGACCCCGAACCGCACGACGCACCGAAACATCCCCGCTAAGGCGCCGCATCAGCGGGCGGCAGCCGCCACGGTCTCGACGACCGAATCAGCAGAGGCTCCCGGCCCGAGCACGGCCGTCACCCCGGCCGCGAGAAGATCTGCCACGTCCTGGTCGGGCACGATGCCACCGACCACCACCGGAACGTCGGCACCCCGGGTGCGCAATGCCTCGACCACCAGTGGCGCGAGTGTCATGTGCGCGCCCGACAACATCGACAACCCCACCACGTCGACGTCCTCGTCGACCGCGGCCGCCGCCACGGTCTCGGGTGTCTGGAAGAGCCCCGTGTAGATGACCTCCATGCCGGCATCGCGCAGGATGCGTGCCACCACCTTGATGCCGCGGTCGTGCCCATCGAGGCCCACCTTTGCGACCAGCACGCGCACCGCCATCAGATGACCGGCACTTCCACGTGCCGACCGAACACTCCCCCGAGCGTGGCCATCATCTCCCCGAGCGTCACCCGCGCGCGCGAGGCCTCGATCAGGGCGGGCATGAGGTTCGCCTCGGGGTCGGCCGCGAGTTCGGCGAGCCGAGCCCGGGCCGCATCGACCCCGGCGGAGCTGCGGCTCGTGCGCACCGACGCGAGACGCTCGCGCTGGCGCCTCTCCTGTTCGTTCGTGATGCGGAGGATGTCGAGACCGGACTCGTCGTTGCCCTCGGTGAACCGGTTCGCCCCGACCACGATGCGTTCCCCCGCATTGAAGGCGCGTTCCAGTTCGTAGGCCGAGTCGGCGATGCGACCCTGGAACCAGTTCTCGTCGATCCCGCGGATGCATCCCTCGAGCATCGACCCGCCGCCCATCGAGGAGATCTCGGCGAACATCTCCTCGGCGCGCCGCTCGATCTCGTCGGTGAGTTCCTCGACGAACCACGAACCACCGAGCGGGTCGGCCACCAACGGCACATTGGTCTCGTGGGCGATCACCTGCTGGGTGCGCAACGCGATCCGTGCGGCCTTCTCGGTGGGGAGCGCGAGCGCCTCGTCCATCGAGTTCGTATGCAGCGACTGCGCCCCGCCCATCACGGCCGCCAGGGCCTCGATGGCGGTGCGCACGATGTTCACCTCGGGCTGCTGGGCGGTCAACGACACTCCCGCGGTCTGGGCGTGGAAACGCATCTGGAGCGACCGTTCCTCGACGGCGCCGTAGCGATCGCGCATCCAGCGCGCCCAGATGCGCCGTGCGGCGCGGTACTTGGCGATCTCTTCGAAGAAGTCGATGTGGGCGTTGAAGAAGAACGAGAGCCGATGCGCGAACGACTCGACCGGCAGGCCGGCCGACAATGCGAGCTCGACGTAGGCGAACCCGTTGGCGAGCGTGAAGGCGAGCTCCTCGGCCGCCGTCGAGCCCGCCTCGCGGATGTGGTAGCCCGAGATCGAGATCGAATGCCACCGCGGCATCTCGGCGGCGGTGAAGGTGACGACATCGCGCACGAGACGCATCGACTGGCGCGGCGGGAAGACGAACTCCTTCTGTGCCTGGTACTCCTTCAAAATGTCGTTCTGGAGCGTTCCCCCGAGGCTCGCCCGCGGCACGCCGGCGGACTCCGCCTGGGCCACGAACATCGCCAGGACCGGCGCGGCCGGCGAGTTGATCGTCATCGAGGTGGTGATGCGACCCATGTCGATCCCCCGGAACAGATCCTCCATGTCGGCCACAGAGTCGATCGCCACCCCGCACCGTCCGACCTCGCCGAGGGACATCGGATCGTCGGAGTCGAGACCGAGCAGGGTCGGCATGTCGAAGGCCGTGGAGAGACCGTCACCGCCGGCTGCGATGATCTCGCGGAACCGGGTGTTGGTGTCCTCTGCCGTGCCGAAGCCAGCGAACATCCGCATCGTCCAGAGCTTGGAGCGGTACATCGACGCGTACGGTCCGCGCGTGTAGGGATAGCGCCCCGGGAACTCACCGTCGTCGGGCCCGTAGACGGGCTCGAGCGGGATTCCCGACATCGTCGTGTGCGGCACGGGGCGGATGCGCGACGCTTCGTAGGCCGCGCGCCATTCCTCGCGAGCGACTCTCTCTCCGTCACCCGCGCCGGTGCCGGCGCCCCGACTCGTGTCCTGCGTCACACCCGAGATCGTATTGCCTCTGACAAAAAGTCGGGGTTGCCGGAAACCTTCGTCGGGCCCCGGCGGTGCCCGCGGTGATACCGTCGCGGGAGCCGGAACCAGAGAGAGAACAGGTGAAGTCCATGGCCCAGGATCTGAAGCTCGGAGCGTTCTTCTTCGGTGGGGTCGAGATGACCGACGCGGGTGCCGGAGCTCCCGACCCGATGGACCGTCGTTTCTCGAATGCCGAGTGCTGGGACGCCACGGTCAAGTACGTCGACGCCGCCATCGAGGCCGACCGCATGGGTTTCGACAGCTTCTGGACCACCGAGCACCACTTCCAGTACGAGGGCTACGAGGTGATCCCGAACGGTCTGCTGATCTCGATGTGGATCGCCGCCAAGACCAAGAACATCAAGATGGGCGCGATGTTCAACGTGGTTCCACAATGGAATCCGTTGCGCCTCGCCGAGGACTTCGCCACGCTCCACAACATCTCCGGTGGCCGCGGGATGCTCGGCGTGGGCCGCGGCACGGTGCCGCGCGAGATCCTGCACCTGAACAACGACCACATCTCGATCGGCTCCCACGACAACCCCGAGGCCAAGATCGACGACGACCGCAACCGTGAGTGGTTCGAGGAAGCCATGGAAGTCATCCGCATGGCCCTCACCGAGGAGCAGTTCTCCCACACCGGCAAGTTCTTCCGGTTCCCCGAGGCCGGCATCCCCGACCGCGGATCCACGGTCACCCACCTCACGCTCATTCCCCGTCCGATCTACCCGTTCCAGATCTGGCAGCCGGTGACGAGCCCGGGCACCCTCGACTACGCACCGATCGTGGGGCACTCGGCGGTGTTCTGGAACCAGCACCCGCAGTTCATCAAGCGCATGTGGGACCGCTACGGCGAGCTGCACGACGCCGAGCACGGAACCTCGCTGGCCTCCGGAGACAAGCGGATGCTCGTCGTCGCCACGCGCATCGAGGACACCCACGAGCAAGCATGGAAGACCGCCACGCCCGGTCACGACGAATTCTGGAAGTTCCTCGGGCCCTACGGCTGGAGCCGTGGCTACATGGGCGAGGACGGCAAGCCCGTCGGCCCCGGGAAGATCCCGACCATGGAGGAGTCGGTGCGCAACCGCACGATGCTGGTCGGCACGGCCGAGGAAGTCGCCTCGCAGGTCCAGGAGCTGCGCGACCTGCTGGGGTTCGACAACCTCACGATCTTCCCGCACCTGATCGGCGACCCCTACGCCAAGGCGGTCGAGCAGATGGCCCGCTTCAAGGAAGAAGTTCTGCCGCTCGTCTCCTGAGACGATGATCATCGGCGCGGTGCGTCTCGCGCGCGGATGCACACGCACGGATACAGATGGTGGGCCAGGCAGGGCTCGAACCTGCGACCAAGGGATTATGAGTCCCCTGCTCTAACCAACTGAGCTACTGGCCCGCGAGCGGAGACCCTGAACGGGGCCCACTGGCTCCGGGGGTGGGGCTCGAACCCACGGCCAACGGA
>JBJTCB010000046.1:0-35420 GCA_046091605.1 Actinomycetota bacterium | reverse complement strand
CCTCTACGGATGGGGCGGGCTGTTCCTGATGGGACTGGGCATCCGGGCGATGCTCGTCGGCCAAGCCTGATTCCCCTGCTGGGAGCGATCTGAAAGAATAATCCCAATGAAGTCTCGGAAGGTCCTCAGCGTCATCTGCCTGATTGGGGCCACCCTCGGTGTCGCGTCGCGAGAGGTCTCCGCATTCGCGGGGGGCACGGGGGTTGTCGGAGATCCGTACCAGATCGCTTCGTGTGCCCACCTCGCCAAGATCGATGACTCGACCGCGAATCTCTCCGCGAACTATCTGTTGACCGGCCCCGTTGATTGTTCATCCGGCGCCTTCACTCCACTCATCAATGGCACCACGCGGTTCTCTGGCGTTCTCAACGGTGCGGGCAACACGATCTCTGGCCTCTCAATCTCGTGTTCCACCGACTATTGCGGGATGTTCGCACGTCTGAACGGGGGGACTGTGCAGAACCTGACCTTCTCGAGCCCGTCGGTCACCACCTCAGCCAGGTATGTGGGTCTCATAACCGGGGAATCGGCAGGAACGAGCACGATCAGCGGCATCACCGTCAATGGTGGCAGCGTGTCCAACACGTATGCGGCTTCTGCAACGAATCACACCCTCGACAGTTTCACCGGTGGGATAGCCGGCTACTACGCCAACGGGCTGGTCACGAACATCACGTCGAGCCTCACTGTCGGCGGAAAATCGTCGACCGGGGGAATAATCGGGGCAACGGTCGCCGAGCCGGCTCTCACGATCTCGATTGTGGTCGTGAGCGGCAATGTGTCGGGGCTGAGGTCTGTCGGGGGACTCCTCGGGCTCAAGTGCTGCTCCGGCACGACCGCCGGGGTAGTCATCACCGATTCGTCGGTCACGGCTTCCAGCGTGTCGGGACTCGGACAGGACGTCGGGGGCATCCTGGGATACGCCTGGAATATCTCGATCACGCGGACCTACTCGTCGGCGTCGGTTTCCGGCAAGGCGTCGGGTGACGGGGTCGGAGTCAGCGTCGGGGCTGGACAGGGGGCCTTTGTCGGTGGCATCGCCGGGCAGATCGCCGGATCGGATTCCACGTTCGAGGGTGTCGGCTCGTCTGGGAGCGTCTCTGCAGACGGCACCGACGGCGACACGACCGCGACGGGAGTCGGTGGAGTCATCGGGTGGGCTCGCATGAAGAACCTCTACCTGACGCGGGTCTACCACCGCGGGAACGTCACCGGCTACGACGATGTCGGCGGATTCGCGGGAACCCTTTCGAGTGCATTCAGGGTCGTCGACTCCTATTCACGCTCGAACCTCACGATCACCGGAACGTCAACCGCGACATACGGGGGGATGATGGGAAGCGAACCCGATTCCACGAGGGCGAATCAGATGACTCGCACCTATTACTCGGGCTCGCAGAGCGGAGTGACCGCGCGCTACGCGATCTACAGGTATTCCATGACCGCGGTCTGCACCAACTTCTTCTTCGATCGGGAAGTGATGGCGGATAACAAGACAGGTGGTTTCGGGACGATTTGTGGGGGTGCGGGGGGAATCGCGTCAAAGACGACAGCGGCAATGAAGACCGAAGCGACGTTCACGAACTTCGATTTCACCGCCGGTACCGGAACGTGGATCATCGACCCGACGATCAACGACGGATATCCGTACCTGGCGAATGTCGGCGGACAAGTGATTCCGGCGCCGACGGTGGTCCTTGCGGCATCGGCGCCGACGTCGTCGTCATCGACGCTCACGTTCACATTGACCGCCACCAGCGGCCAGATCGATTGTGGAACGGTCTCCACAACAGATGGTGTGGACTTCGACTTCCAGAACATCTCGTCGATCTCGATGGCGCAGACCTCATCGACCCTCTGCACGATCACGGCGACGTCCTCCTTCGTCGCCGATGGAGCTTCGGGAGTCAGTGGCCTGGCTGAGGCCGCGACATTCGAGGTGAGCTACACCGGGTCGCTGGCCCAGACCAACATCTCCTCGGGGTCGCCTGCCACGGTGACGGTGTCGATCCCTGCTGCGACGACCACGACGACTGCTGCGTCGACCACGACGACTGCTGCGACGACCACGACTGTTGCTGCGTCGACCACGACGACTGCTGCGTCGACCACGACTGTTGCTGCGACGACCACGACGACTGCTGCGTCGACCACGACGACTGCTGCGTCGACCACGACGACTGCTGCGTCGACGTCAACCGTCGCCCCGACGACGACCTCGACGACTCCCCAGGTGACCATCGGGATCCAGGCCACGACAACCACGGCCGCAGCGGCGACAACCACGTCCCTGGCTCTCGCGGCGGCCCCGGCGCGTGCCACCACGACAACCCAGGCGGCGGTCGCCCTCGATGGTGACGCATCGGCCTCGGTGGAGGAGAACCTCGCGATCGCGGGCAGCTCCGGGATCGTGCTGATGTACGACGGGAGCACGTTCGCCGTGAACCGGAACGGCGCGATCGGCCTGAAGATGCGCACGGCCTACATCGGGTCTGCGTCGGGATCGGTGAGGGCGACCTACAAGGTGGCGGGCAAGTCCCGCACATGGTCGTGCACGATCCGCACCGTCAAGATCGGCAAGATCAACAAGAACGCGAAGCGCTCGGTGGGGAACTGGTTCCCGAAGAAGCTCTACACCGTGCCGAACAACTGCAAGATGCCGGCCGCCCTGATGTCATCGTTGTCGACCCAGAAGGTCCAGTTGGTCGGCAAGGTGCGGTTCGTGAAGCAATGGCCGACCACCGGCAAGACGGTCAACCCGTTGACGAAGTCCAAGATTCCCGTCGGGATCCGGACGCTCCGGGTGACTCTCGGCCGCTGACTCCGCGAAGAGCGAGCGGTCGGGTCAGCCGAGCGCGCCCGCCAGCTGCTCGAGCGTCTCGTTGAGTCTCGGCGGCAACTTTTCGCCGAACGACGAGTAGTGCTCGCGGATCTGGGGAATCGCGGACCGCCAGCCCTCGACATCGACCGAGAGCACCTCGGTGAGGTCGCGCTCGTCCACCTCGAGGCCCTTGGTGTCGAGGTCTCCCGGAGTGGGGAGCCAGCCGATCTCGGTCCGCACGGCCGAGGCCTTGCCGTCGACGCGGTCGAAGATCCACTTCAGAACACGGCTGTTCTCGCCGAACCCCGGCCACAGGAAGCGGCCGTTGTCGTCGCGGCGGAACCAGTTGACGAAGAAGATCTTCGGCAGGTTCTCGCTCTTGGTGGCGGCTCCGATCTTCAGCCAGTGACCGAAGTAGTCGGCCATGTTGTAGCCGCAGAAGGGGAGCATCGCCATCGGGTCGAACCGCAGGTTGCCGACCGCACCGGCCTGGGCGGCCGTGGTCTCCGAGGCCATGATCGAGCCGAGGAACACACCGTGGTCCCAGTCGAAGGCCTCGGTCACGAGCGGCACCGTGGTGCGCCGGCGACCGCCGAACAGGATCGCCGAGATCGGCACGCCGCGCGGGTCCTCCCATTCTGGGGCGATGCAGGGGCACTGCGAGGCGGGGGCGGTGAACCGCGCATTCGGGTGGGCGGCCGGCGACTCCGACTCGGGCGTCCAGGTGTTGCCCTTCCAATCCGTCGCGCGTGCCGGTGCGACATCGCTCATGCCCTCCCACCACACGTCACCGTCGGCGGTGAGGGCGGTGTTGGTGAACAGGCAGTTGCCCCACAGGGTCTCCATGGCATTGGCGTTGGTGTCGTAGCCGGTGCCGGGCGCGACGCCGAAGAACCCGGCCTCGGGATTGATCGCGCGCAGGCGCCCGTCGTCGCCGAACTTCATCCAGCAGATGTCATCCCCGATCGTCTCTGCCTTCCAGCCCGGGATCGTGGGCACCAGCATCGCCAGGTTCGTCTTGCCGCACGCCGACGGGAACGCCGCCGCGATGTACTTCGAGACGCCGTCGGGATTGGTGAGCTTCAGGATGAGCATGTGCTCGGCCATCCAGCCGGCATCGCGCGCCATCACCGAGGCGATGCGCAGTGCGAAGCACTTCTTGCCGAGCAGGGCGTTGCCGCCGTATCCCGAGCCGTACGACCAGATCTCCCGGGTCTCGGTGAAGTGCACGATGTACTTGTTGTCGGGGTTGCAGGGCCACGCACTGTCGGGCTGTCCCGGGGCGAGCGGCGCCCCCACCGAGTGCACGCAGGGCACCCAATCGGCGTCGCCGAGGACATCGAGTGCGCCCTGGCCCATGCGGGTCATGATGCGCATGCTCACCGCCACGTAGGCCGAGTCGGTCAACTGCACGCCGATGTGGGCGATGGGCGAGCCGAGCGGTCCCATCGAGAAGGGGACCACGTACATGGTGCGGCCGCGCATCGCGCCGCGGTAGAGCGACGTGAGCTCGGTGCGCATCTCCGCCGGATCGCGCCAGTTGTTGTTGGGTCCGGCGTCCTCTGCCCGCGGGGAGCAGATGAAGGTGCGATCCTCGACGCGCGCGACGTCGCCCGGATCAGAATGTGCCCAGTAGCTGTTCGGGCGCTTCGCCTCGTCCAGTTTGGTGAAGGTGCCGGAGTCGACGAGCAACCGGCACATGGATTCGTACTCCTCGGCCGATCCGTCGCACCAGTGCACCGCTTCGGGAGCGAGCACCTCGACCCATTCGTCGACCCACTTCTTCAGTCGGGCATTCGAAGTCGTGGCTGCCATCTCTGACACCTCGTGTTCATCTCATCGTCGCCCGGGGCCCACCCCGGGCTGGGACTGTGGGAGAGGCTAAACGCCCGGCGTCCCCATGTCCGACTCCGAACCCAGTCCGAGACGGGTGGCACGCCCGGCCGAGTCGAGGGCGAAGACCACCCGCTGACCCTGCCGCAACATGCGGAAAATGGACCCTTCGAGCGCCTCGGGCGCGAGGCTGTACTCGGTGAGATCAACGTCACTCACCACGACGCCCTCCCCGCTGACCGGGTCGTAGGCCTTGATGACTCCCTGCACGTCGGTCGGCCTAGCGGGCGGCCTTGGCGACCTTGCCCGACTTGATGCAGGCGGTGCAGGCGTTCACGCGCTTGGGCGAGCCGTTCACGAGCGCGCGGATGCGCTGGATGTTCGGGTTCCAACGGCGCTTGGTGCGCACATGCGAGTGCGACACGGACATTCCCCACGACGGGCCCTTGCCGCACACTTCACACACTGATGCCATCTGGGGAAACCCTCCGGTCTCGGGGGACGCTCTGCGCCCCTGCACGGGTCTCAAAACTACCAGCGACTCTCGGCCCACCCCAACCGTTGATTGTGTGCGACTCTGGCCCCAAAACCCCGGCGGACCGCGCCCTCTTTGTAGCCTTCGGGGCGTGCCAGGGCTCGACCTCATGGGGGCAGACGACATTCGTCGCACCGTCGTCACCTTCCGGGACGCGATGAAGGCGCACGCGCCGGGGATCAACCGGCTGAACGTGTACCCGGTGCCCGATGGCGACACCGGCACCAACATGGCGCGCACGCTCGATGCGGTCGTGGCCGAGTTGGACTCGGCCGAGCCCGCAATGGAGACCACGTGCAAGGCGATCAGCCACGGCTCGCTGATGGGTGCCCGAGGCAACAGTGGTGTGATCCTGTCCCAGATCCTGCGCGGACTCGCAGGGACCTTCGGTGAGAGCGACGGTGGTCGCGTGAACCCGGCGCGGATGGCAGAGGCACTGAAGCGCGCGTCGGCCGCCGCCTACGACGCGGTGCTCAAGCCCATCGAGGGAACGATCCTGACCGTGGTGCGCGAGTCCGCCGATGCGGCGGCCGCCGCGGTCACCGACGGCGCGACGATGTCGGCGGTGCTGCGCGCCGCGCGCGATGCCGGACGCGATGCTCTCGCCCGCACGCCCGAGATGCTGCCCGTCCTCAAGGAGGCCGGGGTGGTCGACGCCGGTGGCGCCGGATTCCTGCTGCTGCTCGATTCTGCGATCCACGTGGTCGATGGCGAGCCGATGCCCGAGCCCGACGAGTCGGCCGGTCCCTCGGCCGAGCAGTTGGAGGCCGTCGCGATCCGTCACCACGAGGACGGATCCGTCGACGTGAGCGAACTGCGGTACGAGGTGATGTTCCTGCTCGACCTCGACGACTCGCGCTCGGCGGAGTTCAAGTCGGCGTGGGGCACGATCGGCGACTCGATCGTGGTGGTGGGCGGCGAGGGTCTCTACAACTGCCACATCCACACGAACGACATCGGCGCCGCGATCGAGGCGCCCTTGCTGCTGGGTGGACGGCCGCGACAGATCCGCGTCACCGATCTCTTCGAGGAGGTCGCCGAGGAACATGCGGCGCGCGAGGCCGAACTGGGTGCCCCGATCCAGCAACGCACGCAAACCACCTCGTTGCCCCCGGTCACGTGCGCCGTGGTCGCGGTGGCCAGTGGTGACGGACTCGCCGAACTCTTCGGACAGTTGGGAGTGCACGGGGTCGTGTCGGGTGGGCAGACCCTCAACCCCTCGACGGCCGAGTTGTTGGCCGCCGTCGAGCACATGAACGCCCGGCAGGTGGTGATCCTGCCGAACAACAAGAACATCATCCCCGTCGCCCAGCAGATCGATGCGCTCACCACCAAGGATGTGCGCGTGGTGCCGACCACCTCGATGCCCGAGGCGCTCGCGGCGCTCGTGTCGTACGACCCCGAGGCCTCGGCCGAGTCGAACGCCCGCTCGATGGCGACCGCAGCCGAGGGTGTGGCCACCGGCGAGGTCACGCGCGCGGTGCGTGCGACCAACACCGATGCCGGCCCGGTCTCGGAGGGTGACTGGATCGGTCTGGTGCGTGGAGACGGCGTGGTCGCGATCTCGGGGTCAGTCGTCGGCGCATCGACGGCACTCCTCGAGCAACTGGTGACGCCGGATCGCGAGTTGCTCACGATCGTCACCGGTGAGGGCGCGGTCGGATCCGACACCGATGCGATCGTGGGATGGCTCGGCGAGAACCGCGCCGACGTCGCCGTCGAGATCCACCGCGGCGGCCAGCCCCTGTACCCCTACCTGTTCGGCGTTGAGTAGCGCTCCGCTCACGCTGCGCGATCTCGCGGGCATCGGGTTGGAGCGGATCAAGGGCGTGGGTGAGCGCCGCAGGGAGGCGCTCGAGTCCTTCGGGATCGGCAACGTGCTCGAGTTGCTCGGCACCTACCCGCGGCGCTACATCGATCGCACCAACATGGTGAGCATCGCCGACCTCGTGGAGGGCGAGGACTCCCTCGTGGTGGTGGAGGTCGTGTCGACGCGCGCGATCCGCACCAAGAACAGCCGCTCGATGGTCTCGTGCACCGTCACCGACGGCTCGAGGAAGATGTCGCTGACCTTCTTCAACCAACCCTGGCGCGAGAAGCAGCTCACGACGGGACTCCAGGTGGCGGTCTTCGGGCGGCCCGAGACCTACCGCGGATACCTGCAGATGACGAACCCCGTGGTGGATCCGGTCGGTGACCGCACCGGTCGCATCGTTCCGATCTATCCCCAGAGCGAGAAGTCGCGGATCAACTCGTGGGATCTCGGTCGGTGGATCGAGGATGCGCTCGCCAAGTGTGCACCGCGGGGCATCGCCGACTCCGTCCCCGCCGACATCCTCGGGCGCCACTCACTCGTCGACCGGGCGAGGGCGATGCACGACATCCACATGCCAGACACGATGGAGGCGCGCGCGGCCGCCCGGCGTCGCCTCGCTTTCGACGAGGTGCTGCGCGTGCAGCTCGTTCTCGTGGCGCGCAAGGCGCGGTGGGAGAGCGAGTCCGCGGGGTTCGAGCACGAGACGACGGGCGAGCTGATCGAGGGCTTCATGGCCGCGCTCCCGTTCCCCCTCACCGGGGCCCAGACACGTGTCATCGCAGAGATCCACCGCGACCTCGCCGCGCCGCGCCCGATGCACCGACTGCTCCAGGGTGATGTCGGCAGCGGCAAGACCCTGGTCGCGGTGTCGACGATGCTCGCCGCCGTGCAGGGCGGTCACCAGGCCGCGTTGATGGCCCCCACCGAGGTGCTGGCCGATCAGCACGCGATGTCGGTGCGCGCGTTGCTCGCGTCGCTTCGCCTCCCCGACGACGGCGATCTGTTCGGTGCCCGCGGGATCCGGGTCGAGTTGCTCACGAGCAAGGTGGGTGCCGCCGAGCGGCGCCGGATCCTGGCGGCACTCGCCGCCGGCGAGGTCGACATCGTGATCGGCACCCACGCGCTCATCCAGGACGACGTCGAGTACGCGAGCCTCGGAGTCGTGGTGGTCGACGAACAGCACCGTTTCGGCGTCGAACAGCGCGCGCGTCTGCGCGACAAGGCGCTCGAGTCCGGGGATGGCCGGGTGCCCGATGTGCTGGTGATGACCGCGACGCCGATCCCGCGCACCGCCGCGATGACCGTCTACGGCGACCTCGACGTGAGCGTGCTGGACGAGATGCCACCGGGTCGCACGCCGATCCGGACGCGCCGAGTCTCTGGTCCGCTCGAGGAGGAGGCGATGTGGGTCGAGGTGCGCGCCCGCCTCGACGCGGGAGAGCAGGCCTACGTGGTGTGCCCGATGATCGAGGAGAACGAGAAGCGCGAGGTTGCCTCGGCCGAGGAGACCGCGGCACGACTGCGCGCCGGTGAGCTCGGCGGGTACGAGGTCGCTCTCCTTCACGGGCGAATGGCCTCATCGGAGAAGGAGGCCGTGATGGAGTCGTACCGATCGCGGCGCGCCGCGGTGCTCGTGGCCACGACCGTGATCGAGGTGGGTGTCGATGTTCCGAACGCGACCGCGATGGTGATCCTGGACGCCGACCGGTTCGGCATCGCGCAGTTGCACCAGTTGCGCGGCCGCGTCGGTCGAGGAACCGTCGCATCGGAGTGCTGGTTGGTCACCCAATCAGCCGACGACTCACCCCGGGTCGAGGCGCTCGTGGCCTCGACCGATGGCTTCGTGCTCGCCGAGGAGGATCTGCGCCTGCGCGGAGAGGGCACGATCATGGGTGCGGCCCAGAAGGGCCGCAGCGATCTCGTCCTCGCCTCGCTCCAGCGCGACCTCGACCTCATCTCTGCGGCACGGGAGGAGGCCCTGCGACTCGTCGCGGCAGACCCCGACCTCTCCGGTCTGCCGGTGATGCGCGACGAGCTCGACCTGCTGTTCTCGGCCGAGGACGAGGAGTTCCTCTTCCGGTCCTAGAGTCGCCCCGACAGCGATGGAGGCTCGACGATGAAGGTGTCCGGCAAGCACGTGGTGGTGACCGGTGGGTCGCGCGGGATCGGCGAGGCGCTCGCGCGCGAGTTCGCCGCGCGGGGCGCGCGGGTCACCGTGGTGGCCCGCAGCGAGGAGTCGCTTCGCCGGGTCGCCACCGAGATCGGCGGCAACGCGGTGGTGGCCGACCTCTCGGATGATCGCACGGTCGACATGTTGATCGAGCGCATCGAGGCCGATCACGGCGCGATCGACGTGCTCGTGAACAACGCCGGCCTCGAGACCAACACGCCCTTCGCTGTCGAGGACCCGCGCGAGGTGCGCGCGGTGGTGCGACTGAACCTGGAGACCTCGATGCTGCTCACGCGTCACGTTCTGCCCGGGATGCTCGCGCGCGGGTCGGGACATGTCGTGCTCGTGTCGTCGCTCGCGGGAACAGCGGGGTTCCCCGGGATGAGCGCCTACTGCGGAACCAAGGCCGGGGTCCTCAACTTCGCCTCGTCGCTGAAGCGCGAGTTGCACCACACCGACGTCGACATCACCGTGCTCGCACCCGGCCCGGTCGACACGCGGATGTGGGATGCGGTCGAGGACTCGCCGCCCACGGTCCAGCAGGTGGTGAGGCGGTTCAAGATGCTGCAGCTGATCCCCAAGACGACACCGGAACGGATCGCGCGACGCACCGTCACCGCGGTGGAGAAGCGCCGCGCGTTCGTGCGCCACCCGCACCGGCTCAGCACCAACTTCTGGTTCAACATGCTGCCCACGCACATCTCGAACGCCGCGATGGTCGGCATCAAGTTCGATCCGCTCGACCGCGGACGTCGCCACAACTGACGACAGCGCACCTGACGACAACGCGCCGGACGACGCCAGGTCTGACCTTGCCCGGGTGAGGGCTCTCAGTCCCTGTGTATGAATCCAAGACCTTCTGGAGCATCTTTGAGACGAAGGTCGAAGGTGCGGTGGGATCGGGACGTTCCGGGAAGCTGCAATGGCTGTTGGACAGGGAGTGTTCGTAGGGCATGGTTGAAGAGATGAAGAGTTCACGCTCCGACTGTGTTGGCGTGTTACCCTGCGATAAGGACCGAGCATGAGTAGCCGCAAAGTGACAGCATGCCTGGTGGTAGCGGCTTCCCTCGTCGTGCCCTTGACTGCTGCAGGGTCTGTCGAAGCTGTGTCAAGCCGGTGCACAAGGGCCGGTGCCTCCCGAACAACAAAGGGTATACGGCAGGTCTGCACTCGTGTCGGCAAAAAGCTCGTCTGGAAGGAAGATGTGTCAAGCCGGTGCACTAGGGCCGGTGCCACCCGAACCACAAAGGGTCAACGGCAGGTCTGCACTCGTGTCGGCAAACAGCTCGTCTGGAAGACCGTGTCAACCACAACCACAACCGCCACGGCGTCACCGACAACAACGATCCCTGCGCCAACCACAACCGCCACGGCGCCAACCACAACCGCCACGGCGTCACCGACAACAACGATCCCTGCGCCACCCACGCTGACTCACGCGCCGATTGACAACGCTGGTCTCAATTGCGACGCCGGCCAGCCAATGGTGACGGACCGCTACTACTGCTTCTCATCGTTTGCCGACAAGGTGTTTGAGGGCGGGACTGGCAAGTACAAGTGGTTACCTCACTACACGTACCGATTACGTGCGAATGCCAAGATCTATGCCTCAATGGACGGAACAATCCAGCGCGTCATCACTCAAAAACCTGATGATCTTGAGTTCTGGCTAACCAAAGAAAAAATTGACGATGTTTGGATGTTGGTCTATGACCATGTCGCAACGATGCGCGTCGCCGAGGGTGCCCGGGTGAAGGCGGGCGACTGGATCGCGACTTCACTGAATGAAACCACCCATCGATTCGAGTTCCAGGTCAACAAGGACACGCGACGCATTGACAACACCTCTTGGCACATTTGTCCGCGCACAATCGGGTCTTCGACATTCAATTCGTTCCATGATTCAGTTCTCGCATCAAACAACGCCCGCGCCACTGATGGGGGCTTCACATCGGTTTGTATGGCTGAGGTCGTTGATCCACAGAACCTCTATCTTCCTTGAGCGTTGACTGGCTCACGGACGCCACTCAGCGTCCAGCAACTTTGCTTTCCTAGTGCCGTTGGTCATCTCTGAAGGGCATGGTTGAAGAGATGAAGAGTTCACTCTCCGATCTCTCGCTGGCGCTCACGATGGCCGTCGTGGCGCACTCGCGGTAACAGCCTTCATACACAGGGCCTCAGTCCTCCGGGGAATCGTCGTCGTCGACGGTCAACTCGAGATCCCACCTGTCGCGGCAGTCCGAGCACCGGTACGTCACGACATCGCCGGCGAACCAGTCGCCGTCCTCCCGCGGTGCAGTGATCAGATGCGCCGCGCCTCCGCAGTCGACACAGATGATGGACTCCCGGGGCCTGATCACGCCCGTAGTCTGCCCCCGTGCGCGTGGTGTCGGGTGAACTGAGGGGACGGCGCATCGAGTCGCCCGCCGGCGATGGCACGCGACCGACCACCGACAAGGTGCGCGAGGCCGTCTTCAACGCGCTCGGGTCGCTCGATGTGGTCGAGGGTGCGAGGGTGCTCGATCTGTTCGCCGGCACCGGGGCGATGGGGATCGAGGCGCTCTCGCGCGGTGCATCGGCGTGCACCTTCGTGGAGAACGACAGGGCCGCGATCGCGGTGTTGCGGCACAACATCGACTCCCTGGCGCTCCGTGATCGGGCCACGGTGGTCGCATCCGATGCGCGCACCGCGTGCCGGGGCACCTGGGACATCGTGATCGCCGACCCGCCCTACGGCGAGACCGACTGGGTGGGTCTGCTCGACGGCCTCGAATGCTCGGTCGCAGTCCTCGAGTCCGGGCGCCCGATCGGCTCGGTGCCCGGATGGGAGACGCTGCGGGAGAAGCGCTACGGCCGGACGCACGTCGCATTTCTCCAACCTGCAGTGTCCGCGGCGGGTACGGTGGAGGGGGAATGAGCACGGTTCTCTATCCCGGGAGCTTCGATCCGTTCCATCTCGGCCATCTCGACGTGGTCGAGCAGGCCGTGGAGATCTTCGGCGAGGTGGTCGTTGCGGTGATGCACAACCCCCAGAAACCCTCCGGTGACATGCTGACCGACCGCAGGGTCGAGGTGATCCGCGCCGTCTGCCGCCACCTGTCCGGTGTGCGCGTCGAGGCTCACGGTGGGCTCGCCGTCGAGGCAGCCCGAGCGGCCGGGGCGCTGTGCATCGTGAAGGGGCTTCGCACCCCGGGTGACTTCGAGGTCGAGCAGCAGATGGCCCACACCAACCACGCGGTCTCGGGTGTGCGCACCGTCTACGTGCCGTGCAGTCCGGCACACGGTCACATCTCGAGCAGATTCATCCGCGACATCGCCCGCGCCGGCGGCGATGTGTCGTCGATGGTGCCCTCGGCGGTGCTCGACGAGCTCACCGGTCTCTACGGGACGAAGTGAAAGGCGGATCGCCATGACCTGGGACGATGACACCTCCGACGACTCCTTCCCGCAGCCCCAGCCGGTGCAGGCGAGGCTCGGCGAGAGCGAGATGATCCTCCGGCGCACGATCGACATCATCGCCACCGCCCCCAGCGTGCCATTGTCGTCGACGCCGCGCATCGACCGCGACGAGGTGATCGAACTGCTCGAGGAGGCGCTCACGCGCCTGCCCGACGAGATCCGCCAGGCGCGCTGGATGCTGAAGGAGCGCCAGGAGTTCCTCGACAAGACGAGGCGCGAGGCCGATGAACTGCTCGGCGCGGCGCGCCAACAGGCCGAGCGCATGGTGCAGCGCACCGAGGTCGTCCGCGCCGCCGAGGCCCGCGCACGGCAGGTGATCGAGGCCGCCGACGACGAGACCCGGCGCCTGCGCAACGAGACCGAGGACTTCCTCGACCAGAGACTCGGCAGCTTCGAGATATTGCTCGACCGGCTGAGCCGCACCGTGGCGAACGGTCGCGCCAAGTTGTCGATCGGAGTCCGCGACGACCAGGAGCCCGGGGTCGAGCAGCGCCCCGGCCCCGATGCAGCCGGCTTCTTCGACCAGGACGTCGAGTAGGTCCCGGACGGGACACCGCTCCGACGATCGGGACACGACGCGATGGCCTCCGCGCTCCTCATCAATGTCGTCGAGCTCCTCCGTTCGCCCGGCACCACCAAGGATGTCGACGTCTCGGTCGACTGCGAGGCGCTCGCCTTCGATGATGCGCGCGTCGTCGACGAGCCGGTCGGGGTGCAGCTGAGGCTCGAATCGATGAGCACCGGGGTCACGGTGGCCGGGCGCGTCAGCGCGACATGGGCGGGGGAGTGCCGACGGTGCCTCGCTGCGGTGCGCGAGCGGTTGACGGTCGATGTCGACGAGCTCTACCAGCGGGTGCTCGAGGATCCCGATGCGCATCCGATCGTGAACGACCAGATCGACCTCGTGCCGATGGTGCGCGAGAACCTGCTCGTGGCCCTTCCGATCGGTCCTCTCTGCCGACCCGATTGCCCGGGGATCTGCCCCCAGTGCGGAGCCGACCTCGCCGACGGCGCCTGCGGATGCACCGTTCCGACCGGGGATCCGCGCTGGGCCGCCCTCGATGCGCTGCGGAGCGCCGACGACGACTGACCTGTTCCAAGGGCTCGTCGGCCCCGGGTGGGATCGGCGAGTCCAGGGCTATCCTTCAACAGCCCGAACACGGGCGTTCGTTGCTCACACAGGGAGACCACGGTGGCCGTTCCCAAGAAGAAGAAGTCGAAGTCGAAGACGCGCATGCGTCGCGCATCCAACTGGCGCCTCGGCGCGCCCTCGCGCAGCACCTGCCCCCGTTGCAGTGCCACGAAGCTCCCGCACACGGTGTGCGGCACCTGCGGCTGGTACAAGGGTCGCGTCGCCGTCTCGGTCGACTGACCCGACCACACCCGGTCTTCCACACGATGCTCCCCGTCGCCGTCGACGCCATGGGGGGCGATCGCGCCCCCGGTGAGATCCTCGCGGGCGCCCTGCAGGCGTCCGAGTCCGGCATCCCCGTGGTCCTCGTCGGCCCGGAGGGTCTCGAGGGCACCGGCGATCTGCCGTTGATCACGGCATCCGAGGTCATCGAGATGCACGACGATCCGGCCAAGTCGGTGCGCACCAAGCGCGACTCGACCCTCGTTCGCGCCGCCGAGGCGGTGCGCGATGGCAAGGCCTCGGCGATGATCTCGGCCGGCAACACCGGCGCGACGATGGCGAGCGCGCTCCTGCGCATGGGTCGCATCACCGGTGTCGCCCGTCCCGCGATCGCAACGCCCGTCCCGGTGCCCGGTGGTTCGCCCACGGTCCTGCTCGACGCGGGTGCCAATGCCGAGGTGCAGGCCGAGTGGCTCGTGCAGTTCGCCCAGATGGGGGCCGTCTACTCCTCGCGCCGGTTCGGCGTGTCGAACCCGCGGATCGGTCTGCTCTCGATCGGCGAGGAACCCGGCAAGGGTGACACCCTGCGCAAGGAGGCCTGGGAGTTGCTCTCGGCCACCACGGGCCTGAACTTCATCGGCAACGTCGAGGGTCGCGACTTGATGACGGGCGATGTCGATGTGGTGGTCACCGACGGCTTCACCGGCAACGTGGTGCTCAAGACCCTCGAGGGGAGCCTGAAGGCGGTTGTGAAGGCGTTGTTCTCGGCATTCGGTCAACCCGGGTACGCCGATGCAGCGAACACCCTGATGCCCGCGCTCCTGCCGCTGTACGAGACGCTCGATCCCGACACATACGGCGGGGCGATCCTGCTCGGCGTCGATGGGGTGTGCATCATCTCCCACGGATCGTCCTCGGCCCGCGCGATGCTGAACGGCATCCGGTGCGCCAAGGAGATGGTCGAGACCGACATGGTCGGCGCGATCCGGGACGCCATCGCCGGTACCGTCTGAGCCGGGTGCGGGCATGGGCCCGGCTCCGACACAGACCGACACATTCCGAGACACACCGTCATCGGACAGATCCCGTGGGGAGGGGCCCGACATGGCAGCAGATCGCGCGGCAATCCTGGACACCGTGCGCAGGCACCTCGCCGAGATCCTCGAGATCGATGCGTCGCAGATCTCCGAGACCCAGAGTTTCCGCGACGACCTCGGCGCCGATTCGATCGCGTTGATCGAGCTCGTCGACTCGCTCGAGCAGGAGTTCTCCGCGAGCCTCCCCGACTTCCAGTTCGATGACGACGACCTCGAGGGACTCGTGACGGTGGGCGACGCGGTCGACTACGTCGTGCGCGCCCACGGGGGCTGACCCCGGCGCGATGAACGAGCGCGGCGAGCCCGATGACTCGGCGCTGTCGGCGCTCGAGGAGCGGCTCGGCCACCGGTTCGCCGACCGCGACCTGCTGCGACTCGCGCTCGTGCACCGATCGTGGAGCGCGGAGAATCCCACGTCCCACGGGACGAACGAGCGCCTCGAGTTCCTCGGGGACGCCGTCCTCGGATTCGTGGTCGCCGATCTCGCCTACACCCTCCTCGACGATGGCGCCGAGGGACTCTTGAGCAACGTCCGCCAGAGCGTCGTGAACACCGTCGCACTCGCCGGGGTCGCCCGCTCGCTCGGCGTGGGGGAGTGCCTGTATCTCGGCCGCGGCGAGAACGCAGTGGGCGGGCGCGACAAGGACTCGATCCTCGAGTGCGCGATGGAGGCGCTGATCGGTGCGATCCACCTTGACGGTGGTGTGGAGGCCGCGGAACGCGTCGTGCGCGGGTTGTTCGAACCGATGGTCAGGGATGTCGGACCACGCGCCGCATTCGTCGACGCCAAGACCCGCCTGCAGGAGCTCTGTGCGCGAGTGGGACTCGGGGCGCCGGTCTACGACACGACCGGCGAGGGCCCCGATCACGAGCGCATCTTCACCGCCACGGTGCGCATCGACGGCGGGGTGCGCGGCACCGGGGTCGGCCGCACCAAGAAGGCCGCCGAGCAGGTGGCGGCATCGCACGCACATGACATGATCGCCCGGGATTCGGGCGCGGAGTAGCACGGTGCCCGAGCTGCCCGAGGTGGAGACAGTCCGCCGCGGACTCGAGTCGCATGTCGTGGGTCGCGTGATCGAATCGGTCGAGATCGGCCGGGAGCGGAGCGTTCGCAGGGTCGGCCGGGAGACCGTGGCGCACCTGCTGACGGGTGCACGCGTGCTCGATGCGCGCCGGCGCGGCAAGTACCTGTTGTGCGGCCTCGACACCGACGGCGAGCGCGCGGTGATGATGGTGCACCTGCGCATGAGCGGTCGCCTGTTGTTGGCGCCGGTCGGCGCACCGCGGCCCGCGCACTCGCACGTGGTGATGGGTCTGTCCGGAGCGGGAGAGGAACTGCGCTTCGTCGACCCGCGCACCTTCGGTGAGGTCGTCGTGTGCCAGGACTCGCGCGCCGACGAGGTCATCCCCGAACTCGGTCGCCTCGGCCCCGACCCCATCGTCGATGCGTTCGACGCCGACATCCTCGCCTCGCGCCTCGCGCGGCGGCGCATCCCGATCAAGGGGGCCCTCCTCGATCAGGGTGTGGTGGCGGGGATCGGGAACATCTATGCCGACGAGATCCTCCATCGCGCTCGCATCAAGTGGAACCGCACCGCGTCGCAACTGTCCCGCCAGACGGTCGCGCGCCTCGCGGACACGATCACAGAGGTTCTCCGAGCAGCCATCGATGCGGGTGGCTCCACGCTCGAGGACACCCAGTACGTCGACATGGAGGGCGAAACGGGAAGTTTCCAGGAATTCCACAGGGTCTACGGACGCGCGGGACTTCCGTGTCTCACCTGTGGGAAAGCGGTGATCCGCCGCACAGTGTTGGCGGGCCGTTCGACGGCGTGGTGTCCGGTCTGTCAACGTCGCTGAATCGGCCCGGGAGACTCTCTCGGCGACGGCTCGTTCATTACTGTTGAGACCGCTGTGTTCCTCAAGTCGCTCACCCTGCGGGGCTTCAAGTCCTTCGCCGACTCCACCGTCCTCGAGATGGAGCCTGGGGTGACCGTCGTGGTCGGCCCGAACGGCTCGGGCAAGTCGAACGTGGTCGATGCGATCGCGTGGGTGCTCGGCGCCCAGGCCCCGAGCGCGGTGCGCAGCCAGAAGATGGAGGACGTCATCTTCTCGGGCACGAACAAGCGCACGGCTCTCGGTCGGGCCGAGGTGATCCTCACACTGGACAACACCGCCGGTCTTCTCCCGCTCGATTTCAACGAGGTCACGATCGGGCGCACCCTGTTTCGCAACGGCGACTCCGAGTACGCGATCAACGGGGTCGAGTGCCGGCTCCTCGATGTGCAGGAACTTCTCTCCGACGCCGGTGTCGGGCGTCAGCAGCACGTCATCATCAGCCAGGGCCAGATCGACAAGGTGTTGACGGCGCGGGCAGAGGAACGGCGGGAGATCATCGAGGAGGCCGCCGGTGTCCTCAAGTACCGCAAGCGCAAGGAGAAGGCCGAGCGGCGTCTCGAGGCGACCGAGGCCAACCTCCTGCGCGTCCAGGATCTGATCCGCGAGGTGCGGCGGCAGTTGCGCCCGCTCGAGCGCCAGGCCGACGCCGCCCGCCGCCACGGCGAGATCGTCGCCGAGTTGCGCGCACTGCGGATGTTCCTGTCGGGTCGCGAGGTCGCGTCGTTGCGCATCCGACTCGCCGCGCTCGCCGGCGAGAAGACATCGAACGACACCGCCGAGCGCGACCTGCGCCAGAAGCTGGCAGCCCTCGACACCGAGGTGCTCGCCGCCGAGGCCGAGCTCTCTGCGCGCGGAGAGTCGGGTCTGTCCGATGAGTTGCTCCGGGTCGAGCAGCTCCGTGAGCGTGCCCGCGGACTCGTCGCACTGATGGCCGAGCGCCGCAGGTCGCTCGAGCGGGACCAGGGCCAGATGATCGCAGACGATGTCATCGCTGCGATCGAGGCCGATGCCGCCGCGATGAGCGCCGAACTCGACGACGTCGAGCGAAACCTCGGGATCGCCGACACCGAGAGCACCGCGCTCTCCGTCGAGGAGTCCGAGTTCGAGCGCGAGCGCAGCGAACAGGGTCTCCTCCACGTGGTCGACGGTGCCCAGGCCGCCAACGCCGCCGCCGAGGTGCGCGGTGAATTGCGCTCGATGCGCAACACGCTCGAGGCGGGCGCGGGCGAGTTGCGACGCCTCACCGAGCGCATCGCCGCACTCGAGGTGCGCGAGAGCGATCTCGGTCGTGCCGTCGACGACCTCCAGAGAGCGCTCGCCGACGCCGAAACCTCGCTCGGCACCGCGCGCGTCTCTGCCTCGGGGGCGCACGATGCCCGCGAGGCGGCCGACGATGCGGTCGAGCTGGCGCACGTGGGGCTCGCCTCGGCGGAGCGCGACCATGCCCGCGCGGCCGCACACCTGGAGCGCGTCGAGGCCGCCGATGCTGTGCAGCGTGCGCGCGCGACCGGGGGGCACCTCGGAGCAGTCGCGGGAGTGGTCGGCGCATTGATCGACTCGATCGAGATCGACACTGGCTGGGATGCCGCGGTGCGTGCCGCGCTCTCGGGTGCGGTGGCGGCCGTCCTGGTCGAGAACGCCGATGCTGCCGGGCGTGCGCTCGAGGCGCTGCGTGATGCCTCGCGCGGTGGCACCGTCATCCCGCTCGACACGGTGCGGAGTGCGCCGCTCCGCGAGGGATCCGTGCGCGGCCACGTGCGCAGTGCGCGTGCAGATGTCGGCGTGCTCCTCGATGGATTGCTCGCCGGCGTCGTGGTCGCCGCCGATGCCACCGACGCCGCGGCCAGCCTCGCCGCCGGTGCATCGGCTGCCGTCACCCGCGCCGGTGACCGTTTCTCTGCCGACGGTTGGACGGCCGGAGCGGCCGATGACGCCGGATCCCCCGATGTGGTCGCGGCAGCGCGTGACCGTGCGCGCACGGCCGAGACAGGGCTCGCCTCGGCGCGCGAGATGCTCGAGCAGTCCCGTCGCACACTCGCCTCGGCCAAGTCGACCGCGGCCGCGTCAGTTGCCGAGGTCGAGCGCTGCGTCGCGCAGGTCGACGCTGTCTCGGAGAGATTGACGAATGCCGTGGGCGAGCGTCGCGCTGCGATCACCGAGGTGACGATCGGCCGGGAGTCGGTCGAGGAGATCCGGGCGCGTGTCACCTCGGCATCTGCCCGCGTCGCCGAACTCGAGGCGATCCTGCCGGGGCTCGAGGAGACCGAGGCCGCCGAGATCGCAGCGGTGCGTGCCCAGACCGAGGCCCGTCACGCGATCGATGCGAAGGCGTCGCACCTCGCGATGCGCCGCCAGGACCTCGAGGTGCGCAGAGCCGGACTCGGCGAGAGACGCCAGTTCCTCGCCGATCGCCTCGCCGAGGCCGAGCGCCGCCTCGCCGCCGATTCTGATGCACGCAGCGAGGCCGGTGCTCGCCGCGAGATCCTCAAGCGTTCGCTCGCCGCACTCGACCGCATCGCGACCCTCGTCGAGGGCCATCGCAGTGCCGCTGATGCGCGGCTCGGCGAACTGCAGGACGCGCGCCGTCGCCAGAGCGAGGAGGTGCGGGCGGTCGCCGCGCGTCTCGATGCTGCGCGGAGGTCACGCCACGACACCGAGCGCGAACTCGATGCGCTCCGCGAGCGGATCCGTCGCGTCGACGTCGAGGAGGCCGAGGCGCGCATGCGCCTCGAGGCCGCGGTCGAGACGATCCGGCGCGACCTCGATGTCGAACCCGAGGAGGCCGAGCGCGCACCGGCACCCGAGACACCCGATGGGTCCTCGCACTCCGACCGTGCACGTGCGCTCGAGCGGGACATTCGCTTGATGGGGCCGATCAACCCGCTCGCACTCCAGGAATTCACCGAGCTGCAGGAGCGCCACCAGTTCCTCGAGGACCAGTTGAACGACGTGCGCACGACGCGTCGTGAGCTCTCGCAGGTGATCGCCGCGATCGACACCGAGATCAAGTCGGTCTTCGAGGCCGCTTTCGCCGACGTCAGCCGCAACTTCACCGACTTGTTCCAGGTGCTCTTTCCCGGTGGCAGGGGTCGGCTCACCCTCACGAACCCCGACGACATGCTCTCCACCGGAATCGAGGTCGAGGCGACTCCGCCCGGCAAGAACCTGAAGAAACTCTCGCTCCTGTCGGGTGGCGAGAAGTCGCTCACCGCGCTGGCGTACCTGTTCGCCGTGTTCCGCAGCCGTCCCTCGCCCTTTTACGTGATGGACGAAGTCGAAGCGGCACTCGACGACCCGAACTTGCACCGGTTCCTCGGGTTGGTCAACGAATTCCGCCGCGAGGCACAGCTCATCGTCGTGAGCCACCAGAAGCGCACGATGGAGGCCGCCGACTGCCTGATGGGTGTGTCGATGCAGCCGGGCGGATCGTCGAAGGTGGTCGTGGAGCGCACGAGCCCCGCACCCGTGAACTGACGCCGGTAGAACTGATCCCGTGACGATCGCGGCCTCGACCAACGAGATTCTCCTGTGGGCCGCCGTCGGCGGAGTGGTGTTCGGCGTGGGGGTGATTCTCGCGTCGCGTGTCATCGCACGTCGCCGTGCGCCGGGGTCGGTCGAGACCATCGCGCCACGTGGTGACGTCCCGGTCGCGCCAGTTTCTGATGCGGCGCCTGTCGAGGCGTCTGTCGAGGTGGCGCCCGTCGAGGCTGCACCCGTCGAGGCACCAGTTGTCGAAGTACCTGCGTCGTCGCCATCGGTGCGGGATCGCACGTCGCGCACTCGTGGCCTGTTCGCCAATGCCTTCTCCTCGATTCGTGGCCGGGGCCGGATCGACGAGGAGACCTGGGCCGACCTCGAAGAACTCTTGCTGCGAGCCGATCTCGGCGTGGGACTCGTGGACGGACTGATCGCAGACCTGCGGGTGCGCGCCACGGAGTCGCGCATGACCGGAGTCGAGGATCTGATCGCAGCCCTGCGCGAGTCGATGACGGCCCGACTCTCCGGGGCGAACCGGTCACTCACCATCGAGTCCCCGGCGGGGCCGGCAGTCTGGTTGTTCGTGGGCGTGAACGGCGTCGGCAAGACGACCACGATCGGCAAGGTCGCCACCGCGCGCGTGGCAGGGGGCGCGAGCGTGGTGTTGGCCGCCGGAGACACGTTCCGCGCGGCTGCAGCCGAGCAGTTGCAGATCTGGGCCGAGCGGTCGGGAGCCGGGTTCGTCCGCGGCGCCGAGGGGGCCGATCCCGCATCGGTGATCTTCGACGGCATCGAGAGCGCCGCGGCCAAGAATGCCGATCTGGTTCTCGCCGACACCGCCGGCCGTCTCCAGAACAAGACGAACCTCATGGAGGAGTTGCGCAAGGTGCGCCGCGTTGCCGACAAGGCACGCGGCACGGTGACCGAGGTGCTGCTGGTGGTCGATGCGACCACGGGACAGAACGGCCTTTCACAGGCGCGTGAGTTCGCCGCGGCGACCGATGTGACCGGGGTCGTTCTCACCAAGCTCGACGGTTCGGCCAAGGGCGGCATCGTGTTCGCAATCGAGACAGAACTCGGAATCCCGGTCAAGTTGGTGGGTCTCGGCGAGGGTGCTCACGACCTGGTGACTTTCAATCCGGGCGAGTTCGTGTCAGGATTGTTCGAGTGAGAGTTCGTTCCCTCGCCATTGCACTTCTCGTCCTGTCGCTCCCTGCCTGCGGGGGTTCGGACCCCGCCGTGTTGCGGATGCAGATGTCTCCGACCGGTGAGGGGGCGACCAACGCCTCGGCCGATTCCAAGATGATGGCGCCGTGGTCGATCGACTACGAACTCGCCCCCGGACTCGAGAAGCCCGCCGCGAAGGCTCGCTCGTGGAAGGCCCTCCTGCCCGATGATGCACGGACACGGCTCGTGGCGCTCGCGCGAGCGCTCGGGGTGAAGGGCGAGGTCTACGAGCAGGGCACCGACCAGATCGCCGTCGGGTCGCCCGATGCCGGCAAGAGCAGCACCGAACCCGACACGGCGAGTGTGACGATGTGGGTCGGGGGAGGCCCCGGGTCGTGGTCGTACTACCCGCCGATGGCGAAATCGTCGTCGGGCAGACTCGTCGAGCCGTGTGCACCCGGAGCAGCCGATGCGCCGGATGCGCCGGGCTGTGCGCCCTCGTCGGATGCGACCAGCACGCCGCCGACGATCCCCGAGCCGAAGAACCTCCCGTCGGAAGCCGCGGCACTGCGCACGGCGACAGGGATCCTCGACAAGGCCGGCTACGACACGGACTCACTCGTCATCACAGCGACGGCATCGACATGGTCGACGTTCGTGTCGTTCGAGGAGAAGGTCGACGGACTGCGCACCGGGAACATCGGTGGCATCGACTTCGGCGAGAATGCCGCGGTCATCGGTGCCTGGGGCCAGTTCGCCGACTACCAGGGGGCCGACACGTATCCGTTGATCGATCTCGACGACGCGGTGAAGCGGATGTCATCGGGAATGTGGGGCTCGTGGATGGGGGTGTCGGGAGCGATGGTCAAAAACGGCGCAACGTCGACGAGAACCGACTCGGCACCATCCCTGGAGACCCCGGAGACCCCGGTGAGCTCCGACGCGGGTGCGCCTCCCGAGACCGTGGTGTCCGGTGGCGAAACAACGACGACGATCGCACGCACGACGGTGGTGCGGATCACCGGGGTCGAGCTCGCATTGCAGAACTTCTATGTGAGCCAGGACGAGGTGTACCTGGTTCCGTCGTACAGGTTCACCGACGGCACGAGCGAGATCGGCACGGTGCTTGCCATCCCCGACAAGTACCTCGCCAGTGCCGAACCCCCGATCGAACCTGCGCCGGTCGATCCGGGTTCGTCGGGATCGAGCGGAGGAAGCTCGGGCAGCGGTTCGACCGGACAGATCGACCCGGGTGGCGCACCGACGACCGACATGCCGCAGATCCCCGACAAGGACGCGGCGTCGCTCGTGGGGCTGACCGAGGCCGAGGCGACGAAGGTTGCGACATCGAAGGGCTGGGCCGTGAGGGTCGTCGAGCGTGACGGCGAGCAGTTCATGGTCACTGCTGATTGGCGAGGCGACCGGGTGAATCTCACCGTCACGGGCGGCAAGGTCACCGGCACGAGCGTCGGTTGAGTGCGCGAGGGCGCGCGCGGGTTCGTCGCGGGACGGTCGCGCGACACCACGGATAGCTTTTCGTCGTCATGTTCGATTCACTGAGCGAGCGCCTCCAGGGCGTCGTCAAGCGCCTCCGCGGAAAGGGTCGCCTCACCGAGGCCGACGTCGACGAGGTCCTCGCCGAGATCCGCGCCGCGTTGCTCGAGGCCGACGTGAACGTCACCGTGGTGCGCCAGGTCGTGGCGCGCATCCGCGAGGCGGCGGTGGGAGTGGCGGCGTCGGAGGTCCTCGACCCGGCGCAACAGGTCGTCAAGATCGTCAACGACGAGCTCGTCTCGATGCTCGGGGGCGAGACGCTCGCGATCACCTATGCACCTGTTCCGCCGACGGTCGTGTTGATGGCCGGTCTCCAGGGCTCGGGCAAGACCACGACGGCCGCCAAACTCGCGCGATGGTTCCGCTCCCAGGGTCGCCAGCCCCTGCTCGTGGGCGCCGACCTCCAGCGTCCCGCGGCCGTGGAGCAGTTGCGCACCCTGGCCGGTCAGGTGGGTGTGCCGGTCTTCAGCGAACCGGGTGACCCGGTGGCCACGGCGCGACGGGGAATCGAGGAGGCGCGGCGTCTGGGGCGCGACGTGGTGATCGTCGACACGGCGGGGCGCCTCGCGATCGACGAGGCGATGATGGCCCAGGTCGCCGAGATCTCGGTCGCGGTGCAGCCCAAGTACACGTTCCTCGTCGTGGATGCGATGACCGGTCAGGATGCGGTGGGGGTCGCCGAGGCGTTCCACGAGCGTCTCGCGATCGACGGCGTGATCCTGTCGAAGCTCGACGGCGACGCGCGCGGTGGTGCGGCGCTCTCGGTCAAGACCGTGATCGGGCGACCGATCGCCTTCGCCGCGACCGGTGAGAAGATCGATGCGTTCGAGCAGTTCCACCCCGATCGCATGGCGGGCCGGATCCTCGGCATGGGCGACATGCTCACGCTCATCGAACAGGCCGAGCAGGCCTTCGAGAAGGACAAGGCCGAGGAGGCCGCGGCACGACTTCTCGAGGGGCAGTTCACCCTCGACGACTTCCTCGAGCAACTCCAACAGGTGAAGAAGATGGGTCCGCTCTCGGGGATCGTGGGGATGCTCCCGGGTGTTCCCAAGGAGATGCGCAACGCCGAGATCGGCGACGACCAGGTGAAGGTCACCGAGGCCATCATCCGCTCGATGACCCTCGAGGAGCGTCGCAATCCCGAGATCATCAACGGCAGTCGCCGCTCGCGCATCGCCAAGGGAAGCGGCACCGAGGTCGCCGATGTGAACCGCCTCGTGAAGCAGTTCTCCGAGATGCAGAAAATGATGAAGCGCATGGGGGCGCTCGCCGCGCCCGCCTCGAGCCGGGGCAAGTCGGGCAAGAAGAACAAGCCGAATCGCAAGCAGATGATGCGCGAACTGGGCGACATGGTGGGCGGTCAGGGGGGTCTGCCGGGCCTCCCCGGTGCGGATCGGAGCCCCGGCCTCCCGCCGTTTTCTCGCTGATCCAATCGTGTCGGTCGGTCAACACCCCGTTGGGGGCCCGTGACCCTCGCCGATAGCCTCCATTGGTCGCCGACGAAATCACCGTCGTGCCCCATCAGGAGAGTCCGAAGAACATGGCAGTCAAGTTGCGCCTCACCCGCGTCGGAAAGACCAAGCAGCCCCAGTACCGCGTGGTCGCGGCCGATTCCCGCCGTGCGCGCGACGGACGCTTCATCGAGATCCTCGGCCAGTACAACCCCCGTACCGAGCCCTCGACCCTCAAGATCGACAACGACAAGGCCGTGCAGTGGCTCCTGAAGGGTGCCCAGCCGACCGAGCGCGTGCGCAAGCTGCTCGAGATCAGCGGCGCCTGGGCGCAGTTCACCGCCTCGAAGGCGAAGTGACCCGGGCATGAGCGACATGTCCGACCGCGACGCCAACACACTCGAGGCCCCGGTGGCCATCGCGGTGCTGACCCACATCGTGCGCAGCATCGTCGACGACCCCGATGCCGTGCGTGTCTCCTCCGAGGAGGGCAAGGGTGGTTCGGTGCTGCTCGAGGTGCGCGTCGGGCCTGGTGATCTCGGTCGCGTGATCGGCCGTCGTGGTCGCACCGCCCAGAGCATCCGCACCGTCGTGCGGGCCGCGGCGGCCAACGACGACGTCGATGTCGACGTCGATTTCGTCGACGAGTGACCGAGCCGCCGGCGACGGCGGAGCCGCCCGCCGACCACCTCGAGATCGGCCGCATCGGCCGTGCCCATGGCGTGCGCGGCGAATCGAACGTGCACTTCACGAGCGAGATTCCCGAGCGTCGTGCCCCGGGAGCGGAGTACTTCGTGTCCGTGGGCGGACACGCCCGCGTTCTCGTGGTCGAGTCGTGCCGGCCCCATGGTGACCACCACCTCGTGCGGTTCGTCGGTGTCGACGATCGAACCGCGGCCGAGGCGCTGGTGAATGCGACCCTGTGGGCCGCGCCACTTCCCTCCGCGGACGACACGCTCTGGGTGCACCAGTTGGTGGGCTCGCGTGTCGTCGGGGTGGATGGCAGCGAATGGGGCCGGTGCATCTCGGTGATCGTGAACCCCGCACACGACATCCTCGAGCTCGCGAGCGGCGTGCTGGTGCCCGTCACCTTCGTGGTGTCGTGTGCCGACGGAGTGACCCTGATCGACCCGCCCGAGGGTCTCGACCTTCGAGACGGCGCGGGAGATGATGCATCGGACGACCGGGGTGCTGCCCCCGGACGAGATTTGACTCGCTAGGTTCTCGCCGTGCGGATCGATGTCTTCACGATCTTCCCCGCGATCGTCGATGGTTTCGCCGACCACAGTCTCCTGGGTCGTGCGCGAGAGAGTGGCCTGGTCGACCTGCGGTGCCACGACATCCGCGACCACACGACCGATGTCCACCGCACCGTCGACGATGCGCCCTTCGGCGGGGGAGCGGGGATGCTGATGCGTCCCGAGCCGATCTTTGCCGCCGTCGAGGCCGCGGCCCCTCCGCGACCGTTGATCCTGCTCGGGCCGGGTGGCCGCCGCTTCGACCAATCGATGGCGCGCGCGCTGGCAGAGTCCGGCGGGTTCAGTCTGTTGTGCGGCCGCTACGAGGGGGTCGACCACCGTGTGCGCGAGCATCTCGTCGACCACGAGGTCTCGATCGGTGACGTGGTGCTCGCTGGTGGCGAGGTTGCGGCGTGTCTGGTCATCGAGGCAGTGACGCGGTTGGTCCCGGGTGTGATGGGCAACGATGAGTCACCCGTGACCGAGAGCTTCGGCGCCGCGGGACTCCTCGAGGAGCCGCAGTGGACCCGGCCCGCCGAGTACCGCGGGTGGGAGGTGCCCGAGGTCCTGCGCAGCGGGGACCACGTGCGCATCGCTCGCTGGCGCATGGCTCAGGCGCTCCTGCGCACGCTGGAGGTTCGTCCCGACCTGATCGAGGCCCGCGGCGGACTGACCGAGCAGGAGAGGGCCCTGTTGGAAGGTGTGGCTCCGGTCTCGTATCCTTTCCCCTTCGCCCCCTAGGGGCACCGGCACGTTCGCCGGCACACACCGGAGCCGGCACACGGCCCCACCTCCCGAGGACCAGAGATGAAGACCACCGACATCGTCGACAACCAGAACAAGCGGGACGACGTTCCGGACCTGCTCCCCGGCGACGAGGTCAAGGTGCATGTGCGCGTGGTCGAGTCCGGCAAGGAGCGCATCCAGGTGTTCCAGGGCAACATCATCGCCATCCAGGGTTCGGGCATCGCCGAGACCTACACGGTCCGCAAGGTGAGCTACGGCGTGGGTGTCGAGCGCACCTTCCCGCTCCACAGCCCGTCGGTGGCCAAGATCGAGGTGCTGAAGCGTGGCGACGTGCGCCGCGCCAAGCTGTACTTCCTCCGCGACCGCGCGGGCAAGTCGGCCAAGATCCGCGAGAAGCGCGAGTCGTAGGAAGCCTGACCCGAGGGACGACCGCGGGTGGACGCCGACGAACTCGACAATTTCGAGGCTGATCGCGAGTACAAGCTCGCCCAGGAGTACCAGGACGTGGTGGGGATGTTCCGCTACGCCGTCGAGACCGAGCGACGTTTCTATCTCGCCAACGACGTGTCGGTCCGCGTGACGGGCGACGCCGCGAGGCCGCTCATCGAAGTGGAGATGGTCGACGCATGGGTGTGGGACATGTACCGCAAGACCCGGTTCGTCCCGAAGGTGAGGGTGCTGAGCTTCAAGGACGTGAACGTCGAGGAGCTCCCCTCCGACGGAATCCTGCCCCCGGGCACGATCTGAGGCGCGCGCGCGCCGCGCGCAACGCCGAACTCGCCCGTGCCGCAGAGGACCTCGTGGCGCGCCTGTACGAGTCGCGCGGGTACACCGTGGTGGCCCGGAACTGGCGCAGTCGTCGCGGTGAGATCGACATCGTCGCCGTGCGCGGTCGCACGATCGTGGTCTGCGAGGTGAAGGCGCGCTCGGGCACCTCGCACGGCACCGCGCTCGAGGCGGTGGGAGCGGTCAAGCAGGCACGCCTCCGGCGCGCGACCCTCGATTGGATCGAGGCGACCGGGGCGACCGGCACCGTGCGGTTCGATGTGGCGGCGGTGACGTCCGGCAGGGTCGAGGTGGTCGAGGCGGCGTTCTAGTCGCGGTTTCCGCGCCGGGTGCGGGGAGCACGCCGCGGCGTGGGAGTGCGCCGGGCCCAGCAGGCACGGTGCCAGTGGCGGCGAAGATCGGGTGCATCGCGCGGCACGGCCACGACATGTCCGGTGCCCTCGGGGATGCCTGCGTGGCACCCGGGGCAGACGTAGCCCTTCGTTGCCTCGTAGGGCTGCACGCGCCGCAGCTCGACGGGACCATAGAGACCGTCCCACAACCCCGGTGTCTTTGTTCCCGGTTTCTTGCGCGCAGACACGGGAGGAGTCACCCTGCGAATGCCCACATCACGAGCAGTGCCGAGACTGCGATCGCCGCGACGACAAAGACGATGTCGGTGCGTCGCTTGACGCGCCGTCGTTGCGGATCGAACCCCATGGTGCCAAGTATCGCCCCTGCATGCGCCGTTATGGTTGACCCGGTGCGTCGCCTCCTGATCGTTGCGTGCGCCGTGGGGATCACGGTGATGGCACCGATCGTCTCGGCCGCGCCCGCGGCCCCTGGTGCGCCCATCGACACGTCGGTCACCGACACCGTCCCCGGCGAGGACGTCTTCGTGCCCGTCCCCGAGTCCGTGCCCGCCGAGCAGGGTGTGGTGGATGATCCGGTGGAGACAACGACCACCACGACGCTCCCGTCGGCGGTCACCACCATTGCCCCTGATTGTCCGACACCGCCGACGGCACTGGCGGTGTTCAGTGGCGAGGTGGTCTCGATCGGTGCGGTCTCGGCGACGTTCCGCGTCGATCAGGTGCGCGCCGGAACGCTCGATGCGTTCACTCGCGGGGGCGCCGTGGAGGTGCGATACGGCGCGGATGCGCGCCACCTCGAGACCGGATCGGACTACATCGTCGGTGTCGTGGCCGGGGACTCCGTCGGCTCGACACTGGTGTCGAGCCTGCGCGACGAGGCCGCGGTGCTCGGCGAGGCCGAGGGTCTCGTGGCGCGCATCGACTGCCCGGAACACGAGCCCGTCGCCCGCACATTGAACATCGACGGCACCGCGGTGGCGACCGGGACGTTCTCGTTGCTCCTCGACAGCCCGGGGCGGTTGTTCGCCGCCCTGGTGCTCCCGGCACTCCTGGTGTTGGTGGTGCTCGTCGGCGCGGTGTGGGCCAAGCGCGGTCTCTCGCGCTGAGGTGGCTCCGGTGCCGAATCAGCCGGTGACGGCGGCCTCGGCGAGCGAGCGCAACTCGCTCACGGCGTGGCCGAGGCCCTTCGGGTCGCGGAAGAGGGCACTCCCGGCGATCAACACGTTTGCCCCCGCGCGGGCCGCGCCCGCGATCGTCGAGGGGCCGATTCCGCCATCGACCTCGAGATGAATGGTGTCGGCGAGCCCGCGAGAGTCGATCATCGCCCGCACCTCGGCAATCTTGGGCTCCATGGTGGCGATGTAGCTCTGGCCGCCGAAGCCGGGGTTCACGGTCATCACGAGGATCATGTCGACGAGGTCGAGCACGTGCTCGACGGTCGATGCTGGCGTGTGGGGGTTCAGCGCCACAGCGGCCGTCGCTCCGAGGGCGCGGATGTTCTCGCACGTGCGGTGCAGGTGCGTGCACGCCTCGGCGTGCACGATCAACCGCTGGCACCCGGCCTCGACGTAGCGGGCGGCCATCACGTCGGGTGTGAGCACCATCAGGTGCGCCTCGAACGGGAGCGACGTGTGCGCGCGGGCAGACGCGATCACGTCGGGCCCGAAGGTGAGGTTCGGCACGAATTGGCCGTCCATCACGTCCCACTGGATGAGGTCGACGCCGGCATCCTCGAGCGCCTTCACCTCGTCACCGAGCCGGGAGAAATCGGCCGGCAGCACCGAGGGAGCGATCATCACGGGCAACGCCACGCACTCACACTAGTCGTCGCACCGTTGCCCCTACGCTGGAACGGTGACGGCGGAAGAGACAGTCGCGGTCGACAAACTCGTCGCCGGTGGAGAGGGACTCGCGCGCTTCGCCGACGGTCGCATCGTGTTCCTCCCCGGGGTCATCGCCGGTGAGTCGGTGCGGGCCGAGATCGTGGACAGCCAGCGCGACTTCGCTCGCGCTCGGGTGGTGGCGATCGAGGTGCCCTCGGACAAGCGTCGCGAGCCCCCGTGCCCGAGGGTGGCCGAGGGGTGCGGCGGCTGCGACTGGCAGCACATCGACCGCCATGCCCAAGGTGCGTTCAAGCGCGCGATCGTGACCGAGGCCTACGCGCGCACCGGGAAGATGGAGATCGAACCCCTCTTGCGCCGGATCTCCGACGGTGCGCGACGCACGACCGTGCGGGTCGCGAGCGAGGGCGTCGGATGCGGGTTCCGCATGTCGGGCTCCCACGAGGTGGTGACCACCGAGTCGTGCGTGGTGGCCCACGATGCGGTCAACGCACTTCTGGCCGCACCGCTCCTCGCCGGGGCCGGTGAAGTGACGATTCGCACCGGAGCCCGCACGGGCGAGACGGCCGCGTGGTGCCACGAGGGCCGCCTGGTCGACGGACTCGCGGTGCGCACCGGACGCAACGCGCGGATCACCGAGGTGGTCGATGGACGCAGGTACGAAGTCTCGATGGAGTCGTTCTTCCAGTCGTCGCCCGAGGCGGCCGAATTGATCATCGATTCGGTGCGGCGCCGGCTCGACCGCGTGGGAGCGACTGGCGGCGTGCTCGTCGATGCCTATGGGGGAGTGGGGCTCTTCGCGCTCGCCTTCGCCGAGCGGTTCGACGAGATGGTGCTGGTGGAGGAATCACGCTCTGCCTGCCGTGACGCGGTGCGCAACCTCGACGACACCGCCACCGTGATCGAGAATGTGCGTCTCGAGCAGTGGGAGGCGGTGCCGGCCTCGACGGTGATCGCCGATCCGTCCCGTCAGGGGCTCGGAAAACAGGGTGCGCGCTCCCTGGTCGAGACCGGAGCGGCCAACATCGTGCTCGTCAGTTGCGATCCTGTCGCTGCCGCGCGCGATGCGCGGTACCTGGTCGATGCCGGATGGGACCTCGTCGAGTCAGAAGTGCTCGACATCTTCCCCGAGACACATCATGTCGAGGTCGTGGCGGCCTTCGCACGGCGGGACTGAACCTCAGAAGACGCACGCCGATCCGTGCATCAGACGACGACGCGTTGCCGTTCGGCGGCGCAGGATTCGAATGGTGCGCCCTCTGGGGATCGAACCCAGGACCTGCGGATTAAGAGTCCGTTGCTCTACCAGCTGAGCTAAAGGCGCGCGTCCACGAGTGTAGGACGCGGGCAGTCTCGCGACCAACGCGGCTGTGCGGTCGCACCGACAACCGGTCGCGACGGTGCTGCCGTCTCGCGTCGACCCGCATCGACGCCCGAAGGCGCGATGCGGGTGACTTGGGGTGAGTGAGGGGACTTGAACCCCCGGCCTCCAGGGCCACAACCTGGCGCTCTAACCGGACTGAGCTACACCCACCAAGGGAATACATATTCTGCCACTGTCGCACGATTCCCCCAACACCGACAGGGCTTCAACTGCCTCAGAGACACCGTGTCGAACCACCGTTAGGATGGTGGTGTCCGAAATTCGGGGTGATACCAATGTCCGCGGCGAATCCCACGTTGCGTCAGAGTCTGGCCGACAGAGCCAGAGCAATAACCAAGCGCGAGATGCTGGTCTACTCTGGTCGCACCCGCGCCTCGCAGAGAGCCACCGAGCGGGCCCGCAAGGTCCTGCCGATGGGTGTGCCGTCGAGTTTCCAGGCCTATGACCCGCACCCGATCGTGGTGCGCCGCGCCATCGATGCGTGGATGGAGGACGTCGACGGCAACCGCTACATCGACTACGACATGGGCTTCGGAGCGCTCTTCGCCGGCCATGTGAACCCGGTCGTGCGCCGAGCCATCGAGGAGCAGCTCGACAACGGCACGCTCTTCGTGACCCCGTGCGAGTCGAACGCCGATGTCGCAGAGCTCCTCGCCGCCCGCTACCGCCTGCCCATGTGGCGGTTCACGAACTCGGGCACCGAGGCCACCATGGACGCGATCCGTGTGGCTCGTGGTGTCACCGGTCGCGACAAGATCGTCAAGGTCGAGGGCGGCTACCACGGCCACCACGACGAGGTGATGATCTCGATGAAGCCGCCGGTCGACAAGGCCGGTCCCGCGCACGCACCGGTTGCCGTGCCCTCGACGGCCGGAATCACCGAGGCGGTGCTCGGCGACACGATCGTGGTTCCCTACAACGACGCCGACGCGCTCGAGCGCGCACTCGCCGGTAACGACGTCGCGGCCTTCATCGTCGAGCCGGTCATGGAGAACATAGGCATCTGCCTTCCCCAGCCCGGCTATCTCGAGGCGGTGCGGCGCATCACGCGCGACCACGGCACGCTTCTCATCTTCGACGAGGTGAAAACTGGTATCACCGCCGGGTGGTCGGGCGCCACCGGTGCGCTCGGCGTCCAGCCTGATCTGGTGTGCCTGGCCAAGAGCATCGGCGGAGGTCTGCCCGTCGGTGCATTCGGTGGCACCGCCGAGTGCATGGACCAGATCACGACGGGTCGTGTGCTGCACCTCGGCACCTACAACGGCAATCCGCTCGTCATGGCCGCCGCCAAGGCGGTGCTCGCCGAGGTCTGCACGCCCACAGTGACCCAGGAGACGATCGATCGCAACGGCCGCTTGGTCGCGGCGTGCGCCGGGGTGATCACGAGCGCGGGACTGCCCGCCCACACGATCCAGTTCGGTGCCAAGGGGTGCGTGACGTGGGCGGCCGAGCCCATCCGCAACTACCGCGACTACAAGGCGACCGACTTCGATCTCGCCTTCGCTCAGTGGATCCATGGCATCAACAGGGGCATCCTCCTGCCGCCGGGTCTCGACGAGCAGTGGCTCATCTCGGTGGCGCACTCCGACGACGACGCCATGAAGTACGCCTCGGTGTTCGCCGAGTTCGTGGATGAACTCCTCGCCTGAGCGACTGCGGGCGGCGCTTCCAGTGCTGCTCGCCCGCGGTGTCGTGCGCAGGTGCGCCTGGTGCGGCGGAAAAGGTGCGTTCTGCACCTCGTGGTTCGGACGCCAGGAGCGGTGCCACACGTGTGGGCTCAGTTGGGAGCGCGGCTACGAGGGGTTCGAGCTGGGGGCGGCCACCATGGGCGTGTTCCTCACGTTCGGCTCGATCATCGCCTGGATGATCATCTCGGTCGTGGTCGGTGTGTCCCTCGTTCCGTTGCTGGTCGTGGCGGGCGTGATCGCAGTCGCGGTGCCGATCCTCGGGTACCCGCTCACCTACACGGTGTGGTTCGGGGTGGACCTGTTCATCCGCCAGCCGAGCGCCGAGGACTTGGAGTCGGCCAGGGCCTGGCTCGCCTCGCGTGAGTCCTGACGCCGGCTGATTTCTCTGGGTCCGTCCGTTTTGCCGGCCGGGGCGACCATCCTGTCGAACGTGCCCTGCCGAATTTGCCCTGCCGGACCCGGCCTGTGGGGGTCCACATGGGGCCTGCCGGGGATCCCGGGCGAGGGTGCTTGACCCGAACAGGTGTTCGTAGTTACAGTGCTGTCGTTCGGATGTACACCCCGTCCCTACAGTCCGCTCTCCGGTCGAAACACCCGGAAAGCACCAGCAGAAAGGCCCGAACCATGGCAACACCCACTCCCGAGCGCGACAAGGCCCTCGAAGCCGCCCTCGCCCAGATCGACAAGCAGTACGGCAAGGGCTCCATCATGCGGATGGGCGAGAAGGGCTCCATGGCCATCGAGGCGATCCCCACCGGGGCCCTCCCGCTCGACCTGGCTCTCGGGGTCGGGGGTCTCCCGCGGGGTCGCGTCGTCGAGATCTACGGTCCCGAGTCCTCGGGCAAGTCGACCCTGGCGATGCACGTGGTCGCAGAGGCCCAGCGCAACGGTGGCATCTGCGCCTACATCGATGCCGAGCACGCGATGGACCCGGTCTATGCCAAGGCGATCGGGGTCGACATCGACCACCTCCTCATCTCCCAGCCCGACACCGGCGAGCAGGCGCTCGAGATCGCGGACATGCTGATCCGTTCCGGTGCGCTCGACGTCGTGGTGATCGACTCGGTCGCTGCCCTCACCCCGAAGGCCGAGATCGAGGGCGACATGGGTGACAGCCACGTGGGTCTGCAGGCCCGACTCATGAGTCAGGCCCTGCGCAAGCTCACCGCCAACCTCAACAAGTCGAACACCATCTGCATCTTCATCAACCAGCTGCGCGAGAAGATCGGCGTGATGTTCGGGTCCCCCGAGACCACCCCCGGTGGTCGTGCGCTGAAGTTCTACTCGTCGGTGCGTCTCGACATCCGCCGCATCGAGGCGATCAAGGACGGTGCCGAGGTGGTCGGGTCGCGCACCCGCGTCAAGGTCGTGAAGAACAAGGTCGCACCGCCCTTCCGACAGGCGGAGTTCGACATCATGTACGGCAAGGGCATCAGTCGCGAGGGTGCACTGCTTGATCTCGCCGTCGAGATGGGCATCGCCAAGAAGTCCGGGGCCTGGTTCACCTACGAGGGTGAGCAGCTGGGTCAGGGCCGGGAGAACGCGAAGAACTTCCTCCACGACAATCCCGAGATCATGATGGAAATGGAAGCCAAGGTGCGTGGCGCGGCCGGAGTCGACGCCGACGAGGCCGAGTTCACCGAGGCTGACGAGGAGCCCATCGATCTCGACTGAGCCCGTTCCGCGGTGCCGCCGCGCCACAATCGAGCCGGGTCCCGCACGGGGCCCGGCTTTTGTGCTTCACGGGGCCGCGCCGGGGCTGGGTAAGGTTAGGCCATCGCGCTCCCTGTGGGGCAAAGACGGGGGGCACCCATGAGGAAGAAGGCACTTCTTGCAGTCCTCGCACTGCTCGCAGGTCCGGTGTCGGCACTCGCGCCGCAGGTGGCCCATGCCGGCCCTCCCTCGAACACGGGCATGCCGGACCAGACATGGCTCGACACCGCAGACCCGAACAACGCGAACTGGCCGTCGCTACAGGGCGGCGTGAGTGCACGCCCCTACGTGACCGCGCTGTCTGTCATCAACAACGGTGTCTCCACTCCGGTAATCACCAACGGCACGGCAGCTGCAGAGACGAACGTGCCGGCAGGACGTATCGCGGTTGCGATCGCGCCGTTCAACCTGTGCCGTACCGGCCAGACGCCGGCCCAGGGCGTCTGCTACTCGACACCGAACCGTATCGGGGTCACTGTGGGCTACCAGATCCAGCCGATGCAGCTGGGGTATGACTTCACCAGCCCGAAGGACCAGAACGGCCAGCCGCTCACCCTGGCAACGCCGGTCACCGCCGACACAGAGTTCGACATCACGCTCAACCTGAACACTCTCGGCAAGACCCTGCGCTGGACGTGGGCGAATGGCGCGGCCACGTACTGGAAAACCGCGAACCTCGGCACAGATGCCGCGACGCTCCGCATCCGCGTGAAGCCCGCCCTTTCGCCTGTCGTGGTGCAGAACAGCCAGCGAGTCGGGTGCAGCCAGGTGCCCGTGCAGACGTGCCAGTACACCCAGAACACCCACGAGACTCTCAGCGCGAACATCGTGCTGAGCCTGGACACAACACTGGACGAGGTCTTCACTGGTGCGCTCTTCGCGAGCAGCCGCTCCTTCATGGGTTCGTTGATGACCGTCCCCGGGGAGTCACCGAAGCTGTCCTACGGGATCTCGGCCCCGCTCACCTGGAGTGACGGCACCCCCAACAAGGCCACGATGAGCGCAGTCCTGAGCGATGCGGCCATCCTCAA
>JBJTCB010000045.1:0-51014 GCA_046091605.1 Actinomycetota bacterium | reverse complement strand
CGACGAGAGTCGGTGCGTGGATCTGGTGGTGGAGCTGGGGGGAATCGAACCCCCGTCCATCAGGCGCGGAACGAACGTGCTACGACCATTCCCGGCTGCGACGCTGACGCAACGTCATCGGCGGGTCGACCACCCCTTGCGGGGTCGCGTGGCGTCTTTCCGCCATGTCACCGGTCTTCCCCGGCGCCAACGTTCTTTCCCGTCGTCATCCCCCGCTTCTGTTGCCGGGCTGCGGTGGATCGGCCCCGTGCGCCATTGCTGGTCACGATGTCTCTCTACGACGGATTAGGCCGCGAGAGCGAACTGCTCGTTGGCAATTCTTTTGGTTGCCCCGTTTAGCGAGTCTGAGCAACTCGGGTCGCACACTCGAACAACGACTCTGCTGTCGAAACCTGTCAGCCCCGTGATCGGTTGTGTGCCCACAGTGTACGGCGGGGGAGTGTCATCCGTGGTCGGTCTCCGACCCGGATGTCCCATTAGCGTCGGAGTCGCATGGACCCAGCCCTCCACGACATCTTCCGCACGTCGGGAATGCTCGAGGATCTCGCAAGCGGACTGACCCGACTCGGGGGAACCGAGGTGCTCGTCGCGGCTGCAGTCGTTTCGGTGTACCTCCTGCGCAGGGCGGGGCTCACATGGTGGGGTGCTGGCGCACCTGCGGCATCGCTCTGGTTCTGTGCTCTGGTGACCTCGATGGTGAAAGACATCGTCGGACGCACTCGCCCAGAGGCCGGAGCGGGGCTCTCGAGTATGTCGTTTCCGTCCGGGCACGCCTCGAACACCACCGCACTCGCGGTCGCCCTCGCGCTCGTGGTGCCATGGGCGGTGCCCTCGATCAGGCGCCGGGTGTCCCTCGCTGTCGCCTCGATGGTGAGTCTCGCCATCGGCTGGACTCGGCTCGCGCTCGGGGTGCACTGGACGACCGATGTGATCGCCGGCTGGATTCTCGGTGTTGTCGTGGCTCTGGGGGTCGTGCAGTTGGCGCGCATGCGTGCCACAGCATCCGTCGCACCGCCGCCGACACCGCCACCGACATCAGGGGATTAGTTCATCCCCTTGCGCTGACGGCCGAGCGCGCGCTGGATCTCCCGCTTCACGTCGCGCTCGGCGATCACTTGGCGCTTGTCCTCGCGTCGGCGACCCCGGGCGAGGGCGAGGTCGACTTTGACGCGCCCGTCCACCAAGCGGAACGCGAGCGGCACGAGCGAGAGCCGCTCCCGTGCCACACGGTCGGCGAGTCGTTCGATCTCGTCGCGATGGAGCAGGAGTTTGCGGGGTCGATCCGGGTCGTGCGACCCCACTCCCACGGCGTATTGGTAGGGCGAGATGTGGACGCCATCCAGCCACACCTCGCCGTCGATCACGCGCGCATACGCATCGGCAATCTGGACCTGGCCGGCGCGGAGGCTCTTGACCTCGCTGCCGTGCAGCACGATGCCCGCCTCGACCACGTCGAGAATCGCGTAGTCGTGGCGTGCCTTGCGATTGCTCGCCAGCGTCGCATTCGGTGCCTTTGCCATAGGGGTGCTCGAGCGTACCGCTAGCCTTCGCGCCGATGTTCCGGCCCGATTCTCCGCGCGTCATGATCCCCTCGGGTGCATTGCATGCGATGGTCGCGCGCGCCTACGAGACCTTCCCCGAGGAGTGCTGCGGTCTTCTCATCGGTGAGCGCACCGCGGGCAGGGTCGCCCGGTTCGTGCCGATCACCAACGTCGCAGCCAGCGCCAAGCTCTACACGATTGACCCGAAGGAGCATCTGCGCACCGAACTCGCCGCAGAGGCCGAGGGGCTCGAGGTGATCGGTGTCGTGCACTCCCACACCCACACCGAGCCCTACCCGAGCCCCACCGATGTGATCCAGGCGCCGGACCCGGGCTGGCACTACGTCATCGTCGGCCTGAAGAGGGGTGCCGCCGAGATTCGCTCCTATCTCATTGTCGATGGAGGGATCACCGAGGAGATGATCGTCCCGGTCTGAGCCCCGCGGCCCGCAACCGACCCACGTGGACCCCGCTCGGGCACCCGAATCTGCGGACTTCCGGAAGGGGTGACACCGAGGGTCTCGAGGGTTACAATTCCGACTGGAATAATCAGGAATAGCCCCCGGGCGCCCGGTGTTGACACCAGTCCTGACGCACTCTCGAGGAGGTGGCACATGTCGATCGCAGATGTCCGTCGCAACGGCGGGTCGGTCTTCGTGCTCCAGAACTCCCTCGAGTTGATCGGCAACACCCCGATGGTGGATGTCTCGATCCTGTCGCCGAATCCGAACGTGCGGATCGTCGCCAAGTTGGAGAGCCAGAACCCCTTCGGTTCGGTGAAGGACCGGATCGCAAAGGCGATGATTGAGGACGCCGAACGCACGGGGCGTCTCGTGCCCGGCCAGCGGATCGTGGAGCCCTCCTCGGGCAACACCGGCATCGCGCTCGCCGCGATCGCCAAGATGAAGGGCTATCCGATCACCATCCTGATGCCGACGTCGGTCTCGATCGAGCGCCGACAGATGCTCGAGGTCTTCGGTGCCGAGGTCATCCTCACTCCCGGTGAGGAGGGCTCCAATGGCGCGGTGCGCCGTGCCCAGGAGATGGCGGCCCAGCACCCGGAGTGGTGCTTCCTCTATCAGTACTCGAACGATGCGAACCCGCGCGCGCACTACGAGGGCACCGGCCCCGAGATCTGGCGCGACTGCCCGGAGATCACCCACTTCGTCGCGGGACTCGGCACCTCTGGAACCCTGATGGGAACCGGTCGGTACCTCAAGGAGCAGAATCCCGACGTCAAGGTCGTGGCCGTCGAGCCCCCGCTCGGTGAGCGTGTCGAGGGCCTGCGCAATCTCGACGAGGGGTACATCCCGCCGGTTTTCGACAACTGGCATGGTCGTGACCTGCTCGATCGCAAGCGCGTGGTGCGTCCGCGCGAATCGCTCGAGTGGACGCGGCGCCTCGTGCAGGAGTGCGGCATCTTCGCGGGCATCTCCTCGGGTGCCTCTCTTGCCGGTGCTGCCAAGGTGGCCTCGGAGATCGAGGAGGGCACGATCGTGTTCATCGTCTGCGACGGCGGGTGGAAGTACCTCTCGACCGGCGCCTACACCGACGATCTCGACACCGCCGAAGCCAACGCCGAGAAGATCATCTACTTCTGACCAGATGCCCGTGGCGCGGTGTTCACCCGCCCACGACCAGCAGGGCCAGTCCCGTGATCACCACAGCGGCGGCACCGACGCGGCGCGCCATGTGCGCCTCGCCGAGCCACTTGGTGCCCACGAGTGCCACGATCACCACGCTCGACTCGCGCAGCACGGTGACATAACCCACGGGTGCGTCCTGGACCGCAAGGAGCACCATCCAATAGGTGAGCGCGGAGGCTGCGCCCGCGAGAGCGAAGCGCGGCCACATCGTGCGCATCGCGATCGCCATGTCACGCCGGCGCCCGGCCATGAGACCGTGCAGGGTGATGAAAATTGCTGCCGAGGTGAACAGCAGCAATGGATAGAGGTTGCCGCCGGTCGTACGCGAGCCGTGGCTGTCGACCACGGAGTAGATGCCGATCGTGGACGCGACAGCGAGCGCGGCCCGGACATGGTCGCGATCGGCGCGCCCCGCGAGCAGGAAGATGCCCGCGATCGCGACGGCGATACCGACCGAGGCCAGCAGCGAGATCTCGTCGCCGAGGAACGCGATACCTCCGAGCGCGGCAAGCAGGGCGCCGCCTCCGCGCGCGATCGGATACGTCACCGAGAAGTCCCCGATGTCGTAGGCCCGCGCGAGCCCCACCACGTAGTAGAGGTGGACGATTCCGCTCACGACGAGGGGCCACCACGCCAGGTTCGACGGCCAACCGACCGCGAGAACGATGACCAGGCACCCGACACCGGCCACCGTCATCTGGCCCCACAGGGCGATGAACCGGTCGCCGCTCTGCTTGACCCAGAGATTCCACGACGCATGCAGCACGGCGGCCGCGAGGGCGAGGAGAGTCGCGGCGAGCACGGCAAGAGACCCTATGCCACGTCGTCGGCACCGGGGCTGATGCGATGCGATCGATGCCGCTGAGGTCGATGCGACGCACCGCACGCGTCACCGACTAGACAAGACGCCATGACACGACCCGATGGGCGCACACCCGAACAACTCCGCCCCGTCGCCTTCCAGCGCGACTTCACCGAGATGGCCGCAGGTTCTGTCCTCGTGTCGTTCGGCCGGACGAGGGTCCTGTGCACCGCATCGGTCGATGAGGACGTGCCGCGGTGGATGAAGGGATCCGGCAAGGGATGGGTGACCGCGGAGTACTCGATGCTGCCCGGGTCCTCGCCCGAGCGCGTCGATCGCGAGGCCGCAAAGGGCAAGCAGAGCGGACGGACCGTGGAGATCCAGCGTCTGATCGGTCGCTCGCTGCGGGCCGCCTGCGACATGGTGGCTCTCGGGGAGAGACAAGTGGTGGTGGACTGCGACGTCCTCCAGGCCGATGGCGGCACCCGCACCGCGAGCATCTGCGGCGGGTTCATCGCGCTCCACGACGCGCTCACCAGGCTCGTGCAGACCGGCGCGATCCGGCAGCACCCGCTGCACTCGTTCTGCGCGGCGATCTCGGTCGGTGTGTGCGGGGGAGTGCCCGTGCTCGATCTTCCCTATGTGGAGGACTCGACCGCAGAAGTCGACATGAACGTGGTGATGCTTCGCCCGACCGCCGGAGGGGAGTCGCGCTTCGTGGAGGTGCAGGGCACCGCCGAGGGGTTGGCGTTCACGCGCGGCGAACTCGACGATCTGCTCGGTCTGGCCGAGAGGGGACTCGGTCGTATCTTCGATCTCCAGGCCCAGCTGCTGGCCGAACCCCCGAGCACGCGATAGGGGCACGCGTGCGCATCGTGTGCGCGAGCGCGAACGCTCACAAGGTCGCAGAGATCGCGAGGCTCCTGCCGGTCGACGTCGTTCTGCTGCCCCGTCCCGATGAGGTCGGCGATGTCGACGAGACCGCACCGACCCTGGAGGGCAACGCGGTGATCAAGGCTGTCGAGATCGCGAACCATGCCGGCACCTGGGCGATCGCCGACGACACCGGGCTCGAGGTCGACTCGCTCGGGGGCGCACCTGGGGTGCACAGCGCCCGGTTTGCCGGCCCATCCGCCGACGATGCGGCCAATCGCGCACTCCTCCTCGCGCGTCTCGAGGGGTGCGATGACCGGCGCGCCCGGTTCCGCACGCTGGTCGCCCTCGTCCACCCCTCGGGCGAGATCCACCTGCTGCACGGTGAGTGTCGCGGTTCGATCACCATCACCGAGCGTGGAGCGAACGGGTTCGGCTACGACAGTGTCTTCGTGCCCGATGACGGCGATGGTCGCACATTCGCCGAGATGGATCCCCGCGACAAGGACTCGATCTCGCACCGCGCCCGCGCGCTCGCACAACTGCCCGCGCTCGTGGCGAGGATCACCGGGCGTCCGGAGTAGTCGGTCGACCGGGCAGCGGTCACCAGCCGCGCAGGTCGATCGGCCACCGGGCGATCACCTCGCCGTACTGGTTTGCGACCCATGCGGTCTCGTGCATCGCCATGGTCGGGTCGACGTGTGCGGGTGCGACGAAGACGCGATCGCCGATCTTCGGCGCGGGCGTGCCGTCGTCCGGGGCGAAGGTGATGTGCTCGTCAGAGCAGAACCACACCTTGTGTCCGGCAATCGTGGGGTTGCCGTGATCCATGCCGAGGGCCTTCAGGCCCACGTCGGCGACTGCCCACTTGGGTTGCACCGCCACGACCGTGCCCACCACCCAGACGGCCTGCACGAACGGCAGGCCGAGACCGCCGTAGTAGGTGTCCATCAGCGCGTAACTTCCGGCCTGCACCTCGGTGACGGCGGTACCGGCGTAGAGATCGAATGTCCCGGTTCCGCCCGCGGACACGATCGTACCACCCACGTCCTCGTGGGCCTCGGCGAGCACACCGATTGCCTCCTCGACGAGGCGCTTCTTCTCGGCGCGATCCTCGACCATCATCAGATGGCCCTCGTAGCCCATCACGCCGCGCACGCGCATCCCGCGCACACGTGCCGAGTCGGCGAGGCGCCCCGAGATCTTCGGGTCGCACCCGCAACGTGGCAACCCGATGTTCACGTCGATCACCACGTCTCGGATTCCGGCTCGTTCCGCGGCGTCGAGTGTCTCCTCGGAATCGATCGCGACGGCGATCGATGCACTGTCCTGGGCCGCCGCGAGTGCCTCGAGACGCCGGGGGTCGATCACCTCGTTCGCGAGCAGGAAATCCTTGCCGACGCCGGCCTCGATCATCCCGAGGATCTCGCGCGGCGTCGCACATGTGAACGACTCGTGACCGAGCGCCTCTTGTTCAACCGCGAGCGAGGTGCACTTGTGGGCCTTGATGTGGGGCCGGAGGTGCGCGCCGGGGAGCACCGACGCCATGGTCTCGAGGTTCTGGCGGAGCAGGCCGATGTCGACCACGAGTGCGGGTGTGGGCAGGTCGTTCACGTGCATGGTGCCGGCGAAGGGACTCGAACCCCCAACACGCAGGACCTAAACCTGCTGCCTCTGCCAATTGGGCTACACCGGCGTGCGAGTGAAGGGTACCCGCGGGTCCGGTCCGGGGTGTGCGACGGCCATCCGACAGTCGAGCCGGCACAGCCCGAGATGTGCAGCCGGGGCAATGCAGCCGAACCGCCACGCATCCCCGGTGGCAGACTGGACGACGTGACGATGACGAGCCCGGCCCGCGATGCGGCGACCCACGAGACCCATGCCCTCGACGAGAAGGTGCTCGCGGCGCAATTGGGTCTCGCCAAGACCGTCGTCGACCAGGCCTCGCTCGCCAACAGCGTGGCGCGGTTCGCGGCCCAGAAGATCGTGCTGCCGACCTTCGCCCAGCTGGCCGTCCCGTCGCTGATCCCCACCTCGTTGACCACCGGCGTCGACAAGGACGCCGCCGACCCACGGAACCTGTTCCGGGTGCACTGGTACAACGATCTCGCCGGCAACCGCGTCGAGGTGCCCGACCATGTCGTGCTGCCCCCGAGCCTGACGGGCATCGAGTCTCCGATCATCGTGGTGTTCGGCGACCGCTTCCCGATGATCACCGCCCACAAGGTGCTGGCCGCGTACTCGTGCTTCGCGCCCCGTGTCATCACCGGCCAGTTCGACCCCACCCGCCACAGGGCCGTGTGGCCATCGACCGGCAACTACGCGCGTGGTGGCATCGCCATCAGCCGCCTCATGGGATCACGCGGTGTCGCGGTGCTGCCGGCGGGCATGTCGAAGGAGCGTTTCGACTGGCTCGACCGGTGGGTCACCGACCCCACCGACGTGGTGCGCACCCCCGGCACCGAGAGCAATGTCAAGGAGATCTACGACGCCTGCAACGAGATGGCGAAGGACCCGGGCAACTTCATCCTCAATCAGTTCTGCGAGTTCGGGAACCACGTCGGTCACTACGAGGTGACGGGCCGCGCGCTCGCGCACGCCTTCGAGCACGTGCGGGCGAACGGCCACTCGGGTCTGCGCCTCGCAGCGTTCACCTCGGCCACGGGGTCGGCCGGCACCATCGCCGCTGGCGACAGGTTGAAGGACCTCTACGGCACCAAGATCGTGGCCGTCGAGGCACTCGAGTGCCCCACCATGCTCGAGAACGGATTCGGCGAGCACAACATCCAGGGCATCGGCGACAAGCACATCCCCCTCATCCACAACGTGATGAACACCGACGTGGTGGTGGCGATCTCGGACCGTGCGACCGACGAACTCGACGTCCTCTTCAACACCCCGGCCGGCCACAAGTACCTGGCCGATCGTCTCGGTGCGAGCCCGGAGTTGATCGATGCGCTCACCCATTTCGGGTTCTCGGCGATCTGCAACGTGCTCGCCGCGATAAAGACCGCCAAGATGCTCGGCTACGGCGCCGACGACGCGATCGTCACGATCGCCACCGACGGCAGCGCGCTGTATCCGAGCGAGCGCGAGAAGACCCTCGCGCGGCGTTTCGGGAACGACTTCGGTGCGATCGATGCGGCCGAGGTCTTCAGCGAGCACCTCGCCCATGTCGGCACCGACAGCATGATCGACTGCACCGAGCGCGACCGCAACCGCATCTTCAACCTCGGCTACTACACCTGGGTCGAGCAGCAGGGCACGCCGCTCGAGGTGTTCGAGGCCCGACGGTCGCAGTCGTTCTGGCGCTCGGTGCGCGCGCACGCCCCGGTGTGGGACGGACTCATCGACGAGTTCAACGCCCGCGTCGCACAGGCCGGCTGACGACGCGATGGCGGGCCCGGCCGATCCGGTCGTGACCGGGGCGCACTGCGAGGTCTGCGGAACGCCGGTCGCCATCGAGTCTGGCCTGGTGTTCGGATGTCCCCATGCCTCGCCCGAGGATCGCCACCATGTGGTGCGCTTCGATTCCGATGTCGTCCCGTTCCGGCCGATCGACGACGACAACCCTTTCCTCGCCTACCGACGGTGGCTCGCCGTGGATGCCTTCGGCGCCGCCGTCGGGTTGGATGATTCTGCGCGCGCGCAGGTGATCATCGATCTCGACGCGGCCGTGGAGCGTGTCGCGGGAACGGGCTTCAGGCGCACGCCGATGCTGCGCGCCGAACGATTGTCCGACTCCCTCGGGTTCTCGGCATCCGGCGGGGTGTGGGTGAAGGACGAGACGCACAACGTCGCGGGATCGCACAAGGCGCGGCACCTTTTCACCGAACTCGTGCATCTCGTCATGGCCGAGCGTGCCGGGCTCGCACCGTGGTCTTCGCCCACGGGCCGTCCGCCGCTCGCGATCGCCTCGTGCGGCAACGCAGCTGTCGCAGCCTCGACGCTGGCGGCCGCGGTGGACTGGCCGATCGCGGTCCACGTTCCGGTCGCGGCCGACACGACGGTGCTCGGCATGCTCGATCGATTCGGAGCCGATGTGCGGGTGTGCGAACGACGAGTGAGTGATCCGGCGGGTGATCCCTGCGTGCTGCGGTTCCGCGAGGTGGTGCGCGACGGAGCGGTTCCCTTCGGGGTGCAGGGGCCGGAGAACATGTGGTGTCTCGATGGCGGGCGCACGATCGGCTGGGAGATGACCGATGAGATCGCCGCACAGGGCCGGATGCTGGATCGCATCTTCATCCAGGTGGGTGGGGGAGCATTCGCTGCATGCGTCGGCGCGAGCCTGCGGGCCTCGGGAGTGCATCCGCGCCTGCACGCGGTGCAGGCGGTCGGATGCGCACCGCTCGCACGGGCCTGGGATCGCGCGCGCGCCACGGGTGGTGTCCGCGGAGCCGGCGCGAGGTGGCGCGAGTGCATGTGGCCGTGGGAGTCGACGCCGGTCTCGCTCGCCGATGGGATCCTCGACGACGAGACCTACGACTGGATCGGAGTCGTCGAGGCGATGGCCGACACCGGGGGATCGCCCGTGGTCGCACCCGAGGACGTGATCGTGGGTGCGCACCGGCTCGCCCACGATGTCACCGACATCGACGTCAGCCCGACGGGTTCGGCGGGACTGGCAGGCCTGATCGCGATGCGCGACGAGATCGGCGACGATGAGTGCGTGGCGGTCGTCTTCAGCGGCGTGCGTCGCTGAGCCCCCCGCGCGTGGGAGTCACTCTTTGTTGCCTGTGCGCGTGACTTCGATGAGTCGACCATCCTCGACGTCGTAGACGAAACCCCGGATGTGCTCCTTGTGGGCGATGAACGGGTTCTCTCCCAGCAGGCGCATGGCGCGACGCACGTCCTCGTGCGGGTCGGTGAAGGCCTCGATCGCCCAGGCGGGCTCGACGCCCGTCTCGTCGCGGATGCGCGATTTCATGCCGGCCTCGGTCACCTTCTGGAGTCCGCAATCAGTGTGGTGGATGAGCGCGATCTCGCGTGTGTCGAGGAGGCGCTGGGAGATCACGAGAGAGCGCACGACATCGTCGGTGACGACACCGCCGGCATTGCGGATGATGTGGGCATCGCCGTGGGCGAGACCGAGCATCTGGAAGATGTCCATCCGGCTGTCCATGCATGCGACAACGGCGAGCTGGCGCCTGGGCGCCAGGTCCAGATCGTGGTCGGCGAACTCCTCGACGAACGCGGCATTGTTGCCGAGGAGTTCGTCGGTGCTGGGACGGAAGCCACCGGGGTTCTGCACCCCTCCATTGTGGCCGAGCCGATAGCCTCGGATCGCATATGACGCATCCCGACCTGCCCCAGGCCCTCGACGCGGGAGCCGACCCCCGCTCCGACATCTTCACGAGGCTCCTCAAGAACCGCGTGGTCATGCTCGGCACCGACGTGAACGACGACATCGCGAACCAGATCTGCGCCCAGTTGCTGTACCTGGAGGGCGAGGATCCGAACGCCGACATCTGGCTCTACATCAACAGCCCCGGTGGCTCGGTCACCGCGGGAATGGCGATCTACGACACGATGCAGTTCGTCTCGTGCGATGTGGCGACGGTCTGCATGGGCCTCGCCGCCTCGATGGGGCAGTTCCTCCTGACGGCGGGCGCACCCGGCAAGCGGTACACACTCCCGAACGCGCGCATCATGATGCACCAGCCCCTCGCCGGACTGCGCGGCCAAGCAGCCGACATCGCGATCCAGGCCGAGCAGCTGCGCTTCACGAAGCGCCGCATGGCCGAGTTGATCGCGCAGCACTCGGGTCGCACGATCGAGGACATCCAGGCCGATTCCGAGCGCGACCGCTGGTTCACCGCCGAGGAGGCCAAGGAGTACGGCCTCGTCGACAAGGTGATCGTGCGTCGCGGCGAGATCCGCTGATCCGTCCCGATCTCTAGGGCGCCACGGTGGGCGCCACAGTCGTCGCCGGCACGGTTGTCGCCGGCGCGGGCACCGACGGAGCAGTCGTTGCCGGCACGGTCGAGGCGGGAATCGTCGTGGGTGGGGCGGTGCGCGGAGGTGCGATCGTGAGTCCCGTCGCGACATCGACCGCACAGGTGCTCTGCACCCACTCCCTCACCGCTTCGGCCGCCTGATTCGCCGCGTAGCTCGCGTCGGCGAGATCCTGGATCTCGACCGGATCCGCCGGATCGACCGCGGCCGCCTTGCGGAACAAGTCGGTGACCACCGCCATGTCGCCCTCGATCGTGAGTGGTGCGCGCTCGAGCAGTCGCTCCCACCGGCCGATCATCGCATCGACATCGCGGGATGTCACCATCTTCTGCCCGATCCCGGGGAGTTCCTCGCCGAGTTGACGACAAAAGCTCGCTCCGGATCGCTCCGGCGATCCGCACGATGCCGCCGCGAGTGCCATTGCGACCACGAGGGTCGCGCGGAGTGATCCGGTGCCGAGTGCGTGCCGCACGCGCGACCTGGTCGTGGTGGTGGCCGCACACATCGCCTCTGATTATCCCACCCCGCACCCACGGAAGGTCCGCATGTACGCCGCCGTCTCCTCCTCGACCCTCGTGGGTATCACCGGCCGTTCGATCACCGTCGAGGTCCACGTGGGGCAGGGTCTCCCGGGATTCACCGTGGTCGGCCAACCAGACGAGGGGTGTCGCGAGGCGCGCGATCGGGTGCGCGCCGCGATGCTCTCGAGTGGACTCGAGTGGCCGAATCGTCGGGTGACGGTGAACGTGGCGACCGGGGAGCGACGCACCGACAAGGGTGGGGGTGCATCGCTCGACCTCGCGATTGCGATCGGGCTCCTGGTCTCCACCGAGGTGATCGAGGCGCGACGCATCGAGAACCTGGCGTTCCTCGCCGAACTCGGACTCGACGGGTCGTTGCGTGCGGTGCGCGGGGCAGCACCCCTGGCGGCCGCGCTCACCGACAAGGAAGTGGTGGTGGCGCCGACATCAGCGGCGGCGGCGAGTCTGGCCTCGCCCGTGGCGGTGCGGGCGGTGTCGTGTCTCGCAGAACTGGTGGCGGTGCTCCGCGAGGGCCATCCCTGGCCCGACCATCGGGACCCGGAGCGGTGTGCACCGGGTGATCGAGTCGCCGACATGGCCGATGTGCGTGGCCAGCAGTTCGCACGTGCCGCGCTCGAGGTTGCCGCGGCCGGCGCCCACCACATGGTCATGGTGGGGCCACCCGGTGCGGGAAAGTCGATGCTCGCCTCCCGATTGCCCGGCATCCTTCCCCCTCTCGACGATGCCGCCGCGTTCGAGTGCGCGATGGTGCGCAGCGCAGCCGGCGAGGACGTGGGGGGACTCGCGCGCACCGCCCCGTACCGCGCACCCCATCACTCGGTGTCGCTCGCGGGCATGGTCGGTGGGGGTGGCGGGCGCGTTCATCCGGGCGAGGTCAGCCTCGCCTCGCACGGGGTGCTGTTCCTCGATGAGATGGGCGAGTTCGCACCGAGTGTCCTGGATGCTTTGCGTCAACCGCTCGAGGAGGGTGTGGTGCGGGTCTCGCGGTCGGGGATTGCCGTCGAGATGCCGGCGCGTTTCCTGCTCGTGGCCGCCACCAACCCGTGTCCATGCGGGCGAAGCGAACCCGGGGCGTGCCGGTGCACGCCGTCGGCTCGCCAGAGGTACCTGCGCAGGTTCTCGGGGCCGTTGCTCGATCGGTTCGACGTGAGAGTCGTGCTCGGTCGCACCGCGGGCGAGCACCTGACGAGTCTCGAGGCGGGAGAGTCGAGCGCCACGGTTGCAACCAGGGTTCAGCGCGCCCGCGAGATCGCGCGCCTCCGTCAGGGGGTGCCGAACGGCGCGGTGCCGGCGTGGATGATCGACGATGTCGCACCCCTCGATGCCGGCGCACTCGCACGGATGCGTGCGCTGCTCGACTCGGGGGTGCTCTCGGGGCGCGGGTTCCATCGCGTGCGTCGTGTCGCGCGCACGGTCGCCGATCTCGCCGGCCACGAGGGTCCGCTCGGTGTCGAACTCGTCGAGACCGCTGTCGCGCTGCGCACCGACTTCATCCCCAGTCTCGATCCGCGGTGAACGACCACGACGCAGCGCTGGCCGTGCTCGCGGCTCTCCCGCGCCAGAGTCCCGCGCGGTTGCGGCGAGTGCTCGCCGGGGGAGACCCGTGCGAGATGGTCGAGTCGATTGCCGCTGGTGGGCGACCGATCGTGGGACTCGACCCCTCTGTCTGGGCGGCGTGGTCCTCGAGTGTGGCCATGCTGCGCGCGACCGTGCCCGGCCACTGCGAGGCCGCGAACATCGGTGTCGCCCTGCACGGTGGAGAGGGATATCCGCCGGCCCTCGTCGGCGACCCGTGGGCGCCGCCGGTTCTCTTCGTGCGTGGTGATGCGCGCGCGGTGCGCCGCCGCCGAGTCGGCATCGTCGGCACCCGCCACGCGACGCGGGCCGGGCGCGCGTTCGCCCGGGTGCTCGGCGATGAACTCGCGCGCGCGGGCGTGTGCGTGGTGTCGGGGCTCGCGCGCGGGATCGATGTCGAGGCGCACGCCGGTGCACTGGCCGCCGAGATCGACGGCGCACCCCCGGTGGCCGTCGTGGCCTCCGGGTGCGACACGGTGTATCCACCCGAGCACCACCGGATCTGGCACGACATCGCCGAGCGCGGGCTGATCGTGTCCGAGGCGCCACCGGGCACTGCACCGACGGCGCGGATGTTCCCCCAGCGCAACAGGGTCCTCGCGGGGCTCTCCGAGATCCTCGTCGTCGTCGAGTCCCGCGCACGAGGGGGTTCGATGATCACCGTGCGCGAGGCCGCCAAGCGTGCGATCCCGGTGATGGCGGTACCCGGTGCGCCCACGAGTCCGGCGAGCGAGGGAACGAACCTGTTGCTCGCCGATGGTTGTGCTCCGGTCACCGATGCCTGCGATGTGCTCGTCGCGCTCGGACTCGACACCTCGCGCACCGGAGCGCGCGTCGACACACGCGTGTCACCGTCGTCGCGCGGTGCAGAGATTCTCGCCGTGCTGCGCGGTGCGGCACAGACGGTGGACGGGATCGTGCTCGCCACCGGATTCGGTGCACTCGACGTGGCCGTGGCGCTCGGCCGTCTCGAGGCACAGGGATGGGTCGCCCACGCCGACGGTTGGTGGGAGTCACTGCCGGGATAGGCGCTGGTGCGATCGGTAGGCGTCGGCGCCGACGGTGCGACAACTACCGTGGTCCGTATGGGTGCCGCGGAGCGTTCCAAGAGCGTGCCGGCCGATGTCTGGGAGGTGGCGCGCTGGGGCCGCACCCTGCGCATCGCCGAGGCGACCAAGAACTCCCGCATCGCCGATGTCGCATCGGCAGCCGCGTGGTTCGCGGACAACGGCGTGCGCGACCCCGACGACCTCTCCGCCGAATCCGTGGCCGAGTGGGTGCTCGCCATGGAGGGTGCCGGCTACACCGTCGAGACGGTCGAACAACGACTCGCGGCGTTGAACGCCCACGTGCGCTGGTGGATCCGCACCCGACGGGTGCGTCGCGGCGAGCCGCGCCGGACCAACCCCGCCGCCGGGGTGGCGCCGTCGCACGTGTCGGGGTGCGCGGCCTGCACCGCATCTCGTGGCACGGGTCGCTCGCGGTGCACGGTGCGCGATCAACGATTGCGTGCGTGGCGTGTCGCGGACTTCACGGCGTCGTTGACCGCATCGTCTGCCAACACGAGGAACTCGTACCGGCGCGATGTCGAGCTTCTCGCCGAGTGGATGCTCGATTCCGGGTGGGGAGACTCACCCGGTGATGCCGACAAAGCAGTGGTGCGCGACCACCTCGGTGTCCTGAGCGACAGGGGTGCGACGTCGCGCACCATCGCACGGCGGATCGCCGCACTCCGGCGCTACTTCACCTGGGCCGCGCGCGAGGACCTGTGTCCGAAGGACCCGACGGCCGCGTTGCATTCGCCGGCCCCCAAGGGTCGGCTCCCTCGTCCGCTCGATGAGGCGACCGTGGTGGCGATCCTCACCACCGAGGACGACGATGCTCCCGCGTGGCGCCGCCTGCGCGACCATGCGGTGCTCGAGGTCCTCTACGGGAGCGGCCTGCGCGTGTCGGAGGTGTGTTCACTCACGCTCCAGTCGGTGTCGTCGCGCGGTGATGCGCTCACGGTCATGGGCAAGGGCTCGAAGGAGCGCATGGTTCCCCTCAGCGGTCCGGCGGTCGCTGCGATCCGCGCGTGGCGCACCGTGCGCGACGAGGTGGCGACGCCAGCCAGCGGCACCGCGATGTTCCTGTCGTCGCGCGGTGCCCCCGTCGGTCGGCGCGACGTGGCGCGGTTGCTCGACGAAGCCTGTGCGCGCGCCGGTGTGGCGGGCGGAGCGCATCCGCACGCACTGCGGCACTCGTTCGCCACGCACCTCATGGACAACGGGGCCGACACGCGCTCCATCCAGGAACTCCTCGGCCACTCCGACGCCTCGACGACGCAGCGCTACACGCACGTGAGCAAGGAGCGCCTGCGGCTGGCGTATTCCGAGTCGCATCCGCGCGCATGAACGCACGATTCGTCCGGCACACGATCGAGACCGCATGGGGTGCATGGCACGACTCGCGCGACACCGCGGCGCGCGAATGGCTGGTGGTGCACTACGCCCCGCTCGTGAAGTTCGTGGCCGGACGTCTCTCGGCGGGTCTGCCCCGCAGCGTCGACACCGGCGATCTCGTCTCTGCCGGGGTGTTCGGTTTGATGGATGCGATCGACAAGTTCGACCCGGCGCACGGCGCCAAGTTCGAGACCTATGCGATCCCGCGCATCCGCGGCGCGATCCTGGATGGTCTGCGCGCACTCGACTGGGTCCCGCGCACCGTGCGGTCGCGCGCGCGCAGCGTCCAGGATGCGATCTCCGAGCTCGAGGGCACGCTCGGTCGCCAGCCCACCGATGACGAGATCGCCGCCACCCTCGGCATCGAGACCGCCGAACTCGAGAAGTGGCTGGCCGACATCGCGGCCGGTGCGGTCGGCCCGCTCGACCATGTCGCCCTCGATTCGGCGGGAACACCGACCGGCGAGCCGGGGCGCGCGATCGAGGAGGGCGAACTGCGCGACGCGATGCGCAACGAGATCAGGCGTCTCCCCGAACGCGAGCAGGCGGTGCTCGTCCTCTACTACGAGGACGGACTGACGCTCGCAGAGATCGGCGAGGCCCTCGGGGTCACCGAGAGCCGCATCTCACAGGTGCACACCAAGGCGGTGCTGCAACTGCGGTCGCGACTCGCCGCGGCAGGAATGGGCTGAGACCGCACACATTCCCCCGGTGATGCAGGTGCTCGTTGCGGCCGTGGTGACGTGTGCGTTCCCCGCGGGCGATGCGGTCGCACCGGTCCGCGGCGAGGTCGTCGCGAGGTACTCGGCCCCGTCGTGCGTCCGGTGCGCGGGACGACGCGGCATCATCGTGATCACCGGCGAGCACACCGAGGTGGTGGCCACGCGCCGCGGGCGGATCACCTTTGCCGGTGACGTGGCCGGTGCGCTGTGGGTGGTGCAGGAGGTGGCACCCGGCGTGCGGGTCACCTATGGCCGTCTCGCCTCGATCGCACCCGGAGTCGCAGAGGGTGTCGAGCTCCCGAGGGGCGCCACGGTGGGGGAGTCATCGGGTCGGGTGCATCTCGGGGTCAGGAGCGGCGAGTCCTACACGGACCCGCTCGGGTGCTGGGCGCGCAGGGCTCGCCTGGTGGCGGTCCCGGAGTCGGCCGTGGGCGCTCTCGGTCGGTCCCGATAGCCTCTCGGAGGCCCTCGGGACAGCCCCGGGGACACCGAACAACTACATGCACACCGGCCACCTGCGGTCGCTTCGGCGTCGGACCGGTGTGTGGAGAACCGCAGAAGGAGACAACACCATGGCCGTCGTGACGATGCGTCAACTGCTGGAAGCCGGAGTGCACTTCGGCCACCAGACCCGCCGTTGGAACCCCAAGATGAAGCAGTTCATCTTCGGTGAGCGCAACGGAATCCACATCATCAACCTGGATGAGACCCTCCAGCGCATCGAGACCGCGTACGGGTTCGCGCGCGACCTCGTCGCCAACGGCGGCACCATCCTGTTCGTGGGAACCAAGAAGCAGGCCCAGGATCCGATCCGCGGCTACGCCGAGAAGTGCGGGATGCACTACGTGAACGAGCGTTGGCTCGGTGGCATGCTCACCAACTTCGAGACGATCTCCAAGCGCGTCAGCAAGATGCAGGAGTACGAGCGCATGCGCGCCGCCGGCGACTTCGAGGCGATGCCGAAGAAGGAGGCCCTCCTCATCTCACGGGAGCTCGAGAAGCTCCAGAAGAATCTGTCGGGTATCGCGAACCTCTCGCGCCGTCCGGATGCGATCTTCGTGCTCGACACGATGAAGGAGCACATCGCGGTCACCGAGGCCAACAAGCTGAACATCCCGGTGATCGCCGTCGTCGACTCGAACGTGGACCCCGACGTCGTGCAGTTCCCGATCCCGGGCAACGACGATGCGATCCGCTCGAACGACCTGCTGACCCGCGTGATCGCCGAGGCTGTGATCGAGGGGCGGTTCATCGCCCAGAAGCGCAACCCCGCTGCGGCCGCTGCCGCTGCCGCCCCGGCGCGTTCGGCCGAGGAAGAGGCCGAGTTCGCCCGTCAGCAGGCCGAGGCACGCCGCCAGGCGGCAGCCGCGATGGTGGAGCGCGACGCACGTCTCGCCGGCGACAAGCCCGCCGACTCGGCCGACTGAACGACCCGCCAACGACAACGAGAACCGGAGAGAACCCCCACCATGTCCTACACAGCCAAGGACGTCCAGAGCCTGCGCCAGTCCACCGGTGCCGGAATGATGGATTGCAAGAAGGCACTCGAGGAGAACGGCGGCGACATCGAGGCCGCCAAGCAGTGGCTCCGCGAGAAGGGCCTCGCCGCGAGCGCCAAGCGCGACGACCGCGACAACTCCCAGGGTGTGGTCGCACTCGTCGTCGAGGGTGGACGCGCCGCGATCGCACAGCTCAAGTGCGAGACGGACTTCGTCGCCTCCAGCGACAACTTCAAGGCCGAGGCAGAGGCGATCGCCCGCGCCGTGCTCGAGGGTGGTGAGTCCGCCGCCTCCTCGCGCGCCGAGCAGGTCGACGACCTGAAGGTGACCCTGAAGGAAAAGATCGAGGTGGGCGAGGTCGTCCAGTTCGTCGCCGCGGCGGGAAACGTGATCGAGTCCTACACCCACGTCCAGGGTGGACGCGGCGTGAACGGCGTGCTCGTCGAGATGTCCGGCGCGAGCGCAGAACTCGCCCACGACGTGGCGGTGCACATCGCCTTCGCTCGTCCGCGGTACCTGCGACGCGAGGATGTTCCCGCCGACGTGATCGACAAGGAGCGCCAGACACTCGAGACGCTGACCCGCAACGAGGGCAAGCCCGAACAGGCGATCGCCAAGATCGTCGAGGGGCGCATCGGAGGCTTCTACAAGGACATCTGCCTGCTCGAGCAGCCCTACGCCAAGGACGACAAGGTGAGCATCACCCAGTTGATCGGCGCGGCCTCGATCGTGCGGTTCGCCCAGGTGGAGCTCGGCTGACATGACATCGCGGCCGCGCTGGTCGAGGGTGGTGCTGAAGCTCTCGGGTGAGGCACTGGCCGAGCCGACCGGTTTCGGTCTCGACAACAGCGTGCTCTCCCAGGTGGCCGAGGAGGTCCGCGAGGCGCGCGAGGAGATCGGCGCCGACATCGCCATCGTCGTGGGTGGCGGCAACTTCTGGCGTGGCATCAAGGGGGCCGACCAGGGCATGGATCCCGCCCAGGCCGACTTCATGGGGATGCTCGCCACCGTCATGAACGGTCTCGCCCTGCAGGACGCGCTCGAGCGCGCCGGCCAGCACTCGCGGGTGATGTCGGCAGTCGAGATGCCCAAGGTCGCCGAGCCCTACATCCGTCGTCGCGCGGAGCGCCACCTCGAGAAGGGCCGCGTGGTGATCCTCGTGGGCGGCACGGGGAACCCGTTCTTCACCACCGACACCGCGGCGGCATTGCGCGCCGCCGAGATCGAGGCCCAGGCGATCCTGAAGGGCACCCACTCCGGGGTCGACGGCGTCTACACAGCCGACCCGAAGAAGGACAAGACCGCCACCCGGTACGACCGCATCAGCCACATGGATGTCATCACCAAGGGACTGAAGGTGATGGATGCGACGGCGATCACCTTCTGCATGGACAAGGATCTGCCGATCGTGGTGTTCGACCTTCTCGCGCGCGGCAATGTGAAGTCCATCCTCCGGGGCGAGCCCGTGGGTACGCTGGTCGGGTGATCGACGAAACCCTGCTCGACGCCGTCGACAAGATGGAAAAAGCCGTCGGCCACGCTCAGGGGCAGTTCTCCACCGTCCGCACGGGCCGCGCCAATCCGGCCCTCGTCGAAAAGCTCTCGGTCGATTACTACGGCTCGCCGGTGCCGCTCCAGCAGTTGGCCGGCTTCCAGGTGCCCGAGGCCAGGACCCTGGTCGTCAAGCCCCACGACCGTGGTGCGCTGGCTGCGATCGAGAAGTCCATTCGCGAGAGCGACCTGGGACTGCAGCCCAACAACGACGGCGTGGTGATCCGGATCGCGTTCCCGGTCCTCACCGAGGAGCGCCGACGCGAGTACGTGAAGGTCGTCAAGAACATGGCCGAGGAGGCGCGCGTGGCGATTCGCAACGTGCGACGCGACGCGCGCAAGAGCCTCGAGACGGCCGAGAAGAACTCGGAGATCTCCAAGGACGAACTCGAGCGCGCCGAGAAGGACCTCGAGAAGTACACCCACGAGCATGTCGAGCAGGTCGACAAGGCCCTCGCCCGCAAGGAACAGGAGCTGCTCGAGGTGTAGAACGGGGCCGCCGACGGCGGCACCCACGAACCCGACGAGGGGGAGGACATGAGCGACGACATCTGGCGCAGGAGAGACCGGGACGACGACGGTCGTGACACCGGCGAGTACGGCACGGACTTCGGGTCGGACTTCGGCAAGGTGCAGTTCGCCGATGACCCCACGAGCGAGCCGGCCATCAGCCTCTCGGGCGACACCGGTGATCTCCCGCATTGGACCGAACCTCCGACGGGCGAGGTGCGCTCGGTCGACGATGACGACACCGACGTGTGGGCGACCTTCCAGACGCCGAGTCAGCCGACGCGCCGGCCCGAGCGCATCGTGATCGGCACCGACCCGACCGGTGGGGCGCGCACGCCGACCGCCGACATCGAGATGGATCCGAGCGGCGGGTACGACCTCGACCCGAGTCGCGACATCAGCCGCGACATCACCGGTGGCACCGCGCGCGGCGGCACCGGCCCGGTGCGCCGGTCGGGACCGCGCGGCCCGCGTGGCGGAGCCGGTCGCGACATGCCGACGGCCGTCGCCACGGGACTGGTGCTGATCGCCGGGTTCATCCTCACGGTGATGTGGCGCCCGGCAGCGGTGATGCTCTACGTCGTCGCGGTCGTGGGTCTGGCGTCGGTGGAGTTCTTCAGCAAGGTCACCGAGAAGGGGTACCGCCCGGCGACCTTCGCGGGTCTCCTCGCGTGTGTGTCGGCACCGCTCGCGGCCTATTGGATCGGCGATGCGGCACTGCCCCTCGTGTTCTCGTTCGGGTTCCTCGCCGCCTCGATCGGGTTCCTCGGCGCATCCAGTGTCCAGAGCGGACCGATGCCGAACGTGGCGATCACCACGATGGCCATGACATGGATCGGTCTCATGGGATCGTTCGCCGCCCTGATGCTGCGCTACTCGGTGTCGGGCAGTGCCACCCCGCACGCCGGGACCGACACCTTGTTCATGGTGGTCGTGGCCGTCGTGGCGAACGACATCGGCGCTCTCTTCGTCGGGTCCTCGGCGGGACGCACTCCGCTCCGCGAGTGGGTCAGCCCGAACAAGACGGTCGAGGGGGCGGTCGGTGGCGCACTCGCGTCGTTGATCGCCGTCGTGTTGATCGGTTCGCAGAACGGCACCTGGAACCAGATGAACGAGTGGATCCTCCTGTCGCTCGTGGTGGCAGTGATGGCCCCGCTCGGCGATCTCGTGGAGTCGATGTTCAAGCGCAATCTCGACGTGAAGGACTTCGGGTCGCTCGTGGCCGGACACGGGGGAGTGCTGGACCGCTTCGACGGATTCCTGTTCGCCCTGCCGGCCACCTACTACCTGATGCTCGTGCTCCAGCCCTGGGCGTGACACGCAGAAGGGTCGCGATCGCCGGGAGTTCCGGCTCGATCGGTCGCCAGACGATCGAGGTCGCACTCGCCGAACCCGACCAGTACGAGGTCGCCGCGCTCGCCGTCGCCTCGTCGTCGGCGACAGTCATCGAACAGGCCCGTGCACTGCGGCCCGCTCTCGTGGTCGTGACCGACCCCACGGCCCGTGCCGATGTCGCCGCCGCCCTTCCCGGGGTCGAGATCTCGGCCGATCTCGCCGACGTGGTCGGCCCGGCCGACGTGGTCATCAACGGTGTCGTGGGTTTCGCCGGACTGCCGGTGACGATGGAGACTCTCCGCGCCGGCAAGACGCTCGGCCTGGCGAACAAGGAGAGCCTGATCGCCGCGGGACCCATCGTGCGCCCGTTGCGCGGCGTGCCCGGTGCGGTCCTTGTTCCGGTCGACAGTGAGCACTGTGCGATCCACCAGTGCCTGCGGTCGTCACGGTCGGTGGACGAGGTGGCCCGCATCGTTCTCACGGCCAGCGGCGGACCGTTCCGCGGGCGCACCGCCACCGATCTCGCGACGGTGCGGGTGGACGAGGCACTCGCACACCCCACATGGAGCATGGGCCCGAAGATCACCGTGGATTCCTCCACGCTGATGAACAAGGGACTCGAGGTGATCGAGGCCCACGAACTCTTCGGTGTCGACTTCGATCGGATCGATGTGGTGGTGCATCCCCAGTCGGTGATGCACTCGATGGTCGAGTTCACCGACGGCTCGACGATCGCGCAGTTGTCGATGCCCGACATGCGCCTGCCGATCGGGTACGCGCTCGGCTGGCCCGACCGGATCGCCGTGCCGTTCGGGCGCATCGACTGGACCACCCTCGGACGTCTCGACTTCGAGGCGCCGGACCGCACGACGTTCCGCTGCCTGGATCTCGCGTATGCGGCCGGGCGCGCCGGAGGCACCGCGCCGGCCACCCTGTCGGCGGCGAACGAGACCGCAATCGAGGCGTTCCTCGAGGGGCGGATCGGATGGAGTCGCATCGCCGAGGTGGTCGAGACCGTGATCTCACGGCACGCGCCGAGTGTGCCTGTGACCCTCGACGACGTGTTGGCAGCCGACGCCGAGGGACGCAGACTGGCGTCCGAGGTGATCGGTCGGTGAGCGACTTTTACCAGAAGTTCCGTTCGGAGATCGCCGCCGGTGGTGCCACCGAGCAGGCGCAGGACACACCGACGCAGTCGGCGCGTCTGACCGGCCTCGTGCTCCTCGCACTGCTCGTCTGGCTCGCCGTCGCGAACACGTGGACGTTCGTGTTCGTTGTCGGTTTGCTCGTGTCGGTGTTCCTCCACGAGGTCGGCCATTTCGTGACCGCGCGCCGGACCGGGATGAAGGCGACGCAGTTCTACATGGGCTTTGGTCCGCGGGTGTGGTCGACGACGCGGCGCGGTGTGGAGTGGGGCGTGCGCGCACTGCCCCTCGGTGCCTTCGTGCGGATCATCGGGATGAACAACCTCGACGAGGTCGACCCCGCCGACGAGCCGATGGCGTACCGCTCCCAATCCTTCCCGCGCAAGCTGCTGGTCATCACGGCCGGATCGCTGATGCACATGCTGATCGCCTTCGTGCTCTTCGCGGGGGTCTTTGCCACCGCCGGTCGCGAGCAGTCGACCGGTGCGGCCATCGTGAAGTCGGTCGATGCGGCGCTCGGTCCGGCCCACGAGATCGGCCTCCAGCCAGACGATGTCCTCGTGTCGATCGGGGGGCGACCCGCGGGTGACAACGCCTCGGTGGTGGCCGCGATCCTGTCGCACTCACCGGGCGATCCGGTGCGGGTCGTCTGGGAGCGCGACGGTCAGCAACGCTCGGCCGAGGCGGTGCTCGCGGCGAATCCCACCGATGCGACACGGCCCTACATGGGCATCTACGCCGACGACTGGGGATGGGTGCGCCTGTCGCCCGTGGCGGCCGTGGGTGGCGCGGTCTCGCGGATCGGCGGCACGATCGTGGATTCGGTGCGGGGCGTGGCGGTCGCGCTGAACCCGGTCAACTCGATCCGACACCTGACCCGTGATGATGCGCCACTCGAGACACGACCCACCACGCTCGTGGGAGTGAGCCAGGTGGGGGGAGACATCGGCGACTCCGACGGAGTGAAGGGCGTGCTGGTGCTGCTCGCACTGGTGAATGTCTTCGTGGGCGTGTTCAACATGTTCCCGCTCCTGCCCTTCGACGGCGGTCACGCCGCCATTGCGATCTACGAGCGGATCCGCTCGCGCGGCGGACGGCGCCATGTGGCCGACATCTCCAAGATGGTGCCGGTCGCCACCGTCGTGGTGGGGATGCTCGCATTCCTGCTGCTGACGGGCCTGTGGCTGGACGTCACACGCCCGCTCTGAGCCCGCACCTGCCACACTTGGGGACGATGTTCGAGCGCCGCGCGACCAGGCAGATCCACCTCGGGAAGGTCGCCGTCGGTGGTGGCGCACCGATCACGGTGCAGTCGATGACCACGACCAAGACCGCCGATGTCGAGGGAACCCTCCAGCAGATCTATGCGCTCGCTGCCGCCGGGTGCGACATCGTCAGGTGCACCTGCAACGAACCCGAAGCGGCCGAGGGGCTCGCACGCATCGTGCCCCGTTCACCGCTGCCGATCGTTGCCGACATCCATCACCAGTACAAGATGGCGCTCGCCGCGATGGAGGCCGGTGTGCACGGGCTGCGCCTGAACCCGGGCAACATCCGTCGACCCGAGCACATCAAGGCCGTCGCATCCGAGGCCCGCGACAGGGGGCTGCCGATCCGGATCGGCGTCAACGGCGGATCCCTCGATCCCGCGCTCTACGACAAGCACGGCGGGCTCACCGCGGCCGCGATGGTCGAGTCGGCGATGCAGGAGATGGCCTACTTCGACGAGGTCGGGTTCGAGGCGGTGAAGATCTCGGTGAAGGCGAGCAACGTGCCGTTGATGGTCGAGGCCTACCGGATGCTGTCGGAGGCGACCGACGCACCGCTCCACCTCGGTGTCACCGAGGCCGGGCCGCCCCCGGCCGGGCTCGTGAAGTCCACCGCGGGGATCGCCACCCTCCTGCTCGAGGGGATCGGCGACACGATCCGCTACAGCCTCACGGCCGATCCGGTGGAGGAGGCGCGCGCGGGGCGCCAGTTGCTCGAGGCTCTCGGTCTGCGTGAGCGCAAGAACGTCGACCTCATCGCCTGCCCGAGTTGCGGTCGCGCCGAGATCGATGTGATCGACGTGGCGAATCGCGCGATGTCGGCCTTCGCCGATCGCGAGATTCCCCTGCAGATCGCCGTGATGGGGTGTGTGGTGAACGGCCCGGGCGAGGCCCGCGAGGCCGACCTCGGAATCGCGGCGGGCAACAAGCGCGGGCATCTCTTCGTGAAGGGTCGCAACGTGGCCGTGGTGCCCGAGGACGAGATGGTCGAAGCGCTCGTGGAGTGGGCCGAGTTCATCTGCGAGAACGGGACCGATGCCGCGATCGCGCGCGCCGACACCACCCGCGCGGAGCGCGAGGCCCAGCGCGATCGCGCCAAGCTGCTCGACGACAAGGGCGACGACGCGAACAACTCCGAGGAACGGATCGTCGAGATCCGCCGCACGATCTCCTGATCCGACGCGGGTCGTGCTGCGGCCCGGCTCCGTGGGTTCCCGGGTGCCCGTCTCAGATTTGCGTGCAGACCCACGCACCCCGACCCGCTGCGAGCGACTCGTCGGGGCCGAGATGCACCACGCGCACCGGGCGCTCGTCGAGGAAGGCCACGATGCGGTGGTGCCCGTCGGCGGGAATCACTGTCGATGCGGCGTGTGCGACCGTGAACCCCGGCGTGGGGGAGGGATAGCGCAGCCATGCACCGTCGCGCACCGGCTCGGCGACCGGCGAGACGAGCGGCGAGACGTCGACGATGGCGAGGAGTTCGTCGGTGTCGATGTGCTTGGTGGTGAACCCGGCACGCACCACGTTGTCAGACGATGACATGACCTCGAGTCCCGCGCCGCGCAGGTACGCGTGCAGGTTCCCCGCCGGCAGGCAGAGCGCCTCGCCGGCACGCAGCACGACGTGGTTCAACAGCGGCGCGATGCGCAGACCCGGATCACCCGGGTACAGATCGGCGATGCGCGAGAGCCACTGCGGCGCGCGGTCGAGATCGGGGGGTGTGGTCTGCTCGAAGCACCACTGCATGTACCGCAGTGTCCCGTGCTCGGCGAGTGCCGCTGCTTCACCGTCCCAGCCCATCGAGTGGAGGAGGGCCATCGTGCCGGCTGCATCGGCGAAACCGCAGAGAGCCTCGAACTCCCCGAGTGCGATCAGCATCTCGGGTTTGTCGCTCTGGTCGCGGTACAGGCGCTCGGGTGCGTCGCGGTCGACGCCGGCCGACTCCTCGCGCTCGAATCCCGCACGCGCACGCTCCCTGGTCGGGTGTGTCTGGAGCGAGAGGGGCTTGTCGCACGCCAACAACTTCACGAGCATCGTCATCTCGCCGGTGGCCTCGGCGAGATCCGGCCCGTCCGCATGGTCGAGTCGCGCGTGGCCGCGCGGATGTGTTCCGTACCAGACCTCTGCGACGCGACCGGGGGGAAGGCCCCGCATCTCGCGCAGGGTGCGTGCGTCACCCCAGTCGTAGTCCTGCTCGATGCCCACGATCGTGCGCGGCACCGCTCTCAGCCTCCCCGGCAGAGTCCGATGACGGCGGCCGGCGCGTCGGCGACCGCGATGTTGTCGCGCGCGCCGGTGAGACGGTCGCGCACCTCGATGGTTCCGTCGGCGAGCGACTTGCCCACGATCACGATCGTCGGCACGCCGATCAACTCGGCGTCCTTGAACTTGACACCGGGCGAGACCCCCACCCGGTCGTCGAGGATCACCTCGAGACCGGCGCGCTCGAGGTCCGCGCACAGCGACTCGGCGGCCGCGGTCGTCTCGTCGCCGGTCTTGCCCGCGATGACCACGTGCACATCGGCGGGCGCCACCGCGCGCGGCCACTTCAAGCCGAGCTCGTCGTGTGCGAACTCGGCGATCGCAGCGACGGCGCGCGAGACGCCGATGCCGTACGAGCCCATGGTGACGGTCACCTGCTTGCCGTTCTGGTCGAGGACCGAGAGGCCGAGGGTGTCGGCGTACTTGCGACCCAACTGGAAGACATGGCCGATCTCGATGCCCCGGGCGATCTCGAGTGCAGTCCCGCACACGGGGCACGGGTCGCCCGAGTGAACCTCGACCGCCTCGATCCCGCCGTCGGGGGTGAAGTCGCGCCCGCGCACGAGACCCGTCACATGGACGCCGTGCTCGTTCGCGCCGGTCACCCACGCGCTTCCCTCGACCACGGACGGGTCGCACAGGTACCTGATGCCGGTGGCCGACGAGGTTCCGAGAATCTGTGGTCCGATGTAGCCGCGCACGAGGGCCGTGTGGGCGGCGAATCCCGCCTCGTCGAGGGGGGCGACTTCTGCGGGCGAGAGCTGGGCCTCGAGACGCTTCAGGTCCACCTCGCGATCGCCGGGCACTCCCACCACGAGCGTCTCGGTCGCGCCATCGGGATGACGCACCGCGAGCACCACGTTCTTCAGGGTGTCGGCGCCGGTCCATGCGCGGTCGGTCCGTGGATGCTCGCGGTTCAGGAATCCGACGACATCGTCGATCGTGGCGCAGTCGGGTGTGTCGATCCGGGTGAGTGGGATCGACGACTCGTCGCGCGCGGGTCGCGCCGCTGTCGTGACGGCCTCGGTGTTGGCGGCGTAGTTGCACGCGGTGCACCGCACGAACGTGTCCTCGCCGACCTCGACGGGGGAGAGGAACTCTTCGCTCATCGAGCCACCCATGGCGCCGCTCATCGCGCGCACGATCACATAGGGCAGACCGAGCGCACCGAAGATCTTCTCGTAGGCGTCGCGATGGTCGGCATACGAGCGCGAGAGACCGTCGTCGTCGATGTCGAAGGAGTAGCTGTCCTTCATCAGGAACTCGCGGCAACGCAACAGACCCGCGCGGGGGCGCGCCTCGTCGCGGTACTTGGTCTGGATCTGGTACAGCGAGACGGGGAGGTCCTTGTAGCTCGAGTAGAGGTCCTTCACCAGCAGGGTGAACATCTCCTCGTGGGTCGGCCCGAGGAGGTAATCGGCACCCTTCCGGTCGACGAGTCGGAACACGTTGTCGCCGTACTCGGTCCAGCGCCCGGTGGTCTCGTAGATGTCGCGGGGCAGGAGGGCGGGGAAGTGCACCTCTTGTGCGCCGATCGCGTCCATCTCCCGGCGCACGATCTCTTCGACCCTGCGCAACACTCGCCAGCCGAGCGGGAGCCAGGTGTATCCCCCGGGGGCGGCGCGGCGGATGTAGCCGGCCCGCACCAGCAAGCGGTGACTGGGCACTTCGGCATCGGCTGGGTCGTCCCGCAGGGTGCGCACGAAGAGGCGGGAGAGGCGGAGCATCGGGTGAGAACCCTAGTGGCGACCGCTAGCATCAAGCCCGTCCTTTGGAGTTCGAAGAACGAAAGGCACGGGGTTCGCCCCGTGCCTTTTTCTCTCTCGGCGCCGAGGTGACGAGAACAGAGATACCCGAACGTGACCAGGCAAGGAGGTGGGGAGATGACCGACACGGTGCTGCACGCCGTCGCGCGCATGGTCGAGCCGATCCTCGCCGACCTCGGACTCGAGCTCTACGACCTCGAATTCGCCGGCGGGACCCTGAAGGTCACGATCGACACCCCGGCCGGTGGGCCCGCCGGGGTCGACATCGACAAGATCGCCCTCGTGAACCGCACCCTCGGGCGCGCCCTCGACCACGACGACGTGGTCCCCGGCCGGTACGTCCTGGAGGTCACGAGCCCCGGGCTCGAGCGGACACTGCGCACCCCGGCGCACTACCGCCGCGAGGTGGGCAAGACCGTGAGCATCCGCCTGACCGCCCCGATCGAGGGTCGTCGGCGATTGAACGGCGACCTCGTGGCCTCGACCGACACCGAGATCACGGTGCGTCTCGCCGACTCCGGCGAGACGGTGACCGCCCCGATCGCATCGGTCGAGCGCGCCAAGACGGTGTTCGTGTGGGAGACCCAGCCCAAGCCGAACTCGCCCGAGGCGCGCGAGGCACGCCGTCGCGGGCGCGCCGACCAGAAGAACGCAGACACCACCGACAACGACCCTCCCGCGGACGGGGCGTCCGAGAGCGCAGTTTCACGGGACAGACAAGGAGCGACCGCGCCATGAGCAACATGGACATGACAGATGCAGTGAGGATGCTCGCCGACCACCACGGGATCAGCGTGGATGCGCTGTTGCAGGTGCTGGTGGAGGCGCTCGCCACCGCGTACAAGAAGCGACCCGGCGCAGCCGACGAGGTGATCGTGGAGATCAACCCGGAGAACCTCGACATGCGGTTCACCGCCTACGACGTCGACGGCGAGGGCAACTGGGTCAACGAGCGCGACGACACGCCGAGCAAGAACGAGCTCGGGCGCATCGCCGCCGCCACCTTCAAGCAGGTGATGAGCCAGCGCATCCGCGAGGTGGAGCGCGACCGCAAGTTCGAGGAGTACGCCAACCGCGAGGGTGGTCTCGTCACCGGCATCATCCAGCAGTCCGACGGCCGCTATGCGCTGCTCGATCTCGGCAAGGTCGAGGCCCTGCTGCCCCAGGCCGAGCAGGTCCCCTACGAGCGCCCCGAGAACGGCGCGCGCCTCAAGGCATACATCGTCGAGGTCCGCAAGACCGCCAAGGGTCCCCAGATCGTGGTGAGCCGCACGCACCCCGGACTCATCAAGTGTCTCTTCGAGCTCGAGGTCCCCGAGATCGCCGACGGCGTCGTGGAGATCAAGGCGTGCGCCCGCGAGCCGGGCCACCGCACCAAGATCGCAGTCTTCTCGAACGACCAGAACGTCGACCCGGTGGGCGCGTGCGTGGGCGCCCGTGGCGGGCGCGTGCGGATGGTCGTGAACGAGTTGCGCGGCGAGAAGATCGACATCATCTCGTGGTCCGAGGACCTTCGCGAGTTCATCGCCAAGGCACTCTCGCCGGCGAAGGTCACCGAGGTGCGCCTCTCCGAGGACGGCACACAGGCCGACGTCATCGTCCCCGACTTCCAGCAGTCGCTCGCGATCGGTCGCGAGGGACAGAACGCCCGTCTCGCGGCGCGCCTCACGGGCGTGCGCATCGACATCAAGAGCGAGACCCAGGCCGGCGAGGAAGCACGCGGGATCTTCCGCGAAAACGAGGGTGGATACGCCGCCGGCGAGTGGCGACGCAACGACGAGACCGGCGAGCTGCAGTTCCATGCGGCCGATGGGTCCGTGGTGAGCGAGTCCGAGTGGGCCGCCGATTCCGGTGCCGCACCCGCGGCCGACGAGAAAGCGACGGAGGGCTGACACCTTGCCGGCAAAGAAAGTCCGCGTCTCCGAGCTCGCAAAAGAGCTGGGCCTCACCAACAAAGAGGCCCTCGACCTCTCGATGTCGATGGGCGTGCCCGTCAAGACCATCTCGAGCACGATGGAGGAGGCCCAGGCCGACCGTGTGAGGCGCCGCGCCGATCGCGACGGTCTGCGTCGCGACGTCCAACCCGAGGAAGACAAGCCCGCAAAGAAGACGGCGGCGAAGAAGGCTCCCGCGAAGAAGGCCGCTGCTTCGTCCGATGCCGGCGATGGCGATGGCGACGACAAGCCCGCGAAGAAGACGGCTGCGAAGAAGGCGGCTGCGAAGAAGGCTCCCGCGAAGAAGACTCCCGCGAAGAAGGCCGCAGACGTCGTGCCTGTCGACGAGACGCCCACCGAAGTCGTTGAGCCGGCACCGGCTCCCGCACCTGCGCCCGCTCCTGCACCGGCGCCGGTTGTCGAGTCAACGCCCGAGGCCGCTCCGGCTCCGGCGGCCGAGTCCGGATCGACCACTGATGCCGGTGACCGCACCGAGCCGCGCCCATCTGGTGAGTCGCGTTTCATCTCCTCGGGTCGACCCGGCGCACCGACGGGCGCACCGACCGGGGGCCTCCCGCGGCCTCCCGCGCCGGCGCAACCGCCCGCGTCTCGACCGGCTGGTCCGCCCCCGGGGCGTCCCCCCGCAGGTCCTCATCCGGCAAGTGTTCCCCCCGGCGGACGCTTGTCGCCGAGCGGTCGTCCGATTCCTCCGCCTCCGGGACCGTTGTCGCCGAGTGGTCGTCCGATTCCTCCGCCTCCGGGTGGTCGCGTGCCCCCGGGTGGGCCGCGTCCCGGTGGTCCGAGTGGTTTCCGTCCTGGTCCGGGCTCGCGTCCGGGTCCCGGATCTCGTCCCGGTCCCGGACCGCGCACCGGTCCTGGTTCACGTCCCGGCCCCGGTGGACCCCGCCCCGGTGGTCCTGGTGGCGGCCCCGGTGGTCGTCCCGGATTCGGACCCCGCCCCGGCGGTCCTGGTGGCGGCCCCGGTGGTGGCCCTGGTGGCGGCCCTGGTGGTCGTCCCGGTTTCGGCGGGCCGCGTCCCGGTGGTCCTGGTGGCGGCCCCGGTGGACCCGGTGGACCCGGTGGACCCGGTGGTCGGCCGAGTGGTCAGCGTCGTGCGCCCCGCAAGAAGTCACGGGCGCGTCGCCGTCGCGAGTTCGAGGAGTTGCAGCCGCAGTTCACCTCGTACACCGCGAGCAACGCACCGGTGCCCGAGGGCACGGTCATCATCGAGCGCGGCTCGTCGGCCCAGGAGTTCGCTCCGAAACTGAATCGCACCGCGGCCGACGTGGTGCGCTTCCTCCTCGAGCACGGGGAGATGGTCACCGCCACCATGAGCCTCGGCGACGAGCAGATGGAACTGTTCGCCCTCGAGATCGGCGCCGAGATCCTCCTCGTCGACCCGGGTCAACAGGAGGAGATGGAGCTCCAGGCTCTGTTCGACGACTCCGACGACGATCTCGAGGAGGCGCAACAGTCGCGTCCCCCGGTGCTCACGGTGATGGGCCACGTCGACCACGGCAAGACGACCCTGCTCGACCGCATCAGGTCGGCGAACGTGGTGGCCGGCGAGGCCGGTGGCATCACGCAGCACATCGGTGCGTACCAGGTCGACAAGAACGGTCGGAGGATCACCTTCATCGACACCCCGGGTCACGCGGCCTTCACCAAGATGCGTGCACGCGGTGCGCAGGTGACCGACATCGTGGTCCTGGTGGTGGCAGCCGACGACGGCGTCATGCCCCAGACGATCGAGGCAATCAACCATGCGCGCGCGGCCGATGTGCCGATCGTGGTGGCGGTCAACAAGATCGACAAGGAGAACGCCGACCCGCAGCGCGTGCTCACCCAACTCGCCGAGTACGAACTCGTGCCCGAGGCCTGGGGTGGCGACACCATCGTGGTCGAGATGGCGGCCCAGCAGGGCCTCGGCATCGACGACCTGCTCGAGCAGCTCACCGTGGTGGCCGATGTCGAGGAGCTCACCGCGAACCCGACCGGGCGCGCCAAGGGCATCGTGCTCGAGGCGAACCTCGACGTGGGGCGCGGGCCGGTGGCCACGATCCTCGTCGACAAGGGCACTCTCAAGGTGGGCGATCCGATCGTGGCGGGAGCCGCATGGGGTCGCGTGCGCGCACTCGTGAACGAGCGCGGCGAGCAGATCAAAGAGGCCGGTCCGTCGAGCCCGGTGCAGGTGCTCGGGTTGTCGAGCGTGCCCCAGGCCGGAGATGAATTCCGCGCCGCACCGGATGAGAAGACCGCCCGCGTGGTGGGTGAGTCCCGCGAGCAGCGCATGCGCGTTCTGAGCCAGCGCGGCGACGCGCGTGTCCAACGCGGCGTGAAGCTCGAGGACATCTTCACTCAGATCCAGGCCGGAGAGGTCGCGACCCTGAACCTCGTGATCAAGGCCGACGCGCACGGTTCACTCGAGGCGGTCACCGAGAGCCTCCGCAAGTTGGAGCGCGACGACGTGAAGGTCGCCTTCGTGCACCGCGGTGTCGGCGGGATCACCGAGAACGACATCACCCTTGCGGCGACGACGAATGCGACCATCATCGGGTTCAACGTCCGCCCGGACCGCAAGGCCCGCGACCTCGCCGAGGGCGAGAAGGTCGAGATCCGCACGTACGAGGTGATCTACAAGCTGCTCGAGGACATGGAGAAGGCCATGCTCGGTCTGCTCGCGCCCGAGTTCGGGGAAGTGGTCACCGGAGAGGCCGAGGTGCGCGAGATCTTCCGCGTGCCCAAGATCGGCGCGATCGCGGGTTGCTTCGTGCGCACCGGCGTCATCACCCGTGGCACCAAGGTGCGCTTCCTCCGTGAGGGAACCATCATCTGGAAGGGATCGATCCAGTCGCTGCGCCGGTTCAAGGACGATGTGCGCGAGGTCCGCGAGGGCTTCGAGTGCGGTATCGGCCTCTCGGACTTCCAGGACCTCAAGTCCGGCGACATCATCGAGACCTTCGAGGAGCGCGAGATCGCGCGCGTCTGATGGCCGACCTCGACTTCTTCTTCGACCCGGTGTGCCCGTGGGCGTGGATCACGTCGCGCTGGGTGCGCGAGGTGGAGTCGATCCGGTCATACTCGGTCGATTGGCGGTTCATCTCCCTGCGTTTCCTGAACGAGGAGAAGATGGACTACGACTCGATGCCGGCCGGCTACAAGGACGTCCACTTCGCCGGCACCGAGTGCCTGAGGGTCGCCGCACATGCCCGCGCAGTGGAGGGCAACGATGCCGTCGCGCGGATCTACACCGCGATCGGCACCTCGTTCCACAACCGGGCCGAGCGCGACGCCTACCTCTCCGACAAGCAGGGTCACATCCGCGCCCTGCTCACCGCCGAGGGGTTGCCCGGGGAGTGGGCGGCCCAGTTCGGCAACGAGGAACACGACAGCCTGATCCGATCCGAGACCGAAGTCGCCCTCGCACGCACCGGCAAGGATGTCGGCACGCCGATCCTCACGTTCCGTCCGGGCTCGGACAGCGAGGCAAGCTTCTTCGGACCCGTGATCTCGTCGATCCCGCGAGGTGACGATGCAGTGCGTCTGTGGGATGCGATCGAAACGATCGCGACCACCTCGGGCATGGCCGAGCTGAAGCGCTCGCTGCGTGCGCGCCCCTCGTTCGACTGAGCCCCGGCATTACCCATGGATGGGGCACCTAATCTGTGCACGATGAAGGCCGTCTACACGCCCGCACACCTGCGCCACGACCCACGAGTCGAACTCGAGGATTCCATCGCGCACTCACCGTGGGAGCACACGGGTCGCGGCGAGGTGATCAGGGAGGCTCTCGCGGCCGATCCGTGCTTCGAGATCGTCGGTCCACGCGACTGGGGCATCTCCCCGATCACGGCGGTGCACGATCCCGGTTTGCATTCCTTCATCGAGTCGGCGTGGGGCGAGTACCAGGTGGCGGTGGGTCCCACCCGCGAGGTGGTGCCCGACATCTTCCAGATGGACGGGCTGCGCAACAAGATGACCCCCGCGACCGAACCGGCGGCCGTGCAGGGCCGTCTCGGATGGTGGAGCTTCGAGATCACGACGCCGTTGACCGAGGGCACCTACGAGGCCGCGCGTGGAGCCGTCGACACAGCGCTCACCGCGATGCAGTTCGTCCTCGACGGCGAACGTGCCGCATACGGTCTGTGCCGGCCGCCGGGGCACCACGCCACGTCGTCGCTCTATGGCGGCTACTGCTTCTTCAACAACGCAGCGATCGTGGCGCACCATGTCACCTCGACCACAGGGGTGAAGGTTGCGGTGCTCGATGTCGACTATCACCATGGCAACGGGACACAGGAGATCTTCTACGACCGCGACGACGTCATGTACGTCTCGCTCCACGGCGATCCCGCCCGCGCCTATCCGTATGCGATCGGCCATCTCGACGAGACCGGCACGGGCAGGGGACTGGGGTCGAACGTGAACATCCCGCTCCCCGCGCGCACCGATGACGACGCCTACCTCGCCGCCCTCGCGCCGGCCCTCGAGCGCATCGCGGGGTTCGGAGCCCGGTTGCTGGTGGTCTCGCTCGGTCTCGACACCTTCGTCACGGATCCGATCTGCGATCTCTCGCTGACCACCGCCGGATTCAGTCGCTGTGGTGCCGCGGTGGCGGAACTCGGCCTGCCGACCGTGGTGCTGCAAGAGGGTGGGTACGACCTCGAGCACCTCGGCGCGAACGCCGTGTCGTGGTTGTCGGGACTCAGCCCCGCTTGAGGGCGTCGATCACCGGGAGCCAGCGTCCCGGATCGGCCTTGTAGGGCGCGTAGAACGAGATGCGGCTGATCACGTCGCCATAGCGCGAGATCAACTCGGGCGCCACCTTCTCGGGTTCTGCGACCACTGCGAAGGTGTTCAAGATGTCGTCGGTGATGAGCTCGCCCATCTCGGCCCACTTGCCCTGCTTGGACAGCGTGTTCAGTTCGTCCTGGAGTCCGCCCCACCCGTGGATGTCGAGCACCCCGCGATAGGCCGGGGTCGATCCGTAGAAGGCGATCTGGCGACGCGTGCCGGTGGCGGCATCGGCGAGTTCCTTGTCGTTCGATCCGGTGACAACGAAGCTCGGCCCGACGATCTCGAAACCCTCCATGGTCTTGCCGGCCTTGGCGCGCCCGCGTGCGAGCGCGGGGATGGTCACCTCGCGCAGGTACTTCTCGGTTGTGAAGCCGTGGCAGAGGAAGCCGTCGCAGACCTCGCCGGCGACCTCGGTCATCAACTCACCCACGCCGGCCAGGTAGATCTTGGGCGGCCCGTACGGTGCCATCTCGGCGGCATCCGGGGTGAAGAACGGTGTCATCAGCGTGTGGGTGTAGAAGTCGCCGCGGAAGTTGAGCGGCGTGCCGTTCAGCCACGTGTCCCAGATCGCACGGATCGCCATGATCATCTCGCGCATGCGGGCCGCGGGGTGGCTCCACTCCATGGAGAAGCGCTTGGTGATGTGGGGCTTGATCTGGCTCCCGAGTCCGAGCATGAACCGGCCCTTCGAGTAGCTCTGCAGGTCCCATCCGATGTTCGCCAGGGTCATCGGGTTGCGCGCGAACGCGACGGCGATCGAGGTGCCCACCTCGAGCTTCTCGGTGTGCTCGGCCGCGAGCAGCAACGGCAAGAAGGGATCATGCGCCGTCTCGGCTGTCCATGCGCCCGAGTAGCCGGCGGCCTCGACATCCTTGGCCTGTGCACCCGCCTTCGTGAGATCGTTGCCGATTCCGCCGTCGACTTTCATCGCGACCCTCCCTGTTGGTCCCTGAGGAACTGTTCCACCTCTGCTGCGATCTCATCCACACTAGGGATCGGGGTCTCGATCGCCGTCATCGGCGGAGTCGCCGCATCGTGGGCGGCCTCGAGGGTGCGGAGCATCTCTGCGTGCTCGGGATTCGAGGCGACCAGTTGGTCGAGGCGCTCGCGTTGGATCGTGGCCTCGGCGCGCAAGGTGGCGGGGTCGACGATCAGTCCGGTGACCCGATTCAATTCCTCCACGAGCGCCGCACTCGCCGCGGGATGGGCCATCGACGCCACATAGTGGGGCACCTGCGCCCACAGCCCGAACGCCTCGATCCCGACGGCGTGGAGGGAGTGCTCGAGCACCGCGGTCACGCCGGCGGGGGCATCGAGACTCGAGCGCGAGTATCCGAGGCGCTCCACCACGGCCGCATCGGGCGAGGTCGCGGTGATCCCGATCGGACGGGTGTGCGGCGCGGCGTAGGGATAGGCGCCCAGTCCCACCATGCGCACCACGCCCATCTGGCGCGCGAGTTGTGCGACCGTGTCGGCAAAGAGGTGCCAGGCCGTGTCGGGTTCGGGCCCGGTGAGCAGGAGCACATCGCGGCCCGCGTCGTCGCGCCCGTGGCGCACCTCGGGCGTGGGCCAGGAGATCCGCGTGTTGACCCCGTCGCGCAGTTCCATCACCGGTCGGCGCGCGCGGTGGTCGATGAAGGTGTCGCCGTCGAAGGTGACGACGGTGCGTCCGCCGAGAGCGGCGACCAGGTGGTCCATCGCGACGGCCGCCGCACCGCTCGCATCGATCCAGCCGGTGAGCATCACCACCAGGGTCGGCTCGACGAGGTCGGGGAGCCGTCCCTCGACGGCAAAGGGGAGTCCGCCCGGTCCCGGCACGACGTCACCCGAGAGTGTCGAGGGCGTCGGCCGCCTTTTGGCACGCTCCCTCGACCTGGATCTTGAAGTGGTCCAACTCGGCGGGGTCGCGCTCTCCGAGGGCGCCGCCGAGGTAGCGCGCATACACGCCCTCGATGATGCACGCCAGCTTCCAATAGGCGAACGACACGTAGAAGGGCAGGTGCGAGATGTCGCGGCCCGACTTGTCGGCGTAGCGCGCTGCGAGGTCGGCGCGGTTCATGAAGCCCTCGGCTGTGCAGACGGGGTTCGTCCACGCGCTCGCCTCGTCTCCGGGGCCGGTCCAGTAGACCATCAACAGGCCGAGGTCGGCCATCGGATCGCCCAGCGTGCAGATCTCCCAATCGAGCACCGCGATCACCGTGCCCGACGCGTCGACCATGCAGTTGTCGAGCCGGTAGTCCCCGTGCACGAGTGTGGCGGGCCCCTGGACGGGGATGCGGGACATCAGACCCTCATAGACGCTGTCGACGAGTGGCAGATCGCGCGTGCGCTGCTCGACGATGTTGCCGTGCCAGCGCTTCAACTGGCGCGCGAGGTAGCCCTCGTGGCGGCCGAGGTCGGCGAGTCCGACCGCCGAGATGTCGACGGCGTGGATCGCGGCCATGGTGTCCACGATCGACTCGCTCGCGCGCCGGCACCCGGCCGGCCCGAGGACCGTCTCGGCGGTCTGCTTGTCGCGCACCACGTGTCCGTCGACGAACGACATGACATAGAACGGCAGCTCGTTCACCGACTCGTCGTCGCAGAACCCGAGCGCGGGCGCCACCGGCACCGGCGAATCCGCGAGGGCGGCGATGATGCGGTGTTCGCGGCCCATGTCGTGGGCACTCGCGAGGCGGTGACCCAGTGGTGGGCGTCGCAGCACGTAGCTGTGTCCGGCGGCGTCGTCGACACGGAACGTGAGGTTGGAATGTCCGCCCGCGATCTGGGTGTAGGAGAACGGTGCCGTCGCTCCCGGGATGCGGGAGACGAGCCACCCCTCGACCCTGTCGCTGATGCCGTGCGGAAGAACCACGCCGAAAAACTACCGCTATCGTGACGCGGTGGCCGTAGACGTGAGCGACGCGACGTTCCAGACAGACGTCGTCGAGCGCTCGCACCAGGTGCCCGTCATCGTCGATTTCTGGGCCCCGTGGTGCGGTCCGTGCAAGACGCTCGGTCCGATCCTCGAGCGTGCCACTGATGCCACCGGCGGTCAGGTGGTGCTCGCCAAGATCAACGTGGACGAGAACCCCGCGGTCTCGCGTGCACTGCAGATCCAGTCGATCCCGACCGTGTACATCTTCCGTGACGGCCAGCCGATCGATGGGTTCATGGGTGCCCAACCCGAGCACGTGATCAACGCGCTCGTCCAGGCGCTCCTGCCGGACCCGACCAGTCAGCGCGTCGCTGAACTGGTCGCCCGCGGCACCGAGGAGGCCCTGCGCGACGCGGTGGCTCTCGCTCCCGGCAATGAAGACGCCGTGTGTTCTCTCGCGGAGTTCTGCGTGCGCACCGGCAAGACCGAGGAGGCACTCGCACTTCTGGCGCGCCTTCCCGAGACCGAGCGGGTGCGACGGATCGCTGCCGCGGCGCGACTCGCCGAGAATCCCGTCGACGACTTCGACGCGACATTGACCGCGCTCCTCGATCGGGTGAAGTCCGACGAGGACGCACGACGCGAGTTCCTCGACATCCTCGAGACGATGGGTCCCGAGGACCCGCGCACCGCCAAGTACCGCAAGCAGCTCACCGCGCGCCTCTTCTGAGGTGACCCATCGGGGCGGTCGGCCTCGGCGGTTGCCCGGTGCGACCGTGACCGGCGCACATTGGCCTCGTGACCGGCGCACCACCCAGGACCACGACTCTGGCGCAGCTGCTCGATCGCGCGCGTGACTCGACCGCACGAGCGCGGATGATCGGTGCGCGGTGCCGCGACGAGGCAGCGCGGTTCGTTGCATTCCACGGTGGGGCTCGCCTGGCGGGGATCGCAGTGGTGCTGGTGGCGGTGTGTGCCGGGGGATGGTGGTTGCTCCGACCTCCTGCTCCTGCGCTCGAGATGTTGGTGCCGGCGGTGGCGACCACCGGGTCGAACGAGGTGTCGGGGGTGTCACCGGGCAGCGGGGCGCCCGATGGTCCGGTCACCGGCACAACCGTGGCGCCGCGGGAGGTTCGTGTGCATGTCGCCGGCGCAGTGAAGCGGCCCGGGGTCTACTCGCTGCCCGCCGATGCACGCATCGTCGATGCGGTGCGTGCAGCCGGGGGCTCGACAGTCTCGGCCGATCTGGAGCGCATCAATCTCGCACAGTCGGTCCTCGATGCCGAGCAGATCTTTGTTCCCCGTCGCGGCACATCGCGCACCGCGACGACGGTCGCGCCCCGTCACCGGCCGCGGCGCACCTCGCCCGCGTCGTCGACACCGGTGTCTGCGCCGGGGGCAATCTCGCCGGAGTCGTCGCAGCCATCATCCGGGTCGTCGGGCGCGCCGGTGGGTCCCGCCGGGAAGGTGAATCTCAACACGGCGACCACCGAGGAACTCGACTCTCTCCCCGGCGTGGGGCCGGCGACAGCGCGGGCGATCGTGTCGTATCGCACCCGACGCGGTCCGTTCGCCAAGGTCGAGGATCTCCTCAACATCGACGGCATCGGCCCGAAGAAGCTCGAGTCGCTCAAGGCCCATGTCGTTCTCTAGTCGAGCGATCGGGTCCGTCTCAGAAGGCGCCGAGAGCGAGGGCGCCGAGCAACAACCCACCGGCTGCCCCGACCCACAACCCGAGTCCCACCGCGAGGAACTCGCGCGTCCACTCGCGCCAACCCACCACCGGGTGACGGCTCACGCGTCCTGCTGCGATCTGGCCGATGAACCACCACAGCGCACCGCTCGCAGCGATCGCCACGAGCAGGCGCATCCCGCCACCGGCCGCCGGCATCCCGAGAACCGGCATCACGGGGAGCGCCATCACGAGGAACACGAACGACAGCGCTCCACCGACGGGACCCTCGATCACCCAGGCCATGGCCAGCCCGACCACCCACAGCGCAACAGCCACGCCGATCGCGGTGAGTCCGCCGCGGCGGCGCACGGCCCTGCGGGTCGCCTGGATTCCACCGGGCACCGGGGGAAACGACGCGAGGTCTCGGTCTCTGTCGGCCACCGTTGAAGAGTACGGCCCCGCCCCGTCACCACGGGTGCATCGGCGGCGCGGACTGGGTGGATACACCACCACGGGGCTTGCTCTGGTCGCAGTCGCGGGGTGGGTGGCAGTCAGAGTGGGCGGTGCCACGGCGATGTTCGCTTCGTTGCGGTGGCCGATCACTCTGGCGGCCGTTGCGATGTGTCTCGTCGGTCGACGCGCCGTCGTTGTCGGTGCGGTGATCGGCGCGGGTCTCGCTGCGGGGTCGGCGGCGTGGCACGGAGTCGATGTGCCCGCGGTGGGTGAGTGCTCGGGGGTCGCGGTGGTGCGCACCGATCCCGAGTCGCGTGGTGCACGCACCTCGGCCGTGATCGAGATCGACGGAGGACGGTGGCGAGCGATCGCTCACGGTCGCGCGTCGTCGGGGCTCGCGCGGGCCACGGCCGGCGAGAGCGTGCTGATCGAGGCCAGTTGTGCACCCGGTGAGGGCCGCTTCGCACGGATCGACCGGGTGCGCCACGTGCTCGGCACCGCGTCGGTGACCGCCGTCGGCGAGGTGCCGCGGCCCGTCTCACGTGTGGCACTCGCCTCGAACCGATTGCGGCGCGCGCTCGCACAGGGTGCCTCGTCGATGGGCGAGGAGAACCGGGCCCTGTTCATGGGTCTGATCATCGGCGACGACCGCGCACAGACCACCGGGACGATCGCCGCGTTCCGCGCGGCGGGGCTGTCGCACCTGACGGCGGTGTCCGGTCAGAACATCGCCTATCTCCTGATTCTCGCGAGCCCGTTGCTCGCCCTGGTCGGACGGTGGTCGCGGCTCGCCGTGGTGATCGGTCTCGTCGGGTGGTTCGTGGTGCTCACGCGTGCCGAACCATCGGTGGTGCGCGCCGCCGCGATGGCGACGGTGTCGGCACTCGCGGTGGCGTCCGGGTCGCCGGCGAACGGTCGCAGCGTTCTCGCCGTCGCGGTGCTGGTGGTGCTCGCCGTCGACCCGATGCTGGGGTGGAGCGTGGGCTTTGCCCTCAGCGTCGGGGCCACCGCGGGGCTCGCGTGGTTGTCGGTGCCTCTCGGTCGCCTCGTCGGGTCATCGAGGGTGGCGGCGGTCTTCGTGCCCACACTGGCGGCCCAGGTCGGCACCGCCCCGGTGTCGCTCGCCGTGTTCGGCACGTTGCCGGTGGTGGGGCTGGTTGCCAACCCGCTCGCGGTGCCGGTGGCCGGGGCGGTCATGACACTCGGAATTCCGCTCTCGCTTGCGGCCGTGCTGTGCCCACCGCTGTCGCCGTTGGTGGCGGCCGTGCTCGAGCCCGCCCTCTGGTGGATCGCCCACGTGGCCGCCACCGCATCGCACCTCGGGCCCGGGGGATGGCTGAATGCACTGTCGTGGTGCGCGGTCGCGTCGCTGGTGCTGTGGGGTCTGCGCCGGCGGCGAGGGACGTCACATGCCACCGGGTGAGGGATGCACCGGTGTGGCAGGGTGGAGATGTGGCGGTCTGGCAGATCTCGGGAGATGAATCCCTGGTGGGGATCGAGCTCGCCGCGCTCGTCGATCGGCTGGTTGGTGATGGTGATCGCGCCCTGATCGTCGAGGAGATCGACTGTGCCGACCAGACCTTCGAGATCGGCCGGGTCTTCGATGCGGTGACCACCATGTCGCTCTTCTCCGACCGCAGGGTCGTGGTCCTGCGCGATCTGCACGCACTGTCGGGTGAGTTCACCGGCAATGTGGCGGTCGCCATCGAGGGCCGCATCGACGATGTCGACCTCGTGGTGACCTCGACGGGTCGGGTGGCAAAGCCGATCGAGGATGCCCTGAAGGCGGCGCGCGCCGAGAAGGTCGGTGCGGCGGTCGTCAACAAGCAGGCCGATCGCATCAGGTGGGTGGAGGAGAAGTTCGTCGAGGCCGGGTTCACCTATGCACCAGAGGTGCCGCGGCTGGTCGAGGCCTGGTACGGGGGGGATCATGCGCGCATGGCGGGTCTGCTCCAGACCCTCACCTCGACGTATGGCGAGGGCGCAAAGCTCGTGCGCACCGACGTCGAGGTGTTCCTCGGTGATGCCGGCCGGATCGAGCCATGGAAACTCACCGACCCGATCGACGACGGTGACGTCTCGACCGCCCTCGTGATGTTGCATCGGATGCTCTCGGACTCGCACCCCCTGCAGGTCCTCGGCTTGCTCGCGAACCGCTACGCCCAGATGATGAAGATCGACGGTCGGGGACTGCGCACCGGCGAGGACGCGGCCGCCGTCCTGGGCGGGCACCCCTTCGCGGCCAAGAAGATCCTCGAACAGCACATGCGACTCGGGAGCGCGAACCTCGCGCGCGCTGTCTCGCTCATCGCCACCGCCGACGTCGATCTGCGCGGCGGCAAGGACTGGGACGACACGCTGGTGCTCGAGGTGTTGGTCGCCCGTCTCGCCCGGCTGGCGGGCTCGGGACGCTCGGCCACCGGCCGGGGCCGCACCGCTCAGCGCTCGAACTCGGCGCGGTAGGTCTCGTCGGCCACCTGGATCGAATAGGTCTCGTAGAACTCGTCACGACCTCTTGCCATGGCGTTGCGGTGGAGGGGATGGTCGCGCCATGCATCATGAGAAGCACGGTCGGCGAAGGTCACGACGGTGACCCGTTCACCGTCGTCGGCGGTGAAGGTCTTGGCGTCGACGAAGCCGGGCATCGTGCGGGCGAGGGCAGACATCTCGTCGGCGACGGTCCCGTACGCGGGACGTGACGACTCGACGAGTCGGTTCCTGAACACGGTCACGACACGCGACACGGCGGGGGCTCAGCCGGCGGCGTTGAGCTTGCGCATCAGGCGGCTCTTGCGACGCGCGGCGGTGTTGGGGTGGATGACACCCTTGGCCGCGGCCACGTCGAGGCGCTTGATGGCGAGGCGCAGATCAGCATCGCCCTCGGCGGTGCCCACGGAGCCGATCGCGTTCTTCACGCGGGTGCGCAGTTCGCTCTTGACGGCCTTGTTCCGCTCGGCGGCCTTGGCGTTCGTGAGGATGCGCTTCTTCTGGCTTTTGATGTTTGCCACGGGTGACGAGGCTAGCGGTGGGCTCGGGGCGCCCCAACGCCGTCCCGGACCGCCCACACCCCCGCCGGTAGAGTCACAACAGCCCCATGGACCTCGCGAAAATCCGCAATTTCTCGATCATTGCCCACATCGATCACGGCAAGTCGACCCTCTCGGACCGCATCCTCGAGATGACCGGCGCGGTGGACGCACGGGAGATGAGGGCCCAATACCTGGACTCCATGGACCTGGAGCGCGAGCGCGGGATCACGATCAAGGCCCAGAACGTGCGAGTGGGCTGGCGCGACCACACCTTCCACCTGATCGACACTCCCGGACACGTGGACTTCGGCTACGAGGTCAGCCGTTCGCTCGCGGCCTGTGAGGGAGTGGTGCTCGTCGTGGACGCCGCCCAGGGCATCGAGGCCCAGACCCTGGCGAACTGCTATCTCGCACTCGAGAACGACCTCGAGATCGTGGCGGCGCTGAACAAGATCGACCTCCCGGCCGCCGACCCGGACCGGTACGCGATGGAGATCGAGACCGTGCTCGGCATCCCGGCCGAGGACATCCTGCGCATCTCGGCAAAGACCGGCGAGGGCGTCCCCGACCTGTTGGATGCGATCATCGAGAGGATCCCGGCCCCGGAGGGTGACTCCGATGCCCCGCTGCAGGCGCTGATCTTCGACTCACAGTTCGACCAGTACCGCGGCGTCGTGTCGAGTGTGCGCGTCATGCACGGCCGTCTCACCGCGGGCAGCAAGTTGATGTTCATGCAGGCACGCGCGACGCACGAGGCGATCGAGCTCGGCGCGCGGCGCCCCCAGACGACGCCCCTGCCCGAACTCGGCGCCGGCGAGGTGGGCTACCTCATCGCGGGCATCAAGGATGTCGCCGAAGCGCGCAGCGGAGAGACGGTCACGCTGGCGTCGGCGCCAGCCACTGAGCCGCTCCCCGGGTACCGCGACCCGAAGGCGATGGTGTTCTGTGGTCTGTACCCGATCGACGGCGACGACTTCGAGAACCTCCGCGAGAGCCTCGAGAAGCTCAAGTTGAACGATGCGTCGGTCACGTACGAGCCGGAGTCCTCCGGTGCGCTCGGATTCGGTTTCCGCTGCGGGTTCCTCGGCCTGCTCCACATGGAGATCGTCAAGGAGCGGCTCGAGCGCGAGTTCGGTCTCGCCCTCATCGCCACCGCCCCGTCGGTGGAGTACCGCGTGACGCGCACCGACGGCGACGTGGTGGTGGTCGACAACCCGGCTGATCTCCCCGCGAACCAGAACATCCAGTTCATCGAGGAGCCGTTCTTCAAGGTCTCGATCATCACCCCGAAGGACTACACCGGCACGCTGATGGACCTGTGCCAGACGCGCCGCGGCGAGATGGTCAAGATCGAGTACCTGTCTCCCGAGCGAGTCGAATTGCACTACTTCATTCCGCTCGCCGAGGTGGTGGTCGACTTCTTCGACCAGATGAAGAGCCGCACCCAGGGGTACGCGAGCCTCGACTACGAGCTCGAGGGCTACCGGCCGAGCGACCTCGTGCGCGTCGACCTGCTGCTGAACGGTCTGCCCGCAGACGCCTTCTCGACGATCGTGCACCGCGACAAGGCCTACGACTACGGGCGCCGGATGTGCGAGAAGCTGCGCGAGTTGATCCCGCGCCAGATGTTCGATGTGCCGATCCAGGCCGCGATCGGCGGCAAGGTCATCGCCCGGGAGACCGTGAAGGCCAAGCGCAAGGACGTGCTCGCCAAGTGTTACGGCGGCGACATCACCCGCAAGCGCAAGCTGCTCGAGAAGCAGAAGGAAGGCAAGAAGAAGATGAAGGCGATCGGTCGCGTCGAGGTGCCCGGCGACGTCTTCATCAGTGCCCTGAAACTGGACGACTGATGCAGGTTGCCGAGGGGGACAGGGGCGGCACGTTCCGCTCCCTGCGCCACGCGAACATGCGCCTCTACATGGGGGGTCTGCTCGCCTCGAACATCGGCACGTGGCTCCAGTTCACCGCCACCTCGTTCCTGCTGTACCGGCTCGAGGGTCGCGCGACCGATGCGGGTCTGAACACCCTGTTCCAGTTCGCCCCGATGCTCGTGCTCGGTGCGTGGGCCGGGGGATTCGCCGACAGGCACGACAGGCGCACGGTGGCGTTGTTCACGCAGTCGGGTCTCGCGATTCAAGCCGTCATGATGGCCGTGGCCGACTTCAGCGGGCACATCTCGCGTCCCGTCGTCTACTCGCTGTCGCTGTTCCTCGGCATCGTGAACGCGATCGACAACCCCTCGCGCCGCGGGCTCGTCACCGAACTGGTGGAGCCGCACGAGATCGGCAATGCGATGAGCCTGAACACCACCGTGATGACGGGCTCGCGCATCTTCGGACCCGCACTCGCCGGTCTCCTCATCGGACCCCTCGGCACCGCATGGCTGTTCACGATCAATGCCGTGTCCTATCTCGCGGTTCTCGGGTCGCTCGTGATGATCCGCCGCCACGAGATGTTCCCCGCCTCGATCGCACCCCGCACGCCGAGGCCCGTTCGCGAGGCGCTCGCCTTCGTGATGGCCGACGACCTGCTTCGTCGCACCTTCATCGTCTTCGCCATCGTGTCGACGTTCGCGTTCAACTACTCGGTGGTGCTGCCCAAGCTCTGCGACGTGCGGTGGGGCAACGAGGCGGCGTTCCCATGGATGCTCACGGTGGTGAGCATCGGCTCGATCATCGGCTCACTCGCCACCGCCCGACTGCCCGCCATCGACGGCCGGTGGTTCGCGGGTGCGGCGATCCTGAACGGTCTCGCCTGCATGGGGCTCGCCTGGGCACCGAATCTCGCGGTTGCGTTCGTCGCGGCACTTCCGCTCGGCGTGGGAGGGACCGCGATGGTTGCCTCCATGAACGGTCTGAGTCAGCAGAAGACGCCACCCGAGATGCGCAGTCGCATGCTCGCACTCGTCGCGGTGGCCTTTCTCGGGTCGACCCCGATCGGTGGTCCGATCACCGGGTGGATCGGTGACACCATCAGCATCGAGTGGTCGCTCGGGTACGGCGGGCTGGCCACGCTGGCCTGCATTCCGTTGTTGCGTAAAGTTCGTTGAGATGGACGGTTCGTTGAGATGGGCGGTGCGTTGAGATGGACGGGGTCGTGAGATGACGGCTGTCTGGTGGATCCGCCGCGACATGCGCCTCGCCGACACGAGGGCCCCGTTGTCGGCGGTTGCTCGCGGCGCGGTGGTGCCGCTCTTCGTGTGGGAGGACAACCTCCTCGGCGGCGCGGGCGAGATCCGGCGTGCATTCGTCTTCGAGGCGCTGTCGTCGCTCGATGCCGCGACCGGGGGCAGGCTCGTCTACCGGGAGGGACCGGCAGTGCGGGCAGTGCCCGAGTTCTGTCGACTCGTCGGGGCCGACAGCGTGCACATCACGGAGGACTTCGCGCCGTGGGGACGCGCCCGCGATCAACGCGTCGAGCGCGCACTTGCTGCTGCCGGTGTCGAGTTCGTCCGCGCCGACACGCCGTACGTGATTCCACCGGGCACCGTGAGGAAGGACGACGGGACGCCGCTGAAGGTCTTCACGCCCTTCTACAAGCGCTGGCTCACCCACGAGTGGCGCAGTCATCCCGACATCGACGCCGACTTCGCCGACCACGGCGACCTGTGCGTCGGCACCCGCAGGACCGAGGGTTGGTCGGCGGTGTCGCCGCAACCGGCGTCGGAAGCGGCCGCGTGGGACCGATTCGAGTCGTGGTCCGAGCGCGCGATGGGCACGTACAAGGACGACCGCAACAACCCCGCCCTCGACGGCACCTCGATGTTGTCGGCACACCTGAAGTTCGGGATCATCCACCCCAGGCAACTCCTCCAACGCCTCGACGCCTCGGCCGGTGCGGATCACTTCAGGTCCGAGATCGCCTGGCGCGAGTTCTACGCCGACGTCCTGTTCCATCTGCCGCACACGACGTGGCAGAACCTGCAGCCGAAGATGGATGCGATGCGTCTCGACACCGACGCGGCCGCCGAGGCGCGCTTCGCACTGTTCTGTCGCGGCGAGACCGGGTATCCGATCGTGGATGCCGGCATCCGCCAGATGCTCGGGTCGGGGTGGATGCACAACCGGGTGCGGATGATCGTGGCGAGCTTCCTGGTCAAGGACCTGCACCTTCCGTGGCAGTGGGGGGCGAGGTTCTTCATGGAGCGGCTCGTCGATGCCGACATCGCCTCCAACAACCACGGGTGGCAGTGGACGGCCGGCACGGGCACCGATGCCGCGCCGTACTTCCGGGTGTTCAACCCCGTGTCGCAGGGACAGAAGTTCGACCCGACGGGGGAGTACGTGCGTCGCTGGGTTCCCGAGCTGGCCGAGGTGGACACCAAGCACATCCACGAGCCGTGGACGCTGGGGGTGTTTGCTCCGGCCGACTATCCCGCACCGATGGTCGATCACGCGGTCGAGCGTGACGAGGCGCTCGTGCGGTACAAGGCAGTCTCGGGCAAGTAAAATTCGCACCGTGCTCGACGAGAGAAAGACCGCGATCCTGCGCGAGATCGTGCAGGAATACATCGCGACCGGCCAGCCGGTCGGGTCGAGTCACATCGCCGCACTCCCCACGGTGAGGGTGTCGCCGGCCACCGTGCGCAACGAGATGGTCGCTCTCGAGCAGGAGGGCTACCTCATCCAGCCCCACACCTCGGCGGGTCGGGTGCCCACCGACAAGGGGTACCGGCATTTCGTCGACTCGATCGGCCCCGATGGTCTCCTCGCCTCGGACGAGGCGACACAGGTGGGCCGGTTCTTCTCCTCGGCGCATGGTCGGCTCGAGGATCTCCTGCGCCACACCACGACGCTGCTCGCGAACCTCACCCGCCAGACCGCGGTCGTGGTCGGTCCCGAGGTCGAGGTGGCGACGGTGCGCGCCGTCCACATCAGCCGCGTCACGGCACGGACCGCGACCGTGGTGGTGGTGCTGTCGAACCACGCGGTCGAGAACGACACGATCCAGTTGTCCGAGGATGTCGAGGACGCCCACATCGACCTCGCCGCGGCGCACCTGTCGCGGGTGCTCGTCGGCCGGAGCCTCGGTGATGCCGACGGTGTCCCGAGTGCGAACGATTCGCGCGTCGATGCGGTCGCCTATGCCACGCTCACTGCGCTCGCGCGCCACCGCAACGACAAGCCGGTGTTCGTCGGGGGTGCATCGTCGATCGCGGGCGCCTTCGATGCCGTCGATGTGGTCCGCGACGTGCTCGCCACGATCGAGCAGCAATTCATCGTGGTGACGCTCCTGCAGGATCTCCTCGACCGTGGCCTGTCGGTGGCGATCGGGGCCGAGCACGGCGTCGAGCAGCTCGTGGCATGCTCGGTGGTGGTGGCGCCCGTGGTGGCCGACGGCGAGGTGGTCGGCTCGGTCGGCGTGCTCGGCCCGACCAGGATGAACTACCCGCAGGCACTCGGCACCGTGGAAGTGGTGAGCGGCGAACTCGGCCGTCACATCGCCGAGACCGCATCGTGAGCGACTTCTACGGCCTCCTCGGGGTGCGTCGCGATGCCTCGGCCGACGAGGTCAAGAAGGCCTACCGCAAGCGCGCCCGCGAGCTGCACCCGGATGCCAATCCCGATGATCCCGAGGCCGAGGAGCAGTTCAAGGAACTGAGCCGGGCCTATGAGGTGTTGTCCGATCCCGAGACGCGCGCGCGCTACGACCGCTTCGGCGAGGCGGGGCTCTCCGGTGGCGGCGGGGGAGGAGGCGATCCCTTCGGTGGTGGCCTCGGTGACATCTTCGAGGCCTTCTTCGGTGGCTCCGGATTCTCGACGCGCGGTGCATCCGGTCCGCCGCGCGGTCAGGACCTCGAGGCGACCGCGCTCGTCGATCTGGCCGGAGTTCTCACCGGGACCCAGGCGTCGGTGTCGGTCGATTCGGCGGTGCGATGCGACGACTGCAACGGCACGGGTGCCGGAGCGGGAACCTCCCCGGTGCGGTGCGTCGATTGCGACGGCACCGGACAGGTTCGCCGGGTGCGCCAGAGCCTCCTCGGCCAGATGATGACCACCGGACCCTGCGGGCGATGCGGGGGGATCGGGCAAATGGTGATGACCCCGTGCTCGTCGTGTGCCGGCGAGGGACGGCGACTCTCCCGCGAGTCGTTCACCGTCGACGTGCCGGCCGGCATCAGGACCGGTCAGACCCTGCGCCTGAGTGGTCGCGGGGCGGCGGGGCCGCGCGGTGGCGCCGCAGGCGATCTGTACGTGCACGTGCGAGTCGCCCCTGATGCCCGGTTCGCCCGCGACGAGGACGATCTGGTGACCGAGTTGCCGATCTCGTTCGCCCAAGCGGCGCTCGGCATGCACACCACGCTCGAGACGCTCGACGGCGACATCGATCTCGTCGTGCCCGCGGGGACACAGCACGGCCAGGAGTTCGTGGCGCGCGGTCGCGGTCTGCCGCACCTGAATGGTCGGGGTCGCGGGCACCTGCGGGTTCTCGTGCGCGTGGTCGTGCCCGAGGATCTCACCGAGGAGCAGGAGTCGCTCCTGCGCCGTCTCGCAGAGATCTCGGGCGAGGAGGTCGCCCCGGCCGACAAGGGGCTCTTCTCGCGCATCAAGTCGGCGTTCTCGTGACCGACGAGACGTTGCGGCTCTAGGTCGCGATCGTCCCCGTGAAGGGTGACGGCACGGATGACGCCGTCACCAAGCTCGTCGAGGTGGGGATCGACGAGATCGTGATCCTGGCTCCAGTCGATCACAGTGTCGTGCGGTGGGATCCGGACGGTGCGGCCGCGCACATGGAACGACTCGGTCGACTCGTGCGCACGGCGGCGGTGCAGTCCCGCTGGGTCCACCTGCCGATGATCCGCGGACCCGTTCCACTCGCAGAGGTCCTCTCAGGTGACGGAGTTGCACTCGCAGACCCGGGCGGGGGCACGGCGTGGGACGGGGTGACGGGCGTGGTGGTCGGGCCCGAGGGGGGATTCTCGGTGTCCGAAGTCGCACGGGCCTCGCGCACGGTGTCGATGGGATCCTCGGTCCTGCGTGCGGGCACCGCGGCTGTTGCGGCCGGAGTGCGACTGGTGGCTCTCCGCCGCGGGTGAGACCCCAATGCACCACAGAGGGTGGGCGAATGCACCACACGGGGTGGTGCCATGGCGACTGACGACGAACTTCTCGAGGACTCCCCGTATTCGCGACTCGTGGGGGAGCGGTTGCGCCGGATTCGTCAGCAGAAGAAGTGGTCACTCTCCGATGTCGAGGAGTCCAGCGGGAGTGAGTTCAAGGCCTCGGTGCTCGGTGCCTACGAGCGTGGTGAGCGGGCGATCTCCGTGCCGCGACTCGAGCGTCTCGCCCGACTGTACGGCGTGGGGATCGACCAGTTGCTCCCGCGCGAGGCGCTGCGCTCCGACGATGCGGGCAGCGACGCCGCCCCGAAGAAGTTGCGCATCGATGTCGCCAAGCTCTCGACGATGGCGGGTGCCCAGTTCGAGATGCTCGAGCGGTTCCTGCGCATGATCCAGGTGCAGCGGCAGGACTTCAACGGCAAGGTCATCACCGTGCGTGCCCATGACACGCGTGCGATCGCGGTGATGCTCGATGTCCCCGTCGACCATGTGGGCGAGCGGCTCGGGGATCTGGGTCTGCTCTTCGTGCCGCCGATGGCCTGAGACCATGCGAGCCGGACCCGCCGCCTTCGGGGTGTACGTCCACATCCCGTTCTGCCGGAAGCGCTGCGACTACTGCTCGTTCGCCACGTGGACCGACCGCGGACACATCGTCGACGACTACACCGGGGCGGTCGTGACCGACATCTCGCGTGCGGTCGCTGCGGGGATGCCCGCCGCCGACACCGTCTTCTTCGGTGGTGGGACCCCGACGCTCATCGGAGCCGAGCACATCGTGCGGATCCTCGCGGCGATCCCGCGCACCGGGGGAGCAGAGGTCACGATCGAGAGCAATCCCGACGATGTCACCGCCGAGAAGATGGGTGCCTATGTCGCGGCCGGCGTGAACCGGGTCTCGATCGGGGTGCAGTCGATGGTGCCGAGCGTGCTCGCCTCGCTCGGCCGTGAGCACGACCCGGACAACGTGGTGCGGGCAGTCGACATCGCGCGCCGCGCCGGGATCGGATCGGTGAACCTGGATCTCATCTACGGGGCCCACGGGGAGTCGTTCATCGACTGGCGCGCATCGCTCGGCGGCGCACTCTCGCTCTCCCCGGACCATGTCTCGGCGTACGCACTCACCGTCGAGGCCGGGACGCCGCTCGCCGATGATCCGGCGCGCCATCCCGATGATGACGACCAGGCCGACAAGTACGTGCTCGCCGACGAGATGCTCACCGGGATGGGGCTCGTGAACTACGAGATCTCGAACTGGGCTCGCCCCGGTCACGAGTGCCGACACAATCTCGTCTACTGGGACCAGTGGAACTACACCGGGTTCGGGTGTGCCGCGCACTCGCACGCCGATGGGCGACGCTGGTGGAACGTGCGCACACCCGATCGCTACGTCGACCTGATCGCGCGCGGTGAGTCGCCGATGGCCGCCGACGAGGTCCTGTCACCGGCGACACGCACCTTCGAGCGCCTCGAGCTCGCGCTGCGCACCAACCGGGGAGTGCCAGTGGATGCACTCGATCCCGACGACGAGGATCTCGCGGGCCTCGTCGAGGTGGACGGAGATCGGGTGGTGCTGACGAGAGCCGGCCGGCTCCTCGCCAACGAGATCAGCACCCGACTCGGTCAGTGACGTTCGCCGGGAAGCGGGGCGAACGACGGTGCTGATAGCCTGACGGCTCCCAACTGGGGCGCGTAGCTCAGTTGGTTAGAGCGCCACCATGACACGGTGGAGGTCCCGGGTTCGAGTCCCGTCGCGCCCACCAATTCGGATCGTGTTCC
>JBJTCB010000044.1:0-67841 GCA_046091605.1 Actinomycetota bacterium | reverse complement strand
ACTCCCACGGCCGTCTCGCCCGAGAGCATGACGGCGTCGAATCCGTCGCGCACCGCGGCGGTCACGTCGGACACCTCCGCCCGCGTGGGCCTGTTCGAGGTCGTCATCGACTCGAGCATCTCGGTGGCACAGATGCTGATCGTGCCCGACCGAAGGGCGGCGAGGGCGATCTGACGCTGCGCCGATGGGACCTGTTCGTAGGGCAACTCGACCCCGAGGTCTCCGCGCGCGGCCATCACCCCGTCGCTCACCGCGCAGATCGACTCGATCTCGGCGAGGGCCTGCGGGCGCTCGATCTTGGCGAAGACGAGTTGCCCCGGTGCGAGCAGGGAGCGCACTTCCTCCACGTCCGAAGCCCGCTGCACGAACGACATCGCCACGATGTCGGCACCCGCCTCGCGAGCAACAGCCAGATCGGCTTGATCCTTCTCCGAGAGCACGCTCCCCTCGACGACTGTGTCGGGAAGGTTCACCCCCTTGCCGGGCTTGAGAGTTCCGCCGGCGACCACGGTCACCTCGACGCTGTCGGCCTGCACTGTCTCGACCTTGGTCTCGATGCGACCGTCGTCGAGCAGGATCCGCTCCCCGACCCCGAGCCCTCGCGAGGTCGATCCGGCGATGCCCTCGAGTCCCAGTTCGGCGAGGCCGAGCCTGACCGTGGCACCCTTCTGGAGCTTCTGCTCGGGTCCGCTGTAGCGCAGCTTCGGACCCCTGATGTCGACGAGCACGGCTGCCGCCGGTGCGTTCTTGCGCACATCACGGATGGCGGCCCGCAACGCATCAGTGGCGAGATGCGAGCAGTTCAACCTGAAGACTGAGACCCCGACCTTGTGCAGCCCGGAGATCATCTGGGGCGACATGGACTTGGGCCCGAGGGTCGCGATGATCTTGGTCTTGCGCACGATTTGCAAGGCTAACCGCGCCGGTCCGGTCGATTCAGGAACGGGAGAGCAAACCCCCGATTAATCCTCCCGATCCGCTGCCGCTGTTCGAGGGCAGGAACGACGAGATCCACCCGACCAACTCCATGGGATTGCGCGTCTGCACCCACACCCGACCCGGCCCCTCGAAATCGAGCACGAGTCCCTCACCACTCTTGAACATCTGCACGATGCCGCCCGTGGCCTTGCGGATGGACATGTTGACCGAACCCTCGTAGGCCACCATGTGGCCCGAGTCGACCGTGACCTTCTGGCCCGCAGCGAGGTTCCATTCCTCGAGGGCGCCGTAGCAGGCAAAGACAACCTTGCCGCGGCCCCCGGCGCGGAGGATGAAGCCGCCCTCGGATCCGAACATGTTCTTGAACCCGCCCCACTTGGTGTCCAATTCGACCGACTTCTCGTTGGCGAGCCACGAGCCGCGCGAGATGAACAGTGCGGTGGGCTCGGCCACCTCGTACACGGTGATGTCTCCGGGCAGTCGGGCCGCGATGTCCACGAATCCTCCGGCCGGCGGTGCGGTGTAGGTGGAGACGAAGAGGCTCTCGCCACCCAGTGCGGCGCGCTTGAGTGACTTCAGGACCCCGCCCTCGGCCTTGGCGGTGAGGTTGACCTCCGGCGACATCGCCATCATCGCCCCGGATTCCACGACCACGGCCTCGGAGCCCGCGAGACCCAGACGGGCCACGGAGAATGACGGGGATTGACGCAGTGTGATGTCCATGGGACGCAGGCTAGATCAGCATGTGCGCGCTCACGGGCGACGGGTCACCGACGGGACCAATGGTGTCGAAGGGGGGACTTGAACCCCCACGCCCTTGCGGGCGCCAGCCCCTCAAGCTGGTGCGTCTGCCAATTCCGCCACTTCGACGAGGAATGCCAAGGCTACCGACGCTGGTCGGCGCACCCAAAAGAGTCAGACGGCGAGCAGGAAACCGAGCGCGACCACGGAGAACAGCCACACCGTGGCGAGCACCGTGGTGATGCGGTTCAGGTTCCGCTCTGCGGCCGCCGAACCGAGGGCTGCGCCACCGCCCCCGCCGAACATGTCGGAGAGGCCCCCACCCTGACCGCTGTGGAGCAGGACCCCGATGATGAGGGCAATCATCGAGATCACATTGATCACGAGGGTGAGATACAGAACGACGTCACGCACGAGTGGAAAGCCTATCGGCGACGGGCCGGACCGGGTCGGTCCCGCCGCGTCACGACGGTCGGGCGGCGATGTCGACGGGGACGTCGTTCGGGAAATGGCACGCCACCATGTGGCCCCGGCCCACCTCACGCAGGACCGGCTCCTCCTCGGCGCACCGCATCTCGGCACGGGCGCACCGGGTCCGGAATCGGCATCCCGAGGGCGGATTGATCGGGCTCGGAACATCCCCCTCGAGCACGATCCGCTCCCGGGTGCGCTCGAGGACGGGATCGGGCTCCGGAACGGCCGAGAGAAGGGCCTCCGTGTAGGGGTGGGCCGGCGCCGCATGGAGTTCCTCTGCCGTGGTCACCTCGACGACCTTGCCCAGGTACATCACGGCGATCCGGTGCGAGATGTGCCGCACCACCGAGAGGTCGTGTGCGATGAACAAGTAACTGAGCCCCATCTCGTCCTGCAGATCGTGCAGCAGGTTCACCACGCCGGCCTGGATGCTCACATCGAGCGCCGACACCGGCTCATCGAGCACGAGGAACGACGGGATGAGCGCGAGTGCGCGGGCGATGCCGATGCGCTGACGTTGACCACCGGAGAACTCGTGGGGGAATCTCCGTGCATGGTCGGGAGACAACCCGACCAGGGTCAGCAACTCGCGCACGCGCTCGTCGTGGTCGCCCTTCACCCGGTGGATCGCCAGCGGTTCGCTGATCGCAGACCCCACGGTGAGCCGCGGGTCGAGCGAGGCGAACGGATCCTGGAACACGATCTGCATGTCGCGCCGCACGTCCCGCATGCGGGAACGATCGATCCCCACCAGTTCCTCCCCCTTGAAGACCACCGATCCGGCGGTGGGGGCGAGCAACTGGAGCACGCAACGCCCGACTGTCGTCTTGCCCGACCCGGATTCGCCCACGAGCCCGAGCGTCTCGCCGTTGCCGATCGAGAACGACACGTTCGACACTGCCTGCACCTTCTGGTTGCTCGAGCGCAAGCTCTTGGTGCTGCGCACGTCGAACTCCTTGACGAGCCCCGAGACCGTCAGCATGTCGCTCATCGGCTGACCCCGATCTCAGCGATCCGCACGCACGCCGACAGAGTCGGCCCCGCCTGCACCAGCTCCCCCGAGGCACTGCGGCACTCATCGGCAACATGCGGACAACGGGGCCGGAAGGCGCACCCCTCCGGGGGCGCGATCATGTTCGGCGGCGCGCCCACGATCGGCTGGAGACGATCCCTCCCCACGACGGGGAGGGACGCGAGGAGCCCACGGGTGTAGGGGTGGTTCGAGTGGGCGAACAGGTCCCCGACGGGGGCCTTCTCGACGCAGTTGCCCGCGTACATCACCTCGACCCGGTCGGCGATCCGGGCGATGACGCCCAGGTCGTGGGTGATGAAGACAACGGCCGTGTTCATCATCCGGCGGATCTCCTGGATCACGTCCAAGATCTGGGCCTGCACGGTCACGTCGAGCGCCGTTGTCGGTTCATCGGCGATCAGCACGTCGGGATCATTCGCGATCGCCATCGCGATCATCACCCTCTGGCGCATGCCACCGGAGAACTGGTGCGGGTACTGCCGTGCCCGCACATCGGGTTGCGGCAGACCCACGAGATCGAGCAGCTCCACGGCACGCGCGTGCGCCGCATCGTCGTCGAGGTGCTGGTGCGACTGGATCATCTCCACGATCTGTGCACCGACGCGCTGCACCGGGTTCAGTGCCGACAGCGGGTCCTGGAAGATCATCGCGACCTTCTTGCCCCGCATCCGGCGCACTGTGTCGCGGTCGACACCGATCATCTCTTGACCCGCCAGGATCGCCGACCCGCTCACCTGGGCGTGCGGGGGCAGGAGGCCCATGATCGACAGGAACGACACCGACTTGCCCGAACCCGACTCCCCCACGACGCCGACCAGCTCACCGGGCTCGAGATCGAAGTTCACCCCGCGCACGGCCCGCACGAGGCCGGCCGGGGTCGGGAACGACACCCTCAGGTCGCGGATCGACAGGACCGGGGCGCTCACGAGTCCACCGTGTGCTTCGGATCGAAGGCATCGCGCAGACCGTCACCGATGAAGCTGATGCACATCGTGATGATCAGCAACCCTGCGAAGGGGTAGAGAGCGAGCCACCAGTAACCCGCGCGCACGGCCGTGCGCGCCTCCGACACGAGCAGGCCGAGCGACGTTGCTCCCGACCCGGGATTGGGCCCGTACCCGAACAGTGCGAGCGTCGCCTCGCTCACGATCGCCCCCACCACGCCGAGACTGAGCGCGACAAGCATCGGGCCCGCCGAGTTCGGCAACAGATGCCGCCGGATGATGTACCAGTTCGAGGCGCCCGCGGCCCGCGCTGCCTCGACGAACTCGCGCTCCTTGAGCGAGAGAACCTGGGCGCGGATGACGCGCGCGACTCCCATCCAGCCGAACAAGGCGAACAAGAAGATGAGGAAGCGAACCGTGTTGATCTCGCCGGTCAACGGCTTCAACCACGGGACACTCGCGAGGGTGCTGCGGACCACCATCAGCGCCACGAGGAACGGGAATGCGAGGAAGATGTCGGTCACACGCATCACGACATCATCGAACCGACCGCCCTTGAGGCCCGCCACGGACCCGATCATCGACCCGATGGCCAACGAGAAGAACGCCGATGCGAAGCCGATGAGGAGAGACACGCGCATGCCGAAGATGATCCGGCTGTACAGGTCGCGACCGATCTGGTCGGTGCCGAACCATGCCTTGGTGAACGGTGCGAGGTTCTGGTTCGCCCCCTCGTTGATGTCGATGACGGCCTCGTTGATGCCGTAACGCGCGGTGATGGGCGACAGCAGGACCCAGAGTGTCACGATCGCGAGCACGACGGTCGAGACCATGGCGGCCTTGTGGGTCCGGAACCGACGCACCACCATGCGACCGGGCGAGACCGACTGCACGGTCACACCCAGGGAATCGTTCAGGGACGTCACTTCGATGGCCACGGCATCCCCTCCTAATCCAGTGCGATCCGCGGGTCGAGGACGGCATAGGCGATGTCCGCGAGGAGATTGAACAGCACGACCGAGAAGATGATCAGCACCATCCACGGCATCAGCTCGGGGAAATCGCCGTTCGAATAGGCCGTGAGGAAGAACTTGCCCATCCCCGGGTACTCGAAAATGCCCTCGGTGATGATCAGACCACCCACGATGGAGCCGACATCGAGGAACGCCAGTGTCGTCACCGGGATGAGCGCGTTCCTGAGTCCGTGGCGCACCAGCACCCGGCGGTCGGAGATGCCCTTGGACCGGGCCGTGCGCATGTAGTCGCTGTTCAGCACGTCGAGCAGCGACGACCGCATGTACCGCGCGTACACGGCCATCGACTGGATGGCGACGACCACGACCGGCAGCACCATGTGCTTGGCCATCAACACCAGATTGAAACCGGAGTGCCCGGGTGGGTAGACCCCCGACGTCGGGAAGAGCGACGTGCCGAACCACGTCTGCCACTGGACCGCGAAGAACAATTGCAACAGAAGTGCCGTCACGAACGGTGGAACCGCGAGTCCGATCAGCGCGGCCGAGTTCACGGTGGTGTCCCGGAGCCTGCCGGGCCTGAGCGCGGCGAACACACCCAGTGAGTTGCCGACCAGGATTCCGACGGCCGACGCCACGATCCCGAGGCGCAGCGAGTTGGCGAGGGCGTCCTTCAGGTTGGGCCACACCTCGCGCGAGCCCTTGATGCTGCGCGGCCAGTCGAAGGAGAGGAACCCACCGAGCCACTGGAAGTATCCGCGCACATAACCGAACGCCCCCTCGTAGAGGCCGTTCTGGGATCGGTAGCGCTCGAGTTGCTCGCGGGTGGCGCGGATGTTGACGCGCTTGTAACTGGCGACCGGATCGGTTCCGATCCTGATAGCGCAGTAGACGAGGAAAGTGACCAGCAGCAATGTCGGGATCATCCAGACGAAACGGCGCGCGATGTACCTCAACATGCGCACCCCCCGGTCATCACCAAATCATTCTTGCGCATCGGGGACCGGCGGTGCACCACCCGCGTCGCTCCGATCCACCCGGGAACGCAAAGAGGGTGCGGGACCGGAGTCCCGCACCCTCTTCGGATGCGTCCTGCGAGAGGCGACTCAGTCGAGCAACTCGACCTTGGGCTCGCCCGCCATCATCTCGGTGATCTCGTAGCGACCGTCGTCGGTCGTGGCGAAGACTCCCGGCATCAGGTTCTGCGAGGCCGTCCACAATGCCCACGAGGAGTTTGCGCACTCCGTCACGGGGTTCAGACAGCTCGGCCACTGCTCGGCGCCGATGACCACCTGACCGTCGCCATCGACATCGGTCCATGTGTAGGTGTCGTAGAAGGCCGAATAGTTCGCGAGGTTCTTGTCGACACCGGAGACCTTGTCCTTGCGGTAGGCGCCCAGATTCGGGAACTGGAACAGCGGGACCATGATGTAGGCCTTGTCGATCTCGACGATCGCGGACTTGATCAGGTCACCACGCTTGGTGGAGTCGGTCTCGATGTCGGAATCGTTCAGTGCCTTCGTGGCTGTCTCGTTGACCCAGCCCTGGAAGTTCTGCCCCGTGTTGCCGTTGTCGGCGGTCGGGACCTTGTCACCGGCGAACGAATTTACCAGTCCTGCCGGGTCCGGCTGAGCGACACTGATGTACATCGCGAGGTCGTAGTCCATTCCGGGCAGGCGCTTCTGGAAGTAGCAGTCCGCGTCGCAGTTGTACGGCTCGACGTTGAAGCCGGCCTCCTTCATCAACGGGATGAGGTACGCCTGGGTGCTCTCGCGACGGGTGTTGCCCGTGTTGATGACCCACTGCACCTTCGGAACCACGCCGTCCTTGGCCCACATGCCGCTGCCGTCCTTGGCGTAGCCGGCGTCGGTCATGATCTTTTCGGCCGCGGCCAGGTCGTACTTGTTGCCGAAGAGACCCTCGGGGCAGTACGGACCGGGCACGATCGGACCACAGGTCAGGAGCGATGCGTTGGCGTCGATCGGAATGTAGATCTGCTTGAACAGCGCATCGATGTCGATCGACTTGTAGAACGCCTCACGGTACGCCGGGTCGGCGAATGCGCGCGGGTTGCCGTTCGCATCCTTTCCGTCCACGCCGAGGTTGAAGTAGAGCGCCTCGTACTGGCTGCCGTACTTGATCGCCTGGACGATGTTGGCGTCCTCGAGCTCCTTGTCGATGCCCGGGTAGAACTGCGGGTAGATGAAGTCCACCTCACCGGCCTTGAGGGCCGGGATCTGGGTCTCCACCTTCGGGACCATGACCAGCTTGCCGTAGCCGGCCTTCTTGGAACCGAAGTAGTTCTCGTTGGGCACGAACACGACCTGGTCCGCGCTCCACGACTCCATCTTCCACGGCTGACCCGAGAACGGGATGCTCGTCTGGAAGTCCTGCGAGATGTCGGCGCAGTTCGCCACGGCCGCCTTCTTGACGAGGGCACCGAAGAGGCCGCGCCACGGCGCGTACGTCGCATTGAACGTGACCTTGACCTGCTTGTCGCTGTCACCCTTCTCGATGTTGGTGATCTTGTCGAAGCCACCGGTCACGATCGACCCCGGGGTCTTCAGGGCTGCGAGAGCGGTGCACTCGAAGTCCTCCCAGGTGATCGGGGTGTTGTCTTCCCACACCGCGTTCTCGGCGATGTCGTAGGTGATCGTCATCTTGGCGTCACCCGTTGCCCACTGGCCGGCGCTGTCACCGCCGGTGTCCTCGGTTGCACTGTCGCTGCCACCGCCGCAAGCGGCGAGAACGAGCGCAGCACCGAGGAGCGCGCCGGTGAGCCTGTGGCCCTTCCGGATTCTCTTCACGTGTTGACCTCCAGGTCGTTGATTGGTGTCCGGGAGGTTTCCTTGCACGCGGAAAAGCGCACACTGGACCGTCCTCCCAGACCGGTCCGGCGGTGAGAACCTATCAGTCCCCGTTGCGAAGGTAAACAATTCGTAAAGGGCCCGGTCGACGGCCGATCCCGCCGGACCCGCGCCGGAAAAGAGTTTCAGGCCGGGTCGACGTGCAAGCGGTACTGGACGATTCGGGCGAACTCGTCCGGATCGAGGGATGCACCCCCCACGAGGGCGCCATCGATGTCCGGCTGAGCCATCAATTCAGCGATGTTTGCGGCCTTGACGGACCCCCCGTACTGGATCCGCACGGCCGCGCCAGCTGGCGCCCCCGCGAGAACCGCGACTTCGCGCCGGATCGCACCGCAGACCTCCTGGGCATCGGCCGAAGTGGCGGTGCGCCCGGTCCCGATCGCCCAGATCGGCTCGTAGGCCACCACCAACGAGGCCACCTGCTCGGGCGCGAGGCGGGCCAGTCCCGAGCGAACCTGGCCGAGAACCTTGTCCAGGGTCTCCCCCGCCTCCCTCTCTGCCAATGTCTCGCCCACGCACAGGATCGGCGTCATCCCCTGGGCGATGACCGCGACCACCTTGCGGTGCACCACTTCGTCGGTCTCTGCGAACAGTTCCCGCCGCTCGCTGTGCCCGCAGATCACGTACTTGACGCCCAACTTGGCGAGGAACGGCGGTGCGATCTCACCCGTGAAGGCACCCTTGTCCTCCCAGTGACAGTTCTGGGCGCCCAGTTGCATCGTCAGGCTGTCGGCATCGATCAGGGTCTGCACACTGCGCAGATCGGTGAACGGCGGATGGATGCTCACATCCACCGCCTCGTGGTCGTCCCTGGAGATGAGATACGCGAGCTTCTGGACGAATTGGATCGCCTCGTAGTGGTTCTGGTGCATCTTCCAGTTGCCGCTGATGATCGGACGGCGCATCTCACCTGACATTGGGAGCTCCCCTCAGAGCGGCGAGCCCGGGGAGGTCGCCGAGTTCCAGCAGTTCCAGCGACGCACCGCCACCGGTCGAGACATGATCGACCTCGTCATCGAGCCCGAACTGCGCGAGTGCAGCCGCGCTGTCCCCGCCACCGACCACCGTGAACGCCTTGGTGTCGGCCATGGCCCGGGCCACGGTGCGCGTGCCCGCGGCGAACCGTACGTCCTCGAACATTCCCATCGGACCGTTCCAGAACACGGTCCTTGACTCCATGATCACGTCGGAGAACGCCGCCGCACTCCCCGGCCCGATGTCGAGCCCCTTGGCGCCGCTCGGGAGCCGTTGGCCGAACGTGGCGAAATTCCCGTCGGAGTCCAACCCCACGATGTCGTCGGGCAAGTGGATCGGCTTGCCGGCATCGAGCAGCCGGCGACAGGTGGCGACCTGGTCGAGTTCACAGATCGAGTCCCCGACCGGGTACCCCTTCGCGGCCAGGAACGTGAAGCACATGCCACCGCCGATGACCAGTGCGTCGACCACCTGGAGCAGCGCCTCGATCACCCCGAGCTTGTCGGAGACCTTGGCTCCACCGAGCACCGCCACGAACGGTGTCTTGGGCTTGTCGCGCAGCGTCCCGAGAACCTCCACCTCGCGTTGCAGCAACCGACCGGCGGCCGAGGGAAGACTCCTCGGAGGACCCACGATCGATGCATGGGCTCGGTGCGCCGCGCCGAAGGCGTCGTTCACGTACATGTCGACCCCGTCGATCAGACGCGCCACGAACTCGGGGGTGTTGCCCTCCTCGCCCGGGTCGAAGCGCAGGTTCTCGAGCATCTCCACCCCGGGCGCGAGTTCGGCCAGGCGCGCACGGACCGGCGCCATCGAGTACTTCTGCTCCGGCGCGCCCTTGGGGCGGCCGAGGTGGCTCGCACAGACCACCGACGCCCCGCGCGAGACCAGCCACTCGATCGTGGGCAGTGCGGCACGGATGCGGAAGTCATCGGTGATGCGTCGCGCGTCGTCGGGGCCCTCCATCGGCACGTTGAAGTCGGTGCGCATGAGCACCCGCTTCCCCGCGACGTCGCCCAGATCCTCGAGGACGGGAACGCGCGTCACGGCATCACTTGCCGACGTGCAGCACGAGGTCGACGAGGCGGTTCGAGTAACCCCACTCGTTGTCGTACCACCCGAGCACCTTCACGAGTGTCCCCATGCTCATCGTGAGGTCGGCGTCGAAGATGCACGAGTGCGGGTTCGTCACGATGTCGCTCGAGACGATCGGGGCCTCGGTGTACTCGAGAACTCCCTTCAACGGCCCGGATGCGGCCGCGGCGAAGGCCGCATTGATCTCGGCCACGGTCGCGGGCTTCCTCAGGTTGGCCACGAAATCGGTGATCGAACCGGTCGGCACCGGCACGCGCAGTGCGGTTCCGTCGAGCTTGCCCTTCATGGACTCCATCACGAGGCTCGTGGCACGCGCCGCTCCCGTCGAGGTGGGCGTGATGTTGATGGCGGCACCGCGGGCACGGCGCAGGTCGCTGTGCGGGCCGTCGACGAGCGACTGATCACCGGTGTAGGCGTGCACGGTCGTCATGAGACCGTTCTCGACCCCGAAGGCATCGTCGAGCACCTTGACGAGGGGCACGAAGCAATTCGTCGTGCAGCTCGCATTCGAGATCACCTTGTGCTTCGTGCGGTCGAAATCGGCGTGGTTCACGCCGTAGACGAACGTCGCATCGGCCCCGTTCGAGGGCGCCGACACGACCACGAGAGGTGCGCCGGCCTCGAGGTGCACCGCGGCCTTGTCGCGGTCGGTGAAGATGCCGGTGGATTCGATCACGAGGTCGACCCCGAGGCTGCCCCAGGGGAGAGCCTTCGGGTCGCGCTCCGACAGCACCCTCAGCACCTTGCCGTCTATCGAGATTCCGCCGTCGACGGCCTCGATCTTGTTCGGGAGCACACCGAGCACCGAGTCGTACTTCAGGAGATGCGCCATGGTCTTGAGGGAGCCGAGGTCGTTCACCGCCACGATCTCGATGTCGGCCGATCTGGCGGCCACCGCGCGGAAGAAGTTGCGGCCGATCCGGCCGAATCCATTGATACCGACTCGCACGGTCACGTCTGGTCTCCTCTCACCCGAGTCGACCATCGACCATAGTTGGCAGGCCCTCGTGCGACCCCGTTCCCCGCAGGCGCGCGACGGATGTCCCCGGCGCCGAACTCACAGGCCGATGTCGCGGTGCGAGACCCGGGGGTTGTGCCCCGTCTCGCGCAGGGCGCGGCCGATCTCCTCGGCGATCGCGACCGACCGGTGCCGTCCGCCGGTGCACCCGATGCCGAGGGTGAGGTAACTGCGGCCCTCGGCCACGTAGGCGGGAAGGACGAACTCGAGCAGATGCATCGTGCGCGCGAGGAATTCGCGCGCGGCGTCGTTGCCGAGCACGTGATCGCGCACGGAGGAATCGAGCCCCGTGAGCGGACGCAGCACCTCGTCCCAGTGCGGATTCGGCAGGAACCGCACGTCGAGAACGGTGTCCACGTCGATCGGCACCCCGTGCTTGAACCCGAACGACACCACCGACACCTGCAATGCGTCTCCCGGTGCCTCCGGGCCGAACAACTCGGTGAGGCGGGCCTTCAGTTGATGAACGGTCAGGCCCGTGGTGTCGATCATCAGGTCGGCCGCGGCGCGCACGTCGTTCACCGTCGAACGCTCCCGCTCGATGACCTCCTCGAGGCCGGTCGATCCGTCGCTCAGCGGATGTCGCCGCCGCGTCGCCTCGTAGCGCCGCACCAGTTCGCGCGTCGATGCCTCGAGGAACAGGATCCGCACGCGGTGACCCTGGCCCCGGAGCGAGTCGACCGCACCGAGGATCCCCTGTTGCTGGCGCCCGTTGCCGACCACCAGGCACAACTTGTCGATCTCGCCGCCGGCCTGACCGGTGAGCTCCACCACCTTGTCGACGAGCACGACCGGGAGATTGTCGACGACGAACCACCCCATGTCCTCGAGGTCGGCCGAGGCCTGCGAACGTCCCGCACCGGAGAGCCCGGCCACGACCAGGATGTCGGTCATCGCAGGTGAGGCTATCCGTGCCACTCGCACGACTGTGCGACGGTCGCGACGCGACGCATCAGGACGGCACCGACTTCCGCACGCGCATGTACAGCAGACGGGGCACGGTGTGTGCGAGCGCGTACTCGGGCGCACGCGCCAGGAATCCCGGGGGTGGAGAGGGTTCGATCATTGTCTCGATGAAGAGGCCGTGCGCAGCGAGCGCATTGACGTAGCGCGACACGGGACGGTGAACGAATCGCACCCACACACCGGGCTCCACCTCCTCGACCGATTCGGTCTCCACGAGATAGGCCCCGATGCGCCAGTACTGCTCGGGCGGGTCGATGATGTGGTCGTCGATCCAACCGCTCCCCGGAGTCTGCAGTAGTGGATGGTTGAGGAAGAAGGCGAACATCCCGCCCGGCTCGAGCACCCTGGCGACCTCGGCGATCGACTGATCGAGGGCGTCGATGTGCTCGAACACCAGACATGCCACGACCGCGTCGAACTCTCCGGCACCGAACGGCAGATTGTCGGCGGTGCCGATCCGGTACTCCGGCCCACCGCCCCGCTCGAGCGCCACGTCGATGTTGCGCCGGGTGGGGTCGATCCCCGTCACCGCCGCGCCCCCCGCGGCCAACGCACGCGCGATCTGGCCCTCTCCGCATCCGACATCGAGGATCCGTCGTGCCCCCGAGAGCTCTGCCATCGCCATCGGGATGATCTGCTCGGTGTACTCGGCATCGACACCCGCGGTGAAGCCGTCGATCCACCACTGGGCGTGGTCGTCCCACGTCGGGTCGTCGGGCCGGCTCATGCGTCCGCGCCGTTCGGCCTGCCGGGTTCGTCGATCCCGCCGCTCGCATCGGATGCGTCCGCATCGGGCGAGTCACCATGGAACCGCGCGTGGATTGCCGTCGCCACCGGGGTCGGCAACCATGACAAGGCCGCGAGATCCTCGAGACTCGCGCGTTTCACCGCGTTCACCCCGCCCATCTCCTTCACGAGTCTCTTGGCTCGCGCATCACCCAGTCCGGGGATGCCCTCGAGCGACGACGACACCATCTTCTTGGAGCGCAGTTCCCGGTGGAAGGTGTTGGCGAAACGATGCGCCTCGTCGCGGATGCGCTGCAGCATGAACAGTGCCTCGCTCCCCCGCGGGACCCTCACCGGGGCCGGGTCACCGGGGACATAGACCTCCTCGAACCGCTTGGCGAGGGAGGCGACCGGAATCTCGTGTTCGAGGCCGAGTTCCCGCACGACGCGCTCGGCGACGGCCAACTGGCCCTTGCCGCCGTCCACCAGGAGCAGTTGCGGCGGGTAGGCGAACTTTCCCGGCTTCTCCCCGCGCTCGTTCGCCGCGAGGTCGCGCTCGGCGAGGAACGCCGAGAGCCGCCGCGTGAGCACCTCCTCCATCGCCGCGTAGTCGTTGTTGCCCTCCACGTCGCGCACCTTGAACCTGCGGTACTCGCGCTTGGCGGGCAGACCGTCCTCGAGCACCACCATCGACCCGACATAGTCGGTGCCCTGGAGGTGCGCCATGTCGTAGCACTCGATCCGCAGCGGTGCCTCGGGCAGACCCAAGAGATCCTGCAACTCGGTGAGGGCGCGACTGCGCGTGTTGTGGTCGGCGGCCCTCCGCAGCCGGTGGCGCACGAACTCCTCACGGGCGTTCACTGTCACCGTCTCGTGCAGATCGCGCTTGTCACCCCGGCGCGGCACCCGCACCTCGACCGCGGCCCCGCGGAGCTCGCCGAGCCAGTCGGTGCGCGCGGGGTCCACCGGCATGTGCGGCACGACCACGACCGGGGGGATGCCGAGCGGCGGCGACTCGCCGTACATCTCGGCCAGCACACGATCGACGAGTGCACCCGCCGAGAGATCCTCGACCTTGTCGAGGATGAAGCCCTTGCGGCCCACCACGCGACCCCTCCGCACGTAGAACACCTGGACGGCCGCCTCGAGGTCGTCGTCGACGATTCCGATCACGTCGAAGTCCTCGTCGCGCTCCCCGACCATCTGCTGCTTCTCGATCGCTCGCTGCACGCTGCCGAGCCGGTCACGCACACGCGCGGCCCGCTCGTACTCGAGCGCCGCCGAGGCCTCCTCCATCTCGGTGCGCAGCTGCACCACCACTGCGTCGGTATCCCCGTCGAGGAACGCACAGAGGTCCCCCACGTGCGAGGCGTACGTCGCCTCGTCCACCTCGCCCACGCACGGACCGGAGCACTTCTCGATGTGGAACAGCAGGCACGGCCGTCCGAGACGCTTGTGCTGGTTGAACTTGCCCGCACTGCAGGTGCGGACGGGGAAAGTGCGCAGGAGCAGATCGAGCGTCTCGCGGATCGCCCATGCGTGTGCGAACGGACCGAAGTACCGGGTTCCCTTGCGCTTGGTGCCCCGCATGACCACGGCACGCGGCCATTCCTCGTCCACGGTCACCGCGAGGAACGGGTAGCTCTTGTCGTCGCGCAGTCGCACGTTGAACCGCGGCCGGTGCTGCTTGATGAGGTTGTACTCGAGCATCAAGGCCTCGAGTTCGTTGCGCACCTCGATCCACTCCACGGACTCGGCCGCCGCCACCATCGCAGCGGTCCGGGGGTGGAGCGCGGCGGGATCCTGGAAATAGCTCGCCACGCGGGATCGCAGGTTCGCCGCCTTGCCCACGTAGATCACACGACCTGCGGAGTCCTTGAACTGGTACGAGCCCGGGGACTGCGGGACCGAACCGGGAGCGGGCTTGTGCGCCGCCATGGGTCAGGCTCTCTTCTTGGCGCCGGTCGCCTTGCTCTGTGCCGTCTTGGCTCGAGTCGACGTGGCGCTGGTCGCCTTGCTGCCATTCGACGTGCCGGCAGTTCGCGTGCCATTCGTTGCAGCCGGCTTTCCGGGTCTCGTGGCGATCGACGGTCCCCGCTCGAGGACATCACGCAGGAAGCGACCCGTGTGGCTCCCCTTCACCTTCGCGACCTGCTCGGGGGTCCCCTGCGCCACGATGGTGCCCCCGCCGCTCCCGCCCTCTGGTCCGAGGTCGATGATCCAGTCGGCCGTCTTGATCACGTCGAGGTTGTGCTCGATCACCAGGACCGAGTTCCCCTGGTCGACCAGCCGCGACAGGACCGTCAGCAACCGGCGCACGTCCTCGAAGTGCAGCCCCGTGGTCGGCTCGTCGAGCAGGTACAGGGTGTGGCCGGTCGACCGCTTCGCCAGTTCCGAGGCCAACTTCACGCGCTGGGCCTCCCCTCCCGACAACGTGGGCGCCGGCTGACCGAGACGCACGTACCCCAGGCCGACATCGACGAGAGTCTGCATGTGGCGAGCGATCGCGGGCTGGTTCGAGAAGAACTCGAGCGCCTCGGAGATCGGCATGTCGAGGACCTCGGCGATGTTCTTGCCCTTGAACTGGATCTCGAGGGTGTCCCGGTTGTACCGCGCCCCCTTGCACACCTCGCACGGGACGTAGACATCGGGGAGGAAGTGCATCTCAATCTTGATCGTCCCGTCGCCCGAGCACGCCTCGCAGCGCCCGCCCTGGACGTTGAAGCTGAACCGACCAGGCTGGTAGCCGCGCACCTTCGACTCGGGTGCCGCGGCGAACAACTTGCGGATCCCGTCGAAGACACCCGTGTAGGTGGCCGGGTTCGACCTCGGCGTGCGGCCGATCGGCGACTGGTCCATGTCGATGATCTTGTCGATCGACTCGATGCCCTCGACCCGCTTGTGACGACCGGGCGACTCCTTGCTCTTGTGGAGGTGCTGCATCATCGCCGGAAGCAGGATGTCGCGCACCAGCGTGCTCTTGCCGCTCCCCGACACGCCGGTCACCGCGACGAAGCACCCGAGCGGGATCTCGACATCGATGTCGCGGAGGTTGTGCTCGCGCGCACCGCGCACCGTGATCGACTCGGACGAGGGCCTGCGCCGCACCGACGGCACGGGGATCGATGCCCGACCGGACAGGTAGCGCCCGGTGACCGAGTCCTTCGCGCGGGCGATTCCCGGCACCGGCCCCGAGTACACGACATCGCCACCGTGCTCGCCGGCACCCGGGCCGATGTCGACGATCCAGTCGCTCTCCCTGATCGTCTCCTCGTCGTGTTCCACGACCAGCACGGTGTTCCCCAGGTCGCGCAGACGATGGAGCGTCTCGATCAATCGCCGGTTGTCGCGCTGGTGCAACCCGATCGAGGGCTCATCGAGCACATAGAGCGTGCCCACGAGTCCCGACCCGATCTGGCTCGCGAGTCGGATGCGCTGGGCCTCGCCGCCGGCGAGGGTGCCGGCCGCCCGCGACAACGTGAGGTAGTCGAGGCCGACATCGAGGAGGAACCCGAGCCTGGCGTTGATCTCCTTGGTGATGCGCTCGGCGATCATCGCATCGCGCTGGCCGAGCGCGAGCCCGGCGAGGAACTTGGCGGACTCCCCGATCGACATGTCGCACACCTGGGAGATGCTGCGGTCGTTCACCCTCACCGCGAGGGACGACGGCTTGAGTCGGGCACCCTCGCAGGCCGGGCACGGCACCTCGCGCATGTACGACTCGAACTGCTCACGCGTCCAGTCGCTCTCGGCGTCGGCGTGACGGCGCTTGATCCACGGGATGACACCCTCGTAGGAGGTGCTGAATTGGCGCACCTTGCCGAACCGGTTGCGGTACTTGACCTGCATGCTCCCGGCCTTGCCGTTCAGGATCAACTTCTGGTGCTTGGCGGGCAGTTTCGCGAAGGGCTTGTCGATGTCGATGCCCTCCTGCTCGCAGACCGCCACGAGCATCCGGTGGAAGTACATCGTGTGGGCGCTGCGCCACGGCGCGATGGCACCCTCGGCGAGCGACATCGAGGTGTCGGGCACCGCGAGGTCGGCGTCGACCTCGAACTTGGTCCCGAGACCGTCGCAGTTCTCGCACGCACCGAACGGCGAGTTGAACGAGAAGTTCCTCGGTGCCGGCTCCTCGAACGACGAACCGCACTTCGGACAGGCGAGGTGCTGACTGAAGGTGAGGACCTCGCCGTCCTCGCCCTCCTTGGCCACGAGCTCCACCGCGGCCACCCCGTCGGCGAGCTTGAGGGCCGTCTCGAGCGAGTCGGTCAGGCGGCGCTCGATGTCGTCGCGTCGCACCAGGCGGTCCACGACCACGTCGATCGAGTGCTGCTCGTAGCGCGCGAGTTTCTCGCCCGATGCCAGGAACTCCGCGATGTCGCGGACCTCGCCGTCGATGCGGGCGCGCACGAAGCCCTGACCCGCGAGGTCCCCGAGCAGCGTGTCGTACTCACCCTTGCGCGCACGCACCACCGGCGCGAGCACCTGGAAACGAGTCCCCTCCGGGAGGGTCATGATGCGATCCACGATCTGCTGGGGAGTCTGTCGCTGGAGCCTCGTGTCGTCCTCGGGGCAGTGCTGCACCCCGATGCGCGCCCACAACAAGCGCAGGTAGTCGTAGACCTCGGTGATCGTTCCCACCGTGGACCGGGGGTTCCGCGACGCCGACTTCTGGTCGATCGAGATGGCCGGCGAGAGACCCTCGATGACGTCCACATCGGGCTTGTCCATCTGACCGAGGAACTGACGCGCGTATGCCGAGAGGCTCTCGACGTAGCGGCGTTGGCCCTCTGCGTAGATGGTGTCGAACGCGAGGCTGCTCTTGCCCGACCCGGACAGGCCCGTGAACACGATCAGGCGGTCGCGCGGGAGCTCGAGACTGATGTTCTTCAGATTGTGCTCGCGCGCGCCGCGCACCACGATCTTTTCAGCCACGCGTGAAGGCTACCGATCGCTCATCTCGCGTCGCGAAGTTCGCGCCGCAGGTCGTTGATCTCGTCCCTCAGACGGGCGGCGTACTCGAACCGCAGGTCGGTCGCGGCCTCGTGCATCTCGTCCTCGAGTGTCTGGATGAGGCGCGCGAGCTCCTGCTGGGGCATCGACTTGATCTCGCGCTGCACCTTGTCGCGCTCGCGGCTGCGTCGTTTGTCACGGCCGGGCACCGGGGATCCGTCGTCCACGCCGAGCACCGACAGGATGTCCCCCACCGCCTTGCGGACGGTCTGGGGATCGATCCCGTGCTCGAGGTTGTGGGTGACCTGGGCGGCCCGGCGCCGGTTCGTCTCGCCGATCGCGCGTTCCATCGACTTGGTCACCGTGTCGGCGTACATCACCACCTGGCCGTCCACGTTGCGGGCCGCGCGACCGATCATCTGGATGAGGGAGGTCTCGGACCGCAGGAAACCCTCCTTGTCGGCGTCCAGGATCGCCACGAGCGAGACCTCGGGCAGGTCGAGCCCCTCCCGCAGCAGGTTGATGCCCACCAGGACGTCGAACTCGCCGAGGCGCAACGAGCGCAGGATCTCGATCCGCTGCAGGGTGTCGATGTTCGAGTGGAGGTACCTCACGCGCAGTCCCTGTTCGAGCAGGTACTCGGTGAGGTCCTCGGCCATCTTCTTGGTCAGCGTCGTCACGAGGATCCGGTCGCCCTTCTCGGTGCGCTCGCGGACCATCGCGATCAGGTCGTCGATCTGACCCTTCGTGGGCTTCACCACGACCTCGGGATCCACCAGGCCGGTGGGTCGAACGATCTGCTCGACGACCCGGGAGGAATTCCTCAACTCGAAGTCCGCCGGCGTGGCCGACATGAAGACGCACTGGTTGATGCGCTCCATGGTCTCCTCGAAGCGCAGCGGTCTGTTGTCCCGCGCGCTCGGGAGGCGGAACCCGTGCTCGACGAGGGTGTCCTTGCGGCTCCGGTCACCGGCGAACTGGGCGTGCAACTGCGGCACCGCCACGTGGCTCTCGTCGATGATGAGCAGGTAGTCCCTCGGGAAGTAGTCGAGGAGCGTGAACGGCGGCTCGCCGGGGCTGCGACCGTCGATGTGCATCGAGTAGTTCTCGATGCCGTTGCAGTAGCCCATCTCCCTGATCATCTCGAGGTCGTAGTTGGTGCGCATCCTCAGGCGCTGGGCCTCGAGCAGCTTGCCCTGTTCCTCGAACTGGGCGAGACGGACGGCGAGTTCGGCCTCGATCCCCTCCATCGCGCGCCGCATCCGCTCGTCACCGGCCACGTAGTGGGTGGCCGGGAACACGACCACCTCGGACATCTCCGAGAGTGTCTCGCCCGTGAGCGGGTCGAGGAGGGTGATCCGGTCCACGGTGTCGCCGAACATCTCGACGCGCACCACGTTCTCCTCGTAGGCGGGGTGGATCTCGACGGTGTCGCCCCGCACCCTGAAGTTGCCGCGACCGAGCGTCATGTCGTTGCGGTCGTACTGCAGGTCGACGAGCCGGCGCAGGATGCTGCGCTGGTCGTAGTCGACCCCCACGTGCAGCTCGAGGAGTTGACCCCGGTACTCCTCGGGGTCCCCCATGCCGTAGATGCACGACACGCTCGCGACCACGATCGTGTCGCGCCGGGTGAGCAGCGCCGCCGTGGCCGAATGACGCAAGCGGTCGATCTCGTCGTTGATCGAGGAGTCCTTCTCGATGTAGGTGTCGCTCGAGGGGATGTAGGCCTCGGGTTGGTAGTAGTCGTAGTACGACACGAAGAACTCGACCCTGTTGCCGGGGAAGAACTCCTTCATCTCCTGGGCCAACTGTGCGGCGAGGCTCTTGTTCGGCGCCAGGATCAGGGTCGGGCGCTGCACCTGCTCGATGGTCCAGGCGATCGTGGCCGACTTGCCCGAGCCCGTGATGCCGAGCAGGGTCTGTAACCGCTCCCCCGCCTCGATCCCCTCGGCGAGCTGTGCGATCGCCTTCGGCTGGTCTCCGGCGGGCTCGAAGGGCGAGACGACCGCGAAGGGACCGGGGGCGCTCATTTCTCCCGTGCGCCGGCGTCATCGGCAGCGGGTGGCAGCGACAGCGCCCACTGCCACACGTCGCCGACCTGTCGTTCGAGGTCGGCGAGAGTCCCGGAATTGTCGATGATCCGATCCGCGATCTTGGCGCGATCCTCACGGGTCGCCTGCTTGGCGATCCGGGCTCGCGCATCCTCGGCAGTCATGCCGCGCTGGTCGACCAAACGCGTGATCGCGACCTCGACGGGCACGTCTACCACGATCACCCCGGAGAGACCCTTCCTCGGGTTCTCGGCCAGCAACGGGATGTCGAGCACCACGACGTTGCCGGTTGCGCGCTGTTCGGTCAGGCGACGGTCCATCTCCTTGGCGACTGCGGGATGCACGATCTCGTTCAGGGACTTGAGTGCCCCGGGATCGGAGAACGCGATCGCAGCGAGTGCCGGGCGATCGAGTGATCCGTCCGCGGCGATGATCGAGTCCCCGAACCTCGCGGCCAACTCCGCCAGCAGGGGCGCACCCGGCGCCTGCAGCTCACGGGTGATCGCGTCGGCATCGATGATCACTGCCCCACGCGCGGCCAGCAGGCCCGAGACAGTGGACTTGCCCGATCCGATTCCGCCGGTGAGTCCGAGAAGGATCACGTCGGATCCCCGGACCGGCCGCTCAGGCCTGCTCGGGGGGCGCGGTGCCCTCTGCGGGAGCTGCGGCGCCCTCGGCGGGAGCCGTCATTCCCTCGGCGGGAGCCTCGCCGTACTCCTTGTAGTACTCGGCCCATGCGGCCTCGCGCTCGGTGTCGTCTCCGCCGACCCAATTGCCGTGCTCGTCGACCTCGAACTGCCCCTGGTACTCGGCGGCGAGTTCGCCACCCTCGGCGGCCTGCTTGATCGAGATCGAGATGCGGCGGCGCGCGAGGTCGAAGTCGATGATCTTGACCCACAGCTCCTCACCGGGGGCAACGACTTGTTCCGGGGACTCGACGTGGTGCGCCGACATCTCCGAGATGTGCACGAGACCCTCGATGCCGTCCCCGACCTGCACGAACGCACCGAAGGGCACGAGCTTGGTGACGCGGCCGTAGACCAACTGGCCGACCTCGTGGCTGGAGGCGAACTCCTGCCAGGGATCCTGCTGGGTCGCCTTCAGGGAGAGGCTGATGCGCTCGCGGCTGTAGTCGATGTCGAGCACCTGCACGGTGACGTCCTGGCCGACCTGCACGACCTGCGAGGGGTGATCGACGTGCTTCCACGAGAGCTCCGAGACGTGGATGAGACCATCCATGCCACCGAGATCCACGAAGGCACCGAACTGCACGACCGAGGAGATCTTGCCCTGGCGTACCTCGCCGGGCTTGAGGTTGGTGAGGAACGAGTCGCGCGTCTCCTTCTGGTTCTCCTCGAGGTACGCGCGGCGCGAGAGGACGACGTTGTTGCGGTTGCGGTCGAGCTCGATGATCTTTGCGTCGATCGGCTGGCCGATGTAGGGCTGCAGGTCGCGAACCCGGCGCAGCTCGACGAGCGAGGCGGGGAGGAAGCCGCGGAGCCCGATGTCGACGATCAGGCCGCCCTTGACGACCTCGATGACGAGACCACGGACCGGCTCCTCGTTGTTCTTCTTGCGCTCGATCTCGCCCCATGCCTTCTCGTACTGGGCGCGCTTCTTCGACAGGACGAGACGTCCCTCCTTGTCCTCGAGCGTGAGGACCAGTGCCTCGATCTGCTCACCGAGCGTCACCACATCGTGGGGGTTGACGTCGTTCTTGATCGCGAGCTCGCGCGTGGGGATGACACCCTCTGTCTTGTACCCGAAATCGAGCAGGACGCCGTCGCGGTCGATCTTGACCACTGTCCCCGTCACGAGCTGGCCATCCTTGACCTCGACCATCGTGCCCTCGATGGCATCGGCGAAGCTCTTCTCCACATCGTTCTCGATGATGGGACGGGGGGTGTAGTTGCCCTCTGCGTCGAAGGTTCCCATCGGCGCGGAGGAGAGTGTGGTGTCGGACAAGGTTCGTGTCTTTCGGACGGACAGATTCAGGGTGGACAGATGCTGTGTGAGGGGCCCTCAGGGGGCACCCTCCCGGCGGGAGGGCGTTGAGAACGCTACCACCAGATACTCCGGACTCTCCACGGTGGGCGGTCCACCCCGGTAGTCCCCCGGCTCGACGCTCGTGATCGAGCGCACCTCCATCCCCGCACCGGCGCACAGCAGGCGCAACTCGCGCGGCGTGTAGCACCCCGTCCACATCGGGAACTCCGCGGTCGCGCCGTCGGCGTCGCGCACCGTGGTCGTCTCGCGCGCCACCCCCGAGTCGGCATCGAACTCGGCCTCGAGGTGGTACTTGACGGCGAAGTACGCGTTGAACGCCGACAACACGAGTCCACCCCCGGGCCGCAGCGAACGCACGATCCCCGCGAGCACCCTCTCGTCGTCGCCGTTGGCGCGCATCAGCCCGAACGCCCCCTGGCACAGACAGATCGCCGCGTCGAACTCGGCGTCGAATGTCATCGCGCGCGCATCCATCACCCCGAATGTCGCACCGGTCGGCGCGTCCCGTCCCGCCAGATCGATGAACGTGCGGCTCACGTCGATGCCGTGCACTGCGATTCCGCGACGGGCGAGTTCGTGCGCGTGCCGACCCGGACCGCATCCCACGTCGAGGACCCGCATTCCCGGTTCGAGCGCGAGCAGTGCGATGACCTCGTCGATCTCCCGCACGGTGCCCTTCGTGAACGAGTAACGCAGGTACGCCGGACCGAGGTGGTCGGCGATGGCCTCGAACCAGTGCGACCCGACCGCGTCACCGGGCCCGTCGTCGGTTGCGTTCGGTTCGGTCATCGCGGGCTCCGTCACTGCTTGGCGTCGGCCCATGTCGGGCCCCACGCCGCATTCACCTCGAGCGGCACATCGAGCGATGCGGCACCGCGCATGGTGCCGATGACCAGGTCACCGACGGTGGCACGCTCGTCGTCTGGCACCTCGACGATCACCTCGTCGTGGACCTGCAGCACGAGGCGCGAGCGGTGCCCCGCGTCCTCGAGGGCACGGTCGATGCGCACGAGCGCGATCTTGAAGATGTCGGCGGCCAGGCCCTGGATCGCTGCGTTCATCGCTTGCCGTTCCCCGGCCTGTCGCACGCGGAAGTTGTCGCTGAGCAATTCGGGGATCGGGCGTCTGCGACCGAAGAGAGTCTCGGTGTAGCCCTTCTGGCGGGCGGTCGTGACCGCCTCATCCATGTAGTTCTTCACCCTCGGGAATGCCGCGAAGTACGCATCGAGGATCCCCGCCGCCTCGTCGACTCCGATCGCGAGCCTCTGACTGAGCCCGTAGGCCTCCATCCCGTACGCGAGGCCGTACGAGACCATCTTGGCCCTCGATCTCTGGTCGTGGTTCACCTTCGAGGGCTCCACACCGAACACCCTCGCCGCCGTCGCGCGGTGGATGTCCTCGCCCGCGGCGAATGCCGAGACGAGACCGGGATCGCCCGACAGGTGCGCGATGCACCGCAGTTCGATCTGGTTGTAGTCGGCCACCAGGAGCGCCCACCCCGAGGGTGCGGTGAAGGCGGTGCGGAACACCCGTCCCTCGTCGGTGCGCACCGGGATGTTGTGGAGGTTGGGGTGGTCGCTCGAGAGTCGACCGGTTCGCGCGACCGTCTGGTTGAAGGTGGCATGGATTCGTCCGTCTGCGGGGTCGATCTCTGAGAGGAGACCCTCGCCGTAGGTGGACCGCAGTTTCTCCACCTCGCGATAGCGCAGCAGCGGGCCGATGAACTCGGGCCACGCGTCGTGGAGCTTCTCGAGCGTCGCGGCATCGGTCGAATACCCGGTCTTGGTCTTCTTGCCCGGCGCGAGTCCCCTCTCCTCGTAGAGGATCGTGCGCAACTGCACGGGCGAGTTCAGGTTGAACGGGTGACCCGACACCTCGTGGAGGGTTCCGGTGAGCGCGACAGTCTCGGCGGTGAGCCGGTCACGGATCGCCGCGAGGGTCGGAGCATCGACCCCCACTCCCACGTGCTCCATCCGGGCGAGCACCCGGATGAGGGGCAACTCGATGTCGGTGAACAATCCGGTGTTGCCGATCGCATCGAGCGACGCCCCGAGGAGCGGCACGAGACGCGCGGTCGCGATCGCGCTCTCGCAGCATGCGAGCACTACGTCTGCCTCGGCGTGGCCCCCGAAGTCGAGTTCACCGCTCGCGGCCGCGGTCCTCGGGGCGACCCCGAGCAGATCCTCGGCCACCTCGGCGATCGAGTACCCGGACTTCGACGGGTTCACGAGGTAGGCCGCCACCGCGGTGTCGGAGCGCAGGTTCACCAGGTCGACGCCGTGTGCGAGGAGACGGCGCATGACCGGCTTCGCATCATGGACGACGACCGCGGTTCCCGACCCGAGAGCCCCCAGGACCTCCGGCGCGCCGAGCATGTCGGCACCCAGATGAGCCACCTCTCCGCGTGCCGCATCGACCACCACTGCGATCCCGGCGAGATCGGATCGACCGGGCTCACCCGTCCAGCGCGCCGCAATCGTGAATTCGCCGAGCCCACCGAGAAGAGCGACTGCTTCGGTGACGTTGCCGATCTCGCGAACCGAGACGTCGGGAGCATCCTCCACGACCGCCGCCGCGGGCGATGCGCCGCCTCGCGGAGTCCACCCGCGCGCGGCGACGACGTCTGAGAGTCGCTTCGCCATGTTCTTGAACTCGAGGAAGTCGAACAGCCGACCGGCGGCCGCGAGATCCGGGGACGGAACCAGACGCGCCTGACCGAGCTCGATCGGCACGTCGCGACGCAGCACCATCACCGCTGCGTTGCGGATCACGCGCTCGCCGTGCTCGAGGAGCGAGGCCCTCAACTTGGGGGTCTGCTGTTCGGCCGCCGCGACGGCGGCCGCGATGGTCCCGTGGGTCGAGATCAGTTTCGCGGCCGTCTTTTCCCCCACACCGGGGACACCGTCGAGGTTGTCGCTCGGATCCCCGCGCAGGGCCGCGTAGTCCGGGTACTGCGCCGGCGTCACTCCGGTGCGCTCGAGGATTCCGGCCTCGTCGTAGAGCGCGTAGTCGCTGACGCCCCGCTTGTTGTAGAGCACGCGCACGTGCGGATCGCGCACCAACTGGTACGCATCCCGGTCACCCGTCACGATGATGAGATCATCCCCGGCGGCCGCGATCCTCTCGGCGAGGGTCGCGATGATGTCGTCACCCTCGAATCCCGCCATGTCGAGGCGGGCGATTCCCAGCGCATCGAGGAGTTCCTGCACGATGCCGAGTTGCTGGTGGAGCGTGTCGGGCGCCTTCTCTCGTTGGGCCTTGTATTCGGGGACTGCCTCGTGGCGGAACGTCGGCTCGGGTCGGTCGAAGACCACCACCACGCCGTCTGGTTCGTGCTCCTTGACCAGGTTCAGCAGCATCGTGGTGAACCCGTAGACCGCATTCGTCACTTGTCCCGACGCGTTCGCCATGTCGGGCGGCAGTGCGAAGAACGCCCGGTACACGAGCGAGTTGCCGTCGAGGGCCATGATCCGCAACGGAACCGACCTCCCCCGCTACTCGGGTCGCAGCGATCCGTCGATGATCCGCTCGGCCACGTTCCTCATCGTGGCGCGATGGTTCATCGCCGCGCGCTGGATGAACCCGTAGGCGTCGGCCTCGCTCATCGAGTGCGCATCGATCAGGATGCCCTTGGCGCGGTCGAGGGCCTTGCGGGTCTCGAGCTGCTCACCGAGCGCATCGACCTCGCCGTTCAATGCCTGCAACTCGCGGAACCGTCCGATCGCCACCTCGATGGCCGGGATCAGGTCGCTCTTCTGGAACGGCTTGACGAGATAGGCGAGCGCACCCGCGTCACGCGCCTCCTCGATCACCTCGCGCTGGGAGAACGCGGTGAGCACGAGCACTCCGCAGATGCGGTCGCGCGTGATGTGCCGGGCGGCCTCGAGGCCGTCCATGCCCGGCATCTTGATGTCGAGGATCGCGAGATCGGGGCGCAACTCGCGCACCAGCTCGACGGCCTTGTCGCCGCGACCGGTCTCGCCCACCACCTCGTAGCCCTCCTCCTCGAGGGTCTCCTTCAGGTCGAGCCTGATGATCGCCTCGTCCTCGGCGATGACCACGCGCACCGTCACGGCGCGGGTTCCATCCGGTCGAGCAGATCGTTCATCCGGGCGTCCAGTTCGGCCAGCTCGGTCACCAGGGCATCGCGGTGGCGCCGCATGGCCTCTGCATGGCGGTTCGCCTCGCGATATTCGTGGTCGGCGGCCGGGGTCTCCGAGACCAGGGCCCGCAGCGACTTGTCGTCGGCGTCGTCGGCGAGGACTGCCAGCTGATCCTCGACCACGCTCAATTCCTCGCGAATCTCACGCATCCTGGCCGAGACCTGCGCGAGACGACGCTGCAGCAACCTCTGACCCACCGCAGGAAGTGTACGGAGTGCCCGGGTGCCCGAGGTGGGACTCGAACCCACACGCCCTTTCGGACAACGGATTTTGAGTCCGTCGCGTCTGCCATTCCGCCACTCGGGCCGGAGCGGAACGAGCGTATCGGTGGACCTTCGCCCGAGCCACCGTGGATGCGAATGGTCCCCTCGCACGTGCTCGCCCTACTGCTCGGTAGTAAGAGAGCGCCTGTGCGTGCCGTCTAGGGTTCCTCGACGATGCTCGCGTTCACATTCCCCGGTCAAGGATCCCAACGACCGGGCATGGGGAGGCCCTGGGTGGGCCATGACAGCTGGGAATTGGTCGACGAAGCCTCCGACGTGGCCGGTCGCGACATCGCCACCCTTCTCCTCGACGCCGACGCCGAGGAACTGCGCGATACCCGCAATGCCCAGATGACCACTTTCGTGTCGAGCCTGATGGTGCTGGACGCCGTCGAGCGCCTCGGTATCGAGCCCAGTTTCTGTGCCGGGCACAGCCTGGGTGAGTACTCGGCCCTCGTGGCGACCGGAGCGCTGTCGTTCGACGAGGGGGTGCGGCTCGTGGCCGAGAGGTCCGACGCCATGCACGAGGCCGGGCTCGCCTCGCCGGGCACGATGGCCGCCGTGCTCGGTCTCGACGACGACCAGGTCGAGGTCGCGTGCCGTCGCGCCGATGCCGATGTGTGGGTCGCCAACTTCAACGCCCCGGGTCAAGTGGTGATCGCCGGGGCGCCAGCCGCCGTTGCGACCGCATCGGAGATCGCCAAGGAACTCGGCGCCAAGAAGGTGATACCGCTGCAGGTGGCAGGTGCCTTCCACACGCCCTACATGACCGCCGCACGCGATCGTCTCCGCGCCGCGATCGCCGCAGCCGGCCCGCGCGACACCGAGGTGCCGGTGGTCTCGAACGTCGATGCTCTCGCACACCACGAGGGCGACGAATGGGCCTCGTTGCTGTCGGCACAACTCTCGAGCCCGGTGCGATGGAAGCACTGCCTGCTCTCGCTCGCCGACGCCGGCGTCACCGGATTGGTCGAACTCGGACCGGGCGGAGTTCTCACCGGCATGGCCAAGCGCACCCTCGAAGCCGCGCGCACGATCAGCGTCTCCACACCCGAGGAACTGGACAAACTCATCGAATGGGTCGGCGCATCGGCGCCCGTGGCGCCCGTGGCACTCGAGGGCGAGCATCTGTTCGCGGTCGAGCGACTCGTCGTGAGCCCGGCCGCCGGGGTCTTCTCGCCCGACGGAGCCCTCGCAGAGGGGAGCCAGATCTCGGTCGGCACCATCATCGGGGTCGTCGGGGCGACAGAGGTGCGCTCCCCCTTCGCGGGCCGCATCGAGAACTTCATCGCGGTCGAGGGAGAGCGCGTCACCACGCACCAGCCCATCGCCTGGCTGAGGACGAACTGAGGGACCCGGCCATGCCCAAGATTCCTTCCGGCGTTCGTGGCGCGACATTCACGGGTTGGGGCACGGCACTCGGTCGCGACACCGTCACCAACGACGATCTCGCACGCACCATGGACACGAACGACCAGTGGATCCGCGAGCGCACCGGTATCGAACGCCGGCACGTGGGTGGATCGACCGCGGAGTTGAGCATCGCGAGCGGAAGTGCCGCACTCGCCATGTCCGGTCTCGACCCGGCATCGATCGACGCTCTCGTGCTCGCCACGACAACACCGGACCGCACCGTGCCCGCGACGTCGGCCACTGTCCAGAACTCCCTCGGCGTGCGCTGCGGAGCCTTCGACGTGAATGCCGCGTGCTCCGGGTTCGTGTACGCGCTCGTCACCGCCCACGGGCTCGTGGCGATGGGCGCCGAACGGGTGCTGCTCATCGGCACCGACACGCTCTCGCGCATCACCGACTGGACCGACCGCAACACCGCTGTTCTCTTCGCCGACGGATCCGGAGCGGCGGTGATCGAGCACACCACGGGTCGGGGACATCTCCTCGGGTGGGACCTCGACGCCGACGGATCGGTCGAGGACCTGCTCTACTGCGACATCGGGGGCTTCGTGCAGATGGACGGCAAGGAGGTGTTCCGCCGCGCCGTGCGCATCATGGTCGACAGCGCGACCAAGTCGATGGCACACGCCGGCGTCACCGCCGACGACATCGCTCTCATCGTGCCGCACCAGGCGAACATCCGGATCATCTCGGCGGCGTGCGATCGGCTCGGTGTGCCGATGGAGCGTGCGGCCGTCGTCATCCAGGACACCGGCAACACCTCGTCGGCCTCGATCCCCCTCGCCCTCTTCGACGCAGCGGACAAGGGTCGGCTCGCCCCCGGCGATCTCGTGTTGATGGTCGGCTTCGGAGCCGGAATGACCGCCGCCAGTGCCATCGTCGAATGGGGCGCACAGTGAGCAGGGTCGTGCTGGTCACCGGAGGATCGAAGGGCATCGGACTCGCGTGCGCCCGACGGTTCGCCGCACTCGGCGACAAGGTCGCCGTCACGTACAACTCCTCGCCCCCACCCGAGGGACTCCTCGGCGTGCGGTGCGACATCACCGACTCGGCACAAGTCGACGCGGCCTTCGCCGAGGTGGAGGAAAAACTCGGACCCATCGAGATCCTCGTCTCGAACGCCGGCATCACCAAGGACACACTCTTGTTGCGCATGAGCGAGGCCGACTTCGCCGGCGTGGTCGATGCCAACCTGACCGGCGCCTTCCGTGCCGTCAAGAGGGCCACCCAGGGGATGCTGCGCGCGCGTCGCGGACGAATAATCCTCGTGTCCTCGGTGGTCGGGCTCCTCGGGTCGGCGGGACAGGCCAACTACGCCGCCTCGAAGGCCGGACTCGTGGGATTCGCGCGCTCGCTCGCCCGGGAACTCGGCTCGCGGAGCATCACGGTGAACGTCGTGGCACCCGGTCCGGTCGCCACCGACATGACCGCAGTGCTCGGCGAGGAACGACTCGCCGAGCTCACCGCGGCGGTGCCACTCGGTCGCGTCGCGACCCCCGACGAGATCGCCGGTGTCGTCGAGTTCCTCGCCGGGGAATCGGCGGCCTACATCACCGGTGCCGTGATCCCCGTGGACGGTGGCCTCGGCATGGGGCACTGACGACGGTCACACGCGGACCGGCCCGGCCGGTGTGCGACAATGGAAACGCCCGACAAGGAGACAGACAGATGAGTGACGAGACATTCGCCCGGTTCGTGAAGTGCGCCGTCGACACCCTCTCGGTGGAGGCAGCGAAGGTGACCCGTGAGGCGTCGTTCGCCGACGACCTCGAGGCCGACTCGCTCGATGTCGTCGAACTCGTGATGGCGCTCGAGGAGGAGTTCGGCATCTCCGTTCCCGAGGAGGAACTCCAGGACGTCAAGACCGTCGGGCAGGCCTTCGACCTCATCTCGTCCAAGCTCTGAGCCGACGACCCCCGACACCCTCCGGCAACGGGAGACAGACGACATGAACGGCTCGGGACACCGCGTCGCGATCACCGGATACGGCGTGGTCGCCCCGTGCGGACTCGGCAAGGAGGCCTACTGGAAGGGCCTGCTCGGACCGGGAGTGACCGGCACAAAATCCGTCGAGATCGCCGAGTGGGACCCGTCGCCCTGGTACGCGAGCCCCAAGGAGTCGCGGCGAGCCGACCGTGTCGAGCAATACGCGATCGCGGCCGCGACCGAGGCCTTCGCCCAGGCGGGCGGGATCGGCGTCGATCCCTCACGATTCGGCACGATCTTTGCGACCGGGATCGGTGGTCTGCACACGCTCGAGGAACAGGTGCAGGTGCGCCTCGAGAAGGGCGAGCGACGTGTCTCGCCGTTCCTCGTGCCGATGATGATGGCCAACGGCGCGGGAGCCGCCATCTCGATGAGATTCGGACTGAGGGGTCCGAACGAGACGATCTGCACCGCATGTGCCGCAGGTACGCACGCACTCGGATACGCAGCACGCCTGATCGCCTGGGGCAGATGCGACGCGGTGGCCACCGGGGGGTCCGAGTGCGCCGCGACGGCGACCTCGTTGGCGGGATTCGGGAACATGACCGCTCTCTCCAGCTCTGGTGTCTCCATGCCCTTCGACGCCAAGCGTGACGGGTTCGTGATGGGCGAGGGTTCTGCTGTCTTCATCCTCGAGCGCTGGGACCACGCGGTCTCCCGCGGTGCCACGATCCTGGGCGAGATCCTCGGCGCGGCGTCGAACGCCGATGCCCACCACATCACGGCACCCTCCCCCGGCGGCACCGGGGCGATCGAGTGCATGCGTCTCGCCCTCGACGACGCCGGTCTCGCACCATCGGACATCGCGCTCGTGAACGCGCACGGCACATCGACCCCGTTGAATGACGCCGCCGAAGCCGAGGCCGTCGCGACCGTCTTCGGCGCGCACGCGGTTCCCGTGATGAGCGGCAAGGGCGTGACCGGCCACGCGCTCGGCGCCGCCGGTGCCCTCGAGGCCGCCCAGGTCATGCTCTCGATCGACAAGCGGGTGATCCCGCCCACCGCCGGCACCACCGAGCCGGATCCGGCCCTGTCGATCGATCTCGTGCACGGTGCACCACGCGAATGGACACCCGGTCCCGCCATCTCGAACAACTTCGGTTTCGGCGGGCACAACGGGTCGGTCATCATCGCACCCGCCGTCTGAACTAGCCGCGCAGCAGCACCCATCGACGCGCGGTGCCCGAGTCGTCCGGCGCCTCGGGTGCACGGGGGTAGTACGAGATCGCGGTGAACCCCGCCTTCTCGGCCACCCGACCCGATGCGATGTTGTAGGCGTCGTGGTGAATCTCGACTGCGTGTATGCCCTCGATCGCCAGAGCCGCACTTGCCAGCAGACGCGCGGCTGTCGATGCGAGACCGAGCCCGTTCTTGGGTCGGGCGACCCAGTAGCCGATCTCGAGGACCCCGGCACCCTGGCGCACGTGCAGACCGGCCGATCCCGCCGGTTCGCCGTCGTGTCGCAGCAGGTAGGCGAAGTCGCGCCGCGCCTGCCACGCCGTCTCCCACTCTGCGAGCAGCGCGGCACGATCAGCGAGTGAGAGTGGCTCGTCGGCGATCCACGGCATGGTCGGGCGCAGGTGATCGATGTTGTCGACGATCAGGTCGTCGAGGATGCGTGCATCGTCTGCTCTCCAACGCGAGAGGCTGACCCCGCCGTCGGCCAGAGTCTCGGGCGGGGATGCACTCGGCACCCACGCCGGCACGGGGCCCGGCGACGAGTCGGGCATGGCGGATCAGGCGTCCACGAAGACGAACATGAGGTCCAACTCGCAGGCGACGGCGCCGTCCACGAGCGCCCTGCCCGAACCCTTGCCCGCACGGGCACTCATGCGACCGAGCTCGACGACGAGTTCGAGTTCGTCGCCGGGCACGACCTGACGTCGGAACCGCGCACCGTCGATGCCGCCGAAGAGCGGCAGCTTGCCCGCATGAGCGGGATCGGTGAGGACCGCGTAGGCCCCCACCTGGGCAATCGCCTCGCACATCAGCACACCGGGAAGGGTCGGACGTCCCGGGAAATGGCCGGCGAAGAACCACTCCTCGCCGGTGAGCCGCCAATGCCCGGTGGCGCCGACCCCCGTCTCGAGCCGCGAGATGCGGTCGACGAAGAGGAATGGCCGACGGTGCGGCAGCACCTCGTCGGGGGCGGCGAACCCGCTCATTTTCCGAGCGCCCTGAGCAGGTTCTTCGGCGTGTCGGCCGGCGAGATCTTGTACCACGCCTCGAGCACCACACCGTCCTGCACGAGGAACGCCGAGCGCTCGATCCCCATGTACTCGCGTCCGTACATCGACTTCTTCTTCCACACCTTCCACGCCTTTGCGACCTTGTTCTCGGTGTCAGCGAGCAGGGGGAATCCGAGCGAGTACTTGTCGTCGAACTTCTTCTGCTTCTCGGGCTTGTCGGGGCTGATCCCCACGATCTTCGTGCGACCGATCTCGTCGGCGATGTCGCGCAACCCGCACGACTGCGCTGTGCATCCCGGGGTGTCGGCCTTCGGATAGAAGTACACGAGGATCTTTCCCTTGCCCTGCTTGGCGAGCGAGAACGGCTTGCCGTTCTGGTCGAGCAGGTCGATGTCGGGTGCCTTCGAGCCGGGCTTCAGCATGGGGTCGAGGCTAGTTCGCGCGACGCATCCCATGTCCGTAGAAGCCGCGCTTCGGGCGTGCGTGGGCGTGGTAGTGGTCGGGGATCGTGCGCATGTCGTCGTCGATGCGCACCTCCATGTCCCAGTGCTGCGCGACCACTCCGGCGAGCAGCGCATGGAGCCTCTGCTTGACGTCCTCGGGCGGATTCGGGTCGTGCGTGCGCCACACGACCATCGGCACACCGCAACTCTCGCACTCGGCGATCCAGCACTCGTCGTCCTCGTGGAACCACTCGGAGATCCGCGCGGCCTCGCAGAGCTCGCACCCTCCGTCGCCGAAGATGCTCACGCTGATCGTGAGCCCGCATCGAGAGCGGCCCGCACGTCGGCCACGAACGCACCCACGGCGTCGGGTCCACCCTCCATCATCCGCCTCACGACGGCCGCACCCATGATCACCCCGTCGGCGACACGGCTCGCCTCGACGCCTTGTGCGGCATTCGAGACTCCGACACCGACCAGCACGGGTTTGTCCGTCACGGCCTTGAGTCGTGCGGCCAAGGCCACCGCGGTCCCCGCCAGGGTGTCGCGCTCGCCCGTGACGCCGAGCAGTCCCACCGAGTACACGAAACCCCGCGCCCGGTCACAGACCCTCGGGAGTCGGGAATCGGGTGCGGTGGGAGCGGCCAGCATCACGGTCTCGATCCCTGCGGCGTCGGCGGCGTCGCACCACGGACCGGACTCCTCGAGCGGGAGATCCGGCACGATCGCACCGGCCACACCCGCCGACGACAGCGCCGCGGCGAACCGCTCGTGGCCCGCATGAAAAACGGTGTTGTAGTAGCACATCACCGCGACGGGGATTCCGACATCGAGCGTGCGCACCTCGTGGAGGATCGAGGTCGGCGTCGCGCCACGGTCGAGTGCGACCTGCGAGGCCTGTTGGATGACGGGCCCGTCCATCACAGGGTCGGAGAACGGGATCCCGATCTCGACGGCATCGGCACCGTTGGCCGCGCATGCGCGCACGGTGTCGACCCAGCCCGGATGACCTCCCGTCACGTACGGGACGAGGCACTTGCCGCCCGCGTCGATGCGGCGGCGCAGGGCCGCCTCCACACCCGCCATCAGAGACGATCGGCCAGGACGCTCATCATCTGGCCGACATCTTTGTCGCCGCGACCCGAGAGATTCATGAGCACCGTCGCGCCCTGCATCTTCGGGGCCTCGCGCGCGATCCATGCGACGGCATGCGCGCACTCGAGTGCGGGAATGATGCCCTCGGTGCGTGCGAGCAACTGGAAACCCTCGATCACCTCGTCATCGGTGACGGTTGGGTACTCGGCGCGACCGATCGAGGCCAGGTACGAGTGCTCGGGTCCGACGCCCGGATAGTCCAGGCCGGCCGAGATGGAATGGGCCTCCTGCACCTGACCGTGCTCGTCCTGCATGAGATAGCTCTTCATGCCGTGCACGACGCCGGGCTGTCCACGCCCGACAGCGGCGCCGCCGGCCGGCTCGACACCCACGAGACGCGAACGGTCACCCACAAAACCCGAGAAGATCCCCATCGCATTCGACCCACCGCCGACGCATGCCACCACGACGTCGGGGACATCACCGAACGACTCGAGCATCTGGGCGCGCGCCTCGTTGCCGATCACCCGATGGAACTGGCGCACCATGTAGGGATACGGATGCGGACCCATCACCGATCCGAGGCAGTAGTGCGTCGACTCGACCGTTGCCACCCAGTCGCGCATCGCCTCGTTGACGGCGTCCTTCAGGGTGCGACTCCCCGATTCAACGGCCTCGACCTCGGCGCCCAGCAGGCGCATCCGGAACACGTTCAACTGCTGGCGCTCGACGTCGACGGCACCCATGTACACCTTGCACTCGAGTCCCATCAGCGCCGCCGCGGTCGCCGATGCGACACCGTGCTGCCCCGCCCCGGTCTCGGCCACGATTCTTTTCTTGCCCATTCGCTTGGCGAGCAGTGTTTGGCCGAGCACGTTGTTGATCTTGTGCGAGCCCGTGTGGTTCAGGTCCTCGCGCTTCAGGATGAGTCGGATCCCCAGTTGCGCCCCGAGGTTGCGGCACTCGGTCAGCATGCTCGGCCTCCCCGCGTACTCGGCGAGGATGTGGTCGAGGTCGCCGCGGAACACGGGGTCCTCCCACGCCTCGGCGAACGCGGTCTCGAGTTCTTGGCACGCCGGCACGAGCGTCTCGGGGACGAAGCGTCCACCGAACTCACCGAACCGTCCGTCGGGGCCGGGAGTGAGGAGGTCTGTCATGGCTCAATTCCACCATGCCGCCCGCGGGAACCCACCACCAGATTCACCCCGCATCGTGGCCGGCGATGCGACTCTTGTCGCACCGTTGCAGGCGTGGCCGTGTTCCCGCGATCTATTCGTCGCGCCAGTCGTAGGGCTCGGTGCCCCCGCGTGCTCGACCCGTTCCCGACTCCAGCCTCCCGAGCGCCTCGCGCGCGTTCTCGATGAACCTCTTCAACAGGATCGGATCCTTCCGACCGGGTTCGGACTCGACGCCGCTGGCCACGTCGACACCCCACGGCTCGACCATCGCGATGCCCGCGGCGACATTGTCGGCCGTGAGACCACCGGCCAGGATCAAGTTCACCCCGCCCGGCACCTCACCGGCGAGTCTCCAGTCGAAGACCTCGCCCGAGCCGGGAGCCGGCGCATCGAGCAGCACAAGGGGGGTCCCGAATTGGTCGGCGCGTGCGGCATCGACCGACCCGGCCACCACCGACTTGATGACGGTGCGCACGTGGCGCCCGACGCTCGCGACCGCCTCGGGACTCTCGTGCCCGTGGAGTTGCGCGGCCTTCAGACCCGCTTGGTGCACCATCTCGACGACGCGCGAGGGGTGCTCGTCGCGGAACACGCCCACAGTGAGGACATCGGGCGGCAGGCGCCGCGTGATGTCGTAGACCTTCTGCACCGCGATCTGGCGTGGCGAGGGCGCAAAAATGAACCCCACGGCGTCGGCACCGAGCGCGACGGCGAGAAGGGCATCATCTTCGTTCGTGATGCCGCAGATCTTCACGAACATGGACCCGAACGCTAATCAACGCGCTCGTGCATCGGGGGGAGTTTTCCGACCGCCGGCACGACCGGGATCAGGACGGAGATGATCTCAGCCGCCGATCAGGTCGGCGAGCGCGGCGGCCGGATCGGCGGCGGTGACGAGATGCTCGCCCACGAGAACCGCCCGGTATCCGGCGCGGCGCAATGACACCGCATCCGCGCGCCCCCGCACGCCGGACTCGGCCACGGTCACCACTCCGGCGGGCATCACCGACCCCATGCGGACCGCACGGTCGTGGTCGACGGCGAACGTGACCAGGTCGCGCTGGTTGACTCCCACGAGGGTGGCACCCGCCGCGACGGCGACCGCGAGCTCGGTCTCGTCGTGCACCTCCACCAGGGCATCGATGCCGATCTCGTGTGCGATCCCGACAAACTCGGTCAACTCCCCCGCACCGAGTGCGGCGGCGATCAGGAGCACGCAGTCCGCACCCATCAGCCGCGCATCACAGACATCCCTCACATCCACCGTGAAGTCCTTGCGGATCACCGGCAGGGAGCACGCCGCTCGCGCCGCGACGAGGTCGGCCACCGATCCACCGAAATGCTCCGAGTCGGTGAGCACGGACAGACACGTCGCCCCGCCGCGCTCGTAGGTTGCCGCGAGGTGCGCGGGGTCGAGATCGGCCGCGAGGTCACCCTTCGAGGGTGACCGGCGCTTCACCTCTGCGATGACCGCGAGGCGTGTCGAGGCGGCGATGGCCGCGGTGAATCCGCGCACGGGTGCGGCGTCGCGTGCGCGCGCGATCAGATCGCCGGGATCACGTGTGTCGCTCGCGGCGCGCGTGCGGTGCCACGCGAGGATGTCGTCGAGATAGGTGCGGGGAGCCACGAGAGATCACCCGGGGCGATGCGCGATCAGGTGCGCGGCGATCAGAGGCCCTTGCCGGCGATCGGCGTCAGGAAGAACATCTCGGGGCGCCCGCCCATCAAGGGTGCGAGGGACTTGCTGAACGGGGCGAACCACTCGGCACCCATGTGGGCCTGCATGGCTTCCTGGTTCTCGTACATCTCGTAGATCCACAGCAGGTCGGCGTTCGAGGCATCCGAGTGGAGCACGTAGTAACGCGTCCCGGCTTCGGCGTTCACGTGCTCGAAGGCGGCCTTGAAGGCCTCGGCGAGCTCCGCGCCCTTCCCTTCTGCGGCGGGCAACTTGGCGATGAGGCTGACCTGGCTCATGGTGACTCTCTCTTCTCGAGCCGCGGGAGTCGCGGACCCTGAGAAAATAGCCGAGCGACGGCCCGATCCGGAATCCAGGGAGTCGTCAGAACCCGAGACGGCGCGTGAGCTCCTCGACGAGGCCGTCGATCGGCACCCGCACCTGCTCCATCGAATCGCGCTCGCGCACGGTGACGGCGCCGTCCTCGAGCGAGTCGAAGTCGACGGTGACGCACAGCGGCGTTCCGATCTCGTCCTGGCGTCGGTAGCGACGGCCGATCTGCTGGGTCTCGTCGTAGTCGCACATCCATCGCGCAGCGACGCGCGAGTGGATCTCCCGCGCGAGCGGCAGCAACGTGTCCTTCTTCGACAACGGAAGGATGGCCACCTTGTAGGGGGCGAGACGCGGGTGGAGGCGCAGGACCGTGCGGGTCTCGCCGTTCACCTCCTCCTCGTCGTAGGCGGCGAGGAGGAACGCCGCCATGGTGCGGTTGGCACCCGCGGCCGGCTCGACCACGTAGGGCACGTAGTGCTCGTTCGAGGTCTGGTCGAAGTATTCGAGCCGTTGCCCGGAATGGGTGGCGTGCTGGGTCAGGTCATAATCGGTGCGCTGTGCGATTCCCTCGAGCTCTCCCCATCCCCACGGGAACATGAACTCCACGTCGCTGGTGCCCGCCGAGTAGTGCGACAACTCATCGGCATCGTGGGCGCGGATCCGCAGCATCTCGCGCGGGATGCCGAGCGACACGTACCACTCGAGACGCTCGTTGCACCAGTACTCGTACCACTTCGGACCCTCGGCCGGGGGCACGAAGAACTCGAGCTCCATCTGCTCGAACTCGCGCGTGCGGAAGATGAAGTTGCCCGGCGTGATCTCGTTGCGGAAGCTCTTGCCCACCTGTGCGATGCCGAACGGCGGCTTCTTGCGGCTGGTCTGGAGCACGTTCGAGAAGTTCACAAACATCCCCTGTGCGGTCTCGGGCCGCAGGTACACCTCGGCGCCGGTGCCCTCGACCGGACCGGCCGTGGTCTTGAACATCAGGTTGAACGCGCGCGCCTCGGTGAACTGGCAGCCCTTCATCGACTGCGGGCAGTCCCTCGTCTCGAGGTGGTCCTCGCGGAACCGTCGCTTGCAGACCGTGCAGTCGACCAGCGGATCGGAGAAGTTCGCCAGGTGTCCCGATGCCTCGAACACCTGCGGTGGCCCGAGGATCGCAGCGTCGATCAGCACGGTGTCGTCGCGCATCTGGACCATGGTGCGCACCCATGCGTCCTTCACGTTCCGCAGCATCAGCGACCCGAGCGGGCCGTAGTCGTAGGAGGACCGGAAGCCGCCGTAGATCTCCGCGCTCGGATACACGAATCCGCGCCGCTTGCAGAGGTTGACGATCTGTTCGAGGTCCTTGGCGGGCACGAACGACGATCCTACAAGTGGCGGTCGAACGACCCGAGTGCTTTCAGGCGTCGCTCGAGATGGTGCTCCATCGCATCCATCGCGAGCGCGCTCGTCTCTCCGGCCGCGGCGGACTCTCCCTCGGCGAGTGCCTCGCGCACCCGCCCCGACAGGATCGCCCCCATCAACCGGATCGCCGCATCGCTCACCGGTCGGCCCGGGCCGCAGCCCGCGCACATCAACCCGCCCTCGTCCATGGCGAAGACGAACCGCCCCACTCTCGCGCCGCACTTCATGCATCCGGCGAGGCTCGGCGCACGACCCTCGAGTGCCAGCAGACGCAGGAAGAAGGCACCGAGCACGAGTGGCGACGGATCGGCATCGAGTGTGCGCAGGCCCCTCACCAGCATCTCGTGGATCTCGGGCACCGGCTCCCTGTCGGGGGTCATCTTGTCGACGGCCTCGACCATCGACAGCCCCTGCTGGACGCGCGCGAGGTCGGCGCGCACCCGCGGGTGGGTCTCGACGAGGCGCACCTCGGCAACGGTGTCGAGATCGCGACCCGACCGGAACGAGACATCGACATGGCTCATCGGCTCGAGGCGCGCACCGATCGACGACTTCGTCTTGCGCACACCGCGGGCGACGGCGCGCACCTTGCCGTGCTCCCGCGTGAGGATCACCACCACCCGGTCGGCCTCGCCGAACTTGTGGGTGCGCAGCACCACACCGGAGTCGCGGTATGTCGGCACAGTCAGACCGCCGCCGGGTTCACGAGTCGAGGCCGCCGAATCGACGGTGCCGTCGGCTGAAATCGTCGATCGCCGATTCGAGGTGTCCCGCGTTGAGCGATTCCCACGCTAGGTCCAGGAAGACCAGTTCGCTGTAGGCCAGCTCCCACACGAGCGACGTCGGCAGCGCATCGGGGCGACCGAGCACCACGACCAAGTCGGGCTCGTCGCCCGCGGGCTCGAGGATCGTTCGCGAGATCATCGCCTCGTCGACCTCGACGGCACCCGATGCACACAGGGCCGCGACCGCATCGGCGAAGCGGGCGTGGCCATCGGGGGATGGATCCACGATGACTGTCAGCCCGTCGTCACGCCGACTCGCTCTGCGACTCGGTCTCCACCGCTCGCTCGACTCGACCTTGCCGGTCGCATCGAGCGCCTCGAACATCGCAGCGGAGACGCTGTCCCCGAGAGCGTCTCCCCCGTGCGGCAGCAACGTGACCCAGTGCGCGCCCCCGGCGGCACCGCCGGCGGCGAGGACCTCGAGCCGGGTGCGCCACTGCTGTGTCGTCATCTGCGCCCACTCCCACGGGGTCCCACCGGCCACGACCACGTGACTGAGGAGCCCACCGGGGTCCTGATCGGGCTCCCGGCCCGTGCGATCGGAGACTGACACCACGGCCTTGAGTCTCCCACGACCCGTGCCCGGTTGTGCCGACACGGGCACGCACCTCCCCCTCACTAGGGTGAAGTCCTCATGGCAGGAGCCCCCGAGAACCGGAAGATCCATGTGGCGTGCATCATCGACGGCAACGGCCGTTGGGCCCGCCGCCGGGGACTTCCCCGCACCGACGGCCACACCGCCGGCGAGGAGGCATTGGCCGCCGTGGTGCGTGCGGCGGCCGCCCGCAACGTCGGCTGGCTGACGGTGTTCGGGTTCTCGACGGAGAACTGGGTGCGCCCGCGCACCGAGGTGCGCCACATCCTCTCGCTGCACCGCAAGCTTTTCGCGCGCACCGCCGAGATGAACGCGAACAATGCCCGCTCGAGTTGGATCGGGCGGCCCTTCGACGAGCCGGGAGCACGCACACCGGTCCAGGTGCAGCGCGCGATCGGCAAGGCGATGGCCGACACCTCCGGCAACGACGGTCTCGTCGTGACGGTGGCCTTCGACTACGGCAGCCGCGCCGAACTCGTCCGTGCCGCCACGCGCGCGATCGGCGCCTCGCGCGGGGATTGCGCCTCGATCGGGCCTTCCTCGATCGGAGCCAATCTGTACGACCCCGACCTGCCCCCGGTCGACCTGCTCGTGCGCACCTCGGGAGAGACGCGCATCTCCAACTTCCTCCTCTGGCAGATCAACGGGGCCAAGGTGCACTTCACCGAGCGCACCTGGCCCGACTTCGACGCCGCCGAACTCGACAGGGCACTCGCACTCCTGGCGCCCGACCCGACCGCGTGACCGGCTCGGTCGCGGGTCGCGAGGCGATCGAGGCGCTCCGGCGCGTGGTGTCGGCGATGCCCAGCGCCGAGGAACGCCAGGGCCAGATCGACATGGTGCACGCGGTCGCAGAGGCGATCGCCGCGGAACGCTCGATCATCGTCCAGGCCGGCACGGGCACCGGCAAATCCCTCGGCTATCTCGTTCCCGCGATCCTGAGCGGGCGGCGCACCGTCGTGGCGACGGCGACCAAGTCACTCCAGGACCAGCTCAGCCGCAACGACCTGCCACTGCTGCGCGACAATCTCGGCACCGATTTCACCTGGGCCGTGGTCAAGGGCCGCAGCAACTATGCCTGCCTGCAGCGCATCGCCGAACTGGCGAAGGGTTCGGCACAACCCGAGTTCGACGAGGTGGCCGGTCGTGCCCGTGCCCAACTGAGGACCGAGCTCGATGCGATCGCGGCGTGGGCCTCGGAGTCGACCACCGGCGACCTCGAGGAGTTCCCCCGCAACCTCAGCCAGAGGGCCCGCACCGCGGTGACTGTCTCGTCGGACGAGTGCCCGGGACGCACGAAGTGCCCAGCCGGCGATCGCTGCTTCGCCGAGAAGGCGCGCGCCGCGGCCGATGCCGCCGATGTGATCGTGGTCAATCTCCACCTCTACGGCTTCGACATCGCCTCCCAGGGTGCGATCCTGCCGGCCCACGACCTCGTGGTCTTCGACGAGGTGCACCAACTCGAAGCGGTGATGAGCGACACCGTCGGCGTGGACCTGTCGAATGGTCGTGTCGGTTCCCTGGCGGGTGCCGTGCGCCGCGTCGTCGCCGACCGCGGTGCCACCGACTCGCTGGAGAACGCCGGGCTGCGCTTCTCCGAGACGATCTCACCGCTCCACGGGGACCGCGTCCCGATTCCCCTTCCCACTCCGGTCGCCGATGCGCTCTCGGTCCTGCGCATCGAGACCGCCGCGATCATCCAGGTGTTGCGCGAGATCGAGACCGACAACGAGGCCACCGACCAGCGTCGCCTGCGCGCGGTCACGCAGGCGACGCGCCTCGCCGAGGGGATCGACATCGCACTCGGAGAGGTGCGCGGCCAGGTCGCCTACGTGGTCGGCTCCGACGAACGGCCGGTGTTGCGGATCAGTCCCCTGCACGTGGGTGGCGTTCTCTCGTCGGGGGTGTGGGTGAACCGACCAGCCGTTCTCACCAGCGCGACCGTGCCGGTCACCCTTCCCGAGAGGGTGGGCCTGCCCACCGACGGCACCGAGGTGCTCGATGTGCCGAGCCCCTTCGACTACGAGCGCAACACGCGCCTGTACTGCTCGCCCGGGTTCCCCGACCGCAACTCGCCGGCATTCACACCGTTCGTCCACGACGAACTCGAGATGCTGATCGGGGCAGCGGGTGGCCGCACCCTCGCGCTCTTCACGAGCACCAAGGCCATGCGCGAGGCAGCCGAGGCGATGCGCCAGAGACTCCGTTTCACCATCCTCACTCCCGATGATCATCCGCGACAACGGCTCATCGAGATGTTCATCGAGGACGAGAGCTCGTGCATCTTCGCCTCGCAGGGGTTCTTCCAGGGGATCGATCTCCCCGGGCGCACGCTGTCGCTCGTGGTCCTCGACAAACTCCCGTTCCCCCGCCCCGACGACCCGCTCCTCGAGGCCCGTCGCGACGATGTCGGACGCGACCAAGCGTTCCAGCGGATCGATCTGCCGATCGCTGCCACCGCGCTCGCACAGGCCGCGGGTCGTCTCGTGCGCACCGCCCAGGACCGCGGAGTCGTCGCGGTGCTCGACCGCCGACTCGCGACCATGGGGTACTGGCGGACTCTGATCGCAGCGATGCCCCCGATGCCGCGCACACGGAATCGCGACGAGATCGTCGAGTTCCTCGCCCGGATCACCCGGTAGTCGTCCGGGTCGCCGGCGAGAGCGCCGGCCCTCAGTAGCCGAGTCGCTCGAGTCTGTCGGCGCGCTGCTGCCAGTCCTTGTCGACCGTCACGTGCAACTCGATGTAGGCACCCGGTGCGAGTTGCTCCCGCACGGCTTGTCCGACGCGCTTCAACTGCTCGCCACCGCGCCCGATGACCATGCCCTTCTGGCTCTCGCGCTCGACGAGGATCTCGCACCTGATCCGCGGCCACTCCCACTCGGTGATGCGCGTCGCGACCGAGTACGGCAACTCATCGCGCAACACCGCCAGCAACTGCTCACGCACGAGCTCGGCCACCCACTGGGTCTCGTCGGTGTCCGAGACCATTCCCTCGGGGAAGTACGCGGGACCCTCGGGCATCCGGGCCTCGAGTGCGGCGAGAAGTGCGGGCACCCCCTCGCCCGTCGTGGCCGAGACCGGGAAGTACTCGGCCGCGCCGAGCTCCGAGACCGCCACCAACTGGGCCAGAACCATCTCTCGCGGGGCCTTGTCGACCTTGTTGACCACCACGAAGGCATTCGCCACGTCGATGCGCGAGGCCACCCACTGGTCGCCCTTTCCGAAGGGCTTCGTCGCGTCGATCAACATGCAGACGGCATCGACATCGTTCACGCTGTCCAGGGCGGTCGCGTTCACCCGCTCGCCGAGCATCGTGACCGGCTTGTGCAGCCCGGGCGTGTCGACGAACACGATCTGGGACTCGGGGCCGTGCCACACACCACGCACGCGCGTGCGGGTGGTCTGTGGCTTGTTCGACACGATGCTGACCTTCGCACCGCAGATCGAGTTGACCAGTGTCGACTTGCCCACGTTCGGTCGCCCGACGAAGGTGACGAAACCGCTGCGCACTCGTTCAGAGTAACCAGTCGGTGCGCGAACCGGCACGGGCGCGAATCCGCGGATGCGCCACCGGCGGGAATCACCGACGGTGACCGCGGCGGCGTGACACACTGGGAAGATGTTCCGACGCGCCCTCGATGGTCTCGACGCCCGGCGCTGGTTCGACCGCATGTGGCCCCAGACATTGGCGATCGCGGTGTGGCTGCTCTACATCGACGGTGTGTTCAACCTGCTCGCGATCCTCGACCGGCGCGACATCTGGGGGATGTGGCGCGTCGAGGGCGGCCCGGGGGCACTGGTCGCGTTCGTCGCTCTGCTGGCGTATCCGGCTGGCGGCTTCCTGATGGCCAACGGCAAGTTGCTCGGCTGGTGGGTCGCGCTCGGCGCCGCCGTTGCGCCGTGGATCCTGCGGATCTGGTGGAAGGTCGGGGTGTGGCCCGAGGTCAGCCTCGAGTGGGTGATCGTCGGCGGCTCGTACGTGAACCTCATGTTCGAGGCCGCGCTCGTGGCACTGCTCGTCCACCCCATGTCGCGGAACCACGCACGCACCTGGTTCCGCTGACCCGGGACGCACCCGTCGCACCGCTTCGGGCCCGGACCCGGTGCTGTGGCACACTCGCCACATGGCACGACACATCGAATCGATCGACGCACTCCGCACTCTCATCGGGGAACACCTCGGATACTCCGACTGGTTGACCATCGACCAGGAGAGGGTGAACCTCTTCGCCGAGGCCACCGGTGACCACCAGTGGATCCACGTCGATGTCGAGCGCGCCAAGGCCGGGCCCTTCGGCGGGCCGATCGCCCACGGATACCTCACCTTGTCGCTCGGGCCGGTCCTGCTGCCCCAGGTCTTCAGCGTGGGCGGGATCGCGATGGGCGTGAATTACGGCGCGAACAAGGTGCGGTTCATCTCCCCGGTCGCGGTCGGCTCGCGTCTGCGCGCCGGAGTCAAGGTCCTCGCCGTCGACGATGCCGCCGGCGGTGCGAGGGTCACGATCGAGGTCACCTTCGAGTGCGAGGGCGCATCCAAGCCCTCGTGCGTCGCAGAAGTCATCTTCCAGTACTTCAACGGCTGACGCCGCACTGCCCGGCCGACCGCACCCGCACGGCACGGCCGCGCGGGTCGCCGGGGAGCGTTGTCCCGTGCCTCAGCGGAAGTTCGGGATGACCTTGGTCGCGAACAACTCCATCGTCTCGGTCGAGGGATAGTCGGGGCACCACGGGATGAACCCGGTGCATCCGGCATCGAGGTAGGCCTGGATCTTCTCGCTGACCTGCTCGGGGGTGCCCACCAGTGCCTTGGCGCGCCACGACTCGGCCGGCTCGCCGTAGATGTTCAGCGAGCCCGCCGCGACGACCTCGGCCTCGGTCTCGCGGATGAAGACCTCACTCGAGATGGTCTTGCGGATCTCGTCCTCGTCGCGCCCCACGGTCGCGCAATGACCCTTCAGGATCTCGCGCTTGCGAGTGAACTCCTCGAGTGACGACCCGAAGTTCGACACATCGGCATGTTGGGCGACGACACGCAGGGTCAACTGCTCCCCGCCGCCACCGATCCACACCGGCGGATGCGGCGCCTGCAGGGGTTTCGGGTCGCAGTTGGCACGACTCAACCGGTAGTGCTTGCCCTCGTAGGTCGTCTCGGGCTTGGTCCACATCGACTTGACGATCTCGACGGTCTCGCGCAGCATCCCGATGCGGTCGGATGGCTTGGCGAACTCGTAGCCGTATCCGCGGTACTCGTTCTCGTACCAGCCCGCACCGATCCCCCAGTCGAGACGACCGCCCGAGATCACGTCCACCGTCGAGGTGATCTTGGCGAGGAGGCCCGGGTTCCGATAGCTGTTGCATCCCACCATCTGGCCGAGTCGGATGCGCGAGGTGCGTTGGCTGATCGCGGCCATCGTCGTCCAGCACTCGAAGACGGCCTCTTGGGCCGGTCGCGGCACGTTGTGGAAGTGGTCGTAGACCCAGATCGAGTCGAACCCGAGCTCCTCGGCGCTCACCGCGATCTCGACCGCGCGGTTCCACTTGTCTGCGGCGCCCTCGATCGAGGACAGTTCCATCTTCCAGCCCTGGGGAATGAACATTCCGAAGATCGGCTGGTGGGGGTTGTTCGACATGGTCCCTCCTCGTCGAGCGAGATTACCGTTGCGACATGACGCAGTTCCCACCGGCGACACTCGGCATGGCCGAGATCCACGAGGCGATCGCAGCCACGAGACCGGACCAGGAGTGCCTGATCTTCCGCGACAAGCGCCTCACCTGGGGCGACGTCACCGACAGGACCCGCAGGCTCGCCAACCATCTCGTGTCCCGGGGGCACGGCTGCACCACCGAGCGCGACCGGCTCGCCAACTGGGAGTCGGGACAGGATCACCTGGCGATCTATCTCCACAACGGCAACGAGTACCTCGAGGCGATGCTCGGTGCGTGGAAGGCGCGCGTCGCGCCGTTCAACGTGAACTACCGCTACGTGGCGAGCGAGCTCGAGTACCTGCTCACCGACTCGCGCGCCACCGCCGTGGTGGTGCACTCGCGGTTCGCCCCGACACTGGCCGAGGTGCGCGACCGCCTGCCGGATCTGCGCACGGTGATCCAGGTGCCCGACTCCTCGGGCAACGACCTCCTGCCGGGGGCGGTGTGGTACGAGGACGCACTCGCCGCTGCCAGCCCCGGCAAGCCGCCGGCTGGGTACTCGGGAGACGACCTCTACATCCTCTACACCGGGGGCACCACCGGCATGCCCAAGGGCGTGCTCTGGCGCAATGCCGACGCGGTCGTCGAGTGCTTCGGGGGATCCAAGACCGCCGTGACGCTCGATGAGTTCGTGGCCGAGGCGGTCGGGGGCCTGCGCGCACTCCCCAGTCCCCCGTTCATGCACGGAGCCGGTCACTGGATCGCGATGCGCACGTGGCTGTCGGGCGGCACGATCGTCGTGCAGTCCACTCCCGAGCGCCTCGAGGCCGACGACATCTGGGGAGTCGTCGAACTCGAGAAGGCGAACTTCCTGTTGATCGTGGGCGACGCGTTCGCCCGACCGCTCCTCGACGGACTCGTCGGCAACACGCGCGACCTGTCATCACTGCTGTCGATCCTGTCGGGAGGTGCGCCGTTGTCGGCCAACCTCAAGGAGGAGTTCCTCGGCCACCTCCCGTGGGTCATGCTCGTCGACGGACTCGGGTCATCCGAGGCCGGCGGTCAGCTCTCGCAAGTGGCCACGAGCGGAGCAGCCTCGACCGGCACGTTCCCCTGGTCGCCGCAGAACCATGTTCTCTCCGAGGATCTCGACAGGGAACTCGAGCCCGGCCACGAGGGTCTCGGCTGGCTCGCAAAGAGTGGCCGCCTCGCACTCGGGTATCTCGGCGACGAGGCCAAGACGACCCGCACGTACCCGGTCGTCGGGGGCGTGCGCTACGTCGTGCCGGGAGATCGCGCGCGTCTGCGGGCCGACAACGTGATCGAGGTGCACGGACGCGACTCGGTGACGATCACCTCCGGCGGCGAGAAGATCTTCGCCGAGGAGGTCGAGGCAGCAGTGAAGGCGCACGGCGATGTCTATGACTGCGTCGTGGCCGGAAGACCGAGCGAGCGGTGGGGCAACCAGGTCGTCGCGATCGTTCGCCTGAAGGAGGGCTGCGCGCCCGACGACGAGTCGCTCCTGGCGGAAGCCGCCAGACACATCGCGCGCTACAAGCTCCCCAAGCAGATCATCCGTGTTCCCGAGATCCTCCGGTCACCCTCGGGCAAGGCCGACTACAGGTGGGCCAAGGAGATCGCCGTCGGTTCCTGACGCACCCACCAGTCGAGATTGGGGCGACACGTCGCCGCGTCGGCGAGCCGTGCTCGATCACACCGGCAAGTCGCCGGTTGCCTTCCTGGTGGTGCCGGTGTCGGTGAACGCCTTGATCGTGTTCTCGGCGATCCGCATCTGGTGGATCTCGTCGGCGCCGTCGGCGAACCGGGCCCAGCGGGCGTGCTGGAGCATGCTCGCGAGCGGGGTGTCGGTCGAGTACCCGAGCGCGCCGTGCACCTGGATCGCGCGGTCGATGATCCGGTTCAGGCTGTTCGCCACGAAGTGCTTGGCCATCGAGACCTCCTGACGGAAGTCGTCACCGCGGTCGATGCGATAGGCCGCGTGCAGGACCATCAGCTTGCACTGGTAGAGCTCCATCGCCGAGTCGGCGATCATCCACTGAACGCCCTGCTTCTCGGCGAGGTGCGACCCGTGCGAGTACCGCGTGAGGGAGCGGTCGACCATCATGTCGAGGGCCGTCTCGGCCTGGGCGATCCAGCGCATGCAGTGGGCCAGTCGCGCCGGACCGAGCCGGTACTGGCCGAGCCGGTGTCCGTTGCCGCGGCCGCCGAGGATCTGGGAGTCGTGGACGCGCAGGTCCTCGATCACGATCTCGGAGTGCCCGGTGGCGCCGTGCATCGTCTCCACCTCGCGCACATCGTTCCAGCCCTCGGCCGGCAGGTCGATGAGGAACGCGGTGTTGGCACCGCGGGAGCCCTCCGGCACGTCCATCTCGGTGCGCGCGATGAGGATCGCGAACTTGGCGCGCCGGGCCCCGGAGATGAACCACTTGTGGCCGTTGATGATCCACTCGTCGCCGTCCTTGATCGCGTGCGTGCGGATCAGCGTGGGGTCCGAACCCGCCACCTCGGGCTCGGTCATCGCGAAACACGACGACGACACTCCGTCACAGAGTGGCTTCAGGTACTTCTGCTTCTGCTCGTCGGTGCCCCAGTGCACGAGCGTGTGCATGTTGCCCTCGTCGGGGGCCTGGCAGTTGAACACCCACGGACCGACGCGCGTCTTTGCGGCCTCTGCCTGGACCATCGCGAGCGCGACGTGTCCGAGACCCATGCCACCCCACTCCTTCGGCATGTGCGGAAGCCACAGACCCTGCTTGACGGCCTCCTTGCGCAGGCGGATCAACTCGCGCACGTAGTCGCCGCGCTCGGCCTCGCTCATCTCCTCGCGGTGGCCGTAGGGCTCCATCGCGGGCTTGATTGAACCGTCCACGAACGCCCGGACACGGTCGCGGATCTCCTGGTGCTCGGGTGCGAGAGTGAAATCGATCATTGGGTCCCCCTAGGTTGGCCGCATCGCCCACGAATCGGAACGACGGGTCGACGCACCCATTCTGCCCGCCGCGCCGGACCAGCGGCGAAGCGTGACGAACGCCCGATCTTGCGCCGTTGGTCCCCGCCCTAGCCTTCACCCGGTGAGCCCCCGCGACACCGGTCAGCAGCGTTCGTGGGATTCCGACGCCCTCCCCGAGGGTCGCGAGAAGTCGGCGATGGTGCGCTCGATGTTCGATGCGATCGCCCCGCGCTACGACCTCGTCAACCGCATCATGACGTTCCGCCTCGATGTGCGCTGGCGACGCCGTGCGGTGCGCGACCTCGCCCTCCCGCGCGGTTCGGTGGTGTTGGACTTGGCCGCGGGGACCGGCGATCTCTGCATCGACCTCGCGCGTGCCGGGCTCGAGCCGGTCTCGATGGATCTCTCGCACGGCATGCTCGCCAACGACCGCAGCGGTGCCCCGCGCGCCCAGGCCGACATCCTGCGTCTCCCGGTTCCCGATGGCGCCGTCGACGGCATCGTGTGCGGCTTCGCACTCAGGAACCTCGTCGACCTGCCCGTGTTCTTCGCCGAGTGCGCGCGTGTCCTGCGTCCCGGTGGGCGCGTTGCGCTCCTCGACGTGGGTGTGCCCCACAATCGGATCATCCGGTGGGGCAACTCGGTGTACTTCGGCCGCATCGTGCCGAGGATCGGTGCGCTGCTGAGTGATGGCGCCGCGTACCGGTACCTGCCCCGCAGCGTGGCCTACCTCCCCGCACGCGAGGATCTCGTCGCCATGCTCCGCGCAGCGGGGTTCCCCGATGCGGTGCACCACCAACTCTCTGGGGGTCTCACCCAATTGATGACCGGCACCCGCGCCGGCACAGACACCGGCGGGAAGGTCTCGCGGTGAGACAGCGCACGATCCGACTCGAGGCCGCGCCCGACCTCAATCATGTGTGCCGCGGGGACGGCGTGCTGTTCGTGCGCGACGGAGTCGGGGTGGCGGGCCGCGGTGTCGCGGCGACGGGCACCGCAGACGAGATGGCCACCGTTCTCGCCGCACTGTCGTCCGGCCGTGATTCCTCTCACGCCGGTTCCTCTGGCGCTGGGCCTTCAGAACGCGACACCGGTGCAGTGGCCGTCGGTCTGGTGCCGTTCCTGCCCGGCGCCGACACCCGCTTCGTCATCCCCGAGTTCATCGTCTCGAAGCACCCCGATGGCACCGCCGCCGCCACTCTCGTCTCCCCCGACGAGGCCGGCCTCAGCGACACGGCATTCGCAGCCGCACTGGCTGATGCGCGCGCCACGCGGCCGCCGCGCCCGGCTGTGAACGGCTTCAAGGTCGCGCCCGCGACACCGGTCGAGAAATACCTCGACGCCGTCACCGGAGCGCGCGATGCCGTCCGGTCGGGGTCGCTCGACAAGGTCGTCGTTGCCCGCGACATCGAGGTCCTCGCGGAGGATCCGATCGACGTCCATGCGGTGCTCCTGCGTCTGCGGGCCTCGTTCGGCTCCAGTTACCGGTATTGCGTGGGCGACATGATCGGTGCGTCACCCGAGCTCCTGGTGGCTGTCGACGGCCGCAGTGTGCGCAGTCACCCGCTGGCGGGCACGGCACCGCGCACGGGGGACCGCGACACCGACGCGCGGCTGGCGGCCGAGTTGATCGCGAGCACCAAGAACCAGGTCGAGCACCGCGTCGTCATCGACATGGTGCGCGACACGCTCCTGCCCCACTGTTCGTACCTCGACTGGGAGGCCGAACCTTCCATTGTCGCGGTCGCCAACGTCCAGCACCTCGGGACAGAAATCGAGGGTGCACTGTCCGAACCCTCACCGTCGGTCATGGATCTGGTGCGCATGTTGAGCCCGACTCCGGCACTCGGTGGTCACCCCTCGCGCGAGGCGATCGATTTCATCGTCTCGCACGAGCCGATGGAGCGAGGATGGTACGGCGGCGCTGTCGGTTGGTTCGATGCGCACGGCAACGGCCAGTTCGCCGTGACGATCCGGTGCGCCCAGATGTCGAGGGATCGTCGCAGTGCGCGTCTCTTCGCCGGCGGTGGCATCGTGGCCGAGAGCGACCCACTCGCCGAGCTGGCCGAGACCCAGGCCAAGTTCCAGGCCATGTTGTCGGCGATCGTTCGCGCCTGAGCGCCGACGTCTCCGCCGGGCAGCGGGATGTCTGCGGCGACTAGACCGACAACGCCGCGTCAACCGCGGCGATGATGGCCGCGTTCGCCGACTCGTGTGCGGCGACATTGGCACCGCGCGCGAACCGTGCCTCGACAATGCGCACCCCCGGTGACCCGACCGCGGCAGTGAGCGCAGCCGCGTCGCCAACCTCGACGTGCTCGAGCCCGTGCGCTGCGGCCAGCGATGCGAACGACACCCCGTGGGGAGTGCCGTACAGCGACTCGAACACAGATTCCTCCACCACAGCGGCCTGCGGCAGGAAACTGAAGATCGACCCGCCGTCGTTGTTCGTCACCACCACCGTGAGCGACACGCCGCGGCGCGCGAGCCCGATCAATCCGTTCGCGTCGTGGAGGAGCGCCACATCCCCGATCAACAGCACGGTGTGCCGGCCCGTCGCGAGCGCGACGCCGACCGCTGTCGAGACGACTCCGTCGATCCCGTTCGCTCCGCGATTGGCATGCACGGTTGCGTCCGGCGTGACCGTGCCGAACCACTCGACGTCACGGATCGGCATCGAGGAGCTGACGACCATCTGCGATGAACCGAGCGCATCGGTGACGGTGCGAGCAACCGTCGGCTCGGACCACGTGGCCCCGCACCATCTGGAGAGCGCCGTCTGCGCCGCGGTCTCGGCGGCTCCCCACCGCTCGAGCCATGCCGGGGGCGCCGTCGCACCCGAGACCGACGCGGCGAGTCGACGACAGATGTCGGCCACATCGCCGGTGATGCGCAACGAGACCCGGTGATCCGGATCGACGACCGTATCGACACCGGTGATCTGGATCATCTCGGCACCGGAAGCGGCGAGCCACTGCGAGAGCACCTTCGAGGCCGGCGGTTGACCGACTCTCACCACGACCTCGGGCGACAACTGCGCCGCGGCGGTCTGCGAGCGAAGGATCGGGTCGAACCCCACCACAACGTTCCGGTCACAGTCACGAGCGCCACTCAACGGGTCTGCGAGCACCGGCCATCCGAGTGCACGTGCCAGATCGATCACCGCACGATCGGCCCCCCGACCGGCCACGACGACACCGTGGCGACCCACGGGACGACCCGCGAGACGACCCGCCACCTCGCTGATCGATCCGTCGTCGGGACGCACGGCCAGATGCTGTGTCATCCAGGCACCAGCGCGGGCGGGCGGCAGTGGTGCCGCGGCCCCCACGAGCGGTTCACGGAACGGCAGATTCAGGTGCACCGGACCGGGGCGACGCCCGGTCGATTCTGCGACGCAGCGAGCCGCGAGAGCACGCCATGTGTGGGCAGCATCGACCGACGCGACGCCGGGATCGTGGAACCACCTCACGGCATCGCCGTAGAGCTTGGTCTGGTCGATCGTCTGGGGTGCAGCGACGTCGCGCAACTCCGGTGGACGGTCCGCGGTGCACACGATCATCGGCACCCCCGACAAGTGGGCCTCGGCGATGGCCGCGTGGAAGTGCGTGGCGGCGGTGCCCGAGGTGCACAGGAGCACAGCGGGAACACCGGTGGCCATGGCGATCCCGAGTGCGGCGAACGAGGCGCTGCGTTCGTCATGGAACACGTGCAGAGCGAGATCGTCGCGCGCCGCGAGGGCGAGCGCGAGCGGCGTCGACCGGCTCCCCGGAGCAACCACGGCATGGGCCACACCACAGCGCACCCATTCGTCGACGAGAGTGGCACAGAACGTGGCCGCGGCGCCTGCTGTGTCGTTCATGGGGGGCATCGTGCCTATCGTGTCACCTGTGCGAGTGGATGTGTGGTCCGACGTGGTCTGTCCGTGGTGCTTCATAGGCAAGCGCCGTTTCGACCGGGCCGTGGAGATCTTGAGGGAGAAAGGGGTCACCGAGCCGATCGAGGTCGTGTATCGCGCCTATCAGCTCGACCCCACCGCCCCGGTCGGCAACCCCACCCCGGTGCCCGACGCCTATGCCAAGAAGTTCGGGGGCCGGGAGCGGGCCGAACAGATCCTCGCCCATGTCACCGGAGTCGCCGCCTCGGAGGGGATCGAGTTCCACATGCACGATGCTCTCCGCGCCAACACGACCCTCGCCCATCGGGCGCTCCAGTGGGCGCTCGCGGTCGCAGCGGGATCGGGACCCGATGCCCAGGCCCGCCTCAAGGAGTCGTTGCTCTCGGCGTACTTCACCGAGGGGCTCGATGTCGGGGATCCCGACACGATCGCTGAGTGCGCCGACCGAGTGGGTCTCGATGGATCGGCTCTGCGCGGCTGGCTCGACGGCGACGGTGGCACGCTCGAAGTGGTGGCCGACCTGCGCGGTGCAATGGACCGCGAGATCACCGGTGTTCCCGCATTCGTGATCGACGATGCCTTCCTGGTGCCGGGGGCCCAGGACACCGACACCTTCGTGACCGTGATCGAGCGGATTCTCGCGCGTCGCGCAGACGCAACCGGCTGATGCATCTCGCGGCGCATCGTCTCACGGTCAATGACCGGAGCAACACGGTCGATGAGCGGAACAACACGGCGCGCATCGTTTTTCTCCACGGCTTCACTCAGACCGGGCACTCGTGGACTCCCGTGGCCGAGATGCTCTCCGGGCGACTCCCCCGGCACGATGCGGTTGCGTTCGATCTCCCCGGTCATGGCGGATCACCCGATGGTGCGCGATCTCTCGCCGACTGCGCCGACGACGTCGTCGAGTCGCTGACGGCGCTGGCGTCCACCACCACTGATCGCCCCACGATCCTCATCGGCTACTCGATGGGTGCGCGCGTCGCCCTGCACATCGCGCTCGACCACCCCGGGACCATCTCGGCCCTCGTGCTCGTGAGCGGCACAGCCGGCATCGACGACCCCGATGAGCGGCACGCGCGACTCCGCTCCGATGCCGAACTCGCCGACCGCATCGAGACGATCGGGACGGCTGCTTTCGTCGATGAATGGCTCGCCCAACCGATGTTCGCATCGCTCCCGCGCGGGGCCGCCCGCGTCGGTGAACGGCTCACGAACACCGCGGGCGGGCTCGCCGAATCGCTGCGCCGTGCGGGCACCGGCACCCAGCAGCCCCTGTGGGGACGACTCGGCGAGATCGGGATCCCCGTGCTCGTGGTGACCGGCGATCTCGACATCAAGTTCACCGTTCTCGGCGACCGACTCGCCGCCGGCATCCCCGATGCACGACGCGTGGGGATCTCCGGTGCCGGCCACACCGTCCACCTCGAGGACACACCCGCATTCGTCGACGCAGTCTGCGACTGGATCGGGTGAACCAGCGACTCAGGTGCGCGCGCGATGCGCGCCTCTCAGCCCGCGAGCGCGAGTGCGAGCCCCACTGAATAGGTGACGCCGAACACGATCTGGGCACGACCCACCGCCCCGAGCACTGCGATCAGGTCGCGTCCCCGGGTCCCCCTGCCCACCGCATCGAGTGCGGGACGGGCGGCGAACACGCCGATCAACCCGGCGAGCGCCCAGACATCGGCGGTGAAGGCCGTCACGATCACCGCCACCCCTGCGGCCGCGATGAGAAGAGCGAAGAACCTCCGCGTCGCCGCGTCCCCCATGCGCACCGCGAGGGTGCGCTTGCCGGCGTCGGTGTCACCGGGGATGTCGCGCAGGTTGTTCACCACCAGCAACGCACACGCGAAGCACCCGACAGCGACACTCGCCACCAGTGAGTCAGCTGTGATCCTCTCGGCGATGGCGAACTCGGTTCCGGTCGTTGCGACGACGCCGAAGAACACGAACACGAACACCTCGCCGAGACCGGCGTATCCATAGGGTCGGGGCCCGCCGGTGTAGGTCCACGCGGCCACGAGAGCCGCGGCCCCGACCGCCAGCAACCACCACGAGGTGACGACCGCCAGCACGAGACCCGCGACAGCAGCGACCGCGAGCGACCCGATCGCTGCCCACTTGACCGCACCCGGTGATGCGAGCCCCGATGCCACCAGCCGCACCGGCCCGACACGAGCGTCATCGGTACCGCGCACACCATCGGAGTAGTCGTTCGCATAGTTCACCCCGACCTGGAGCGCGAGGCTCACCGTGGCCGCGAGAGCGAGCCTCCACCACACCGCACCATCGGCATTCGACGCGCATGCCGCACCGACCGCCACGGGCACGAACGCCGCCGGCAAGGTGCGGGGGCGGGCGCCGAGCCACCAGGCCGACGGGCGGGTCATGCCGCCTGCACGGGAGCGGTCTCCCGACAACGACGCGGTGAACGGGCGTGCGACACACTCCAAGTGTCGCAGAGACACCAGCCTTAGAGTGACACGGTGCGCGAGGTGATCTGTCTCGATCTCCCCCTCGGCGATGAGTTTGTCGCCAGAGTCCGGCGCGCCTGGGACGACGGCGATGCGGTCTTCCCCCTCGACCAGCGCCTCCCCGGTGCGGCGCGCCAGACCCAACTCGCGACCGTGGCACCGACGCGCATCGTCGATGCCAGCGGAGAGCGGCCCCACACGGGTCGCCCCGCCGAGGGTGGCGACGCCCTCGTCGTTGCCACCAGTGGCACCACGGGCCGGCCGAAGGCCGCGGTGCTCACGATGGAGGCCGTTCGGGCGAGCGCACTCGCCTCCAGCGCTCGTCTCGATGTCGGCCCGGATGACTGTTGGTTCGCGTGCTTGCCACCGGCACATGTGGGTGGTTTCTCCGTCGTCGCGCGCGCCATCGTCACCGGCACGCCGCTCATCACCGCTCCCCGCTTCGACCCGGACGCCTATCGCGACGCCGCGACGCGCGGATCGACTCTCGTGTCGCTCGTTCCCACGGCACTCGCCCGCATCGATGCATCCCTCGTGCGCACGATCGTGCTCGGCGGCGCGCGGCCACCCGTGGACAGGCCGGCGAATTGTGTCGTCACCTACGGCATGACCGAGACCGGGAGTGGTGTCCTCTACGACGGAATCGCCCTCGACGGTGTCGAGATCGAGATCCGTGACGGGATAGTGCACCTGCGGTGCCCGATGCTCCTTCGCGCCTACAGGTCCGGCTCCCCGGATGGCCACGATGTGGATCCCCGTGACGCCGACGGATGGTTCTGCACCAACGATGCGGGCGAGATGCGCGACGGCCGCCTCGTGGTGCACGGCCGGATCGGCGATGTCATCGTCACCGGCGGCGAGAAGGTGTGGCCCGACGAGGTGGAGGCCGCGATCTCGACCCTGCCGGGAATCGCCGAGGTGTGCGTGGCCGGCGTCCCCGATCCCGAGTGGGGCGATGCGGTGCACGCGTGGATCGTGCCGGCCGGTGAGTTCCCCGATCTCGCCGAGGTCAGGGAGCACGTCAAGTCCACCCTGCCCGCGTGGTGCGCCCCGCGCGCGATCCATCGGGTCGCGTCGATCCCGCGCACCGCGCTCGGCAAACCCATCAGATCCTCCCTGGCGGCGACCACGTGAGCGGGAGACTGCCCGGCAACTACTGGCGGCAGTTCACCGCGAGCACGATCACGAACCTCGGCGACGGGGTGAACGCCGCCGCGATGCCGCTCCTCGCGGTCGCTCTCACCGATGACGCACGACTCATCTCGGCCATCGCGTTCGCCTCCCTCCTGCCGTGGCTCCTCCTCAGCCTCCCGGCGGGCGTGTGGATCGACCGATGGGAACGACGGAAGGTGATGGTCGGAGCCAACGTCGTGCGCGCGATGGCCTTTGCCGCCATCGCGACACTCACCGCGATGGATCTGATCACGGTGGGGCACCTCCTCGTCCTGCTCGTGGTGGTCGGATGCTGCGAGGTGTTCTTCGACATGAGCGCCCAGGCGTTCCTCCCCGCGATCGTCGACCCCGGACAACTCACCCGCGCGAATGGACTCCTGTACGCCGCCGAGGTCGTCTGCAACTCCTTCATCGGCCTCCCCGCGGGCGCATGGCTCTTCGTCGCCGCTGCTGGGGTTCCCTTCGGGATCAACGGAGCCTCATTCGCCCTCGCCGCGATCCTGGTCGCCACCATCGCCGTCGTGCCCGCCGCGCACCCTGCCGACGCGGGGAGGCCGTCGACGGATGGGGCCGGCGCATCACCACCCCCACACGAGTCGTTCGCAACCCAACTGCGCGAGGGCCTCGCGTGGCTCTGGGGCCACCGCACGTTGCGCACCCTGGCGATCCTGCTCGGTGTCACGAACATGTGCCTGATGATGGGCGAGTCGATCTTCGTGAAGTTCGCCTTCCGCTACCTCGATGTCGGACCACGCGGCTACGGGGTGCTCCTCGCGGCGATGTCGGCAGGGGCGATCGTGGGTGGTCTCCTCGGGGATCGCATCGCACGGTGGCTCGGAGCCGGTGTCTCGATCGTCGTCGCGTATGCGATCTTCGCCGCGGCCGATGCCGTGAGGGCGGGCTTCCCGAACATCGTGGTGGTCACCGCCACCTCCGTCATCGTCGCACTGGCGGGCACCGTGTGGAACGTGGTGACGGTCAGTTATCGCCAGCGGATCATCCCGTCGGCGCTCTTCGGACGGGTCAACAGCGCGTACCGCTTCATCGGCACCGGCTCGAGCGCGATCGGCGCCCTCGCGGGCGGACAGGTCGCACATCACGTCGGGCTGCGCGCACCGTTCTTTCTCGCGACGATCGTGACGACCATCGCCCTCCCGTGGGCGACGATCGTGATGCGCGACCCCGATTTCGGCACCCCGCGAGTCGGTTGATCGAGTCAGTTGCGGCAAGCCGGTGTCAGCCGGCCCCGCGCACTCCCGCGCCGCCGTCGATCACGTAGGTCTCGCCGGTGATCCAACTCGCGGCGTCCGAGACGAGGAATGTCGCCAGGTTCGCGATGTCCTCGGGCTCCCCCAGCCTCTGCGTGGGCACCGTCTTTGCGATCTGCTCACCGAAGTTCTCGACCAGATACCCGGCGAAGTCGGTCTTCACGAGTCCCGGCGCGATACCCACGACCCGCGTCGGGCCGAGTTCGCCGGCGAGCTGGCGCGTGAGATGGATGAGCGCGGCCTTGGTCATGTTGTAGACACCCAGTCCCCCCTCGGCGCGCAGGCCGCCCACCGATGCGATGTTGACCACGACCCCGGGGGAATCCTTCATCGCGGCGTCCCACGCGGCCTGCGTCCAGAACACCGGCGCCTTCAGGTTCACCTGCATCGTCTTGTCGTAGCGGGACTCGTCCACGCCCATGGTGGCGCCGTAATACGGGTTCGTCGCGGCATTGTTCACGAGGATGTCGAGCCCACCGAACCGCGAGATCGTCTCTGCCACTACCTCGCGCGCGACGGCGAGATCGCCGACATTGGCCGCACGAACAGCCACCCGCGCCCGTGCCTCGGCCGGGAAGTCGGCGAGCGCCGACTCGTCGATCTTGCGCGACACCATCATCACGTTCGCGCCCGACTCGGCGAACTGCCGCGCGATCGCGAGCCCGATTCCGCGGGATGCCCCCGTGACGAGCGCGACCCTGCCATCAAGTGAAATCTGCATGCGCCGAACCTAGTCCCGGTCCGCGACGGCGGCGGAGTTCAGGTTCCGATGATCTCGGGACTCGATGATCTCAGGACTCGATGATTTGGGGCGCGACCCTCACCGAGGTGATGCGACGACCCTCGAGTTCCTCGACGGTGAAGATCCACCCCTCGGCCTCGATGTGCTCACCGGGATCGGGCACCCGCTCGAGGACTCCGAAGAGGTACCCCGCGATCGTCTCGTGCTCGTCGTCGGGGATGCGCGTGCCGAAGTGGTCGTTGAAGTCCTCGATCGCCATCGAGGCGTCCACCATCGACTCACCGTTCGGGAGCTGCGTCACCTCGGGATCGATCTCGTCGTGCTCGTCGACGATCTCACCGACCAGTTCCTCGAGACAATCCTCGAGGGTCACCAGGCCCACGATGCTGCCGTACTCGTCGGCCACGATCGCCATGTGGAAGTGCAGCTGCTGCATCTCGCGCATCAATTTCGAGACTGGCTTGGTCTCGGGGATCACGCGCGCCTCGCGCACGAGACCGTCCACGAGCCCACCGGCCGTGCCCGCGCGAGCCGAGCGCATCATGTCCTTGGCATAGACGATGCCGACGACATCGTCATTGCCGTCCTCGTCCTCGCGCATCACGGGGAGCCGACTGAACCCGTGCTCGAACGCGACGTCGAGGGCCGCCTCGATCGTCGACCCGGTGTCCACCGTGATCAGGTCGGGCCGGGGCGTCATCACCTCGCGCACCACGGTGTCCCCGAACTCGATGATCGACTCGATGAGCTCGCGCTCCTCGTGCTCGATCACCTTCTCCTCGGCCGCGGCCTCGACGATCCCGAGGAACTCCTGCTCGCCCACGAACGGTCCCTGCTCGAGACCCTTGCCCTTCACCACGACATTGGTGAGCCCGATCAACCCGCGCGAGGCGACGCGCAGTGGCCAGAAGGCCGACACCACAGCCACGAGTCGGGAGGTGCGCAGCGCCGCACGCTCGGGATGCTGCACCGCGTACGTCTTCGGGACTGCCTCTGCGAACACGAAGAACACCACCACGTTCAGCACCACACCCACCGCCACACCGGCGGCCCCGAAGAGACGCCCGGCGACCACGCCGGTGAGGGTCGCCTGCACCGTCTGGCAGACGTTGACCGCGAGCAACAACGGATTCACCCACCGCTCGGGATGGGCGACGAGGCCGAGGAGACTCGCCCCGCCGCGGGCACCCGTGTCCGAGAGTGCCTGGGCCTTGGGCTTCGAGATGCGCGAGAGCCCCATCTCTGCGATCGCCATCACGGCGAGCACCACGAACAACAGCCCGATCACCACGATCATCCACCAATCAGCGGATGTGGGGGCCTTCGCGAGGACGACCGACATGGTCAGGTTCTGGCCCCGTCGTCGGTGTCATCGTCGTGCGCCTGACGGAACCCCGTCGGCGCGGGCCCGCCCCAGTGGTGCGCCTCGAGTATCGACAACTCGAGCGCGCGCATCTCGGCGCGCTCCCCCGGCTCGGCATGGTCGTGACCGAGCACATGGAGGATTCCGTGCACGACGAGAAGCGCCATCTCGTCATCGAGGGTGCCGGCGTGCGCGGGTGCCTGGTCCCGGGCCACGGCCGGGCACACCAGCACATCCCCCAGCAACAACGGCATGTCGTCGTGATCGGGGTGCGCACGCACCGGCCCCTTCGAGAGCATCCCGGGACCCTGCGACTCACCGACTGCGACCCCGTCGAGCGGAAAAGCCAGCACATCGGTAGCGCCCGTCTTGCCCATGTGCTCGGCGTTCATGCCGGCCATGGCGGTTGGGTCCACGAAGAACACCGAGAGCTCGCAGTTGCCCCTCACGCCCAACGCACCGAGAGCCGAGAGAGCGAGCGCCCGCCACCGGTCGAGATCGACGGGAACCTCGTCTTGTTCGTCGGCGACCCACACCTCGGGCTCGCCGGGTCCACCGGATCGTCGCATCGCGTCGATGCGAGGTCGCGACTCAGGCATGGCCGCCGCGTCGGCTGTCACGCGAGGAACCACCCGACGACCTGCCCGATCCACCTGGTGCGGGCCTGCGCACGGGCGCGGCCCGGTCGTAGGCGGCGACGATCTCGGCCACGATCCTGTGACGCACCACGTCGCTGCCATCGAGATGCACGAACGCGAGCGAGTCGACGCCCTCGAGGGTCCGGTCGAGCCCCACCAGGCCACTGCGACCGTCGGGGACATCAATCTGCGAGACGTCGCCGGTCACCACCACCTTGGAGCCGAAACCGATGCGGGTGAGGAACATCTTCATCTGCTCGGGCGTCGTGTTCTGCGCCTCGTCGAGGATGATGAAGGAGTTGTTCAGGGTGCGACCGCGCATGAACGCGAGCGGGGCGACCTCGACGGTCTGTCGCTCGATCAACTTCTGGGCGGCTTCGGCATCGACCATGTCGTAGAGCGCATCGTAGAGCGGCCTGAGATACGGATCGATCTTGGCCATCAGGTCCCCGGGCAGGAATCCGAGGCGCTCCCCGGCCTCGACTGCGGGCCGTGTGAGGACGATCCTCTGCACCTCGCGCGCATGCAGGGCCTGCACAGCCATGGCGACCGCCAGCCAACTCTTCCCCGTGCCGGCCGGCCCGATCGCGAACGTGACCGTGTTCTGCCGAATCGCATCGACATAACGCTTCTGGCCGGCGGTCTTGGGACGCACCATCCGCCCGCGCGCACCCTTCAAGATGTCGTCGGTCAACACGGTGCTTGGCCTCTGCTCGGCGCGCACCATGACGATGCTGCGGTTCATCACCGAGGCATCGAGTCTCTCCCCGCGCTGGAGGAGAAGAACCATCTCCTCGAACAACTTCCCCACCTGGTGCGACCGCGGACCCGCACAGGCGATCTCGTTGCCGCGCACCGACACCGACACATCGGGGAAGGCCTCCTCGACCCTGCGCAGGTGCTCGTCTCGCTCGCCGAGCAGTTCGGCCATGAGATGGGACCCGGGCACGACGACCGTGACGGAGGGGGCAGCGGTGGTCATGGTCGAATCCGAGGCTATACGCGCACAGAAGCCACGGACCACCCGGTCCATGGGGGGACACCGGTCATCGCGCGGGATAACGGCGACCGGTCGGCCACACCCGTGTGATCCCCCGATCACGCGGCCGTTGTTGGCACCATGGAGTTCGCACATCCGTGCCTGCACGCGCAGGCCCGGCCGACACGAAAGGCGACCACGGTGGCACGGAGGATCTTCAGCGTGGTCGCCTGGGTTGCCGCACTGGCTGGCGCCGTGACGACCCCTCTGGTTGCCTCGGGCACGCTGGGAGTCGGCGATGCCACCGCCGGAGCGCTCCTCGCCCTGGCAGCGGCGATCCTCGCCGCGGGACTCGCCCATCGCATCGGATGGCAGGGACCCGCGACGGCAGCGGTCGTCACCACATTGTTGTGGCTCGCCCGATGGGGGTCGACGAACGGCTTCGATGCCCGACTCACCGAGGTCCTCCTCACCGTGGCCTTCGCCGCGATGATCGTGGCTCTCGTGGCGATCACCCGCCGACGACTCGCCGATCGCGCGGCCAGCGTTATTGCCGATGGCCTCATCGTCGGACTCGGCGCGTGGATCATCGTCTGGGTGCTCCTGGTCGAGCCGGCCGGGGATCCCACCGACGGCGCGTGGTTCGTCTACGGCGCGCTCGACTCCGCCGGCGACACCATGTCTGTTCTCAGGGCCGCAGTGCTGGCGGCCGCGACCGTTGTCGTGATGCTGCTCGCGATCCTTCTGTTCTCCGGTGTCTCGAGCACCGCGATCGGCTTCGGCGCCGCCTCGGTTCTCGGTTGTGTCGCGGCCGTGATCGTGCGTGCGGTCTCGTTGCGCAGCGATGTCTCGCTCGATCCCCGTTGGTTCGATGCCCTGTTCGTCGGCGCGGCACTGGCGGCTGCCGCCGCGTTGTTCCATCCCTCGGTGCGTGCCATCACCGCGGGCAGACGCGTGCGCATCTCGTCGCCGCTCATGGCGCGGCTGACCGCGACCACCGCCGCGCTCATCGCTCCGGTCATCGTCCTCGCCGGCACCGACGCCCCGAGCGCTGGCGACCGGATCGTGCGCATCGCCTCGTCGGCCGTGCTCGCGGTCGCCGTGATGACGCGCGTCGTGCAATCGGTGCGCGCGAACGCCTCCACCCAGGACGAGCTCGTGCGCTCCGCGCTCACCGACTCGCTGACGGGACTGCCGAACCGCACGCTCATGCTGCGCCACATCGACGCCGCCCTCCGCGCGTCGTGGGGAACCCCGCGCCAGCCCACCGTGCTCTTCATCGACGTCGACCGGTTCAAGGCGATCAACGACAGCCTCGGTCATGCCACCGGCGACGACGTGCTGATGACCGTCGCGTCGCGCCTGCTCGCCAACGTGCCCGACCACGCCGTGGTGGGCCGGATCTCCGGCGATGAGTTCGTCGTCCTCGACGACCGCACCGAGACCGCCGCACAGTCGGTGATGCTCGCCGAGCACCTGCTCGATGCATTCCGCGAGCCCGTGGGCGGATCACAACCCGACATGTTCGTCACGGCGAGCATCGGCGTCGCGCATGCCCCCCGCGGCATGGATCTCTCGGCCGATGCGCTCATGCGCCACGCCGACACCGCGATGTACCGCGCCAAGGACGCCGGGCGCAACTGCATCGCCGTCTTCGACGACTCGATGGTCGAGCGCGTGACCCAGAGGCTCGACATCGAGACCGCCCTCTACCGCGCGCTCGAGCGTGGCGAAGTGCACCTCGTGCACCAGCCGATCGTCGATGTCGACCTGGGTCTCGTGGTCGGCTTCGAGGCACTGATGCGGTGGCGTCGCGAGGGTGCGCCCGTCTCCCCCGCCGAGTTCATCCCCGTGGCCGAGGACACCGGCACGATCGTGCCGCTCGGAACCTGGGCACTGCGTGATGCGCTCGCACGCCTGCGCGGCTGGATCGACGACGGAACCTGCAAGCCGAGCACCACGATGAGCGTGAACGTCTCGCCGCGGCAGTTGAACGACCCGCAGTTCGTCCAGACGGTGGTCGATGCACTCGCTGCCACCGGGGTCTCGGCCGATCAACTGTGGCTCGAGGTCACCGAGGGCGTCATGATCACCGAACCCGACCAGGCCCTCGCCACCTTGCGCCGCCTCGAGTCGCTCGGGGTGAGGATCGCCGTCGACGACTTCGGCACCGGATACTCCTCGTTGTCGCTCCTGCAGCGGTTCCCGATCCACTGCGTCAAGATCGACCGCACCTTCGTGCAACGGCTCGACGATCCCGGAACGCGCACGATCGTGCGCACGATCGTGGCGATGGCAGGCTCGCTCTCGGCCGAGGTGGTCGCAGAGGGCGTCGAGACACCCGAGCAGTTGTCGCTCCTGGCGGGCCTCGGGTGCTCCCGCGTGCAGGGTTACCTGATCGGAGCCCCGATCGAGGTGACCGATGTGCCGGCGGCGGTCGCCGATCTCGAGGACCGGGAGTCCTTCGTCGCGCGCATCAACCCGGCGCGCGCGTGAGCCGACCGTCGGGTCGCCGAATGACCACACCCACCTCGTGGTCGCCGGCACCGAGGAGCGTGTAGTCGAGGATCACGGTGAACCGAACGGTGCCGCTCGCCCCGCTCAACTCCCCGATCACTCCCGCGCCCTTGCCATCGACCGTGATGATTCCCTCCGTCCCGGGGGGCAGGGACTTCGCCAGCGTGACGGTGCCCGTCACCTGTGCCGGCACGCTCGTGCCCTCGATGCCGCCGATAGACCGGAAGCCGTCGGCCTGGGTGATCGACCACGATGCAACCGCGTCGTCGGTGCCCTCCGTCGAGACAGTCGCGCCGATCAACGGCGCCGACGCACCGACGGCGGCCACGCGCGAGATGGGCCCGGTGTTCGGAACCAGATCCGCATAATGGGCGGCACGGGCGCGCACCGCCTCGAAGTCCTCCGACATCACCGCGGTTTCCCCAGTTGCCGACCGCACCGCCCTCTCGCGCGCCGCGGGGCACGCCCCGGAGAGCGACGCTCCGGCGAACGTCCACGAGGTGTTGGTCTTGGTCACATCGACGATCGTCGGCAGCACATCCAGATTCGATGCGGCGCAGTCGCTCACTTCGCCGGCGCGCTGGTTCGGGTACTTCACGAAAAGTGGCACCCGGAAGATGTCATCTGATTGGGCCATGTCCGAGAAATCCGTGTGGCGCTGCGGCATCCCCGGCACGAACGAGATCCCGTGGTCGGCCGAGACGACGAGCATCGTGTCGTCCCATCGGCCGGCCTCGCGCAACTGTGCGATCAGCGACGAGACCGCACGGTCGGTGGCGCCGAGCTGGTGGAGGAACGCCTGGTAGATGTCGCGCACTCCGTCGTCGTCGGTCGGGTTCTTGATGCCGATCTCGGGCGATTGGGGCGTCACGCGCAGGTCGGGCGTGAGGCGCCACGGCGCATGCGGCACGAGAGCGTGCACCACCGACACGCGTGACTCCCGGTCGCGGACATGGCGTGCGACCGCGCGCTCGAGTGTCTCGAGGTGCGGGAGGGCCGAGCCGTCGAACTGCTCCTTGAACTTGTCGGCCACGGCATTGAACCCGCCCCATGCGCCCTCTGTCGAGGGAAGTCTCTTGCGGGCGGTCGGCGGGAGCACGCGCTGGCCGTAGACGAAGCCCGCATCGCGGACGAACCGCAGGAATCGCCGCGCATCGATCGAGTCGTTCACCCGGTTCGCGGGAGCGCACTGGCTCTCGGGACACAGACTCGTGACCGGCTCGACCCCCTCGACGGAGACCCGGTCACGGAACAGGGTGAAGATGTTGCGCGGGTACTCGGCGAGGAACGGGCCACCCTCCTCGGCGGGTTCAACCGACGAGAGCAGAGCAGGCACGGCCTGATGGGTGAAGTTCGAGGCCGCCACCGTGTCGCGGTACCACGTGGACGATGCCGCCAGTTCGGCGAATCCGGGGAACCGCTCGGCATCGATCGTGCCGTCGGGGCTGATCAGGGAATAGAGCGGGAACTCATCGAGCACGATTTGGATCACCGACACCGACGGCGCGGCGACCACCGCGTCGGTGGAGGCACCCTCGGTGCCGACGAGGACGGGCTGCATCTGGATCACCGCGTTGCCGACGACAGCAACCGAGAGCACCGCGAGCCATCGCGACCACTCCCTCACCGGGCGCGACCTGTCGAACGCCCACGGCAATCCGACCGCGAAGATCACCGACATCGCGATCGAGCCCGCATCGCTGTCGAGCCCCACCCAACGCGCAACCGCCAGACCGAGTGCCGCCGAGAACGCACCGAGCATGACGAGACGCGCCGACTCGTTCACCTTGGCGCCGAACTGGCGTGTGAACCGGTCGATCGAGGCGGCGACCATGGCCGGCACGATCGCAACGAGGACGACGAACGCCAGAATCTCCGGGGTCGAGAGCTTGGCGGCCGAGAACACCGTCACATTGCGACCGTACAGGTCGAGGATCGGCTGGGAGATCGCCATGGTCGCGAGTGCCATGTACGTGAGGAAGTGGCGTCTCGTCACTCGACCACGATGCCACACTTGGCGGGTGGAACCACCTCGCGCGACGTCGCGGACCGTCATTTCCCGGGTCGTCACCGCGCTCGTGATGGTCGTCGCCACGGCGGCACTCGTGGCGCACGGTGAGGCCGATGCAGCCCGCAGGGGGACCCTGCTGGTGATCGGCGACTCGCTCACCGTGGGGGCCGCATCAATGGGCGGTTTCAGTCCTCGACTGCGGTCGCTCGCAACGTGGGACGATGTGGTCATCGACGCCCGAGTCGGACGGTCGGCCCGGGCCGGGGCCGGCGTGGTCGCCCGGCGTCTCGCCGACACCGATGATGTCACGGCATTGGTCGTTGCCCTCGGCACCAACGACATGGCCGGCTACCGCGACAGCGCCTATGCGCGCTGGTTGATCGACGAAGTGATGTCGCGCGCCCGCAGGTTGCCCGTGTTGTGGATCAATCTCGAATATGCGTCCACCCCCCGGCCGGACCGGAAGCCGAGGGGTGTGCGCTTCAACACCCAGCTCGAGCGCGCCACCAAGAGATGGCCGAAGCTGATCGTCTCGGATTGGAACGGATGGTTCACCCCACGAGGCGGATCACGATTCGTGGCCGACGGGATGCATCTCACCTCCACCGGCTACCGAGCCCGGAGCAGCTTCATGGTCGCCGAGATCGCGCGGCTTGCCCGGTGGATCGAGACCGGCGGCACGACAACCACGACCACCATCGCGACCACATCGACAACCACATCATCGACAACAACCACGGTGCCACCGTCGACCACGATCACACCGGATAGCACCACTACGACGTGATCGACCTCACCCGCGACAACGACATCAGCCCCTTCATCGTCTACCTCGGCGCCGTGAGTCCACCGACGTGGCCGACCGGGGCGCACTGATACCGTCGGAGGCGTGCGCGCCGCAGTTGCCGACAATGGATCCGTCCGTGTCGTCGAACGCGATATCCCAAAGGGCGACGGTGAACTGATCCGGATCACCTCGTCGGGCATCTGCGGCAGCGATCTCCACTTGCTCGCAGCCGGAGTCTCAGGTGTTGTCATGGGACACGAGTTCGGTGGCACCACGGAGGATGGCCGGCTCGTGGCCGTGCGTCCCACCGGCGAGTGCGGAGCGTGCACCGAGTGCGGCCGGGGTCTCGGGCACCTGTGTCGCGACGCGGGACGGGCACTCCTCGGCATCAGCCGCGACGGCGGTCTTGCCGACTTCGCCCGTGTCGATGCCTCGCGACTGATCGAGATGCCGGCTGGCACCGACCCGTCGCATGTTGGACTCGTCGAACCTCTCGCGGTCGTGGTCCATGGCGTCGAGCGAGTGCGCCCCGAGGCGGGATCCCGGGCGCTGGTGGTCGGTGCAGGATCGATCGGCCTGCTGTGCGGTGCGGCGCTGCGCGACCGGGGTGTCGAGGTCGACATCGCTGCCCGTCACCCCCACCAGCGCGACGCCGCCGAGAGGCTCGGTCTCACCCCAACTGACGCCGAGGGCACGACGAACAGTTCTGTCTATGACTCGGCCTTCGATGCCGTGTGCAGCCAGCAGAGCTTTGATGCGTGCGTGACCGGCCTCCGTCCGAGGGGAATCCTGCTCGAGTTCGGGATGTTCTGGTCGCCGGTCTCGATGTCGAATGCTCTCCTCATGAAAGAGGTGACGCTCCTGCCGTCCATCTTCTACAGCCACGACCACGCCAACGAGGACTTCAGGGCCGCCGCCGACCTCCTTGCCCGTCGACCCGGCATCGCCTCCGCTCTTGTTACCCATCAGTTCGGCTTGCACGAGGCGGCCGATGCGGTCCGATGCGCCGATGATCGGGCCTCCGGCGCGATCAAGGTGCACATCCGCGTCTGACCGGGCGTCGAGACATCTTCCGCCCCCGCGCCGGGGTCGGGGTGAGAAACCCTCGCCTCCCCACCGTGCCCACCACCGGGCCCATGGGCACGGTTGCCGTCCGCAAGGTGTTTTTCCCGGGATGCCCTATGAGGCACCGAGGGGTCGGTGCTATCGTGCCGATAGTCACACCGACGTGGTGGGCCTTATTTGGGGGTAACTCAATGACACACAAGACCAACAGGTCCCGGGTGTTGCGTCGCGTGGGGGTCGCCATTGCGGCCGCCATCGCGGTGTCAACCGTGGCCTCGACCGCGAGCCAGGCTGCATCCAAGCAGTCGGCGAGCAATTACGGCGGCGACGCAAAAGTTGCGATCGGCGACACGTTCCCGGGCTTCTGCTTCTCCAACAACCCCGCCAACTCGGCGTTGATGGCGCACCGCACCGTGTATGAGACCCTCTTCGAGAAGACAATCGGTGGCGACATGATCGGTCTGCTCGCAGAGAGTGCCACGCCGTCGTCGGACCTGAAGACCTGGGACATCAAGTTGCGTTCTGGCATCACATTCCACGACGGCACGGCGCTGAACGCTGATGCGCTGAAGTTGAACCTCGACTACGCAACCGGCCAAGCAGCCGCTGATCAGGCCTTTACCGATGCAGCAACACACGCGACAAAGGCGACCGCGTTCTACACTGCTTTTTCCGCGAGCGCGCCGGGTCGTGCCGCGTTGACCGCCCTCGGTCTGGCTGATCCCACGGTGGCCGCAAATGCCACGGCAAACGTCGGTCAGGTCGCTCTGTTGATGGCACTTGGCGTCTTCGCCAAGGACGGGGCCTTGGACAAATCCGCCGGCCTGAACGCGTTGGGCCTCACCGTGGAGAGGAGCCTTTCGTACCTGTCGAAGGCGATTGGAATCGGGACCTCGGCTGCGTTCACCGCGAACATCAAGAAGATCACCAAGAAGGACGACCTGACGGTGACTCTCTCGCTCGACCGCGCGCAAAACGACGTCCCGAGCATGTTGTATGCATCGGGCCG
>JBJTCB010000043.1:0-8612 GCA_046091605.1 Actinomycetota bacterium | reverse complement strand
GCAAAGCATCACCGAACAGATCTTCAATAACTCCCTGTCGCTTCGCTTTGAACCCTCGTTCAGCCTGACGGCAAAGTTTCCGTCCTTCGCAGTTCCGCACCAAAGGAGATCCCTGCTGCAACCGAAGGCGGTTGTCAGAGCGTCGTAGATGCGCTGCTTGCCCGGTTTGTCAATTTCCCTGCTGTCATTGTGTTCCCATGCCGCCCATTCGGCTGCAACTGCATCAAGGATCGGGTCGCCAGTACCTGAAGACATGGTTAGACAGTAGCGCTCAGCGGAGGTGGAGACTTCGGTCGGACAGACTCCAACCGGGCCTTCTCGATCGCGAGTTCTGCTGCGTACCGGTCCAACGACCCGAGCGCCATCGCCGCGGCGAGTTCGAGCCGGAACTGCACCTCAGTGGCAACCGACTCCCCGTATCCGAGCCCGGTGGGCTTGCCGCGACCCTTCATGGCGAACACAGTCCAACCCTTCGCATCGTGGGCGGCACTGACCATCTTGGCGAACTCCCACTCGTGCGTTCGCTTGGACCCGACGAACATGATGCGCGAGTTGGTCACGAGTGCATTGCCCTCATCGGTGACGGTGATCGACTCCTCGCCGGGGATGCGCTTTCCGGCCATGCGCCCGGTGTTCAGTCGAATTCCACCGAACAAGGGGAACGACACTCCCCCGTACCCACCGCTGTACCGCGACGGCGCACGCACGTTCTCGAGATAAGCCACCTGCTGGAGGTAGGCAACCGCGAACTCATCGCCCCCGAGCATGAAGCCGTAGTCGCCTCGATCGGTGAAGTGCTCGGCCGCGCGACCGGCCGCGCAGTCGCTCACGATGCCGAGCATCTCGTCGACCTTGTCCATCTGTTCCTGCCACACCGACATCTCGGCCGCGACGGCAGTGCGTGCCCGCTCCGCCTTCCTCGCAGCGCGTCGCTTCGTGAAACTGTCGAGGAGACCCACGACGTCACCCTATGTCCGACATGTGCGGGACTTCCATCCGATGTCGGTGCATCATCGGTCGGTCAGACTCATCCCATGTCGATGCTCGCCAGGCCCGCGCGCGCCGGTCTCGCCGTCTTTGCGTTCCTCGCGGCGCAGGTGCTCAGCCTCGCCCTGTGGGTGTTCTATGTCATGACCTGGATCGACTGGTGGGGCGGCTTCGGCCTAATCGTGGGCGTCATCACCGTGCCGGGAGTGGTGATCTTTCCGTTCCTGTACTGGATCGTCGAGAATCACTTCCCGAGGAACTACTTCGCGATGTGGGCGGGGATCTTCGCCCTGTTCACACTCGCTGCGGTGTCTCGCGACGATTGACTCACTTGCTATCTTGCGGGCGTGTCGAAGCGAGTGAAGCCGATCTCACCGAGTGACCTCGCCCAGCGCATCACCGACCTTCTCGGTTCGGCGAGATTCGACACGACATACAAGCTCGCGACTCTCGAGGCGATCATCCTGCTGGTCGGTCGCACTCGCACACCCGGGAAACGACTTGTGAACTCGTTCTCGGCAAGAGACGTGTCGAACCTGGTCCTCGAGCGGTATTGGGCGCAGGCGATTCCTTACGCGGGATCGAACGGGGTTGTCGTCGCGCATCTCCGACAGAAGCAGACGGGCGGCGGGGATCTGGTCTCTCGGATCGCCTCAACCCGGAGCATGCTCGGTCTGACTTCCCGATCGGACACGCTCATCAAGGCCCGCAAGATCTCACCCGCCGATGTGAACAAGTTGGAGAGGCTCGTTTGGGAGCGGGTTGTCGACATGCCAATACCCCGGCTCCAACGCTTCGGGAATGCGAAGAAGCACACCGAGGACCGCTTTCTCTACGAATACCAGTGGAGGTCCGGGGATCCGAAACAGCACCTGCGCCGTGCGCGACTGGATGACAGTCTCACCCTGCAACCCGGAGTCGCCGAAGGATTGTTGATCCTCAAGCCTCTCCTCCTCCTCCACATCGAGACTCTCTGGATGAATCTCGTCGCCGAATGGAATCCACAAGTCACTGATGCGGCGAAGCTGCGCGAAATCCTGTTCGAAGAACCTAGAACTTCCACGGCCTCCCTCAGATCCCCGCTCCTCAATCTTCAGAACGGGCTCTGCTTCTACTGCGGTCAGAACGCCGGCAAGAACTTCGAGGTCGACCACTTCCTGCCGTACTCGCTGGGTCACAACGAGTCGGTGGAGAACTTCGTGGTCGCTTGCAGGAAGTGCAACGCGAGCAAGTCGGCTTCCCTCCCCGCCCTGCGTCATCTCAAGAAGTGGAGAAAACGACTGGATCCCACATCGCCCACCAGCCGGTCTCTCGCAGCCCTCGCCACCGGAACCTCGAGACCATTCCGGCCCAACAGCACCATCTCCGAGGCATGGTCCGCATATAAGTATGCGGGGCCGGGAAAGTTGCTGTGGCTGGCGGACGACACCTACGAGACGATCGACCTGGCGAGGGTGCTGAAGGTGATCGGCTAGTCGAACACGACGGCATCGCCCGTGCGGAACGAACCGGGCTCGAGAATCCGCGCGTAGACGCCGAGGTTCTGGTCGAGGTCACGCACGATGTGTCGCAGAACCTCGCGATCCTCGCCGATCGCGTCGTCGACCTTGTGGGTCACCATCACACAGCGTGGACACGGATCGAGGAATTCGATGCGTGCCGTGCCGATCGTCGCGGTGCGACCCTTCCACGCGAACTCGGGATGACCCGGGTCTTCCCCCGTGTCGACAACCAACGACGGACGGAACCTGCGCACATCGGTGTTCGATCCCGGCACCGCCGCGGCGAGGGCGGCGAGTGCCTGGCTGGTGACGACGAGGAGCGGCCAACAGTCGTAGTGGGTGCCCGGAGGCGACTCGTACTGCACGACCTCGGGAGGAAACGCCGCGAAGTTCGGGAGGGGCTCGTCGGGTTCCCGACCGAAGACGGCGCGTAACTCGGCGATGGGGTCATCGGAGTCACGGGAGCCGCGCAGGAAATGATCGAGGTTGCCGTCTGCGGGGAGCGCCTCGAGGGACACGCGATGTCCGAGTTCGGCCGAGAGGACGTCGTCCACGTCGACATCCGTCGATGCGATCTCACGACCAGACGGTGCGGTGATGACCACGCGCGAATCGCCGTCTGACCGAGCGGCGAACTCCATGAGGCCCTTCAACTTCTTGGCGCCGCGGATGCCGCCACGCTCGAGGTCCCGGAGAGCCCACACCCGATCGCCGACGATTCCGAGCATCGAGACCTCGGCCGACGGCACCGGCGCCCCGATCATGGACTTGACCGGGTACCTCCAAATCTGGACGAGGCGGTGAACGCTCCGTCCTCCCGGTGGCGTGTTGTTCGAGGTCACAACAGGACAGTAGACCCCGAGTGGGCTGGTGTCCCGCCTGAGGTCCGAGTCGGCCCGGACGTGATCCCCGACGACCTGCCGGGAGTCGATCAGGAGTAGTAGGGGTTCTCGCCCGAGGTGTGATCGGTCATGTCGCGGACCTTGACCACCCCGGGAACCTGCTCGATGAGCGTGGCCTGCACACCCTCGAGCATCGTCATCTTGCTCATCGAACAACCGTGGCAGCCGCCACCCATCGTGAGATAGGCGATCCCCTCACCGTCGTGGCCGACGTAGGTCACGAACCCGCCGTGCGCGGCGAGCGAGGGGTTGATGTCGGTGGCGATGACGGCCTCGATGGAGGCCGACATCTCGTCGTCGCTCGTGAGACCCTCGACCACCAGTGCCGGCGGCTTGTTCGGATTGCGGATGATCAGACCCTGCCGATCGGAGAAGTCGAGCACGGAACCCTGGATGTGCTCCTTGCTGGCCTGGGGCACGATGATCTTGAGACCCTCGATGGTGCGCACATCGTCGGAGAACGCGGCCTTGGTGACGATCTCGAACGAGAGGTCGTACCTGAACTCCTCGCCCGGGTTCGCGATCACCTCGAGGCGCAGCCCGAGCCGCTCCTTCTCCGGCTCCTCGTCGCGGAGCGAGACCAGGCGCTCGAGCGCCTCGGCCGTGATCTCGATGATGGTGTCGGAGGTCTGCGGTGCAAGTGGGCTCACGCCGCGAAGGATACCGTCACCGCCTGATCGAGGAGGCTCCCCCGTCCACCTCGAGGCGTTGTCCGGTCACGTACGACGAGCCGGCCGAGCAGAACCACAGCACCGCCTGGGCGACATCGTCGGGTTGGCAGACCCGCCCGAACGGCGACGCCGAATCCATCGAGCGCAGGTCCTGCATCTCCTCTTTCTTCTTGCCCTGGATCGCGCGGGCGAGCCGCACCCCCATGTCGGTCTCGACGAGGCCCGGGGCCACCACGTTGACCCTGATGTCGTGGCGCAACTCCTCCTTGGCGAGGGTGAAGGCGAGCGCCTCCATGGCGGCCTTGCCCATGTTGTAGGGGGCACCGTTGGCGGACATGCCCCGGGTGGCCACCGACGAGATGAAGACGATGTCCCCACGACCCCGCGTGCGCATCGACGGCAGCAGCGCCCGACACAACTGGTGCGGGCCGAGCGCATGGGTGGCAACGAGCTGCCAGAGTTCCTCGGCGGTCGTGTCGGCGACCGGGAGACCGCGCGATGCGATCCCGCCGTTGATGACGGCGATGTCGATGCCGCCGTGCTGTGCGATCACCTCTGCCACCATCGCCTCGCTCTCGGCGGGGACATCGGTTGAGGCCTGGTGGATCGTGGCGCGTCCACCTGCATCGAGGATCGCCCGCATCGTCTCGTCGGCGGCCTCGCGATCGCGTTTGAAGTTGATCGCGACCGTCGCGCCCTCGCGTGCGAGCAAGTCGGAGATCCCGCGACCGATGCCGCGACCTCCCCCCGTCACCAGCGCGACGCGCCCCTCGAGTGCCCCCATGTCGTCGACCTCCCCGTCGCACAGAAACTAGACCGGGAAGCGGGTTGGCCGACGAGGCACGCGGCCATGGGACGCCCCGGGCGCAGTATCGTGGAGTCCGAACCGATGGGGAGCTCGCACGACCGGCGGGCTGAGAGGGTGGCCGCGGCCACCGACCCGAGAACCTGATCTGGGTACTGCCAGCGGAGGGAATGTGACCAACTCGCACGCAGCGATCTTCACCGGCGGTGATCCGCCCCACCCCGCGATCCGGCACGTGCTCGCGACGCACTCGTTGATCATCGCCGCCGACGGCGGCTTCGAGCAGGCGGTCTCGACTGGTCATTCGCCCCATGTCTTGATCGGAGACATGGACTCGGTCTCTGCCCGGCACCTCGAGGAGGCTGAGGCCTTCGGTATCGAGGTGATCCGCCATCCCGTCGACAAGGACAAGACCGACACCGAGCTCGCACTCGAGCTCGCCCTCGAGCGCGGAAAGGTGATGCTCACGGTGGTCTCCGGCGGTGGGGATCGCCTCGACCACATCCTCGGATTCCTGCATTCGGTGGCGCCACTGGCATCCGAGGATGTCCATGTCGAGCTGTGGATCGGTGCCGCACATGTCGAGATCGTGCCCGCGGGGTGTTGGCGCCAGATCGTCGTCGGCGAGGAGATGCTCGCATCGTTGATACCCCTCGGGGGTCCCGCCCGGGGTGTCACCACGGAACGACTGAAGTGGGAACTGCGCGGAGACACTCTCGAGGCGTACTCGTCCCGAGGCGTGAGCAACGTGCCCCTCGACCACACGTTCAATGTCACCCTCGACGAGGGTGTGCTCGCGGTGATCCAGCCCTATTTCCTGAACTCGACGGCGCTCATTCCCCCGACGGGAGGTCTCAATTGAAGCCACGGTCGCTCCTCGCTGCCGGGTTGGTCCTGCTCGCATCGTGTGGTGGCACCGCACCCAGCGCGGACGGACCCCGCACCGTCACGCTCCTGGCCTACGACGCGTTCACTCCCCCGGCGGGCATCTTCAATTCGTTCACCGAGCGCACGGGCATCGCCGTCGAGGTCGTGACTGGTGGCGATTCCGGCACGGTCATCTCCAAGGCGATCCTCACCGCCGGCAACCCGGAGGGCGACGTGCTGTGGGGTGTCGACGACACGACACTGTCGCGCGTCGAGGAGGCCGACGTGCTCGACTCCCGGGCGCTGGTGTCCGAGGGCGATGTGTGCGTGAACTACGACAAGGCCTGGTACGCAGACAAGGGCGTGGCGCCACCGACCTCACTCGATGACCTGGTGGAGCCCGCATACAGGGGCCAACTGGTGGTGCAGGACCCTGTGAACTCGTCCCCGGGGCTCGCATTCCTGATGGCATCCATCGCGCGGTACGGGGATGAATGGACCGACTGGTGGAGGCGCCTCGTCGCGAACGATGTCACGATCGTGAGTGACTGGACGACTGCCTACACCATCGAGTTCTCCGGATCCTCCGGTAGGGGCAGGCACCCGCTCGTGGTGAGCTACGGGTCGAGTCCACCTGCCGAGATCGTCTACGCGGCGACCCCGATCGAGGAACCACCGACGGCCGTGATCGAATCGACCTGCTTCCGCCAGGTCGAATACGCAGGGGTCTTGCGGGGTGCCGACGATGCGGACGCCGCGCGGCAGCTGCTCGACTTCCTCGTCGGGGTCGAGTTCCAGGAATCGATGCCGTTGTCACTCTTCGTCTTCCCGGTGAATCCCAATGCCGGCCTGCCGGAGGTGTTCGAGAAGTGGGCCGTTCGCCCGCGCTCACCGTTGGCGATCCCACCTACAGAGATTCAGACAAACCGTGACTCGTGGCTCGGGACGTGGAGAGCAATCGCATTGTGATCGCCTCCCGGGCCCGAGCGGCCGCACGGATGGTGCCGGCCGCATTCCTGGCGCTCTTCTTCGTCCTTCCTGTCACGACCCTTCTCGCCGACCACCTCCGCATCGGGGCGATCCTCGACGTTGTAGGTGACGACTCGCTCCGCGGTGTCGCGTGGTTCTCTCTCTGGCAGGGGGTCGTGAGCACCGCACTCACCCTCGCAATCGGCATGCCCGCGACATGGGCGGTGACGCGATGGCGGTTCCCTGGATCGGGAATCCTCGCCTCGATGATGACGATCCCGTTCCTGATGCCCGCGGTGGTGATGGCAACCGGGGTCGCGGCACTGCTTCCCCCCCGGGGAATCCCGGCGATCCTCTGGACCCACGTGGCCTTCAATCTCTCGGTGGTGCTGCGCGTGGTCGGCCCCACATGGGCTCTCCTCGATCACTCGCTCGAGGAGAGTGCGGCTTCGCTCGGTGCGAGCGGATGGAAGGTGTTTCGGGCCGTGACCTGGCCGGCGATCAGTGAGTCTGTGCAGAACGCAGCATCACTCGTGTTCGTGTTCTGTGCGACGAGCTTTGCCGTCGTGTCGATCCTCGGGGGTGCCACGGTGCGCACCATCGAGTCCGAGGTGTTCACCCGGGCCGTGCGCCTCGGAGATCTCCGCACCGCAACGGCACTCGCGATGATCCAAGCCGTGGCGGTGCTCGCGGTCCTCGGTCTCAGCAGGATCCGGGAGTCGGAGGTGACCACGCGCAAGATTCCCGAGCGACGCAAAGTGTCACATCGGATCCGGATGCCTTGGTTGCCACCCGCCGTCGCGGGGGTCGGCGCGATCGTCGCCTGTGCTCCGCTGCTCGCCGTGGCCGTGCGATCACTGCGACACGGAGGAGAATGGAACCTCACCGGGTGGCGCGTACTCGGTGACGGGACTCTCCTGCGCATCGGGATCGATGTCGGCGACATGGCGCGCACGACACTGTTGTTCGCGTCGGCGTGCGCACTGATCACCGTCGTTCTCGCACTTCTCGCCAGCGGACACCCCCGGAGGAGCATCGTCGAGCAGGTCTCGTTGGCGCCATTGTTCATGAGTTCAGTCACACTCGGACTCGGCATCATCGTCGCCTTCGACTCCGCGCCACTCGACTGGCGCGGGCACACGTGGTTGATCCCTCTCGTTCACTCAGTGATCGCACTACCACTCGCGGTGCGGGTGATTGGTCCGGCGCTGCGCGGAATCGACGGGGAGTTGGCGGTGATGGCTGCCGACCTCGGGGCGGGTCCGGTGCGGCGTTGGTGGACCGTCACGCTGCCACTCCTGATGCCCGCGATCGGCAGGGCGGCCGCGATCAGTGCCGCAGTGTCGGTCGGCGAGTTCGGGGCGACCAGTTTCCTCGCACGCAGTGGGTCGACCACTGTCTCGATCGCCATCAGCAATCTGATGGGCCGACCAGGGCCCCTGCTCCAACAGACGGCGTTTGCCCTGTCGACTCTGACATGGATCATCGTCCTGCTCGTGTCGATTCTTCCCCGGCTCGGTCACGCTCCACGAGAGCGGCGCCGAAGACTTGTCGAGGTACCGTCGCGATCGTGGACCCAATAGAGAAGTCGTACACCAGCCCGTCACGACTCGCCCGCGCCGCAATCACGGGGGCCTTCCTGCGCGGCGGGTGCTACTACGAGCTGACCGACCCGGACGGTGACACCGTCCTCGACATCGACACCACCCGCGAGCACGGCTTCACGAACAAGTGGACGGTCTGGGTCTACCGGGTGCACACCCACCCATGGGCCCGGGAGGTCGCCGAGGAGATGTGGAATCTCCTGGATGACGACGAGATCACCGAACAGACCCACTCACCCCAAGATGTCGATGTGTCGACCTCTGGATGGTGGTGTGAAGTGCGCGTCCTCATGGAGTGACGGGGA
>JBJTCB010000042.1:0-11759 GCA_046091605.1 Actinomycetota bacterium | reverse complement strand
GTGGCCAAGGGTCTCGAGATCGACCACGTGGTTCTGGTGGAGCCGGCTGCCGTGGTCGCCGACGATCCCCAGGGACTCAGGTTGCTCTACGTGTGCCTCACGCGTTCAACGCGCACTCTCACCGTCGTGCACGCTGCGCCGTTGCCGGCTGCGATGGTCTGATCGACCGGGTCAGGGAAGAAGCGTCGCGGCGGACTCCGCGACCAGGGCGATGAAGCGCTGTGCCTTGTCGGCATCTGCGGGGCGCTTGCGCTCGACCGCCGTGCCGATCAGGTCGATGATGCTCTGCACTTCCTCGATCAGGTCGACGCCAGCGGCCCGGATCTGGGGTTCCATCACTTCCCAGATCGCGCGTGCCTGTGCGAGCCGCGCCTTGGCAGCGGACGTGTCACCGTCGACGATCATCTGACCGAGGCCGTCGGTGACGTCGGCGAGTTCACCGAGCAGTTGCTTCACGTCGCCGGTCGGAGTCACAGGGACCGTGCTCGACGTCGTGGTCGTGGTCTCGAGTGGGCCGACGATGGTCGTGGGGGCACATGCCGACAATGTCGCAACAACGACGACAAGAAGGGACAGCCGGCGCACGGAGTCTCTAGACCGTGACCAGAATGCGCGACGTCGCAAAGCCATCGACAACGACGCGTCGACCTTCGACATCGACGACCAGACCGTTGTCGGTTGTTCCGCTGTCGACAATGCCCGAGCAACCCGGGAGAAGCCGCGCCATCTCGAGAAAATCCAGCATGCCGTCGGCAAACTCGAGCTCTTCGGGAATGCGCGAGACAGTGAAACGTTGACCCGGCGACACATCAGAGAGCCGCACCGCCTCGGGTGCTTCATAATTCGACCCGGGGATCGGATTGCCGTGGGGACAGGTGGTCGGGCTTCCGAGCACGCGGTTCATCGCGTCCTCGACCTCACTCGACATCACGTGTTCCCACTTGCCGGCCTCGCGGTGGGCTTGGGCCCATGAGAGTCCCAGCATGTCGGTCAAAAAACGTTCGGCGAGCCGGTGGCGACGCACGACACGTTCGGCGAGGCCTTGGCCTTTGGCGGTGAGGGTGATCTTGGTGCCAGCGACCCGCACGAGTCCCTCGTCGGTCATGCGCTTGATCATCTCTGAGACCGACGGGCGCGAGACCCGGAGGCGATCAGCAATGCGCGCCTGGATGACCTCGACGTCGTCCTCGCGCAGCTCGAAGATGCACTCGCAGTACTCCTCGAAGGCGGGATGGTGCTCGCCCGGATTCGGCATGTCACCCATTGTACGGGCGATGCACGGGCTGGTTACCCTCGCGGCATGGCCGATCACCGTGTGCTCGAGGCGTTCTCGCCCGCGGTGCGCGAGTGGTTCGCCACCTCGTTCCCCGAGCCCACCCCGCCCCAAGTCCAGGGCTGGCCCGCCATCGTGGGTGGGGCGCACACGCTCATCTGCGCACCCACCGGGAGTGGCAAGACGCTCGCGGCGTTCCTCTCGGGTCTCGATCGGCTCATCACCACCGAGCCGCCGCCCGCCAAGCAACGCACCCGTGTGCTGTATGTCTCACCGCTGCGCGCGCTCGCCTTCGACGTCGAGAAGAACCTGCGCGCACCACTGGCGGGCATCGCGCTCGCCGCCGACCGATTGGGTGTCCCGTTCGGCGAACCGGTGGTGGCGATGCGCACGGGTGACACCCCCGCGCGAGAGCGCCAGCGACTCGCGCGCAACCCACCGGATCTCCTCATCACCACCCCGGAGAGCCTCTATCTCATGCTGACATCGTCGGTGCGCGGGACGCTCGTCAACGTCGACACCGTCATCATCGACGAGATCCACGCGCTCGCACCGACCAAGCGCGGTGCGCACCTGATGCTCACGCTGGAGAGGCTCGAGGAGATCACGAAGGCCCCGCCGCAACGGATCGGGCTCTCGGCGACCCAGCGTCCCCTCGAGGAGGTCGCGCGGTTCCTGGGTGGCCAGCGCGACGGACAACCCCGCGCGGTCACCATCGTCGACACCGGGGTGCGAAAGACCCTCGAGATCGATGTCGTGGTGCCCGTCGAGGACATGGGCGACCTCGGGCGCGAGACCTCGGAGTTGACGAGTGGCCCGGCGACGGCGGGGCTCTCGCCGCGGCGCACCAGCATCTGGCCGAGCGTGTACCCGCGCATCCTCGACCAGATCCTCGAGCACCGCTCCACCATCATCTTCTGCAATGCGCGTCGCCAGGCCGAACGCCTGGCGGCGAATCTGAACGAGCTGGCCGAGGAGCGCGGCATCGGAGTCGACCCCGCCACCGGTGCGGTGCGCGAGGAACTGGTGAAGGCCCACCATGGATCCCTCGCGCGCGAACAACGGGTCGTCATCGAGGACCAACTCAAGCGGGGGGCTCTGCGCGGCATCGTGGCGACCTCGAGTCTCGAGTTGGGGATCGACATGGGGGCCGTCGATCTCGTGATCCAGGTCGAGTCGCCCGGTGCGGTGAGTCGCGGCCTGCAGAGGATCGGGCGTGCCGGCCACAACGTGGGGGAGCCGAGCCGGGGCACGATCTACCCGAAGCATCGTCACGACCTCCTCGAGACCGCGGTGGTCACACGCCAGATGCTCGAGGGACGGATCGAGGCCACCCGCTACCTGCGCAACCCGCTCGACGTCCTGGCCCAGCAGATCGTCGCGCATGTCTCGGTGCACGGCGACACGAGTGTCGAGTCGCTCGCCGCGATGGTGCGGCGCACGGCGGCATTCGCCGACCTCGCCGACGACGTCTTCGAGTCGGTGCTCGACCTGCTGTCGGGTCGGTATCCGAGCGAGGAGTTCTCCGAGTTGCGGCCGCGTCTCGTGTGGGACCGCATCGCGGGCACGGTGCGGGCCCGCGATGGCGCACAACGCCTCGCGGTCACCAACGGTGGCACGATCCCCGACCGCGGACTGTTCGGCGTCTTCCTGCCCGATGGCACGCGAGTGGGCGAACTCGACGAGGAGATGGTCTACGAGTCACGACCCGGCGAGACGTTCCTGCTCGGTGCCTCGACGTGGCGCATCGAGGACATCACCTTCGACCGCGTGGTGGTGACGCCCGCGCCGGGGGAGCCGGGCAAGATGCCCTTCTGGCGCGGGGACATGCTCGGGCGACCCGTGGAATTGGGGCGCGAGTTGGGTGCGTTCGTGCGGTCGGTGCGCACCATGGATGCCGAGTCGGCCGCGGCCCACCTGCGCGAGAACCATCTGCTCGACGCGTGGGCGGCCGAGAACCTGGTGCGCTATCTCGCCGAGCAGGCCGAGGCGACCGGGGTGGTGCCCGACGACGCGACGATCGTGGTCGAGCGGTTCCGCGACGAGATCGGTGATTGGCGCGTGTGCATCCACAGCCCCTTCGGCACCCCGGTGCACGCCCCGTGGGCGATGGTGCTCGAGCGCACGCTCGGTGAGCGGTGGGGCATGCGTGTCGAGACCATGTGGAGCGATGACGGCATCGTGATCCGCCTGCCCGAGGCCGTGGAGTCGCTCGACGCGAACGACTTCGTCCTCGACCCCGACGAGGTGCGCGGCATCGTCACCGACACCGTCCCCCAGACGTCGCTCTTTGCGGCACGGTTCCGCGAGTGCGCCGCGCGCGCCCTGTTGCTCCCGCGGAGGAGACCCGACCAGCGCACACCGTTGTGGCAGCAACGCCAGCGCGCCGCCGACCTGTTGTCGGTGGCGGCGAAGTACCCGACGTTCCCGATCCTGCTCGAGACCACGCGCGAATGCCTTCAGGATGTCTTCGACGTGCCCGCGCTGTGCGACGTGCTGGGGCGCATCCGGTCACGGGCGATCCGCATCGTCAGTGTCGAGACACCGAAGGCATCTCCGTTCGCCCAGTCGCTGCAGTTCAACTGGATCGCGGCCTACATGTACGAGGGTGATGCACCGCTCGCCGAGCGTCGGGCCGCCGCGCTCTCGCTCGATCGTGACCTGCTCGACTCGCTCCTCGGCGCCGAGGAACTGCGCGAACTCCTCGACCCCGGTGTGGTGGCCGATCTCGAGACCGAGTTGCAGCGTCTCGTCGAGGGCCGTCGCGCACGCACCACCGACGAAGTCCACGACCTCCTGCGTCGACTCGGTCATCTCGGTGTCGACCATGTCGCCGCGCGCTGCGAACCCGATGTCGACGCGGCTGCCGCCCTCGCCTCGCTCGTGGCCGATCGGCGAGCGATCGAGATCACCGTGGCGGGCGAGCGGGTCGTTGCTGCCGCCGAGGATGCCGCTCTCTACCGCGATGCGCTCGGGTGCGCACTGCCACTCGGACTTCCGCGCGCCTTCACCGATCCCGTTCCCGCGCCTCTCGTGCACCTGGTGGCACGGGCCGCGCGCACCCGGGCGCCCTTCACCTCCGCCGAGATGGCGGCGCACCTCGGGGTGACTCTCGAGCGCGCGGTGACGGCGCTCGAGACGCTCGAGAGCGAGAACCGGCTCGTGCGCGGCGAGTTCCGACCCGGCGGCACCGAGCGTGAATGGTGCGATGTCGAGGTGCTCAGACAGTTGCGTCGGCGCACACTGGCCGCGCTGCGGCGCGAGGTTGAGCCGGTCGAGCAGGCCGCACTCGCACGGTTCCTCCCCGCGTGGCACCGGATCACCGACCCGCGGCGCGGCGCCGATGCCCTCGTGAGCGCGATCTCGGTTCTGCAGGGAGCAGCGATCATGGCCTCGAGTCTCGAGAGCGATGTGCTGCCGCTGCGCGTGCGCGGCTACAGGCAATCTGATCTCGACGAGCTGTGCGCCGCCGGCGAGATCGTGTGGGTGGGTGCCGGTGCCATCGGCTCGGCCGACGGTCGCATCCGTCTGTACTTCGCCGACCAACTCGCACAACTCCTCCCGTTGACCGAACGACCGGATCCGCCGACGGGCACGGTGCACGATTCGCTCCGGGTCGCACTCGAGACTCGCGGTGCGCTCTTCTTCGGTCAACTGCGCGCTGCGGCCCCCGCCGCGAGCGACACCGAGGTGTTGGCGGCACTGTGGGATTTGGCATGGGCCGGCGAGGTCACGAACGACACGCTGTCGGCGATGCGTGCCTTGCTCGCCGGTGGCAAAGGGAGCTCGCGCACCGGTGCGCGCACTCCGCGCGCCGGGCGTCCCCGACCGGGTCGGTTGTCCCGCGTGGGACCACCCACCGGGGCGGGTCGCTGGAGCCTGGTGTCATCGATGGCAACTCCGGCTGCATCGGCGACCGAGTCGTCGCACGCGTGGGCACTCCAGATGCTCGAGCGTCACGGGGTGGTCACGCGCGAGGCGGTGCTGGCCGAGTCGCTCACAGGCGGGTTCACCAGCATCTACGGCGTGCTCAAGACCATGGAGGAGCGGGGCCAGGTGCGCCGGGGGTATTTCGTCGACGGTCTCGGTGCGGCCCAGTTCGCGATCCCGGGCGCCGTCGATCGTCTGCGCGAGGTGCGCGAACGGATCGATGATGCGCTCCATCCCGAGGATGTGCCCGCAGCCGTGGTGCTGGCAGCCACTGAGCCGGCGCAACCATTCGGTGCGACGCTCCCATGGCCCGAGGCCGAGGGTCGCCCCACGCGCAGCGCCGGATGCGTGGTGGTCGTGTCGCAGGGTGATGCGCTCGCGTGGTTCGACCCGCGCGGTCACCATCTCGTCGTCTTCGACGAGTCGCGCATCGACACCGCGTGCGAGTCGTTGGTCTCGCTCGTCAAGGACGGTCGTCGACGCGGGCTCGAGGTGCGCCGCGTGAACGGAACCGAACCCATCGCCGGGTCGACCGTGGTGTCGGCGCTCGAACGCGCGGGTTTCGCCCGCGGGTACCGCGGCTGGTCGCTGCGCGACTGAGTCGGCGACGTCCGGTCGGATCGCGAACGGTCGGCGCGTGTCAGGGTCGGCGGGCGGACCCGAGCGAGCGCAGACCGCCCCACGCGAGCGCGGCGAGCGTGCGTCCGAGCACGTCGGGGTCGAAGTCGCGACCCGTCGAGATGACCTGGCGGCTCACCGTCTCTGCCATGCCCACGAGGCCGACCGCGAAGGTGACTTGATCGGCGGGCGAGACATCTGCGGCGATCAGCGGTGCGATCGCCGAGGCCGCATTCTTCTCGAACTCGGCGACGATCCCGGCGAACTCCTCGTCGACCCGCTCGCTCGACTCGAACAGCAGCGCGAATGCGTCGTGGCGCTCGGACACCCAGCGGAAGTAGGCGACCATCCCGCGCTCGGTCTGCTCGCGCGGGTCGCTCGTGCCGGCGACCGCCTTGGTGACCGTGGCGACGAGGTCGTCGGCGACGTCGTGCAGCAACTCGATGTAGAGGGCGCGCTTGGAATCGAAGTGCTGGTAAAGGACCGGCTTGGTGACCCGCACCGCATCGGCGATCTCGTTCATCGAGGCGTTGTGGTACCCCTTCGAGGAGAAGACGTGCAGCGCCTCGTCGAGGATCTCGCGCTTGCGGTCCACCGGGGTCATCAGTAGCCCTTCTCGCGGTCGAACCGCTCGGCGGCCTTCACCGCGTACCCCAGCACCATCGAGGGTGCGAGCAGGCACGATCCGGCGATCAGGAGTGCAGCCACGATCGAGACCAGTGTCTCGGGCATCCCGAAGGCGAACGACATCACGAAGAGTGCGAACGCGAGACTGAACGACAGGTATCCGAGGCGGCTCGCGATGAGGGTCCACTTGGCGACCACCGCGCGCTTCGCGCGCACCGGATCGTCACCGACTGGCTGGATGTTCTCCTGTGACATGACGGCAAGGGTACGGGCTAGATGTTGGTGGGCAACAGGCCCGTGAGGTTCTCGAAGAAGAAGTACAGCACCACGAGGAACACGACTCCCGTCGGGGTCCACACCAGGATGCGCCGACCGGAGCGACGCGAGAGCCGTGCGCCGAGGACGCCGATCGCGATCAACGCGGCGCCGAGGCCGGCCACTGCGGGGATGACCGAGGTGTCGTGGAACCACCCCTCGTCGAAGGCGACGGACTGGTCGAGGAACGGAGTCGCCGCGTCGGCAGGCACGGTGGAGGCGGGCGTCGATGCGGCGGGAGCGGTGTCACCGATGTCGGGGCCCACCAACTCGGCCTCGACGATCAGCCGCTTCCACGAGGTGAATTTCGGCGTGCAGGTGACGAGGGTGAGAGTTGCCTTCGTCGGGTCCTTCGTCTCGACGACCTCGACATTGCTCGGGAAGACGTTGTGGGGCTCCTTGTGCACGCGATATGTGCGCGTGCCATTCGGGGTCTCGAAGACGATCTCGTCGCCGACGTCGATCTTGTCGAGATCCTCGAAGGGTGCGCCGTAGGTGGTGCGGTGGCCGGCGATGGCGACGTTGCCCAATTGTCCGGGCAGGGGAGACTTCGGGAACGGACCCGGCCCCTTCTTCAGCGACTCCACGTCGACCCCGCCCACCAGGACCTTGTCGACGCCGATCGAGGGGATCTTGATGCGACTCAGTGGTTCGCCGCGCACCGCGACCGGCTCGCGCGCGTCAGCCGAGCCGGACACCACGACGATGGCGTCGAACTCGGCGGCGAGCCGGTCCTGCTCGCGACTCTCGCGCAGCCCCGTTCCCCACAGCTGGTAGACGACGAAGAGCAGCAACAGCACTCCCGCGCCGATGAGGCCGCGACCGAGTGCATCGAGCACGCGCGCCGAACGCGGAAGCCGTGTGCGCACCGGGCGCGGTGCGGACTCACGTGACTGCCTGCCCGCGCCCACGACGCTATCTGTGCTCTGTTGTCCGTGACCGTTAGCGTGTCGAGTGCATGAGCGAGGTGATCCGACTCGAGGGTGCAGTCGCTGTGCTCGGGGGCTTTCCCGCGCTCGCCGGCGCCGACTTCTCGGTCTCGCGCGGTGAGATCGTCCTTCTCAAGGGACCGAACGGCGCGGGAAAAACATCCCTCCTCCGGGTGTGCGCGGGATTGTTGCCGTTGGAACGCGGAGCCGGACGTGTGCTCGGCCTCGACCTCGGCACCGAGCGCGACGGGGTTCGCGCCCGCACCGGTCTCCTCGGCCACCAGAACGGTCTCTATCTCGATCTCACCGTCGCACAGAACGTCGCGTTCTGGGCGCGCATGGTGGACGCTTCCGCCGCCGAGGTCGCGGCCGCGATGGCACGCACACGGATCGACGGCCGCCTCGCGGGTGTCCGCGCGTCGCAGTTGTCGGCGGGCCAGCGTCGCCGCACCGCGATCGCCTCGCTCATCGTGCGACGCGCCGAGTTGTGGTTGCTCGACGAACCCCACGCCGGTCTCGACGCCGAGGGACGCGACGAACTCGACACCCTGTTGCGCGATGCGGCCGGTTCGGGTGCGACCGTTGTGGTGGCCAGCCACGAGACCGAGCGCGCGGGCGGACTTGCCTCCCGCTCGATGATCGTGGACGGCGGCATCGTCAGGCCGGACCGATGAGAGCGCCACGATGAGGACCCGGATCGCAGTGGCAGTTGCGCGCAAGGATCTGCGCATCGAGGCGAACAGTCGCGTGCTCACCAACCAGGTGGCGCCGTTCTCGGCGGTGGTGATGGTGATGTTCGCCTTCGCCCTCGACAACGACGGCATCCTCCAGCGGGTCGCGCCGGGCCTCGTGTGGCTGGCCGTGTTGTTCTCGATGCTGGTGGTGGTGCAACGCGGGTTCTCCGTCGAGACAGCCGACGGCGCCCTCGATTCGCTGCGCGTCGCCGGTGTCGACCCGGCCGCGATCTTCTGGGGCAAGGCGGTTGCACTCATGGCACAGCTCGCGGCCCTCGAGGCGCTGCTCATGGCGACCGCGATCATCCTCTACAACTCCTCGCTCGATGGCGCGGCCGCAGTGGTGCTCGCGGTGGTCACCATCGTCGTGGCGACCGCGGGACTGGGATTCGTGGGAATTCTCTACGGGGGACTCGCGGCCGGTGCGCGCGGTCGCGAGACGCTGCTGCCTCTCCTGCTGCTCCCCGTGGTGGCGCCGGTGTTGATCGGTGCGACGCGCGCCACAGAAGCCGCATTCGGCGCCGGGGGAGCCACTGTGTCGGAGGGCTGGCCGTGGGTCGGGCTCCTCGCGGTGTTCGCCGCGGTGTTCGGTGCGGTCGGCTCGCTCGCGTTCGGGCCCCTCATCGACGAGTGACATCCGACTCCGTCTCGGATCGACCACTGATTTCCATTGACCTTGCACTCCCGACAGACTTGGACACCGTGACCCCCGCATCTGCCGCGACTCGACCCGGCACGGGAACCGCCGCCACCCGGCGACTCGGGATCCTGGTGGCGGTGATGCTGACCGCGCTCGCCGCCTTCGGTCTCGTCTTCTCCGCCGAGGATGTCGTCCAGGGCAGCACCGTGCGGATCATGTACGTGCACGTGCCCACGATCTGGGTGGCGTACATGGCCTTTCTGGTGACCGCGGTCTGCTCCGGTGCGTACCTCTCGATGCGCAACCGCTCGCTCGCATGGGACCGCGTGGCCGGGGCGAGCGCTGAGATCGGGGTGTTGTTCGTGGCGATCTCGCTCGTGACGGGGAGTCTCTGGGGTCGCCTCACGTGGGGCACGTACTGGGTCTGGGATGCCCGGCTCACCACCACGTTGTTCCTCTTCATCACCTATGTCGGCTATCTCGCGGTGCGGCGTCTCGGCGGAACCCAGCGCCAACGTGCCCGTCGATCAGCGGTGCTGGCGCTCCTCGCGGTGCTCGAGATCCCCCTCGTGCACTTCTCGGTCGAGCTGTGGCGTTCACTCCACCAGGAGGCCTCGGTGGCGAACCCGAACGCCAGGGTCGAACTCGACGGTCTGATGCTCTTCAGCCTCTTCCTCGGGGTCGTCACCTTCACCTTGTTCTATGTGTGGCTCGTGCTGCACCGTCAACGAGTGCTGGCACTCGAGGACACCGTCGCCGATCGCGGGCTCGACGAGGCCATCCGCGACCGCCGCAACGAGGCGGTGGGCTGACCGTGGGGATCCTCGACATGGACCACGCGGGATTCATCCTGCTGTCGTGGGTGCTCACCTTCGCCGCCACGGGCGCGTACGCGCGCTTCGTGGTGCGACGTGGTCGCGACCTCGCGGCGCGGGCCACCCGCGAGGAGATGCCGTGGACCTGACCCCGCGCGAGTCGGCGCCATCACCGGCGCGCCGGACCCGCAAGTGGATGCCGATGGTCATCGTCGCTCTCGCCGTGGTCGCCGGTGGGTTCGTGGTGACCCAGTTCCTGACGAGCGCGATCGACTACTACTGCAATGTCGATGAGGTGGGCACCAAGCAGGGGTGCGAGGGCGACCGCAGGATGCGCGTGCAGGGTGTCGTGGAGAGGGGTTCGTTCACGCGCGATGCCTCGGGAAGCACGTTCACCCTCGAGTTCAACGGCGACACTCTCCGTGTCGCATACGCGGGCGATCCCGGGGGCGTGTTCCAGGAGTGCATCCCCGTCGTGGCCCATGGCCGCGTGGTGGGTGGGGTGTTCGAGAGTGACCGCATCGAGGTCAAGCACACCAACCAGTACGTGGAGAAGAACGAGACCCGACTGGCCGAATCCGACGAGGAGGCGGCGGCGTGCTCGCTGCGGGAGGGATAGGCGGCCCGCTCGGTCGGGCCGCGCTCGTGGTCGGCCTCGTGGGGTCGGTCTTCGGCCTCCTCGCCGCCATCACCGCCGCACGCACGGGCGACCGCCGCGTCGCGCGTCTGGTGATCCGCTTCGCATGGTTGACAGCAGCCGGTGCGGTCGGTGCGTTCGTCGCGATGGAGTGGGCGATGATCACCCGGGACTTCTCGCTCGACTACATCCAACGGGTCGGGTCGCGCTCGACCCCGGCCCTCTACAACTTCGCCGCGGTGTGGAGCGCGCTCGAGGGATCGATCCTGATGTGGGTGCTCGTCCTCGCCGGTCTCACCGCCGCCGTGGCGCACAAGTACCGCCGGCGCATCGAGGACCCGATGGTCGGTTGGGCGATGGCGACGATGTTCGCGACGGCGATCTTCTTCTTCATGCTCACGCTCGGCCCGGCGAATCCCTTCGCCCCCGGCGCACCCGGTGTCGTCGACGGCCCGGGCCCGAACCCGCTGTTGCAGAACCACGTGCTCGTCATGTTCCACCCGCCGATCCTCTACATCGGATACGTGGGGATGACGGTGCCGTTCGCGTTCGCGATCGGTGCGCTCGTGACAGGCCGCCTCGGCGAGGGATGGCTGGTCGAGACGAGGCGCTGGGCGATCGTGTCGTGGGGCATGCTCACCTTCGGCATCATCCTGGGTGGTTGGTGGAGCTACGAGGTGCTCGGCTGGAGCGGTGTGTGGGCATGGGACCCGGTCGAGAACGCCTCGTTCGTGCCGTGGCTCACCGGCACCGCCTACATCCACTCGGTGCTCGTGCAGGAGAGGCGCGGGATGCTGCGCGTGTGGAACCTGTCGCTGCTCGTGGCGACGTTCGCTCTCACGATCCTCGGCACGTTCCTCACGCGGTCGGGGATCCTCAACAGCGTGCACGCCTTCAGCGAGTCGAACATCGGTCCGTGGCTGCTCTCGTTCTTCGCGGTGATCGTGGTGGTCTCGGTGGGTCTGATCGGTTGGCGCGGTGACCGATTGCGCTCGCCGGGCGTCATCGACTCGCCGATCTCGCGCGAGGGTGCATTCCTCGCCAACAACGTCCTGTTTGCCGCGTTCGCCTTCGTGGTCCTGCTCGGCACGGTGTTCCCACTGATCGTCGAGGCGGTGCAGAACCGGCAATTGGTGGTCGGTGAGCCGTTCTTCGACCGTCTCTCGCGCCCGATCGGGTTGGTGATGCTGTTCCTGATGAGCGTGGCGCCGGTGCTGCCCTGGCGCAAGGCCTCGGGTGAG
>JBJTCB010000041.1:0-37450 GCA_046091605.1 Actinomycetota bacterium | reverse complement strand
ATCTCGGAGTTGTGGTTGACGCCCTGGGCGCCGATCTCGGCGGCCACCCGCGACATGATCGACTCCGCCACGGCCATGTCGGCCTTGGGGACGGTGAAGGAGATGTCGGTGAGACCATCCTTCGACGTGTTCTGCACGATCATGTCGACGTTGATGTTGGCGTCGGCGAGGCTCTCGAACACCGCAGCCGAGATGCCCGGGCGGTCGGGCACCGCCACGATCGTCACCTTCGACTCCGACGCGTCCTGCACGACGCCCGAGATGATCGGATCCTCCATTGCGGTTCCTCCCCTGGTGGATTCTGCGTTGATCCACGTGCCGTGCTCCCAGGTGAAACTGGACCGGACGTGGATGGGAACGTTGTGGTTGCGGGCGAACTCGACGGACCGCAGTGCGAGCACCTTGCTGCCCACACCGGCCATCTCGAGCATCTCGTCGAACTGCAACGACGAGAGCTTCCGCGCCTGCGGCACGATGCGCGGGTCGGCCGAGAAGACACCGGTGACATCGGTGTAGATCTCGCAGACGTCGGCTTGCAGCGCCGCCGCGAGCGCGACGGCCGTGGTGTCGCTGCCGCCGCGACCGAGGGTGGTGATCTCGGAGTCGGTCGACACGCCCTGGAAACCGGCCACGACCGCGACCTTGCCCATCGACAGGGCGTCGCGCACGCGATCTCCCTTGACCTCGACGATCTTGGCCTTGGTGTGGACGGTGTCTGTGATGATGCCCACCTGGGATCCGGTGAAACTCACCGCATCGACGCCGATCCCCGCCAGCGCCATGCACAGCAGCGCCATCGAGGTGCGCTCGCCGGTGGTGAGCAGCATGTCCATCTCCCGACCGGGGTGCACGTCGGAGACGGCGTTGGCGAGGGCGAGGAGATTGTCGGTGGTCTTGCCCATCGCCGACACGACCACCACCACGTCGTTGCCATGGCGGCGCGTGAAGGCGACGTGATCGGCGACAGCCCGGATCCGCTCGGGATCGGCGACCGAGGTGCCGCCGTACTTCTGGACGATCAGGGCCACAAGCGGAAAGGTTACGGGCGACCGCGGGGCGATGCGGTCGGATTTTGCCGCTCGGGTAGCCTGCCCCACTCGTGGGTACCGACAAGAGAGAACGACAGAAGGCGAACCGGGCCAAGGCGCTCGAGGCGCGGGCGCGACGGGAGCGGATGGACAAGATCCGCCGGCGCGGCATCAAGTTCGGAATCGGCATCCCCGTCGTGGTGATCGCGCTGTTCGCCCTCGCCCGCACGACCTCGGATGACTCGGGTGCGAACGACATCGTCGACACCACCGCGGTCAGCAGCACGCCCGAGACGACGCCCGGCGACGAGATCACCGGTGTGACCCCATGTCCGAAGACCGACGGATCCGAGAAGCGTGTCACCACGTTCGAGCAGGCCCCGCCGATGTGCATCGACGACGGCAAGTCGTACACGGCCACCTTCGACACTTCCGAGGGAACGATCGTGGTCGATCTCGACACCGACAAGACCCCGAAGACCGTCAACAATTTCATCGTGCTGTCGCGCTACAAGTACTACGACGGCTCGTACATCTTCCGCACCGATCCCTCACTCGACATCATCCAGGGCGGCGGCCAGGACAACACCGACGGCCCCGGCTACGTGATCGACGACGAGGGCAACCAGTTCACCTACTCGGCGGGTGACCTGGTGATGGCACGCAGCTCGGGCCCGAACTCGGGCGGCGGTCAGTTCTTCTTCGTGACCGGGCCGAACGCCAAGGTCCTCGACTATCGCGAGGGTGACCCCGCGTCGCAGGGTACCTACGTCACCTTCGGCAAGGTGACCGAGGGCCTCGACGTGACCCAGGCGATCCTCGCCCTCAACGAGGGCGAGGGGAATCTCGGCGGTGCACCGAGCAGACCGGTGCAGATCCGCACCGTCACGATCACCGAGAAGTGATGCTCGCCCGACCGACGGGTCGATGAGACGACGCGGCTCGGTCGCGGTTAGCCTCGCCCGACGCACTCACGGGGCGCTTCGCCCCACTGACGGGGAGACGAATCGATGAAGAAGATCGGAATCTGCGGCTCGGGCATCATGGGATCTGGCCTCGCCGAGGTGGCCGCCAAGGCCGGGTACGAGGTGGTCGTTCGCTCACGCAGTGCCGCGACCGCGACCGCGATGATCACCCAGGTCGACAAGGGCCTCGACAAGCAGGTCCAGCGCGAGAAGATCACCGCCGAGGACAAGGCGGCCATCCTCGGGCGCCTGTCGGCGACCGACAAGATCTCCGACCTCGCCGACTGCGACCTCGTGATCGAGTCCGTGGTCGAGGATCTCGCCGTCAAGAAGGCGCTCTTCGCCGAGTTGGACGCGGCCGTCAAGCCGGCGGCGATCCTGGCGACCAATACGAGCACACTCCCCGTCGTCGAGATGGCGATGGCCACGTCACGGCCCGACAAGGTGTGCGGCATCCACTTCTTCAACCCCGCGACGGCGATGCCCCTCGTCGAGGTCGTGCGTCCCATCACCGCCTCCGACGAGACGATCGCCGCGGCGAACGACTTCACCGCCAAGTGCGGCAAGAACGGCGTGCAGGTGAAGGACCGTGCGGGATTCATCGTCAATGCGCTGCTCTTCCCCTACCTCAACAATGCGATCCGCATCTGGGAGACCGGCACGGCATCGATGGAGGACATCGACGCGGCGATGAAGGGTGGCTGCAACTTCCCGATGGGACCGTTCGCACTCCTCGACCTCGTCGGCCTCGACACGTCGCTCGCGATCCTCGAGGCGCTCCACGCCGAGTTCGCCGACCCGCACCACGCACCGGTCCCCACGCTCCGCCGTCTCGTCGCCGCGGGCAGGCTCGGCCGCAAGAGCGGCGGGGGCTTCTACTCGTACTGAGCGACCGCCGATTCCGGGACCGGCACCGCCGACATGCAGCCTCCCCCGGAATGCAGGTGGAACTTTCCCCCTGTCGATGAGTGGCCGGTCGACGACGATGTCGTCGCCACGGGAGCCGACCTCCAACCCGACACGCTGCTGTGGGCGTACGCCCACGGGATCTTCCCGATGCACCTGCGCGGACCCGACAGCCCGATCGCATGGTGGTCGCCGGTCGAGCGCGGGGTCATCCCGCTCGATGGACTTCGCATCACGCGCTCGATGCGCCAGAGCGCGCGCAAGTACCGCTGCACGATCGATGCGGCCTTCGAACGCGTCATGATCGAGTGCGCGACGAACCGAACCGATGGGAACTGGATCACCGAGGACTTCCTGGACGCGTACGGGAAGTTGCACGTGCTGGGTGCGGCGCACAGCGTCGAGGTGTGGGACGGCGAGAAACTCGTGGGTGGTCTCTATGGCGTGCGCATCAACCGGTTCTTCGCCGGGGAGTCGATGTTCCATCACGCCCGCGATGCCTCGAAGGTCGCCCTCATGCACCTCGTCGGCTCGATGGTCGCGGCCGGCATGACCCTGCTCGACACCCAGTGGTGCACGCCCCATCTCGAGAGCCTCGGATGCGAGGTCTGGGAACGCGCCGACTACCTGGACGCCCTCGGAGCCGCCGTCGTCTGATTCCCCGATCATGGTGATCGGGCCCGCGGATCGCCATACTTGGCACATGTCCGCCACCCCCGACGCGCCCGTGACCCGCGACGAGCCATGGCTGATGCGGACCTATTCGGGGCACTCCACGGCGGCCAAGTCCAACGAGCTCTACCGCACCAACCTGTCGAAGGGCCAGACGGGACTGTCGATCGCGTTCGATCTGCCAACCCAGACCGGCTACGACCCCGACCACGTGCTCGCCCGCGGCGAGGTGGGCAAGGTGGGCGTGCCCGTGGCCCATCTCGGCCACATGCGCACCCTCCTCGAGTCGATCCCGCCCGGGAAGATGAACACCTCGATGACGATCAACGCGACCGCGGCCTGGTTGCTCGCGCTGTACGTCGCCAATGCCGGGGAACAAGGCATCGACTCCATGGAACTGCGCGGCACCACTCAGAACGACATCGTCAAGGAGTACCTCTCGCGGGGCACCTACATCTTCCCGCCCGGTCCCTCGAGGCGTCTCATCGTCGACATGATCGCCTGGTGCGCAGCGAACGCACCGAAGTGGAACCCGATGAATGTCTGCTCGTACCACCTGCAGGAGGCCGGTGCCACACCGGTGCAGGAGATCGCCTATTCGCTCGCCACCGCGATCGACGTTCTCGATGCCGTCCGCGACAGCGGACAGGTCCCGGCGGACGGATTCGACCAGGTGTTCGGCTCGATCTCGTTCTTCGTCAACGCCGGCATCCGCTTCATCGACGAGGTGTGCAAGATGCGTGCCTTCGGCGAACTCTGGGACCGCATCGGTCGCGAGCGCTACGGAGTGACCGACCCCAAGGCGCGTCGATTCCGCTACGGCGTCCAGGTGAACTCACTCGGCCTCACCGAGGCCCAGCCCGAGAACAATGTCCAGCGCATCGTGCTCGAGATGCTCGCGGTGACCCTGTCGAAGAGTGCCCGCGCACGCAGCGTCCAGCTCCCCGCGTGGAACGAGGCCCTCGGTCTGCCCCGACCGTGGGATCAGCAGTGGTCACTGCGCATGCAGCAGGTCCTCGCGTTCGAGACCGACCTGCTCGAGCACGACGACATCTTCGACGGCTCCCACGTCATCGAGGCGCGCACATCCGAGCTGCGCGACGCCGCATGGACCGAACTCGAGGAGGTGCTCGCTCTCGGCGGAGCCTTCACCGCGGTCGACGAATTGAAGGGGCGCCTCGTGCGCTCGATGGTGGACCGCACACGGCGCATCGCCGACGGAGACCAGACTGTCGTGGGAGTCAACGCCTTCACCGAGAGCGCCGACAGTCCCCTCGGCGGGAACGACAACATCCTCGTGGTCGACCCCGCCGTCGAGGCGGAGACGATCGCCGACGTCGCGGCATGGAGATCATCCCGTGACACCGCCCGCGTCGACCGCGCCCTCGCACGGTTGCGCGAGGCCGCGCGCGGCACCGAGAACATCATGGAGGCCTCGATCGAGTTGGCCGAGGCCGGCGGCACGACCGGTGAGTGGGCGGGAGTGCTCCGCGAGGAGTTCGGCGAGTTCCGCGCGCCCACCGGGGTGGGCGCCGCTGCGGGGCGCCGTGCCTCGACCCTCGCCGACGTCGCCGATTTCGTGCGCGCGATCCCGGGAGGTCCGCCTCGGTTCCTGGTGGCCAAGCCCGGTCTCGACGGACACTCCAACGGCGCCGAGCAGATCGCAGTCGCCGCACGCGATGCCGGGATGGAGGTCGTCTACAGCGGCATCCGATTGACCCCGGAACAGATCGTGGCGAGCGCCCGCGACGAGGATCCCGATGTGGTCGGGTTGTCCATTCTGTCGGGATCGCACATGGCGCTCGTGCCCGAGGTCGTGCGTCGACTGCGCGCCGAGGGCGTCGATGCGCCGGTGATCGTGGGCGGGATCATCCCCGAGGAGGACCGTGCGGTCCTCGCCGCCGAGGGGGTCTCGGCCGTGTACACGCCGAAGGACTACGACATCGCCCGCATCATGCGCGAGGTCGCAGAGCTCGCCGTGTCCCACCGCGGCAACTGACCCGGAATGGGAACCGCATCCGCGGTGTTGCACCTCCCATGAGCATCTACACCACATCCATCGCCCGACTCGACGGGACCCCGGACGCACTCGCTGCGGCCGAGGGCAAGGTCACCCTCATCGTCAATGTGGCGAGCAAGTGCGGCCTCACCCCCCAGTACGAGGGACTCGAGGCGCTACAGAAGGCGTACGCCGATCGCGGCTTCACGGTCGTCGGCGTGCCATGCAACCAGTTCATGGGCCAGGAGCCCGGCAGCCCCGAGGAGATCGCCGCGTTCTGCTCCACCACCTACGGCGTGAGCTTCCCGCTCACCGAGAAGGTCGATGTGAACGGGGAGAACCGCCATCCGCTGTTCGCACAGCTCGCACCGGTGGCCGATGCCGAGGGTGCCGACGGCGACATCCGATGGAACTTCGAGAAGTTCCTCGTGGGCCGCGACGGCAACGTCCTCGCGCGCTTCAGCCCCCGCGTCGTGCCCGACGATGCCGCGCTCGTCGGCGCGATCGAATCCGCTCTCAGCTGACCATTCCCGACAGCCGCGCGCCGGGCGGCGTGTTCAGGCGCGCTCGCGCGCGATGAAAGAGTCGAGCGCGGGACCGCTCTCGAAACTCGTGATCAACGCATAGCGCGGGAAGTCGTGGTTGTGCACGACCACGTGCCACAGGCGCTGGGTGTCCACGACGAACCGCGCGCCGCGCGGCAGCGGGACGCGTCGCTCGGTGGACGGATCGGGCAGGCCGTCGGGGCCGTTGTCCATCAGCAACATGTAGCTGTCCGGGCTGTCGGTCAGCTCGAGCCAGGACCTGACCACCCAGCCCTCGTCCTCGGGGTTGAAGCGGTTGTTGTCGTCACGGTGGATCGATCGGATCGCTGTCTCGCGATCCTGCGGCTCGAGTTTGATGATCCGGACGCGCCCGAAGTTGGCACCGACGGAGGACACGTAGTCCTTCAGCACCGGTGCCAGGACCGCGTTCGAGGTCCAGATCGCGTCCTTGTCGGTCTTGCCCTTGTCCCAGAATCCACGGCAGTCGAGCTCACCGTCGGCAGAGGCGAGCGGCGCGAAGTTCGTGTCGCCCCCGCTCTTCCAGTCGAAGTACTCGAGCGACTCCCACTCGTGCTCCGGGACCGCGAACGGCGCGGGCGTCAGTTGTGCGAAACCGGTCTCTGCGAGGCACGCGAGCCGCGGATGCGGGGTGTGGAGGGGAATCTTCACCGACCAATGCTCGAGTGTCGGCCAGAAGGTGGCGGTCATGGTGCCAAGTGTACGGAAACGCCGCCGACCACCGGGGTCACGGCGGCATCGTGGTGGTGGCACCGATCGGCACGAACCCGTTGCTGGGCGGGAGCTTCAGCACGGTGCCGGCCGCCACGCGATCCGGGTTCTTGATCTTGTTGAGTTCCACCAGCGCGGGTGCCGACAGGTTGAACCGTTCCGCGATGGCGAACAACGACTCGCCCGGCTGCACCGTGTACTCGCGCACGGCCGTGAGAGCCGTCGTGGTCGTGGCCGGCACCGACGTGGTGGTGGTCGTGGTCGACTCTTCGCCGTCCGAGTCGAAGATGAGTGCCGACAGCACGGCGAGGAGTGCGAACGCACACGTGCTCCACAGCAACCACATGTGGAGCCGTGTGCGGAGGAACATCGCCCCATGCTAAGGCTGCGACCGGACCGCATCGCGGCGCGCACCGTCCCGTGCGTGCGGGATGTCACGACTCCGGCACGGGGGCCGAGGGTGCCGGTGACCTAGCGTGATCAATCGATGACTCCCGAGACACGGACATACCCGGGCGCCCGCCGACCGGATCGCCAGTGGCGCCACGATGCGAGTGGTGTGGGAATAGCCGTCCACGAATGGGGATCGGAGTCCGATCCGGTGCTGTTCTGCGTGCACGGCGGGTCTGATTTCGGCGGCACCTTCGACGCGTTCGCTCCGTTGCTCGCAGCCGCCGGGTGGAGGGTCGTGGCATGGGACCACCGTGGCCACGGCGACAGCGACCATGCGGCCCTCTACGGCTGGGACGCCGACATCCGCGACGCTCTCTCGGTGATGAGTCGGGTGACATCGGCTCCCGCGCCGGTGGTCGCGCACTCCAAGGGCGGCGCACTGATGATGCAGCTCGCCGATGGGAGCCCCTACCGGATCTCGAGGATGGTCAACATCGACGGGATGCCGAGCAAGCGGCGCATGCCCGATGTCCCCGACCACGACCAGTCGCGTCTGTTGGCCGACTCGATCGCCTCGTGGCTGGACTTCCGCCATGTCGCGGGCGACTCGAACCGCAAACCCGGAACCCTCGCGGACCTCGCGCAACGGCGCGGCAAGATGAACCCGCGGCTCTCGACGGAGTGGCTCGAGTACCTCGTGACAATCGGTGCGCGCCAGGACGACGACGGGTGGCGATGGAAGCTCGACCCCACGATGCGCTTCGGTGGTTTCGGCCCGTGGCGTCCCGAGTGGGCCTCGTTGAGGATGGCTGCCCTCACCGTTCCGTTCCTCGGCCTGTTGGGCACGATCGATGAACCGATGGGGTGGGGTGCCCGCGCGCGCGACGTGCGCCCGTTCCTCCCCTCGGGTGGGCGACTCGAGGTGCTCGAGGGAGTGGGCCACTTCATCCACATCGAGGAACCGGACTTGGTCGCCGGCATGGTGCTGGAGTTCCTCTCGTGACCACCGTGACCCTCGCACACAACAGGATCTCGCTCGCGCTGCACCAGGTGCGCGCGGGCACGGGGCGACCGTTGTTGCTCCTGCACGGACTCGGTGAGTCCGCTGCATCGATGGCCCGGATCGACGTGGGATGGGATGGTCCGGTCTGGGCGCTCGACTTCACGGGGCACGGCGAGTCCAGCGTCCCCTTCGGTGGCGGGTACTCGTGCGAGATCCTGATGGCCGATGCCGACATCGCGCTCCGCAACTTGGGTGAGGCGACGATCGTGGGCAGGGGGCTCGGTGCCTACATCGCCCTCCTCATTGCAGGAGCACGGCCCACCTCCGTGCGCGGTGCGGTGCTCCTCGATGGCCCGGGTCTCGCGGGTGGCGCGGTGCACGTCACCTCGAACACCGAGATCGCCACCGTAGAACGGGCCGGACACGCACCGGATCCATGGGCGTTGATCGAGCTCTCACACGATGCCCGCCCGCCCACCTACGTCACGACATTCGCACGGCTCGCCGTCAACGGCAGCGGCATCGCCGACCCCATCGCTGTCGCCTGCAAGGTGACTCCCCCGTGGGTCGAGGCGATCTCGGCAGAACCCGGTGTCATCACCGACATCAGCCTGCAAGAGGCACTCGACATCTACGCCCAGATCTGACCGGGACACTCCCGACCGGGACGACGTCTGGTCAGGAGGCGCGCCCCACCAATGAACGGGCGAACTCTGCGAGCGCGTCGCGAACCTCGACCGACACCCGTGCCGAGGCGAGACAAGAGATGGCATCATCCGTGCGCTGGGTGATCCGGTCCTCGACCTCGGCGAGAGCACCGGTTGTGCGCAGCACCCCGGCAATCTCGGCGATCTCGGCGTCGCGAAGATCCCCGGAGCCGACACGATCGAGCACCGAGCGCTGTCGATCATCGGCTCGTCCGTGGGCCAGTGCCAACAGCAGGGTCGGCTTCCCCTCGCGCAGGTCGGTCCCCACGGGCTTGCCCGTGTTCGTCGCGTCGCCGAAGGTGCCCAGGACATCGTCGCGCATCTGGAACGCCTCGCCCACTGCTGTTGCGAAGACGGTCAATGAGTTCCTGAGATCGTCGTCGATGGCACCCGTGACGGCCGACGCGCCGATCAACAAGGGGCGCACCACGGTGTACTGCGAGGTCTTCAATCGCACCACCTCGAGTGCCGACTCGATCGAGCGATTGCGTCGGGCCGTTCCCGAGTGATCGAGGATCTGACCGATCGCAACCTCGGTCTTCATCCGTCGCCAGTGGTCGAGGGTCTCCCCGGGGATGTCGCCGAGAATCTGATCCGCGAGAGCGGCCGCGAGATCACCCGCCAGGATCGCCAGGCCCGTCCCGAAGGAGTCCGCATCGCCGATCCATACGTTGTCCCGGTGGTCGGTGGCGGCACGGACATGGGCCGTGGGTGCTCCGCGCCGAGTTGGTGAACCGTCGACCACATCGTCGTGGAGGAGAGCCGACACGTGCAGCAACTCGACCGCGGCGCCGAGCCGGACCGGCAATCCCGAGCCCGCGTCCCCGCCGTTGGCGGCCCATCCGAATGCGACGAACGATGGTCGCACCCGCTTTCCGCCGCGCGACACGAGGTCTCGGATGGCGCCCACCGCCGACTCCGCCTGATCGACACTGCCGAGGACACCCTCATCGATGGTGAGCACCCCTTCGAGCGCGGAGTCGACGCCGGAGAGAAATCCAGCGAGATCGATGGGCATGCTCCCGTCAGTCCTCGTCGTCGTCAGAGTCGTCGTCGTCAGAGTCGTCGTCGAAGTCGTCATCCTCGTAGTCCTCGTCCTCGTCGAACTCCCCGTCATCGTCGGCCTCGACGTCCACGTCGACATCGAGCGATTCCACGAGTTCTTTGACCGCGAACTCGGCCGCACTCACGCGCGCATCGCACCACGTGATGAGGAACGACGCGCGCTGCACCTTGACCGCGAGGACATCCACGTCGATCGAATTGGTGTCGAGCTCGGCGAGGATCTCCTCGATCTCGCGCATTGCCTCTGCGTATCCCGCGGGTTCCCCCGTCGGTGGTGTCTTCTTGGCCATCAGGTGACCTCCTCCACTGTGCTCGTGATCGTTCCGTCCGCCACCGTGGTGACGAGGGTCGCCCCCTTCGGCGCATCGTTCACCGACTTCACGACACGACCGTCCGCGTCGCGGGTGATGCTCCAACCGCGCGCGAGGGTCGTCGCGGGGTCGAGGAGCCGCACCGTGGCCCGCTGCACATCGAGTCGGTGACGTGATGCTGCGATGATCGTCGCGGGTCGTGTGCGGAGACGTTCCGCGCACCGACCGAGACGGGACCGCGAGCGCAGCACCGCACTCGACGTGCGGTCCGAGAGGATGCGCGCGCGCGAGGCGAGCCGTTTGTCGAACCTCTCGACGAGATCGATCAGGTGGACGGCAACGGCGGTCGGGGTCTTCAGGTTCGTGTGGGCGACGATGTCCGCGACGCTCGTGTCGATCTCATGACCGATCCCGGTGAACACCGGGTGCGTGCACCGCGAGATGGCCATCGCGACGGACTCATCATCGAACGCGGCCAGGTCACCCTGCGAGCCACCACCCCTGATCACGATGATCACGTCGAGATCGTCGCGGCGATCCAGCAGGGCGAGCGCGGTGACGATCTGGCGCGGCGCACGGTCGCCCTGGACATTCACATCGGCGACGAGCAACTCGAAACCCCATCCCGACTCCTCGAGTTGGCGCTTCGCATCGATGAACCCGGCCGCGCGCAGCGACGACACCACCCCGATCCGGAGGGGAACCATCGGCACGGGCCGGCGCTTGTTCTTCTCGTGGACACCCGCTGCTGTGAGCTTCTTGATCAGTTCCTCGCGCTTCCGGGCGATCTCGCCGAGCGCGAACGAGGTGTCGACATCGTCGATGATCAGGCCCAGTTGTCCCGACTTCCTCCAGAAATCGGGACGACACAAGAAGCGAACCCTCATCCCATTCTGGAGGGGGACACCGTGCCGAGCCATCTTCGACATGACTTTCTCGAGGACATCGTCCCTGGTGAAGAGCTTCATGTCGACGGACACCTCGCCGAAGCGCTCCTTGTCGACGAGTGAGAAATAATGGCCGGACGAGTGGTGGACCGGCCTCAACCCGCGGACCTCACCCTCGATCCACAGCCCATTGGGGAACACGTCGTCGAGCGCCACGTTGACCGACTGGCCGAACTCGGTGATCGAATAGACGGGCCGACCGTCGATCATCTCGCGTTGCTTGGGCGTGCGGGGTGGCATCGACTCGACACTAGGTGGCGGGTGCAACCAACCCGAAGGAGCCGCCCGCCCGCACCTGGGATGCGTACAGGCCGTCCAGGGCCATCAATTCGTCGTGGGTGCCGGTCTCCACCACGCGTCCGGCGTCGAGGACCACGATCCGGTCAGCGTCGCGCACCGTCGAGAGCCGGTGGGCGATCACCAGGGCCGTCCTGTCGCGCAATGCCTCCTCGAGAGCCTCCTGCACGAGGGCCTCGTTCTCGTTGTCGAGGTGGCTCGTGGCCTCGTCCATGATCACGATCGCGGGCTTCTTGAGGAGCATCCGCGCGATCGCCAGTCGCTGTTTCTCACCACCGGACAGCCGGTATCCGCGCTCTCCCACCACGGTGTCGTATCCATCGGGTAGCGCCGCGATCGTGTCGTGGATGCGCGCCGCACGACACGCCGCGACGAGTTCCTCGCGAGTGGCCTGCGGACGGGCATACGACAGATTCGACGCGATCGACTCGTGGAACAGATGCGGGTCCTGGCTGACCATCCCGATGGCGTCCCGGAGCGAATCGAAGGTGAGATCACGCACATCGTGACCGTCGATGCGGATCGCACCCGCGGTCACGTCGTGCAGTCTCGGCACCAGCGAGGCGAGCGTGCTCTTTCCCGACCCCGAGGAACCCACGAGCGCCACTGTCTCACCGGCTGCGATGCACAGGCTCACGCCCCGCAGAACGTCGGCATCGGGATCCCCCGATGGCGCACCCGGCATCTCGAGCGAGGGCACCGACACCGAGGCCGCCGCCGGATACCGGAACGAGACTCCGTCGAGGACGATCTCGCCCCGGGCATCCACGAGATCGACTGCTCCCGGTCTCTCGGTGATCATCTCGGGTGCATCGAGCACTTCGAAGACCCTGTCGAAGCTCACGAAGGCCGTCATCACGTCGACTCGCGCATTGGTCAGACCGGTGAGGGTCGGGTAGATGCGCTGCACGAGCGAGGCCATCGCAACGAGCGTTCCCGCAGAGATCGCACCATCGACCACGAGGTAGGCCCCGACCCCGTAGATGGCTGCGGCACCCATCGCACCCACGAGACCGAGTGCCACGAAGAAGATGCGCCCGTACAGGGCCGCCTTCACGCCCTCGTCCCGCACACCGGATGCACGGCGGGAGAATGTCTCTGTTTCCCGTTCGCGGCGCCCGAAGAGCTTCACCAGCATCGCTCCCGCGACGTTGAACCGCTCGGACATCTGCGTGTTCATCTCGGCATTGAGTTCCATCTGCCGCCGCGAGATGGCCCCGAGCTTGAGGCCGACCCTCTTGGCGGGTGCGACGAACAACGGGAGGACGACCAACGACAACAGGGTGAGCCGCCACTCGAGAACGAGCATCGCGGCGAGCGAGGTCGACAGCACGAACACGTTCGACACCACGCTCCCGAGTGTCGATGTCACGGCTGTCTGGGCGCCGACGACATCGTTGCTGAGGCGACTGATGAGCGAGCCCGTCTGGGTCCGGGTGAAGAATGCGACCGGCATCCGCTGCACCTTGTCGAAGAGTGCGACGCGGAGGTCGAAGATCAACCCCTCGCCGATCGAGGACGAGAACCATCTCTGCACGATCGCAAAACCCGCATCCGCCACGGCGGCCACGACCAGCACGATCGCAAGAGTCGTGATCATGGCCTTGTCCCCGCGGGGAATCGCATCGTCGAGGATCGCCCGGAACAGGAACGGGGGTGCCAGCCCCACCAACGCCGCGGCCAGGATCGAGACCACGAAGCCGATGATCCTCGCCCGAAAGGGCCGGGCGAATCCCATCACGCGACGCAGTGAGTCGCGGTGCAGACGGGCCCCCTTCACCGCATCGGCATCGCCGGGCAGGAGCATGTGTGGACCCATTCGCACGCTCTCGAGGCTACGGGTGTCCCCGCGCCGAGTCTTCCGATGCGGCGTCTTCCCTGATCTGCTCCCTGCGCCCCTAGTCTCATGGTGTGACGAGACGGTTCCTGGCGGCGACATGTCTCACCCTGCTCACGGCATGCGGCGCAGCGGGCTCCTCCACCGGCACCGACACTGCGACCGATCCCGTCGACACGACGGTGCCCGGTGGTGGCGCCGACACCGAGATCTCCTGGAAGCCCTGCGAGAGCGACGCGTCGCTCAAGTGTGCGCGCTTCTCGGTGCCCTATGACTGGAGCGACCCGTCCGTGGGATCGTTCAGTCTCTATCTCGTCATGCGACCTGCGAACATGAGGACCGCCCGCATCGGTTCGATGCTCGTGAACCCCGGCGGGCCCGGTTTCGGCGGCTCGTATCTCGCGATGGGTGCGGAGAACTACTTCAGCTCCGATCTCCTCGACCGGTTCGACATCGTGGGGTTCGACCCGCGTGGCACGGGCGAGTCGACACCCGTGATCGACTGCGTGGACAACTACGACCCGTACTTCGACGTCGACCCGACTCCGGAGAACGAGGAGGAGCGTGACGCGCTGATCGACTCCTCGAAACTGTTCGCCGAGGAGTGCGCCAAGCGCAGCGGAGAGATCCTCCCGTGGATCTCCACGAACGCGGCGGTCCGCGACATGAACGCGATCCGCGCGGCCCTCGGTGAGGACAAGATCTCGTACTTCGGGTTCTCGTACGGCAGCGAGCTCGGGGCCACGTGGGCCACGATGTTCCCCGACACGGTCCGTGTGGCGGTCCTCGACGGAGCCACCGATCCCGACGCCGACTACGTGCAGTCGGGCCTTGACCAGGCGGTCGGGTTCGAGAAGCAGCTCGACACGTTCCTTGAGCGTTGCTCGAAGGACCCCACGTGCCTGTTCCACAATGACGGCAAGACGGTGAAGGCATTCGATGCGCTCATGGCGGCGCTCGACGACACACCACTCGTGGTGTCGAAGACCCGGGCCCCCGTGAACCTGGCGGTCGCCATGACCGCGGTCTCGAAGGCGATGTACTCATCGACCATGTGGGAAGAGCTCGAGTACGCGCTCGATGCGGCCCAGAAGGGTGACGGCAAGGGATTGCTGGCCCTGAACGACCAGTACTACGAACGCAACCCCGACGGCACCTACGACACCTCACTCGAGGCCTTCAACGCGATCAGCTGCCTCGACGATCCGGGCCCCACCACCATCGAGGAGAGCGAGGCCCAGGACAAGAAGTTCTTCGAGGCCGCACCGCGCATGGCGCCGGGATTCACCGGCGGGTACGGGTGCGTCTTCTGGCCCGCCAAGGCCGACCGCCGCATCGAGATCACCGGCAAGGGTGCGGGACCGATCGTGGTCATCGGCACGACCGGCGATGCGGCGACACCACTGGCGAGTTCGCGCAAGATGGCGGACAAACTCGAGGATGGAAGATTGGTCGTGGTGACGGCGAATCGCCACACCGGTTACGGCGAGAACGCCTGCGTGGTCGACGCGGTCGACGCGTACGTGATCACGACAAAGATCACGTTCGAAGAAAAGGCCTGCTGACCGGCCTCATCGGCGTCGCGATGTCACGACGATGAAGCCGCGGACTTCTTGTTCGACGGCTGGAAGATCGACACCATGGCGGCCGCGAGAGCGAATGCGATCGCGACTTTCCAACCGTTCCTGAACCCCCCGATCCCCTCGGTCGAGGTCTGGACCGTGACCACCAGCGCCACTCCGACTGCGGCTCCCACCTGACGGAATGTGTTGTTGATCGCACCGCCGAGTGCGAACCGATGCTGTGGCAGCCGCATCACGTTGTAGGCCGACAATGGGGGGAACGTCGACCCGAGCCCGATTCCGAGGAAGAACATGATCGGGAGGAAGGGGAACCACGGAGTGGGCTCCGCGCCGAGGAACAGCACCGATGCGGTGACTGTTCCCGACATCACCAGTGGACCGGCGATGAGGAGCCGCTTGTAGCCGATGGTGGCCATGCGCTTGCCCACCATCACCGAGGTCACCGCCACGGTGATCGGAGACAGGACCGAGAACCAGCCGGCCCTCACCGCGCTGAATTCCCAGATCGTGCGCAGGAACAGGACGTTGTTCAGGATGTTCCCACTGAATGCCGCACCGTAGAGGAATGTCGAGATGTTGGCGAGAGTGAATGTGCGCTCACGGAAGAGCTCACCGGGCAGGAGTGGATCGGCGCGACGCGTCGATCTCCATGCGACGACAATGCCTAGCACGACGGTGACCGCGAACAACTGCAACACGGAGGAATCCGTCCAGCCCTCGGTCTCGGCCCGGGAGATCGCCCACACCAAGGATGCGACCGCGGCGGTGAAGACGACCGCCACGGGGACGTCGGGACGACCCGACTCCTGCCTCGGGGACTCCCGCGTGACCTTCCATGCCAGAACCAACAGCACCGCACAGATCGGAACGTTGATCCAGAACGCTGATCTCCACCCGAATGTGGACACGAAGAAGGCGCCGAGCGTCGGACCCGAGGCGACGCCGAGTGCACCGACCGATCCCGTCCAGGCCATTGCCTGGGCCCGCCTCTCGGGAGGGAACGCGGCGAGCAGGAGTCCCGTCGAGGCCGGCGTCATCATTGCTCCACCGACCCCCTGGATCGCCCGACCCAGGATCAACATCGGCAATGTCCCCGAGATCGCACACGCCAGCGATCCGACGAGGAACAGACCGGTGCCCACGGTGAACATCCGTTTGCGGCCGAACTGATCCGCCAACCGCCCCGACACGACGAGCAACGAACCGAAGAGGATCGAGTACGCCGTCACCACCCATGAGATGGCGGCCTTCGATTCCCCGGGGAAGTCGAGACCGATCTCATAGAAGGCCACATTGACGATCGACATGTCGAGGGTCGAGATGTACGACGCGATCGCACAGACCGTGAATGTGGCCCAGGGGATGCGCTGCGCCGTGATGGTGGTTGCCGAGTCGGACATGTTGCCCCTTTAGTACAGATTCTGTCCCATAGTCGCTCGTGGCGCAGGAATCAGCACACCCGTCGAAGTCCTACGACATGTTCTGCCCTGTGGCACGCACACTCGATGTGGTCGGAGATCGCTGGACACTCCTGATCCTGAGGGATGTCTCGTTGTTCGGACCACGACGATTCGCCGAACTGCGGTCCAACCTCGACGGAATTCCGCCGACCCTGCTCAGTGAACGCCTCAAGCGGCTGGTGTCCGATGGATTGCTCGAGCATCAGGGCTCGGGTCGCCAAGTGACCTATTCATTCACGCCACACGGGCGCCGAATCAAGCCGGTGCTGAGGGCACTCCGTGATATCGGGGCGGACCTCATGCCGGATGGCTGGGAATCCGAGGTTCCACCGCAGGTCCTGCGCAACTGAACATCAGCCGCAATGGCGGAAGGGGTGGGATTTGAACCCACGGTGGGCACAAACCCACAACGGTTTTCGAGACCGTCCCATTCGGCCGCTCTGGCACCCTTCCGTCACACGAGGTTAGCGGTGGGTGTCGCGCAGCCCACCGAAGAATTCCTGCAACATCGCGGCACTCTCCGATGCGAGCACGCCGTGCTCGACGGGCGGATTGTGGTTCAGTCGCGGGTCGGTGGTCACGTTGTAGAGACTCGCGGTGGCGCCCGCTTTCAGATCCGCCGCCCCGTACACGAGCCGACCGATCCGGCACGAGAGCAGCGCGCCCGCACACATCAGGCACGGCTCGAGAGTCACCACCAGCGTGCAGTCGTCGAGTCGCCAATCGCCGAGGACTCTCGAAGCATCGCGGAGCGCGAGCACCTCCGCATGCGCAGTGGGATCACCAGTCAACTCGCGCTCGTTGTGTCGCCGCGCGATCACTGCACCGTCGCGCACCACGACGGCCCCGACCGGAACGTCACCATGCGACATCGCTGCACGTGCCTCTTCGAGGGCGAGCCTCATCGCCCCGACGGTGTCGACGATCTGTTCCATCTGTTCCATGGCGGAAGGGGTGGGATTTGAACCCACGGACCCGTGAAGGTCACAGCATTTCCAGTGCTGCCGATTCGGCCGCTCTCGCACCCTTCCTCTGCGACGGAATGACCGTCGCGAGTGTCCGAGGCTATCCGTCGGGTACGATCCCCGTTCTCGACGGTCGCATCCGCGGTCGGCGAGGTGGCGGTCGGGTCCTGTGCGACGGTCGCCCGTAAACCAGGTCAGGTCCTGACGGAAGCAGCCTCCACGCGGGAACGATCGTGCGCCGCAGTTCGCCTGGCCGTCACCTCACTGTCCACGGCTGCGGCCGTCGTCGCGTCAGCGACCAACCAGCGCGCGCTCACAACGCTCGACCAGATCGGGCATCTCGAGCGACTTCGCGACCTTCGACAACTCCCGCGAGGGACCGCGCCACTCCCAGTCGTCCACCGTTCCGAGCGGGACATCATCCTCCACGTTCCGGACAACGGTCGCGAGTGTCTTGAACAACGCCGCATCGCCTCGACCATCCCTGAGAGTTGCCGCCAGTTTCTGTGCTCCACGAACGGTGACACCATCGCCAGCCCATGTCGTCTCGTCATCGGGGATCGACTCGATCGAGCCATAGACAGCGAGAACCGCAGACGCGCTCTTGGCGCCCCAACCCGGGAGACCGGGGAATCCGTCGGCGGTGTCACCGACGAGTCCGAGCCAGTCCGCGATGCTCGACGGCGACACCCCGAATTTCTCCCGGACTGCGCGCTCGTTCACGATCAGATCGTTGCGGCGGTCGAACTGCACCACGAGATCACCCTCGACGCATTGGCCGAGATCCTTGTCGGGCGTCAGCATCTGGACCTGCTCGATGCGCGGATCGACCTTGGCGATCTCGGCCCCCGCGGCGATGCCGTCGTCGGCCTCGTATCGCACCATCGACCACACGGGAACACCGAGGGCACGCAATGCGTCCTGCACGAGCGGGATCTGCTCGAGGATCTCGGGTTCCATCCCCTCGGATGTCTTGTAGCCGTCCCACAGTTCGTTGCGGAAACTCTCGATGACATGGTCCATGGAGACGGTCACATGTGTCGCCCCGGAGGTCAGCAACTGGAGCGTCGACGACAGCACGCCCCGGGTCGCAGCGAGAGGTGGTGGGGTGCGGTGACGGTTCACCTGCCCGAAGTGCTGGCGGTACAACTCGTAGGTGCCATCGATCAGGTGCACGATCACGGGTGTCACCCTAGTTGCGGGTTGTCGCCGGGCAGTCCCGTCCATATAGTTGTGTGCGCAACTATCTCGTTGGAGCACCCCCATGCCAGCAATCACCGCCGACACTCTCACCCTCCCCCGAGTCTCCGTCATCGGTGCCTCGCGGGATCGCCGCGTGCGCTCGGTGACCACGGCACCCGGTGGGTTCGAGGGCGAGGGTTTCCCCGTTCGGCGCGCGTTCGCCGGCATCTCGAAGCGCGACCTCGACCCGTTCATCATGATGGATCAGATGGGCGAGATCGACTACGGCCCGTACGAGCCGCGGGGCACCGATTGGCATCCGCATCGTGGCTTCGAGACCGTCACCTACATCGTCGACGGCGCCTTCATCCACCAGGACTCACACGGCGGCGGTGGCGTGATCCGAGACGGGGCGACCCAGTGGATGACCGCGGGACGGGGAATCCTCCACATCGAGACTCCCCCGGAGAGCCTGGTGGTGTCCGGCGGTCTCTTCCATGGGTTGCAACTGTGGGTGAACCTTCCCTCGCGGGACAAGATGATCGCACCGGCCTACCAGAACCTCGAGGCCGACATGGTGCGACTCGTGACGACCGATGATGCGGGCGCTCTCGTGCGGATCATCGCGGGCGCGATCGGCGAGCACGAGGGTCCCGGCTCGACGCACACGCCGATCGTGATGGCACATGCCACGGTCTCCCCCGGCGCACGCATGGTGCTGCCGTGGAACCCGTCCCACAATGCACTTGCATACGCGTTGAAGGGCGACGGTTTCGCGGGCAGTGAGCGGGTTCTCTTCGGCCTCGGTCAAGCGGTGGTGTTCGGAGACGGCGACACCGTGATAATCACGGCGGCCGAGCGTGAACCCCTCGAGGTGATCCTGCTGGGTGGTCGGCCGATCGGCGAACCCGTCGAGCAGTACGGACCGTTCGTGATGAACACCAGCGCCGAACTCGCACAGGCGATGGAGGACTTCCAGCGCGGACGACTGGGCGCCGTGCCCGCGAACGGAATCAGGCCGTTCCGCGGCCGCTGAAACACTCCCCCCGGGGACCTCACATCGTCTGAAGTCGCTGCACGGTGTCGGGCCATTTGGTGTCCAGCGTGAATCGCTCAGGATCGGGCCGCTCGAGCCCCAACTCCCTCAGTGTGAAGTCGTCCTTCCCGAAGTTGCACGCATGACAGGTCGACACGAGATTGTCCGGGTCGTTCGTGCCGCCGCGTGATCGCGGCTCGATGTGATCGATGGTGGCGACGTGGAGAAAATAGGAGCCATGCTTCGTGAGATTCGTGCCACCGATCAGCGACCCACTGCGAGCGATGATCTTTGCGAACTTGGAGAACTCGCCCGAGAGGAGTAGGGGCGATCCGCAGTACCGACATCGCCAGTGATCTCTCTCGAGACACTCCCGCCACTGCTTCTGCCCCGGCCTGGCGGCCTTCACGCCCGACCTGAGAGCCTTCACGCTTCGATCGCCGCCCTCCCCGCCAAGGAGCCGAATCCCGCTCAGCTCCCGCATATTGCGCGACGAGATGGAACCAGTGTGCGAGGGCAACACCGTCAATCTCGTCGAAGGATCGACGCGCACTGTCGAGCTCGCCGGCGACGACCCTCTCCACCGAGCGACGGAACGACTCCGACCATGACCAGAACATGCGATGACGGGCGGCGAGAACCAGGGGGAACTGCTCCCCGCGGGGCAATCTCCCTACCTGCGTGCTTCGCCGCCTGCGGCCCGCCCCAGTCATCGCGTCAGCTGACTTGTGTGAACCCGCCGTCGACGACGAAGACCTCGCCCGAGACGTACTTGTTCCGCACCAGCGCCAGCACCGCCTCGGCGCAGTCATCGGAGGTCGCCGAGCGCTTCAACGGAGCGATCATCTTCATTCCCTCGTGCTGGGACGTCCAGTCCTTCGTCCACGGGGTCTCGACGAGTCCCGGTGCAACCGCGTTCACGCGAACCGGGCCGTGACTCTTTGCGAGCAACCGGGTCATCTGGTTGAGCGCCGCCTTGGTCATCGAATACGCGATCGATGACCCCACGGGCCTCACGCCCGCGACCGAGGTGATGTTCACGACATGTCCATCACTGCTCTGGCGCAGGAGTGGCATCGCAGCCTTGGTCAACCACCAGGTGCCGAACACGTTGACCTCGAATGTCTTCATGAAGATCTCGTCGGTCAATGCGTCGAGATCGCCGTGTGGCACGAGCGTCGTCCACCCCGCGTTGTTCACGAGCAGGTCCAACTTGCCGAACGTGGCGACGGTCTCATCCAGCAGTCTCTGGCCCTGGGCCTTGTCGCTGATGTCGGCCTGGACATACAGCGACTCGCCGGGCAAGGCCGACGCCACCGCTCGCCCGGCCTCGACACTGCTTGCCGAGTTCACCACCACCTTGGCACCGAGTGCCGACAGACGATGCGCCGTCGCCTCGCCGATTCCACTCGACGACCCCGTCACGATCGCCACCATTCCCTCGAACTCCGCCATGCAGGACCTCCCCGTCGATGGAGCGTCATCGTAGGACGCACACCCACGCACCCGCGAAGAGGAACGGCACCATCGGGATGTGCGACCGTCGCGTCAGGCGATTCGTCGCGATCCCCATCACGGCGAACGCACCGGCGAGGGCGAAACCCGCACCGAGCGCGACGAGTGCATCCGACCATGCGGTCCACGCCGTGTGCATTCCGATCAACGGCGCGACAGCGACATCACCACCGCCCAAGTCACCCCGCGAGCACAGTCGCACGACAGCCACCGCGACGGGGGCCACGACTCCCCCGAGACAGACCTCGACCACGGATGCTCCGGTCGCCGTCGACGTCGACATCACCACCACCATTGACGCAACCGTTGCGAGCCTCGACGCCCCGAGCGGCACCGCGTGGGTGTCGAGATCGACGAGTGAGAAGAACACCGTGCACCATGCGAACAGCACCAAGACCGGTTCAGAGAGCGAGAACATCGCGGTACCGACCACGACCGCCAGCACCATGGCGACACCCCATTGATCGGACACTCCCCGCTCGGCCCACACTGGTCCGGACAGGCGGAGGTCTTCCACCGTGCGTCGCGCCGACGCGCACGCCCACCACGACGCCAACACGCCCAGACCACCCGACACCCACGACACGCGGGTGATCTACGGAATCAGGACGACCGTTGCCAGTCGCCCCGGAGGATCACTCCTGGACGAGTTCGATGAGGGTCCCGAACGAACCCTTGGGGTGGATGAACGCCACCGTGGTGCCGCGGCTCCCGGGCCGCGGGGCCTTGTCGATCGGGGTCGCACCGGCGGCAACCATCGAGGCGAGCGCCTCGGCACAGTCGTTCACGCGGTACCCGATGTGGTGCAGACCCTCGCCGCGCTTCTCGATGGCCTTGGCCACCGGGGAATCATCGCGGGTCGGCGTGAGCAACTGCACATAGCTCTCGGCCACCTTGAGGAGCGCCTCCTCGACGCCGTCACTCTCGACGATCTCGCGGTGCTCGACCTCTGCGCCGAAGGCGCGGCGGTAGTAGTCGATCGCGGCCTCGAGGTCGCGGACGGCGATTGCGACGTGGTCGATCTCTGTCAACAGCATGGTGTGCTCCTCTCTCGCAGGATCGTGTCTACCGGCGGAACCAGGCGAGCTTGTCGGCCACCTTCGCCCGCAGTTCGTGGTTGTCGACACCGAGTCCCTCCTCGGGTGACAGACACAGGACGCCGAGCTTGCCCTCGTGCATGTTGTGGTGCACCTGGTACGCGGCCTCGCCCGTGTTCTCGAGCGTGAAGACCTGGGACATGACCGGGTGGATCATGCCCTTGGCGATCAGCCGGTTCGCCTCGTAGGCCTCCTTGTAGTTGGCGAAGTGCGACCCGACGAGTCGCTTCAGCCGCATCCAGAAGAACCGGTTGTCGAACTCCATCATGAAGCCCGACGTCGCCGCACATGTCACGACGGTTCCACCCTTCTTGGCGACGTACATCGAGGCCGCGAATGTCGACCGACCCGGGTGCTCGAAGACGATGTCGGGATCCTCCCCGACGAGGCCGCGGATGTCGCCACCGAGTCGGCGCCACTCGGCCTCGTTGTGGGTGCCGTCCTCGTTCCAGAACTGGTAGTTCGCAGCGCGACGGTCGATGACCGCTTCGCAACCCATGGCACGCAGGATCTCGGCCTTGTCGGGCGACGACACGACACCGACGGGGATTCCGCCGCCGTTCAGCACGTACTGCACCGCGTAGGCGCCGATACCACCGGTGGCGCCCCAGATCAGCACCACATCACCCTGCTTCATGTGCGCCCCGGTGGGTGCAACGAGCATGCGGTAACTCGTCGAGTTGCAGAGCGCGTTCACCGCCGCCTCCTCCCAGGTGAGGTGCGCGGGCTTGGGCATCAACTGGTTGGCCTTCACCACGGCCAGATCGGCGAGCCCGCCGAAATTCGTCTCGTATCCCCAGATGCGCTGGTTCGCGCCCATCATCGAGTCGCTGTGGGAGGTCGGGTCCTGGTCGTCCACGTGGTTGCAGTGGATCGTCACCTTGTCGCCGGGCTTCCAGTTGCGCACGGCGCTGCCCACGCGCAGCACCACGCCGCTGGCATCGCTCCCGACCACCTGGTAGTCACGGTTGTGGCGATTCGCCCACTCGCTCTCCCTGCCGAGGCGGGACAGCGCCGAGAAGGTGCTGATCGGCTCGAAGATCGAGGTCCAGACGGTGTTGAAGTTGATGGACGAGGCCATCACCGCGATCACTGCCTCGTCGGGGGCGATCTCGGGGAGGGGAACCTCGCCGATCCGCAGGCTCTTGCGGGGATCCTTGTCGTTCGAGGCGGCGCCCTCCCACATCTTCTCGTCCTGCTTGCGCACGTGCGCGGCCCTGTACTCGGAGGGGAGTGGGATGCTCGCCAGCTGCTCGCCGGTTGCCCCGTTCAGGATTGCGTCGCGGATCTTCTCCATTCGAGCGACGATAGCGAGTGAGAGAGGTTCATCTCCTAGCCTCGGGAGCCTCGCGCCCGACCCGGGCGCCCGACCCGGGAGGGACACAGATGGCCGGTTCGTACATCGTCGCCGGAGCGAGGACGCCCATCGGAAAGATGAGCGGGGCGCTCGCACAGTTCAGCGCCGCCGACCTCGGTGGTTTCGCGATCAAGGCCGCACTCGAGCGCGCCGGGGTGAAGCCCGAGGAGGTCGAGCACGTGATCATGGGACAGGTGCTCATGGCCGGCCAGGGTCAGGTGCCGTCGCGCCAGGCCGCATCCAAGGCGGGAATCCCGATGAACGTTCCCTCGGTGAACGTGAACAAAGTCTGCCTCTCGGGTCTCAACACCATCTATCTCGCCGACCAGATGATCGCCTCGGGGGAGGCCGACATCGTGGTGGCCGGTGGCATGGAGAGCATGACGAACGCCCCGTACATCGCAGCGGGTGCCCGCGGCGGATTCCGCTACGGCAACACCGAACTGCAGGACGCGATCGTCCGCGACGGACTCTGGTGTGCCTTCGACGCATGTCTGATGGGCCTCGGCACCGAGCGCTACACCGCCGCCGGCATCAGCCGCGACGAGCAGGACGACCTCGCCATGAAGTCGAACCAGCGCGCGGCCGAGGCGATCGCCTCGGGTCGGCTCGCCGACGAGATCGTGCCGGTGGCTGTTCCCCAGCGCAAGGGTGACCCGTTGATGGTGACCACCGACGAGGGTGTCCGTGCCGACACGACGATGGACACGCTCAAGACCCTGAAGCCGGCCTTCGACAAGGAGGGCACCATCACCGCGGCGAACGCGAGCCAGATCTCCGACGGTGGCTCGGCCGTGGTCGTGATGTCGAAGCGCGAAGCCGAGAAGCGCGGCGTGAAGCCGCTCGGTGAGGTCGTGTCATACGGCATGGTGGCCGGCCCGGACAACGCCTCGTTGCTCCACCAGCCGAGCCGCGCGATCCTGCGGGCCCTCGACCGCGCGGGAATGAAGACCTCCGACGTCGACTTGTTCGAGTTGAACGAGGCGTTCGCCGCTGTCGGCATCGCCTCGATGCGCGAGCTGAAGATCAGCGACGACGTCGTCAATGTGAACGGTGGCGCGATCGCCCTCGGTCACCCGATCGGCATGAGCGGCAACCGACTCGCGCTCACGATCCTGCACGAGCTCCGTCGCCGCGGTGGCGGTGTCGGTGCAGCCGCGCTCTGCGGTGGTGGCGGCCAGGGCGACGCGATAATCGTCCGCACCGTCTGATCCGCACACTTCCGGGTGTTTCTCCCCTGATCATCCCTCGCGTCGATCAGGGGCTGTGATCGATATGTCGTCGCACCTGCGCCGACTCGCGCTCTCGGTCCCCGTGGGAGTCGCCGGTGGGCTTCTCTCGGCTGCATTCCTGCGGGTGCTCGAGTGGACCGAACGCACACGCACGGACGCCAGGTGGCTCGTGTGGTTCCTCCCGCTCGCCGGTCTCGCTGTCGGGGTCGCCTATTGGAGGGCCGGCACGGCGGTCGCCGGGGGCAACGCCATGCTCTTCGACCGGGTCGAGAACCACGACCGTGATGTCCCATTCCGACTCGCACCGCTCGTGTTCTGCGCGAGTGTCGTGTCCCACATCGCCGGCGCGTCGGTGGGGCGCGAGGGGGCGGCATTGCAGATGACCTCCGGCGTCGTCGACAGCTGGGGCACGCGACTCGGCCTGAGCGCACGGGACAAGTCGTTGTTGCTGGTCTCGGCGATCGCCTCCGGCTTCGGGTCGATCGTCGGTGCGCCGATCGCGGGAGCCGTCTTTGCCCTCGAAGTCCGGCGCGACGGGAACACCCGTCTCCCCGCGGCACTGCCCGCGCTCGTGGCGAGTGCCGTGGGCGTGGCAACTGTCGAGGTGCTCGGCATCGCCCGCACGCCGTTCCCCGCGTTCCCGGAGATCTCTCTCGGTGTCGATCTGTTCACCCGGGTCGCGGTTGCATCGGTCCTGTGTGGAGTGCTCGGACTCGCTTTCGTCGTCTCGATCGGTGGCTTCAGGGCGCTCCTCGCGCGGGTCGTGACATGGCCCCCTCTGCGACCGGTGGTGGGCGGCATCGTCGTTATGGTGCTGGTGATTGCTCTCGATCTGGCTGACATGCAGGGTCTCTCGCTCCACCTGGCAGTCGAGGCACAAACCCAGGGCACAACTCTGAGCGACGATGTCCCGGGCACTCTCGTGCGCGAGTGGTGGTGGAAGTTCGTGCTCACAGTGATCTCGGTGGGATCGGGCTTCATCGGTGGCGAGGTCGTGCCGCTGATCGTCCTCGGAGCGCTCAGTGGCGCTGCGGTCGGTCATGTCACCGGCGGTGACGTGGCACTCCTTGCAATCCTCGGCTCGGTCGCGATGCTCGCCGCCGGCGCGAAGGCTCCGCTCGCATGTGCGATTCTCGGCGCCGAACTCTTCGGCTGGAGCGGCTTTGGGATCTTCCTCGCCGCATGCCTCATCGCCCGTGCGGCGAGCGGGCATGACTCCATCTACGGCCGGTCGGTCACTCGTTCATCGTGATGCGGTTGCCGAAGGCACGCCCGAGCGTGACCTCGTCGGCGAACTCGATGTCGCCACCCACCGGCAAACCACTCGCGAGTCGAGTCACCTTCACCCCGAGAGGGATCAACACGCGCGCAAGGTACATCGCCGTGACATCACCCTCGGTGTTGTTCGATGTGCACACCACGATTTCGGTGATTCCCTCCGGCTTGACCCGTGCGAGCAACTCGCGCACCTTGATGTTCTCGGGTCGCACACCCTGCAGCGGATCGATCAGGCCGAGGAGCACGTGGTATCGACCGCGGAACTCCCCCGTGCGCTCGAGCGCGGCGATGTCGCGGGAATCCTCGACGACGCACACGATCGACCCGTCGCGCTTCGCATCGATGCAGATGCCGCACTTCTCGCCGTCGGCGAGGTTGAAGCAGATATCGCAGAACCGGACCTTCTGCTTGGCTTCCAGTAACGTGCGCGCGAGGCGCACCACGTCGTCCTCATCCGTCTTGACCAGGTGCATGGCGAGTCGTTGGGCCGAACGTGGTCCGATCCCGGGCAACTTCCCCAATTCGTCGATCAGTGCCTGGACCGGGGGCGTGTAGGAGCCCGACACCGTTCGGTCCTACTTCTTGCCGCGCGAGCGCGGCTTGGTCGCAGGCTTGTCGGCCACGACCGGATTGGCGCTCTCTGTGGCATCCTCCAGTCGACCCTCGGGGAACTGCTCGAGGAGCGCCTCGACGACCGAGCCCACCCCGGGATCGGCATCGATCAACTCATCCGGGTCGACGGGCGCGAACGGATCATCGGCGACCGCGCGGAGAATGCCGCTCTGTGCAACCCTGGGAGCAGAGACCGGAGTGTCGTCGTCCGACGCGGGGATCTCGACGCGCGCGATGCCCCCCGGTGAGGTGGGGTCGCCATGCACGAACGCCACGCGCCACTTGCCGCCGCACACCGCGGTGATGGCCGCTTGCAGCGATGCCGCTTGTTCCTCGGCGCGCTTCAGCGGTGTGTTGCCCGAGAGTCGCACAGTCACCACCTGGCCATCCACGGAGGACACCGTCGTCGTGCGGAACAGTGCGCGGGAGAACTTGGTCAACGAATCGATGACCTGGGGCCACAGTTGTGCCGGGTCTCCCGCCGACGAGGTCTTCGCCGGCGCAACGGGTGCTGCCGGGGCCGAAGCCGGCGCGGGTGCGGCGACACGCGGTGCAGGTGCCTCCGCCGACGCTGGCGATGGTTCGGTCGAGGAGGTCTCGGCCGTCGCCGGCATCGGTTCTGAAGCTGCCGCTGGTCGGGGGTTGCCGCCGGTGTGTGCGAGTCCCCCCACCTGGGCCCGGCCGGTGGTCGGGTTGATCGGACCGGCGGGTCGACCCGCGCCACCCCCATTCGTGCGCAACTCGCGCACGTCGTCCTCGAGTTGTTTGATCCGCACCATGAGGTTCTCGACCGAATCATCGAATGCCGGCGATGCGAGGCGCACCACCGCCACCTCGAGCAGCAGCCTCGTGTCGGGGGCATGACGCATCTCGACGAGCATCTCACCGAGAGTCTCCATCGCCTGGACGGTGCGCTGCGGACCGAGCGCACGCCCCATCGCATCGACCTCGGCGAGCCGTGCCGCGGGTGCCTGCACGAGATCGGGCGACATGATCGCGAGGAAGCAGTCACGCAACGTGCGGACGAGGTCGTCTGTGAACGCGCGGGGATCCCTGCCCGACTGCACGGCTCGCGCGACGGCCGCGAGTGCCGCACCGTGGTCGCGTTCGGTGATCGCGCGCACCATGTCGTCAGTGTCGGTGCCCTCGGTCGCACCGCCACCACCGGCAGCGACGAGCTCGAGCGCCGAGAGCGTGTCGCGGGCGCTGCCACCGCCTTGGCGCAGCACCTGGGCGATCGCATCCTCGTCGACGACGAGCCCAGCCTCGGCGATGACGTGACGCACGTACTTCTCGAGCTCCGGGATCGGGAGCAGGTGGAATTGCAGGTGCTGGACCCTCGAGCGGATGGTCTCGGGGATCTTCTGCGGATCGGTCGTGGCGAGGACGAACACCACGTGCTCGGGTGGCTCCTCGAGCGTCTTCAGGAGCGCCACGGTCGCGGGCCCGGTGAGCTGATGGGCCTCGTCGAGGATGAACACCCTGTGGCGACCGGGACTGTTGAGTGCCGCCGCGTCGATGATGTCGCGGATCTCGTTGATGCCACGATTGCTCGCCGCGTCGAGCTCGAGCACGTCGTAGGAGATTCCGTTGTCGACGGCGAGACATGACTCGCACGCACAGCACGGCTCGCCATCGACGGGCTCGGCGCAGTTGAGGACCTTGGCGAGGATGCGCGCGGTGGTGGTCTTGCCGGTTCCGCGCGGCCCCGAGAAGAGATAGGCCTGCCCCTCGCGACCGGCGATGACCGCGTTGCGCAGGGCCTTCACGATGTGCTTCTGGCCGTACAGTTCGGAGAACTTCCGCGGTCGGAAGCGCCGGTAGAGGGACTGGGTGGCCATCGCGTGCGACCCTAGCAACGGCGTGGTGCGCGGGACCGGGGTCGGTCAATCGGCGCACGCAGCATTGCGCACCGGCGCGCATGCACCGCAGGGATTGGGCGCGATGGCTACCGTTCAGAGCGGTTCCATGCGCAAGTTCATCCGCTTCGTCCTGCTCCTTGTCGGGGCCCTGATCGCCCTCGTCGCGCCGGCCTCGGCGGAGGGACAGAACACGCTGGAGTCGTCCAACCCCGCCGCCGGGGAAACCGTCACCCTCGCACCGACCCAGTTGCAGTTGCGCTTCGCCCAGCCCATCGGCGGCAACGACGCGGTCGCCCAGATGGGTCTCGTGCTCACGTGCGAGAGCAAGATCACCAATCTCGGTCCGCCGCAGCTGGCCACCGACGGGGTGACGGTCTCTGCGGCACTGACCCAGGTTCCCGAGAACGGCAACTGCCAGGTGGAATGGCAATTGCCCGATGGCAGCCAGGGGTCGTTCAGTTTCATCTCGGCAACGCAGCCGACGACGACCTCGATCGCCCCCGGTGACACGATGCCACCGCCCACGATCCCGGGAGTCCCCGGGCCGGAAACCGCGACCGAAACGCGGCTCGGTGGGCCGATCGGGCTCATGCGCTGGCTCACCTACATCGGGGTCAGCGCTCTGTTCGGTGGCCTCGTCTTCCTGAAACTCGCCTGGCCCGAGGGTGTCGAGTACGGCGTCACCGAACGCCACTTCCGGATCGTCTCGATCGCCACCATCGTCGCGATGATCGTCCAGATCGCACTCGTGGTCTCGCAGAACAGCGGCGGGGGCATACTCACCTCGTTCCTCCCCACGAGTTGGGGGGCTCTCTTCGACTCCACGGATGGCCGTGCGATCCTCACGCGGTTCCTGGTCGTGTGCGCACTCAGCTGGTTCGCATGGGTCACCGAGCGCATCTTCGAGGAGACCTATGTCGGGGCCGTCACGATCCTGCTGATGATCTCGATGTGCACCTACGGCTTCGATCGAGCCAGCGGACGGCTCGTCGTTGTCGGGATCTTGCTGACGATCGTGCACGTGGCCGTCACCTCGGTGTGGGTGGGCAGCGCATTCCTCGTGTGGCGCGTCATTCTCCACGGCCCGGGCGAGGAGGATCTCGTTCTCGCACTCCGTGGCTGGAGCCGCATCGCGACACCTCTCACGATCCTCGTCGTGGTGTCGGGCGCGGTCATGACCTGGCGACTCGACGGGCTCAACCTCTTCATCAGCGGTCACGGACGCGTGGTGATCCTGAAGATCCTGCTCACCGCGATGCTGATCTTCGTGAGTGCCGCCATCCGCCAATTCATCATGCGTTCGCTCGCCCGCGCCAAGGCACTGAACGAACGGGCCGTCCTGAGACTGAAGAGGCCGGTCGGTATCGAGTTGTCGATCAGCGTCGTGGTCCTCGCCGCATCGTCGTGGCTCATGGCGATGCGGCCCCCGTACGTCCTCCCCACCTACGACGGACCGGTGGTCGACTACGCGATCGTCAACGAGATGACCGGCGCCGACGACTTCCGCGTCACATTGTCGATCACCCCCGGCAACGTCGGGGCGAACCAGGTGCTCGTCGAGCTGTTCGGTCCCGAGCGCGTGCAGAACTTCATCATCACCCTCACACCCGTCAATCCCGACTTCCCCGGCTACACGTTCTATGTGCCGTTGACGCGGCGCGGCGCCGCACTGATCGGACCTGACGTGGGCTTGAAGTTGAACGCCCCGGGTCAGTGGAACGTCTCGGTCAAGGCCGTCAGCACGATCGGTGATCTTCCCGAGTTGACCTCGTCGTTCGTCATTGCCGACGGGGTGACGGTCACCACCGTGCCGCGGGCGGGATCCGATCCGAGCAGCCCCGACACCACGGTTCCCCCCGCTGCGACGACCACTGCGCCCGGCACGACAACCGTTCCCGGCACGACCGTTGCACCCTCGGGCTGACGGGGCGCAATGGGAGCCGTCGACACGGACGGCACTAGCGTTTCAGGGGTGACCGACGCCCCCTCCATGAAGGACAAGATCGAGGACCTCCTCGAGCGACGCAACGAGGCCCACAACGCCGGCAGCCCGCGATCAGTCGAACGCCAGCACGCAAAGGGCAAGATGCTCGCCCGCGAGCGCATCGAGTACCTGCTCGATCCCGGGTCGTTCCACGAACTCGACCTCCTCGCTCGGCATCGGGCCCAGGCCGCCGGTCTCGAGGAGCGGCCCTACACCGACGGCGTGATCACCGGGTGGGGAACCGTCGAGGGTCGCAAGGTGTTCGTGTTCAGCCAGGACTTCACCGTGTTCGGTGGTGCCCTCGGTGAGGTGTTCGCCGAGAAGATCCACAAATTGATGGACCTCGCGCTCAAGGTCGGCGCCCCCGTGATCGGTCTGAACGACGGAGCCGGCGCCCGCATCCAGGAGGGCGTGGTCTCGCTCGCCTCCTACGGAGGGATCTTCTATCGCAACGTGCAGTCCTCCGGTGTCATCCCGCAGATCTCGGTGATCCTCGGCCCATGCGCCGGTGGCGCGGTGTACTCACCGGCGATGACCGACTTCATCTTCATGGTGCGCGAGTCGAGCCACATGTTCATCACCGGCCCCGATGTCGTCAAGACGGTCACCGGCGAGGACGTCACGCTCGAGGAGCTCGGCGGCGCGATGAGCCATGCCTCCAAGAGCGGCGTCGCCACGTTCGTCTCGGCCGATGAGAAGGCATGCCTCGAGGACGTGCGGTTCCTGCTCTCGTTCCTCCCGCAGAACAACCTCGAGGAGCCACCCTCCGACGCACCGAGCGACGACCCCGAGCGGTCGTGCCCGGCCCTGCGCGACCTGCTGCCGACATCGCCGAACCAGCCCTACGACATGAAGAAGATCATCCGCGAGGTGGTCGACGATGGTGAGTTCTTCGAGTACTTCCCTCACTGGGCGAACAGCATCGTGTGCGGGTTCTCGAGACTCGACGGCATGCCCGTGGGAATCGTGGGCAACCAACCGATGGCCTTCGCGGGCGTGCTCGACATCGAGAGCTCCGAGAAGGCCGCCCGTTTCGTGCGCACCTGCGACGCCTTCAACATCCCGCTCGTCACGTTCGTCGACGTGCCTGGGTTCCTCCCCGGCGTGAACCAGGAGCACGAGGGCATCATCCGCCACGGCGCCAAGCTGCTGTACGCGTTCTGCGAGGCCACCGTTCCGCGCATCCAGATCATCACCCGCAAGGCCTATGGCGGTGCCTATGTGGTCATGAACTCCAAGTCGATCGGTGCCGATCTCGCCTATGCATGGCCCACGGCCGAGCTCGCGGTGATGGGACCGCAGGGAGCAGTAGAGATCGTCTACAAGCGCGAGCTGCAACAGGCTGCCGACCCGATCGCCCGCAGGGCCGAACTCGTGTCCGAGTACACCGAGAAGTACGCGAACCCGTACGCGGCGGCCGAGCGCGGGTATGTCGACGACGTGATCGACCCGGCCGACACGCGCGCCAAGGTGATCGCGGGTCTGCGGATGCTGCGCACGAAGCGCGAGGAGTTGCCGCGCCGCAAGCACGGCAACATGCCCCTCTGAGGCCACCGATGTCCGACGCGATGCATTGGCCGCCACCGACCGTGGCGAGCGATGCTCCCGTGCTCGCCCATTTCGGTTGGCGACTGCTCGGATTCATCGCCGATGCCGCCTGCATCTGCGCCGAATGCTCGGGGTGTGGATCGTCGATGCCACCACGTTGCAACCGATCGGCGCCAACCGGGTCCTCGTGCGCGCACTCGTTCGCATCGCGAGCGAACTCGTTCTCTACCTCGGGTATCTCTGGATGATCTGGGATCCGAAGCGCCAGACCTGGCACGTCAAGGCAGCACGCTCGATCATGGTGAAGCGATGAGCGCCACCGCGCGGGTCTCGGGGATCACGCCGACTCCCTCCGACGAGGAGGCCGCCGCCATCGTGGCCGCCATCGAGGCATTGTGGCCGCGACCCGTCGCCGCATCCGACGCAGCCGACACACGCGATGAGACAGCATGGCGCTTCAGCGGGCGGTCGTGGGCCACCAACCACGTCGTGCGACGGGGTCGACCGGGTCTGTGACCATGGTGCGGGCCCAGACCAACGGGGCATCGGCCGGGATCGAACTCACGACCATTGCGGACGATCTCGCGGTGTTCCACCGCGGCGACCAGGTGATCCGTCACGAGAACCTCCCGGCCGACACCGACCACGAGGAACACGGGATCGTCTTTCGCACCCTGCCGCGCCCCGAGGGTCGTCTCCTCTCGCGGTTCGCGACCGTCAACGACGTGCACTTCGGCGAGACTGAGTGCGGACGCATCGACACGAGCCCACTCGGTCCCATCCAACGTGCCGAGCCCGGGGAGTCCCCTTACCCCGTGACGATGAACGCCGGGGCGATCGCCGAGATCAGCCGCATCGATCCCGCGGCCGTGATCGTCAAGGGCGACCTCACCGAGGACGGACGAGATGCCGAGTTCGCGGCATTCCGCGAGCACTGGGGGGTCTTCGGCGACCGGCTCCACACCGTTCGCGGCAACCACGACTCGTACCGCGGACAGAACGAGTACGAGGGAGACCAATGGATCGAGATGCCGGGACTCGCGGTCGCACTCCTCGACACGGCGATTCCCGGCGAGACCACGGGGATGATCTACGGCAAGCAACTGGAGTGGCTGGATGCGGTGCTGCGTGCCGCGACGGTGCCGGTGATCGTGATGGGGCACCACCAGCAGTGGATCGAGGGCAACCGCAGCGACACCTACTTCGGTCTGCACCCGGATTGCTCGGACCTGTTGGATGAGATCATCGACAACCATGCGTGCGCACTCGCCTACGCGGCAGGCCACACCCACCGTCATCGGGTGCGGCGCATGAGACGGTCGGGAGTCCCCTCGATCGAGATCGGTTGCGTCAAGGACTTCCCCGGCACCTGGGCCGAATACCGCGTCCACGAGGGCGGTGTGATGCAGGTGGTGCACCGCATCTCCTCCCCGGCCGCGCTCGCATGGAGCAACCGGTGCCGCACCCTCTACGCCGACTTCGGCACCGATTACCAGACCTACGCCATGGGCACGCTCGAGGAGCGCTGCTTCGTGATCCCGTTGCGATGACCGAGGGGGCGCTCACCGGTCTGCGTGTGGTGGATCTCTCCACGGTGCTCGCGGGCCCGAACTGTGCGCGCTACCTCGCCGACTTCGGTGCCGATGTCATCAAGGTGGAGAGGCCCGATGGTGGCGACTCCCTGCGCAACATGGCATGGCGCGACCCCGTCGATGGCGAGGGCTTGTGGTGGAGGTTCGTGAACCGCAACAAGCGCACGGTCGCACTCGATCTCAAGGATCCCGACGACGCGGCGGTGTTGATGCGACTCCTCGATGAGGCCGACGTGCTGGTCGAGAATTTCCGGCCCGGCGTGCTCGAGCGCCTCGGATTTGCGCCCGAGGTTCTCCACGCACGGAATCCGCACCTCGTCATCACCCGCGTGACGGGCTTCGGACAGAGCGGTCCCTATGCGCACCGGCCGGGTTTCGCCACGATCGCCGAGGCAATGTCGGGGTTGGCATCCGTCACCGGTGTCCCCGGAGGCGGACCGATGATGCCCGCGATCGCCCTCACCGACGAGGTGACGGGGCTGGTGGCCGCGTTCGCCACGATGGTCGCACTGTGGAGCGAGAAGGGGCAGGTCGTCGATGTCTCGCTCCTCGAGAGCATCTTCCAGTTGATGGGCCCGCTCATCTCGGTCTGGTTGACGCGCGGCGAGATGCAGGAACGGATGGGCTCGGAGATCCCCTACACCGTTCCGCGCGGAGTGTTCCGATGCTCCGACGGTCGGTACGTGGCGATGTCGACCTCGAGCGATACGGTCGCCGCGCGGGTGGTGCGCCTCCTCGGCCACGAGGGCGACCCGCGGTTCGCCACATTCGCCTCGCGCGTCGAGAATCGCCGCGAGATACAGGACGCAGTGGCTGAGTGGTTCTCCCGTCACACACAGGCCGAGGCGCTCTCAGTCTTCGAGGAGATCGAGGCGGCGGCTGGTCCGGTGCTCGACATGAGCGAGATCGCCGCCGATCCGCACTATGCGCATCGCGACTCGATCATCACCATCGAGGGAACTCCGATGCAGGGTCTCGTGGCGAAACTCTCGGCGACCCCAGGTGCGGTGCGGTGGCGGGGCCGTGCCACCGATGCCGACGGTGAGTCGATTCGTCGGGATGGCTGGGGCGACCACACAGCCGGCTGATTGCACACATCCCCGATGGACGATCCATCGAGCGGGGTTTACGATGACAATCAGTGAGGAACGACGGTTCGAGATGCATCTCGCCCTGCAGCGGGTCTTGGGGGACGACGTGGCGAACACGGTGATGGATCATCTTCCACCAAGTGGCTGGAACGACCTCGTGCGAGCGCGGGACATCGTGGAGATGGAGCTGCGCCTCGACGGCCGGTCCGACGATCTCGAGACCCGCGTGACCACCAGGATCGACACGCTCGAGGCCCGACTCGACGCGCGGATCGACGGAATGGAGGCGAGGTTCAGCACTCATCTCACGATCCTCGAGGAGCGCATCGCACACCTCAACGGTCGTCTGAACGTCTCGATCACCGTGGGCCTCGGGATCCTGACGGCGATCCTCGCGATTCAGGTGCAGACACTGCTCTCCGTCGCCTCGCTCTGACCTCTCCCGACGGTCGGCTCCAACCCGTTCGGGATGGGGAGTGATGAGTATTGTTCACCTGAGCGACAGAAAGAGTTCAGATGACTGCGACTTCGACCCCCCGAATTTCCAGGCCCTACAAGGTGCTCGGCCTGATCTCTCTCTCGACGTTCCTCGTGGCACTCGACGTGTCGATCGTGGTGGTTGCCAAGCGCACAATCGAAGAGGACCTCGGCGGCGGGAGTCTCCTCACCTGGGTCTTCTCGGCATACGCGATCGCATACGCGGCCGGTCTCCTCACCGCGGGACGCTTCGCCGATGTGTTCGGTCGCAAGCGAGCCTTCATCCGGGGTCTCGCGTGGTTCTCGTTCGGATCGCTCCTGTGCGGCATCGCCCCGAACGCCTGGATCCTCGTGCTGGCGCGCGTCGTACAGGCACTCGGCGGTGCCCAGTTGACACCTGCGTCCCTGGCATTGGTGCTCCCCGAGTTCCCGGTCGAGAAGCGCACGCAGGCGATTGCGATCTGGGGTGCGACGGGCGGACTCGCCTCGGCACTCGGGCCATCGCTCGGCGGCATGCTCGTGGACGCATTCGGATGGCGCTCGCTCTTTTTCATCAACATTCCCTTCACCGTTGTCGCGATCGTCCTGAGCCGGCGCATCCTGCACGAGAGCAAGGACCCGAACGCAGTCCGCAGCGTCGACTACGTGAGCGTCGTGACCGGCTTCTCTGGCATCGCACTCGTCGTCCTCGGCATCTCCCAGAGCGAGGTCTGGGGCTGGACCAACTCCCTCACGCTCGGGTCCATCGCCATCGGCATCCTGCTCGTCGCGGGATTCGTGCTGCGCTGCAACCAGATCGATAACCCTCTCCTCGACCTCAAGCTCTTCAAACTCCCGTTCGTCGTGGCCGCCAACCTCGCCGGCCTTCTCTTCAGCGTCGGGTTCATCGGCATGTGGCTCCTGAACACGTTCTGGCTGCAGGCCGTCTGGGGCTACAGCGTGATGCAGACCGGTTTCGCCACGATGCCCGGACCGGGCATGGCTGCCATCATCGCCCCCTTCGCGGGCAGGTTCGCCACGAAGTACGGCCACGCCCGCGTGCTCTTCGTCGGTGCGATCCTGTTGTCGGTCGGAACATTCGGCCTGACGAACCTGATCACCGTCGAGCCCAGTTACCTCACCCATTACTTTCCGTGGATGATCATCACCGGCACAGGTGTGGGGCTGAGCATCTCGACTCTGTCGAGCTCGGCAACTGCGTTCCTGAAGCCCACCCAGTTCGCGATGGGGTCGGCGCTGAACACCACCGGCCGCCAGATCGGCACTGCCCTCGGCGCGGCCCTGTCGATCGCGATCGCGGCCCCCGCGCTCGCACGCATCGAGGGAGCGCGCATGTCGGGCAAGCCCGTGAACCCGGGGCTCCTCGCAGAGATGCACCATGCCTGGAACATGAACGGTGCGATCTACCTAATCGCCGGCGTGATGATGATCCTCATCTTCCGTGCCCCCACGGAGGCACAGATGGCAGATGCGCGCGCCGAGACGACGTTCGACGACTGAAATTGCGAACTGACGGACGTCAGCGAGCGAGCCCGATCGGGCACGACACACCCGTGCCACCGAGCCCGCAGTAGCCGTTCGGGTTCTTCCCGAGGTACTGCTGGTGGTAGGGCTCGGCGTAGTAGTACTCGCCGATTCGTGCGATCTCGGTCGTGATCGCGCCGTGACCTGCGCGCTCGAGTTCAGCCTGGAAGATGTCGCGGGAGGACTCCGCCACAGTGCGCTGGGCCTCGGAGTGCCAGTAGATGGCGCTGCGGTACTGCGTGCCGATGTCGTTGCCCTGCCGCATGCCCTGGGTGGGGTCGTGGTTCTCCCAGAACACGCGCAACATCGCCTCGAGCGAGGTGACGGCGGTGTCCCAGACCACCATCACGACCTCGGTGTGGCCGGTGAGCCCGCTGCACACCTCTTCATACGACGGGTTGGGAGTGAATCCACCCGCATAGCCGACTGATGTCGAGTGCACTCCGGGTGCCTGCCAGAACTTGCGCTCGGCGCCCCAGAAACAGCCCATGCCCACCACGAGCGTGTCGTGCCCCTCGGGCCAAGGACCGGTGAGCGGGGCACCGTTCACGAAGTGCGCCGCGGGAATCGGCATCGTCTGGTCGGTGCGACCGGGCAGGGCCTCCGCCGCGGTCACCATCTGGGTCTTGGTTCGGCCGAACATGGCGCCAC
>JBJTCB010000040.1:0-10365 GCA_046091605.1 Actinomycetota bacterium | reverse complement strand
ATCCCTCGGGGCGATGCGCACGTGGTTCCCCGTGCTCGCTCTGCTGTCCGCACTCGTCGCCGCCGCCGTGGGGTGGTGGTTCGCCCGACGCGTGAGTGCCCCGATCGAGTCGCTCGCCGAGGCGGCCGAGGGAATCGCGGCAACCCAGGACCTCTCCCAGCCGATCGAAGTCTCGGGCACGGGCGAGGTGGCGAGACTCTCGGGGAGTTTCAACACGATGCTCACCGCGCTCCGCGCGAGCATTGCGCGTCAGCGTCAACTCGTGCAGGACGCGAGCCACGAACTGCGCACCCCTCTCACGAGCCTGCGCGCCAACACCGAGTTGTTGGGGCGCACCGACCTCCCGGCCGACGATCGCGAGGCGATCCTGTCCGACATGCGCGCCGAGATCGACGAACTCGTGGAACTGTCCGCCGAGTTGAGCGCACTCGCGAGCGACCAGAAGACCCAGGAGGACCCCGTGGCCGTCGATCTCGCGGACGTTGCCGCCGAGGTGGTCGGCCGCGCGCAACGCCGCACGACCGCGCCCATCACGATTCACACCGGTGACGACGCAGTCGTCACCGCCCGCCCGAGCCAACTCGAGCGGGCGGTCTCGAACCTGGTCGACAACGCGATCAAGTTCTCCGGAGGCACGGGCCCCGTCGAGGTGCACGTGGGGAACAAGCGCATCGAGGTCCGCGATCGCGGGCCCGGTATCTCCGATGACGACAAGCCCAGGGTGTTCGACCGGTTCTACCGCGCCGTCGCCACCCGCTCGATGCCGGGCTCGGGTCTCGGTCTCGCGATCGTGGGGCAATTCGCCGACGACCACGGTGCGAGCGCGTATGTGCTCGACAATGCCGGTGGCGGCGCGATCGTGGGCATCCAGTTCACCGCCTGAGTCGGCGGCAGGCTGAGTCGGCGGCAGGTTGAGTCAGCGACGGGGCCGGCGGAATCCGCGCCGGGAACTCTGTCGCTCGCGATGGACGAGTTCTTCTTCCACACCCGCCTCTTCGGCGACCAACCGGCGCATCGAGGTGAGCCGCTCCGGGCGCAGCGTTCCCGACCCGATCGCCTCCCGCACCGCACAGTCCGGCTCGTCCTCGTGCTTGCAGTCGCGGAACCGGCAGTTCTCGGCGACAGCGAAGATCTCGGCGAATGCACGCTCGATCCCCCGCTCGCTCGTCCACAACGTCACCGCGCGCAGACCCGGCGTGTCGAGCAACCACGCACCGCCCGGCAACGGCACCAATTCTGCGGCCACCGTCGTGTGGCGACCGCGCTGGTCGTCCTCGCGGACCTCACCCGTGCGCTGCACCTCGCTGCCCACGAGTGCATTCACCAGCGTCGACTTGCCCACGCCGCTCGCACCGATGAAGGCCACCGTCGACCCCGGCCCCACCATCACGTGGAGGTCGTCCATGCCCTCACCCGTGCGCGCCGACACCGCGATCACGGGCACGTCGAGCACGATCCGAGCGAGGCGCTCGCGCGTCTCGGTCACCCACGAGGCATCGACGACATCAGTCTTGGTGAGCACCAGCACCGGGTCGGCACCCGAGTCGAACGCGAGCACCAGCTCGCGCTCGAGACGGCGCTCGTTGGTCTCAGCCGCGAGCGAGTGCACGATGAACACGGTGTCGATGTTCGATGCGATCACCTGGCGCTGGGCGCGGGAGCCCTCGAAGGAGTTGCGGCGTGTCAGCGCACTGCGCCGCTCGTGCACCGACTCGATGCGCTCGCCGGCTGCGTCGATCTCGACCCTGTCGCCGACGGCGACCTCCTCGCCGATGTTGCGCACCCGCACCGTCGTGCCGTCGACGAGCAGCACCGTGCTCCAGCCCCTGTCGAGACGCGTCACCCGTCCCGATGACACTCCGCGACCCAGAGAGTCCGGTGAATCGGGTGCGTTCCCGTCTGTGACATGTGCATCCATTCGGTGAAACCGTACCCGTGCAACCTCGGGCCACGACGCGGCCTTCGTATCCTGGTCACTGCCCCCACCCGAGGCCCCGACCGAGAGGTTCCCCGTGCTGAGACGACTCGCCACGTTCGCCGTGCGACGCAACAAGACGATGCTGTTCCTCGCGTGGATCCCCCTCGCCATCGTGGTGGGCGTCGGGAGCTCGTTGATCGGCGACGACTTCCGCACCGAGTTCTCGATGCCCTCGTCGGAGTCGAGCCGGGCCGAGATGCGGCTCTCATCGGCGAACCGTTCCGAGGCCGGCGTGAACTCACAGGTCGTGGTGCGCGCACCGGGAACCGTCGACGACCCCGGGGTCAAGGACGCTTTCGAGCGCTCGATCGCCGCCATCGCGCGCATCGACACTCTCCCCCTCACGGTGACGAGCCCGTACGAGATGCCGAACCAGGTGAGCCGGGACCGCACGATCGCCTTCGCGCAGATCTCGATCCCGCGCACGTCGCGCGACGGTTGGATCGGAGTCGCCGACGAGGTGAAGGAGGCGACCCGACCGCTCGTCGAGGCCGGTGTCCAGGTCGAGTACGGCGGTGTGATCTTCCAGGAGTTCGAGCTCCCCGAGAGCGAGGCCCTCGGTCTCCTCGCGGCCGTCATCATCCTGGTGATCGCCTTCGGCTCCGTGATTGCGATGGGTCTGCCGATCGGCATCGCGCTGCTCGGCCTCCTCGTGGCCACGGGGCTCGTCACGCTCTCGAGCAGGTTCATGTCGATGCCGAACGAGGCCACCTCGATGGTGGCGATGATCGGGCTCGGCGTGGGCATCGACTACGCGCTCTTCATCGTCACCCGATTCCGCGAGGCCCTGCACGACGGCCTCAGCGTCGAGGATTCGGTCGTCGAGTCGATTGACACTTCGGGTCGGGCCGTGGTGTTCGCCGGTGTCACGGTGATGGTGGCACTGCTCGGTCTGCTCACGGTGGGACTGCCTCTCGTGAGCGGTTTCGCCGTCGCAATGACGATCGGCGTCGGTGTCATGGTCGTCGCCTCGATCACACTGCTGCCGGCGCTGCTGGCCATGACCGGCCGGCGCATCGACGAGACCTCGCGTGCCGCTGTCGCAACGCTCGTCTCGCTCGTTCTCGCGGCGATGATCGCGTTGTTGTTCCACGCCGTCGCCGTGCTCGTGGCCGGAGTGGTCCTGGCGATCGGCCTCCAGGTGATGCGGTTCACCGTGCCGTGGTTGCGCGCACCGCTGCCGCACCGGGCACAGAACGAGCACCAGCACACCCCGTGGTGGCGCTGGAGCCGCGCGGTCCAGCACCACCCGTGGCGCGCCCTGGTCGTGTCGACGATCGGGCTCGGACTTCTCGCCGTGCCGATGTTCTCGCTGAGGCTCGGCTTCGGCGATGACGGCAACTTCCCGAAGGGCACCGACATCCGCGACGCCTACGACCTCGTCTCGGAGGGTTTCGGGCCCGGCTTCAACGGCCCGCTCTACATCGCCGTGGCCGGTGACACCGCGCGCGACCAGGACGCGCTCGTCGGCTTCACGAAGGTGATCGCCTCGACCGAGGGCGTCGTGAGCGCCGCGCCCGTCCCCCTCGGCGACAGCGATGTCGCACTCGTCGTGGCGTACCCGCAGGGGGCGCCACAAGACGAGGCCACGAGCGATCTCGTGCACCGGCTGCGCGAGGATGTGATCCCCCCGACCGGAGTGGATGCACTCATCGGCGGGTTCACCGCCAGCGGCATCGACTTCTCTGACTACATCGCCGGTCGCCTGCCGTTCCTGATCGGCGTGGTGCTCCTGCTCTCGTTCCTGTTGCTGATGGCGGTGTTCCGCAGTGTGCTCGTGCCCGCCAAGGCCGTGCTTATGAACCTGCTCTCGATCGGGTCGGCCTACGGCGTGATCGTGGCTGTCTTCCAGTGGGGATGGTTCGCCGATCTCATCGGGGTGGGAAAACCCGGCCCCATCGAGGCATGGGCCCCGATGTTCCTGTTCGTGATCGTCTTCGGTCTCTCGATGGACTACGAGGTGTTCCTGCTCTCGCGGATGCGCGAGGAGTACAACCGCACCGGCGACAACCACACCAGCGTCGCCGACGGTGTGGCGGCCACGGCCCGCGTGATCACCGCGGCCGCGCTCATCATGGTGTGCGTGTTCGCCGCCTTCGTGCTCGCTCCGGACCGGCAGTTGAAGTTGTTCGGCCTCGGCATGGCGATGGCGGTGTTCATCGATGCGACCGTCGTGCGCATGCTGCTGGTGCCGGCCACGATGGAGCTGCTCGGTGACCGCAACTGGTGGATGCCCAAGTGGCTCGCGCGCGTCCTGCCGCGCATCGACGTCGAGGGCACACACCACGTCCCGAGTGCGCCGCCGCGCTGAGCCGCTCCGTCGTTTTCCTCGCTGGAACAACGGTTTCGGCCCATTGCCTTGACAAGGCCCGTCCCGATCACCTAGCGATGAAAAAGCCATGGCAAAGTCCCTCGTCATCGTCGAGTCGCCCGCGAAGGCCAAGACGATCGCCCAGTACCTCGGTCCAGAGTTCGATGTCCGACCCTCGGTCGGCCACATCGCCGACCTCCCGAGCAAGGGTTTGGCCGTCGATGTCGAGAACGGCTTCAAGCCCACCTACGAGCTGACCGACCGCGGAAAGACGGTGGTGCGCGAGTTGCGCGCCGCCCTGAAGTCGGCCGATGCGCTCTATCTCGCAACCGACGAGGACCGCGAGGGCGAGGCCATCTCGTGGCACCTCCTCGAGCAGTTGAAGCCCCGGGTGCCGTTCTTCCGGATGGTCTTCCACGAGATCAACGCCAAGTCGATCAAGGCTGCCGTCGAGGCACCCCGCAAGATCGACTACGGCCTCGTGGACGCCGCCGAGGCCCGGCGCATCCTCGATCGCCTCTACGGCTACGAGGTCTCCCCCGTGCTGTGGCGCAGGGTGAACCGCGGACTCTCGGCGGGTCGTGTGCAGAGCCCCGCACTGCGACTCGTGGTCGAGCGCGAGGAGGAGCGGCGACGGTTCCGTGCGGCCGACTACTTCTCGCTCGAGGCCGTGACCGACACGACCCCCTCGTTCCGCGCCAAGTTGGTCTCGGTGAACGGCTCGCGCGTGGCACTCGGCAAGGACTTCTCGCTCGTCGGCGATGCCACCGCCACGGTGCTGGTGCTCGACGCAGGCCGCGCCGAGGCACTGCGTGCCGGACTCGACGGTGTCGACCTGCTGGTCCGCTCGGCCGAGACCAAGCCCTACCGGTCCTCGCCCAAGGCCCCCTTCACCACCTCGACCCTCCAGCAAGAGGGCGGCCGCAAGCTGCGCCTCTCCGGTCGGCAGGTGATGTCGATCGCCCAGGGCCTGTACGAGCGCGGCTTCATCACATATATGAGGACAGACTCGGTCACGCTCTCGGACGAGGCGATCTCGGACATCCGCGGTCACGTCGCCAAGGAGCACGGCCAGCGCTACCTGCCCGAGCGCCCGCGGGTGTACCAGACCAAGGTCAAGAACGCCCAGGAGGCCCACGAGGCGATCCGGCCCGCGCTCCCCCTGCGCACCCCCGACCAGGTCTCGGGCGAACTGCGCGGCCAGGACCTCAGCCTCTACCGGCTCATCTGGCAGCGCACGCTCGCCTCGCAGATGGCCGATGCGGCCGGCACCACGGTGAGCGTGCGTCTCGGCGCCACCGCGGCCGACGCCGAGCGCAGCGATTGCGAGTTCTCCGCGAGTGGCACCACCATCGAGTTCCCCGGTTACCGACAGGCCTACGAGGAATCGCGCGACGAGGACGAGACCGACGACAACGAGGACTCCCTGCTCCTCCCGCCGCTCACCGTCGGCCAGAGCGTTCCCATCGCCGAACTGGATGCGATCTCGCACTCCACCTCGCCGCCGCCCCGCTACACCGAGGCCTCGCTCGTCAAGGTCCTCGAGGAGAAGGGCATCGGTAGGCCCTCGACGTGGGCATCGATCATCTCGACCATGGTCGACCGCGGGCACTACCTCTGGAAGAAGGGCACCGCGCTCGTTCCCACGTGGACAGCGTTCTCGGTCATCAAGTTGCTGCGCGACAACTTCTCGGCGCTCGTCGACTACGAGTTCACCGCCGACGTCGACGCCGATCTCGATGCGATCGCGCGCGGCGAGATGGTGAAGGAGCGCTGGCTGCACGCGTTCTACTTCGGTGGTGACGACGAGCCGGGGCTGCGCAACATCGTGGCCACCAACCTCGACACGATCGATGCGGCCGCGCTCAACACGTTCCTCCTCGGTGCGCACCCGGACTCCGGCGACGATGTGGTGGTCAAGCCCGGCCTCTACGGGCCCTACGTGCGCTGCGGTGAGAAGACCGCGAGCGTGCCCGATCTCATGACACCCGACGAACTGACTCTCGACGCGGCCGTCACCCTGCTCGCCGCGCCCAAGGGTGACACCCCGATCGGTGAACTCGACGGTCATCCGGTGTTCGTGAAGTCCGGTCGCTACGGGCCCTACGTGCAGTGGGGCACGATGGAAGAGCCGCCCGCGGGACTCGAGAAGCCCAAGATGGTCTCTCTGTTCAAGACCATGAACGTGGACCGCATGACCCTCGAGCAGTGCATCGAGTTGTTGAGCCTGCCCCGCACCGTCGGGCTCGACCCGGCCGATGGCGAGCCGATCACTGCACAGAACGGCCGGTACGGCCCGTACATCTCGAAGGGCAAGGAGAGCAGGTCGCTCCAGAACGAGGAACAACTGCTCGAGATCACCCTCGAGGAAGCACTCGCACTGCTCGCCGTGCCGCGCACTTTCGGCCGCGGTCGCGCCGCGACCAAGCCGCCGCTCCGTGAGTTCGGCAACGACCCCGTGAGCGGCAAGCCGGTCGTCGGCAAGGAGGGTCGTTTCGGCGACTACGTCACCGACGGGGACGTCAATGCGGGCTTGACGCGCGGTGACCGCATGGAAGCCATGACGAACGAGCGTGCCTATGAACTGCTCCAACTGCGCCGCGACTACATCGCCGAGAACGGTGGCGGCCCGAGAAAGGGTGGCAAGAAGAAGGCCGCAGCCAAGAAATCTCCGGCCAAGAAGGCCGCCGCGACAAAGTCGGCACCCGCAAAGAAAGCCGATGCCAAGAAGACAGCGAAGAAGAAGCCGACCAAGAAGACTTCGGTCAAGAAGAAGCCGGCCGCACAGAAGATCGCCGGCGATGTGCCGTCGGCAGACGACTCCGATGCCTGAGCCCCGCTACATCGCCCTCGAGGGACTCGAAGGCTGCGGAAAGTCCACGCACACACAGCGCCTCGGCGAACGTCTCGGGGCGGTCGTCACGCGCGAGCCGGGTGGCACACGGATCGGCGCACTCCTGCGCGGGATCCTCGCCGATCCCGCGTCGACCGACATGGCGGCCCGCACCGAAGCGCTGCTCATGGCAGCCGACCGTGCCCAGCACATGGCCGAGGTGGTGCGTCCGGCACTCGAGTCCGGCCGTCACGTGGGGAGCGATCGCTCCATTTATTCGACTCTCGCCTACCAGGGCCACGGTCGCCGGCTCGGCACCGAAACCCTGCTCTCGATCTCCACATGGGCACTCGAGGGTCGGCTCCCCGACATGGTGGTGTATCTCGACGTGCCGATGGACGTGCTCACCGAGAGGTTGAAGAAACGCGACTTGGACCGCTTCGAGCGCGAGGGTCCGGACTTTTTCGCGCGCATCCACACGGGCTTCGCCGAACTGCGGGCCGCCGATCCCGAGCGCTGGATCGTGGTCGACGGCACCCTGCCGAAAGACGACGTGGAGGCGGCCATCGCCGCCGCCATCTCGGCCCGCCTCTCCTGACGCCGAGGCCGAATCCCCCTGATTGTGGACCCCACGGGTCCGGAACCTTCCCGGGAACCAACGTGATGCCCGCGACGTCACACCTGAAACTAAGTTCACACGTGATCAGGGACTCAATCTCCTCCAGATCAAGGGCGGGAAGAAGCCCGTGTTCGTGGTCACGAAGCGTCTCGCCTCGAGCCCGTGCACGGTGACAAGGGCGCGCCTCACTGCCAAGAAGAGCGGTGTCTGCTCGGCCACGATCGCATACATCAACGCACAGGGAACGAAGGCGAAGGCCCGCCTCGTCGTGGTCATCACCTCGTGAGATCCACGACATGCCCCTGACATAGTCTCTCCGCCGTGGAGAGCGTGTGGGAGACGGTGCCGGGCCAGGCACGTGCGATCGATCAACTCGCACGGTCGGCCACGCGTCCGGTGCACGCGTACCTCTTGCTCGGCCCCGACGGCTGCGGCACCGACGAGGCAGCACGCGCCCTCGCATCGGTTCTGTTGTGCGGCACCGACGAGCCGCACGAGCGCGCTGCCTCGCTCGTGCTGCGCGGTGCGCACCCCGATGTGCACGAGATCCGTCGTGAGGGAGCCTCGATCCTGGCCGAGCAGGTCGACAACGTGATCCAGATCGCCTCGACAACCGGCGTCGAGGGGACCACCAAGGTGATCATCATCCACGAGGCGCACCTCCTCGAGTCGGCGAATGCCGCACGCCTGCTGAAGACGATCGAGGAGCCCCCGTCGGGCGTCCACTTCGTGCTCGTCGCCGAGCAGGCGATCGACACCCTCGTCACCATCGCCTCGCGGTGCGTCACCATCCAGTTCGCCGCACTCGACGACACCACCGTCGCCGATGTGCTCGTCTCGCGCGGAGTCGAGCCGGCAGCAGCAACGGCCGCGGCCGCCTCGGCGGGCGGGAGCCTCGTGCGCGCATCCCTGCTCGCCTCCGATCCGCACCTCGCCACGCGGCGCGCGGTGTTCGCCAACATCCCGCGACGCATCGACGGCACCGGTGCGACTGTGATGGCGATCGTCGAGCAGGTGCTCGGGCTGCTCGACGATGCCGCCGAGCCACTCGCACGGCGACACGAGCAAGAGGTCGCAGACCGCGAGGAGGCTCTCGCGGTGATGGGTGTGAAGCGCAGCGGGAAGAAGGCACTCGAGGACCGCCACAAGCGCGAGATCCGACGCCACCGCACCGACGAGTTGCGCGCCGGGCTCTCGGTGGTGGCCGGCGTCTACCGTGACGAGCTCGCACGCTCCACCGATCTCCTCCGGCCGGATTCGTATGCGGGCGCGATCGAACGCATCCACGAGGCGATGAGACGCCTCGCACTCAACGTGAACGAGGCAATCCTGTTGCGCGACCTCGTCTGGTCGTTGCCGTCGCCGTCATCGGACGCCGCACTCCAATTCGTCCTCGAGGAACAGAACGCATGACCCCCGACACGAACGAGCGCCGGTGGGAGGACACTGCGGCCCTGGCGATGGCGGCGTTCCTCCTCTTCGCCGGTGTGAGCCACTTCACCAACCCGGATTTCTTCGACGCGATCGTGCCGCCGTGGTTGCCCCCGAGCGAGAGGTTCTGGACCTCGGCCTCCGGCGTCGCCGAGATCGTGATCTCTGCAACTCTTCTCCGTCGATCCACTCGCCGTGCTGGCGCACTGGCCGCCGCGTGGCTGTTCCTCGCGGTGTATCCGGCGAATCTCTACATGACGTGGGACTGGCGCGACCGCGCGTGGACCGAACAGCTCGTCTCGTGGGGCCGACTCCCCTTCCAATTCGTCTTCATCTGGGTCGCTGTGCGCATCGCTCGGCGAGAGTCGTCGCGCACCGCACCGTCCGTCCCGGGCGACGTGTCTCTCTGATCCCGGGAGCCCGACAGTGGAATTCGTCTCTCGCGCGGCACGGAGGCGACATGGCGACCACGGAGCACCACACCAGCTCCAAGGAGATGATCCTCGCGCTCGCGATCACGCAGATCGACCGCGGAGGCGAGGCCTCCATCCGCGTGAAGCAGATCGCCGAGGATGCCGGCACCTCGGTGACCTCGATCTATCACTTCTATGGAAGTCGCGAGGGCCTGATCGAAGCCGCCCAGATCGCACGCTTCGAGGGCGGCTACGAGGGGACTCGCGCAAAGTTCCTCGCGGCGGCGCAGACGGTCGAGACGCGCGAGGACTTCACGCAGTTCCTCGAAGCCCAGGTGAGGGAGATCTTCACCGCCACCCACCGCATGAACCGCCGTCGCCGCATGAATGTGGCGGGATCGGCGATCGCCCGACCCGACCTGCTGAGCGCGATCAACGACGTGCAGCGCAGGTGGTACGCCGAGCTCGTGGATGGACTGCGCACCGCCAAGGAGCGCGGGCTGATCGGCAAGGACGCGGACGTCGAGTCGATCGCCACGTGGCACCTGGTGACGGTGGACGGCTTCCCCGCCATCGAGGGTGACAGCACCGGCACCGACGTCGCCAAGTGGCTCGAGTTCTACATCGACACCATGTTCCGTGCCCTCGGCCTGCGCTGACGACAGGAGTCGCCCGCCCGACGGGGCTGTATCGTTGTCGTTCCTCGCCCAGGTAGCTCAGTCGGTAGAGCAACGCACTCGTAATGCGTAGGTCAGGGGTTCGATTCCCCTCTTGGGCTCC
>JBJTCB010000039.1:0-55007 GCA_046091605.1 Actinomycetota bacterium | reverse complement strand
GACGATTCTTGGCGGTGCGGGAGTCATTCTGATTCTCGGCCTCTGGCTCGGGCGAGAGACCGATCGTTCTCGTTAGCCGCGTTTCAGGTCAGTGACCACGCCACCAGCAACGCGCACGATGTCAGCGGGCGCAGCACCGAAGTTGTCGTTCCACGTTCCCGCAGCGGCCCACACCTCGTCGTACTGCAACAAGTCGGGATCAACGAACACACGCAGTTGGGTTGTGTGACCAAAGGGAGGCACGCCACCAATCGGGAATCCAGTGGCAGCGCGAACAGCATCCGCATCGACCCGTGAGCACTTCGCTCCCCCTGCGGCCGCAGCGAGCTTCTTCTCGTCCAGTCGATTCGAGCCCGAGACGAGAGCCATCACCACCTCGTCGTCCACGGCGAACACCAGGCTCTTGATGATCTGGCCGACTGTCACGCCGATCGCATCGGCGGCGTCCTGGGCGGTCTTGGTTCCCTCGGGAAATCGCCGAGTCTCGATCGCGAGGCCCGAGGCCCTCGCAGCCTCGACGACTTTCGTCACATTGGGATGGACATCATCCGGCATTTCCCCAACACTACGGAGCGCTCTGTTGCACACACCAAACGAGCAATCGCCGCGATCCGTCACGACTCGCGGTGCGCGCACCGTATAATCGGCAACAACGAAGGGGAGTATCCCGCTCCACTCCGAGTCGTCATCACGATCCGCAAGGGTCCGGCGAGGAGGGGCCGAAAGGCCTGGGAGAGACCTTCGGCAAGCCGACATCGACTAGCCGAAGGACACCCATGAATCCCCCCAGCGCCATCGCAGTACTGCTGTCACGGGTCGAGAACCACCACGCTCTCCACCACGATGAGGTCTTCAACCTGCTTGTGACCGATCCATCCGGGCTCGACTCCCCAACCGCAGCACGACGCCTCGAGGAGCACGGCCCCAACAAGTTGGCCGAGGCCACACCCGTTCCCGCATGGCGACGGTTCCTCGCCCAGTTCACCAACTTCCTCACCCTGATCCTGATCGGCGCCGCCGCGGTGAGCGCCATCGTGGCGCGCGAGGCAAAGACCCCGGTCGTCGTGCTCGTCGTCGTGCTCATGAACGCCATCATCGGGTTCGTCCAGGAGAATCGAGCCGAGGCGTCCCTCGCCGCACTGCGCAAGATGCTCTCGACAACCGCCCGCGTCAAGCGCGACGGAGGGTGGCAGAACATCCCGACCGAGGATCTGGTTCCAGGCGACGTCGTTCTGGTCGAGGCCGGTGACCGCATCCCCACCGATGGCCGACTGTTCCAGGCGACGAACCTCGAGGTGGATGAGGCGGTGCTGACTGGCGAGAGCCACGCCGTCGAGAAGCACACAGAGGCGGTCCACGAGGACGCATCGCTCGGCGACCGGCGGGGCATGGTCTTCATGAACACCACCGTGAGCCGCGGGCGCGGCGAGTTCGTCGTGACCTCGACCGGAATGCACACCGAGATGGGCCGCATCGCCGGTCTCCTCGGTTCGACCGAATCGGAGATATCGCCCCTCCAGCGCCAGCTCGACCATCTCGCGCACGGTCTCGCCAAGTTGGCGGGGGTGATCGTGGGACTCGTGTTCCTGATCGGAATCATCTCCGGTGACTCGCTCTCCAAGCTCTTCCTCACCTCGGTGGCGCTCGCGGTTGCCGCGATCCCCGAGGGACTCCCCGCGGTCACGGCTGTGACACTCGCGATCGGCGTGTCGCGGATGGCCAAGCACAACGCGATCGTGAAGCGTCTCGCCAGCGTCGAGACCCTGGGATGCACCAGCGTCATCTGCTCGGACAAGACCGGCACGCTCACCCTGAACCAGATGACAGCCCGATCGCTGTACTTCGTCGGCCGGTCGCACGACGTGACGGGCGAGGGCTACTCCCCCGAGGGTCGGATCATCGGTGCGGGCGGAGACAACCCGATCGCACTGATCTCTGCGTTGATGCCGATGGCGCTGTGCAACGACGCGGTGGTGCGCCGCAACGAGGGCGACTGGGAACTGGTGGGTGACCCCACCGAGGGCGCGCTCGTCGTGCTCGCGATGAAGGGCGGGCTCGACCCGCTCGAGTTGAGGGCAAACCGACCGCGCGTGGCCGAGGTGCCCTTTGACAGTGCCCACAAGTTGATGGCGACGTTCCACGAGGTCGCCACGGAGGAGGGCTGTCGAGTCGTGCGGCTGTATGTGAAGGGCGCGCCCGACGTGCTCATGGCCCGGTCGAGCCGCGTGGTCGACAACTCGGGCTCCGCAGTGGACATCACACCGCACCGCGCGGCCCTCGATGCCGAGAACGCACGACTCGCGGGAGGTGGCCTGCGCGTCCTCGCTGTGGCATCGCGCGACTTCGACCTGGACGCATGGGGCGAACTGCACGGCGAGGATCCGATCGGGCTGGTGGGCGATCTCACGTTCCTTGCGATGATCGGGATCATCGACCCCCCGCGACCCGAGGCCCGCGACGCGATCGCCGTTGCCCGCACGGCCGGTGTCTCGGTGAAGATGATCACTGGCGACCATGCGATCACCGCCGCGGCGATCGGCCGCGATCTCGGCCTCGAGGGAGGAGCGGTGACGGGTGCGGACCTCGACGCGATGGACGACCGGGCACTCGATGAGATCATCGACTCGACCTCGGTGTTCGCGCGTGTGTCGCCAGAGCACAAACTGCGCCTCGTCGACGCCCTCCAGCGCCGCGACAACGTGGTCGCGATGACCGGTGACGGCGTGAACGACGCCCCTGCCCTCAAGAAGGCAGACATCGGCGTGGCAATGGGGATCACCGGCACCGAGGTCACCAAGGAAGCCGCGACCATGGTGCTGACCGACGACAACTTCGCCACCATCGTGCGCGCCATCGAGCGCGGACGTGCGATCTACGACAACATCGTGAAGTTCGTGAAGTTCCAGTTGAGCACCACGCTCGGCTTCGCGGCAGTGTTCCTGATGTCGTCGCTGTTCGACATCGCGAACCGCAAACCCTTCACTGCGATCGCGATCCTGTGGGTGAACATCATCATGGACGGCCCACCCGCGATGGCACTCGGGGTCGACAAGGCCGACCCCTCGATCATGGGTCGCGCCCCGCGCCCGACGAACGAGCCGATTCTCACCAGGTCGAGGTGGGCCTCGATCTCGCTCGCGGCGTCCGTGATGGCGGTGGGGACTCTCGCGGTCTTTGCGATGGCACCCGGACCCGAGGCCCAGGCCGGGGTCGCGACCGTGGCGGGAACCATGGGCTTCAACACCTTCGTGATGTTCCAGTTCTTCAACATCCTGAATGTGCGCAGCGAGAACCGCTCGGTGTTCGGCAGGCACACGCTGACCAACAAGTCATTGTGGATATCGCTCGCGATCGTGGCGACGCTCCAGTACGTGGTGACCCACAACGGATTCGCCAAGGACCTCTTCGACACGGCCGGCCTCACACGCGGTCAGTGGCTGGTCTGCGGCGCCGTGGCCTCGTCGATCCTGTGGGTCGATGAGATCCGCAAGCTCACACGTCGTCTCATCGCCACACGAAAGGAAACCCGATGAAATGCCTGAACTGCGACGTCGCCCTCGCGATCACCGATCGCCAGGGAATCGATATCGACTACTGCCCCCAGTGCCGGGGGGTGTGGCTCGACCGCGGCGAACTCGACAAGTTGATCGAGCGCTCAGAGGCATCGGTGTCACCGCTCGCCTCCTGGGCGAGATCTTCGACTTCGGCTGAGCAGCACCGCGACACAGAGGGGTAATGACAATGTTCAAGAACACGATGAAGACCACGGTCCTTCTCGCCGGTCTCGGCGGCCTGATCGTCGGTGTCGCCTCGATCCTCGGCGGGGGAAGTTCGGGGGCCGTGATGATCGGCCTCATGCTCGCCCTCGTCATGGTGGGCGGCTCGTACTGGTTCAGCGACCGTCTCGCGCTCGCGTCTGCACGCGCCCAAGTGATCACCGAGGCTGACCATCCGGAGTTCTACGGCATGGTCCGCGATCTCGCCGCACGCTCGGGTCTCCCGATGCCGCGGGTGGCCGTGTCCCCCAGTGATCAGCCGAACGCCTTCGCCACCGGTCGGGGGCCGAACAACGCGGTGGTGTGCGCAACGACCGGGCTGCTCCAGTCGCTCACGCGCGACGAGGTGGAGGGCGTCATGGCGCACGAGCTGATGCACGTGAAGCACCGCGACATCCTCATCGGGTCGGTGGCGGCCGCCGTCGCCACGGCGATCTCCTCGATCGCCCAGATGGCGATGTTCGCGACAATGTTCGCCGGCGGCGGCGACGACGAGGACCGCCCGAATCCTCTCGCGATCCTCCTGGTGTCGCTGCTGGCACCGCTCGCCGCCAGCCTGATCCAGATGGCGATCAGCCGCAGCCGTGAGTTCGAGGCCGACCGCGGTGCGGCCGAACTGCTCGGCACCGGCGAGCCACTCGCCCGCGCGCTCGAGAAGATCGAGGTGCTCGCCGCGCGCCACCCGATGATGGTCTCGCCCGCCCAGGCCCAGGCATACATCCACAACCCTCTGTCGGAGATGCACCACAAGCGCCGCACCGGAGTCGACGTGGGTCGGTTGTTCTCGACCCACCCCGCGACCGACGAGCGCATCCGGCGCCTCCGGTCGATGGCGTTCTGACCCCGCGACAGAACCGGTTCAGAGTCGGGTGCGGGACCGGGCCGGGCGCGCCTCGTCGCCCACCTCGGCAGGTCCGCTGAAGACGAACAAGCCGGCACCCACCAGCGAGACCAATCCCGCGACGAGGTAGGGCACCGCATAGTTGCCCGACGCGTCACGGATCGTGCCGATGAGGATCGGGCCGATCGCGGTCCCGGTGAGCGAGATCAGCCCTGAGCGCGCAGAGATCTTGGCGTAGTCGCGGACGCCGAACCTCTGGGCGATCAGAAGCGACTGCATCATGAGCACGTTGCCCACCATCGCCCCGAACAGACCGATCGAGAGCATCAACGGCAGCGTCGAGTCCATCTGGCCGATGATCACGATCGCCGATCCCTGCACTGCGGCCACGAACACCATGAACCTGGCGAGCGGGAACTTGGGGATGATGCGGCCTCCCACCAGACGGAACACCACGCTCGCCCCCGAGAGCACCGAGGTCGCCAGTGCCGCCGTGCCCGGTGTCGTGCGCTCCTCGACCAGTTTGACGATCTGCTGGATCGCACCGACCTGGGCACCCATCACCAGCACGTAGCCGAGGGTGACGATCCAGAAGAACCGCGTGCGCAGCGCATCTGCGAGCGACACACCCGGCAGGTCGACCACGTGGTTGTCGGGGCGTGGTTCACCGTCGGGCATCCAGCCGAGCGAGTGCGGGTCTGGCCTGATCACGAGGAATGTCGGCACGCAGATGCCCACGAACCAAATCAGGGCCATCCAGTGGCTCGCGCCGGAGAGTTGCCGGGCATCGATCAGACTCTTGATGATCGGGGTGAGGATGATGCCGCCCACGGAGAGCCCCGACGATGCGGCTGCGATCGCCATCGAGCGTTTGGCGTGGAACCAGCGCGTGACCACGGTGGTCGCAGCCGTCAGACCGCTCGAGGACCACGCGATCGCAAAGACCCCGTAGATCACGAACAACTGCCATCGCTCGGTCACCCGACCGAGCCACCACAGCGAGAGCGCACCGAGCGCAGCCCCGCCGTACATCACGACGCGCACGTCGTGTCGGTCGATCAGGCGCGCCACCACCACGTTCCACAGCCCGCCGATCAGGAAGAAGAAGGTCGTGGCGATCGAGAGCCCGGAGATCTCCCAGCCGAACTGCTTGGAGAAGGCGTTCAGGTACACCGACATCCCGTAGAAGCCCAGTGCCGAGCTCACGAAGAGCACCATGAAGCATCCACCGACCACCCACCACCCGGGGAAGGCCCCGGACTTGGCGAGATGGACGCGACCCGACGGTTCCGTCACGAGTCCCCCCTCCGGAGGTCCAACCTAGACGAGGGTCGCGGCGCGCACCGTGCCCGGGCGCGTGCGATGCGCACCGCCGAGACCGGTGCGGTCACAGGAGCGTGTTGATGCTCTCGGCGAGTGTGATGTCGCGCTCGGTCACCCTGCCGACATCATGGGACACGAGCGAGATGGACACCTTGTTCCACGAGTTGCTCCAGTCGGGATGGTGGTTCATCGACTCGGCGATCGCGGCGACCGCGGCCATGAACGCGAACGCCTGCTCGAAGTCGACGAAGACGAAGTCGCGGTGCAGGGCGCCGTCGCGCAGCAACCAACCGCTCGGGAACCCGGTCGACACGTGCGACTCAGACGAAGGCGGCGTAGCCGTCGCGCTCGAGACGATCGGCGAGCTCGGGCCCGCCACTGGCGACGATGCGCCCGGCCACGAGGATGTGCACGACGTCGGCCTTGAGCTCCTCGAGGAGGCGCACGTAGTGGGTGATCGCGAGCACGCCGAGATTGCTCTCCTGGGTGGCGGCCTCGACACGGCGCGCACAGTCGCGCAGAGCGTCGATGTCGAGACCCGAGTCGAGTTCGTCGAGGATCGCGATCCGCGGCGCCAGCACCGCCATCTGCAGCGTCTCGTTGCGCTTCTTCTCGCCGCCGGAGAGGTCGACGTTCAACGCGCGCGTCACGAGCGAGGGATCGAACCCGATGCGCGCGGCCTCGCGGTCGATCTCGGCGCCGAGAGACGCGGCGTCGCGGCCACGCGCCCGCAGTGCCTCGGTGAGGACGGCATCGACATGCACCCCGGGCACCTCGGTCGGGTACTGCATCACCAGATGGAGCCCGGCGACCGCCCTCTCCCACGTGGGCATCGCGAGCACGTCGGCGCCGTCGAGGGTCACGGTCCCCCCGGTGACGCGGTAACCGGGCTTGCCCATGATCACCGCCGACAGCGTCGACTTCCCTGCGCCGTTCGGGCCCATCACCGCGTGCACCTCGCCGCTCGCCACGACGAGGTCGACCCCCTTCAGGATCTCTCGTCCGGCGACCTCTGCTCGCAGCCCCTTGATCTCCAGTGTCGTCATCGCGCACCTTCCTTGTTCGTCTGTCGCGTCACGTCCACCTCGACCTCGCCGCCGACGACGCGCGCCTCGTACACCGGCACCGGCTGGGTGGCCGGCAGCGTGTCGGGGGCTCCGGTGACGAGATTGAAGGCGCTCCCGTGGCGAATGCACTCGATCTGGCGCGTCTCGCACCAGACCACCCCGTCGGAGAGCGCGACGTCGGCGTGGCTGCACACGTCGTGGATTGCGTGGACATCGTCGCCGATCCGCACGACTGCGACCGGCACGCCGTCGACCTCGAACCTGCGCGCCGAACCCTCGGCGAGATCGGAGAGTTGGCAGACGCGGCTCATCGCGCGACCTCGGCGGTCAACTTCTCGGCCACGGCGGCGCGCATCGGCGAGACATCGACGCCGCGGGGTAGGCGCTCGAGGACATCGTCGAAGAACCCGAGCACCACCAGACGCTCGGCCACCTCGGGCGGCACTCCCCTGCTCTCGAGATAGAACCGGTGCTCCTCCTCGATCGAGCCGACCGTGGAGGCGTGGCTGCACTTGACCTCGTTCGTCTCGATCTCGAGGTTCGGCACGCTCTCGGCCCACGCGCCCTCACCCAGGGTGAGGTTGCGGTTCGTCTGGAAGGCCTCGGAGTGCGCGGCGTTCTTTGCGATCTTGATGAGGCCGGTGTAGACGCTGCGCGCCGACCCACCGACCGCCCCCTTGAACAACAGGTCGGACCTGGTGCGGGGTGCCTCGTGGATCTGCAGGGTCCGGAAGTCGTGCATCTGGGACCCGGAGGCGAAGTACAGGGCGAGTTGCTGGGCGTTCGCACCCTGCTCCACGAGGCGCACCTCGGCGCGCACGCGCGCGTAGTCGCCACCGAGGGCCACGGTGTTCAAGCGGACATGCGAGTCGCGCGCACCCACCGCCACCTGGTGGCCGATCTGCCATGTCGCCGAGCCGAGCTCGTTCACACCCACGTAGTTGACGCGTGCCGACCGCGCGGCGCGCACCTCGAGCACCGGCACCACGAGGGACCGCACTCCATCTGCCGAGACGAAGCGTTCGACGACCGTGACCTCGGAATCCTCACCGGCGTCGATCACCAGCCTCGGGCGCACGAACACCCCGTCGGCATCGACATGGTGGACGATCTCGACGATCTCCTCGACGACCGTGCCGCGCGGCAGCACCAGGGTGATCTCCTCGCCCGCCTCGCGATTGAGCCCGGCGAAGACATCGGCCGGGTTGGTCATGGCGATGCCGGCGAGCGCCGTGGTCGACCGCAGAGGCTCGGCGCCGATCGTCTCGGTGCGCGCCCGGGCCGGGGCGAAGTCGTCGAGGCGCAACTCGCCGATCCGGCTGTAGCGCCAGATCTCCTCGTCGGTGCTCGGCATGAGGGGGGTCGTGGTCATCGGGGTCCGTTCACTTGCGTCGGCGCCACCAGCGCCGCTTCTTCTTGTCTCTCTCGACATCTGCGAGCACGTCCGCACTGATCGAGTTGATGATGTCCTCGGCCGCATCCAGCACGGCGGCCGCCGAGCCGTCGCCGAGACCGGGCACCTCCGGCGGGGTGGGCGGTGCGATCGCAGTCCCGTGCACCCATGCCACATCGGCCAGTCGCCGCTCGTACCCCGTGCAGGGCTCCGGGCAGCGCCACGGTGCCTCAGGAGCGAGATCGAGGTTGCACTTGCGCACGGCGTCGCCGTTTGCGTACGAGCGGCTCTCGTAGTGCTTGCACTCCGTGCGCATCGGCATGGTGGGTGCCCCGCGGCTCGTCAGCCGACGGAACCCTCCATCTGCAGTTCGATGAGCCTGCTCCACTCGACCGCGTACTCCATCGGGAGCGTGCGCGTCACGGGCTCGATGAAACCGTTGACGACCATGCTCATCGCCTGCTCCTGGGAGAGGCCGCGCGACATCAGGTAGAAGAGCTGCTCGTCGGCGATTTTGGACACCGTGGCCTCGTGACCGATCTCGGCGTCCTTCTCGCCCACCTCCATGTAGGGAAGCGTGCGGCTCTCGGAGTCGCCGTCGAGGATCAACGCATCGCACTGCACGTGGCTCTTACAGCCGTGGGCGCCCTCGTCGACGCGCACCAGTCCGCGGTAGGTGGTGATGCCACCGTCCTTGGAGATCGACTTCGACACGATGCGCGACGAGGTCTCCGGTGCGGCGTGGACCATCTTTGCGCCGGCGTCCTGGTGCTGCCCGGCGCCCGCATAGGCGACCGAGAGCACCTCGCCCGTGGCCTTGGGTCCCACCAGGTACACGCTCGGGTACTTCATCGTCAGCTTCGAGCCGATGTTTCCGTCGATCCACTCCATGTGGCCCTCGGCCTCGACGCGCGCGCGCTTGGTGACGAGGTTGTAGACGTTCGGCGACCAGTTCTGGATGGTCGTGTAGGTCACGTGGGCCGAGGGCTTCACCACGATCTCCACCACGGCGGAGTGCAGCGAGTCGCTCGTGTACACCGGGGCCGAGCAACCCTCGATGTAGTGCACCTTCGAACCCTCGTCGGCGATGATCAGCGTGCGCTCGAACTGACCGGCGTTCTCGGAGTTGATCCGGAAGTAGGCCTGCAGCGGCATCTCGCACTCGACTCCCGGCGGCACGTAGATGAACGAGCCGCCCGACCACACCGAGGTGTTGAGCGCGGAGAACTTGTTGTCGCCCGGGGGGATGACCGTGCCGAAGTACTGCTTGACGAGGTCCGGGTACTCGCGGAGCGCGGTGTCCATGTCGCAGAAGAGGATCCCCTGCTTCTCGAGGTCCTCGCGGTTGCGGTGGAACACGACCTCGGACTCGTACTGCGCGGTGACACCGGCGAGGTACTTGCGCTCGGCCTCGGGGATGCCGAGTTTTTCGTAGGTGGCCTTCATCTGCTCGGGCAGGTCGTCCCACTCATCGACCTGCTCGGTGGCGGGCTTCAGGTAATAGAAGATGTCCTGGAAGTCGATGTCGGGCATGTTCACGGAGAACCACGGCGCCATCGGCTTGCGCTCGAAGAGCGACAGGCTCCGCAGTCGCAGTGCGGTCATCCACTTCGGCTCGCCCTTCCACCACGAGATCTGCTCGACGACGCGATCACTCAGACCCTTCTCGGGCTGGAAGGCGTACTCGACGTCATCACTCCAGCCGAGGCTGTACTTGCTGAGGTCCAGGTCGAACGCGGTCACGTGGTGTCCTTCTTGACGACTGAGTCGGGGGCTTGACTGGTGAATCGGGGGGCGTGCGGACTCCCGACCAACCGGGAATTTGCACTACCGCCATAGTAACAATTGGCTTCCCCCGTTCCACGGGGCGGGCGCCACATGCCCTGCTCCCCGACCCATCCGGGACCCACCGCTAGCGTCTCTCGCCTCATGGAACGCTTCGGCCTCGTCGGCCTGCCGAATGCCGGCAAGTCCTCCCTCTACAACGCACTGACCGGTGGTGGCGCCCTCGCGGCCCCCTATGCCTTCGCAACCAAGGACCCCAACATCGGGGTGGCCAAGGTCCCCGACACCCGGCTCGACCGGCTGGCCGAGATGTCGCAGTCGAAGAACGTGGTGCACGCCGCCGTCCAGGTGGTCGATATCGGCGGTCTCGTCGAGGGGGCGAGCAAGGGCGAGGGCCTCGGCAACAAGTTCCTCGCCAACATCCGCGAGGTGGATGCGATCGTGTTCGTGCTGCGTGCATTCCGCGATGCCGACGTGCCCGGACCCGACGACCCGCTCGAGCACCTGCGCGTCGTGGAGCTCGAACTCGCTCTCGCCGATCTCGAGACCGTCGAGGCCCGCCTCGGCAGGGTGGCAAAGGCCGCCCGCGTCGACAAGACCGCCGGCGAGGAAGCCGCCTCGCTCCAGCGCGCGCTCGATGTTCTCTCAGAGGGTCGACCGATCTACCGATCGGGACTCTCGGCGGCCGACCGCGAGGTGCTCGCGCCGCACTTCCTGCTCACCAACCGCCGCGTGCTCGCGGTGGTCAACGTGGGCGAGGACGAACTCGACAGGATCCCCACCGAGGTCGCGCGCGTGAGGGCCGAGCTCGCACCGCCCGGCTCGGCCCACGAGTCCGAGGTCGAGGTCATCGGCATGTCGGTGCAGATCGAGGCCGAGGCCGCCCAATTGGACCCTGCCGATCGCGCTGAGATGCTCGAGGCACTCGGGCTCGGCGAGGGAGCCCTCACCACGATGGTCCGCAGCGCGTACCACCTCCTCGGCCTGCGCACGTTCTTCACCACCGGCGAGAAGGAGTCCCGCGCGTGGACCTTCCGGGCCGAGTCGAAGGCGCCAGAGTGCGCCGGCAAGATCCATTCCGACATCCAGCGCGGCTTCATCCGTGCAGATGTGATCCAGTGGGGCGATCTGCTCGGGATCGGCTCGTGGTCAAAGGCCCGGGAGCAGGGCAAGATCCGCTCCGAGGGCAAGGAGTACGAGTTCGTCGACGGTGACGTGACGGAGTTCCGCTTCAACGTCTGAGCCATAACCTTGACGGTGATGGCCGCGGAAGCGATGCAACCGGTGTGGTTGGTGAGCGGGGGGCGCGTGCTCGCCTCTGCCCGGTTGGCGACCACGCGGCGCGACCGGCGACGCGGCGCGATCGGTCTCGCCGAGATCGCAGAACCGCTCGTGCTCGAGCCCTGTCGGTGGGTGCACACGGTCGGCGTGCGCGTGCCACTCGACATCGCCTATGTCGATGCGGCCGGCGCAGTGCTGTCGACCGAGACCCTGAAGCCCTGGCGTGTCGGAGCTCCCGTGCGGGGTGCGCACGCGGTGGTCGAGGCGTCGGCGGGCAGTTTCGAGCGATGGAACCTGCGCCCCGGAGACGTGGTGGAGGTGCGCAAGCCGTGAGCAGCGAGAACCCCGCGACGCCGGCGCCGATCGAGTCGGGTCTGTGGCTCGTGGCCACCCCGATCGGCAACCTCGACGATCTCTCGACCCGTGCTGTCGCCGTCCTGCGCGCAGCCGATGTGATCTGCTGCGAGGACACCCGCCGTTCCGGGATGCTGCTCAAGCGCATCGGCGCGACACCCGAGCGCCTGATCGTGGCCAACGAGCACACCGAGCTCGATGCGTGCGCAGAGGTGGTGGACCTGCTCGCGTCGGGACGCACGGTGGCCGTGGTGACCGATGCGGGAACACCGGGGATCTCCGATCCCGGGGAGCGGATCGCACGCGCCGCGGTCGAGGCCGGGCACGCGCTGCGTGCGGTGCCGGGACCGGCCGCATTCGTGATGGCGGCGGTCGTCTCGGCGATGCCCACCGCACGCATCGCCTTCGACGGATTCCTGCCGCGCTCGGGGTCGGACCGGCGGGAGCGCTTGAGCGAGGTGGCACGTGAGAGGCGAACGACCGTGCTCTACGAGGCACCGCACCGGCTCGCGCGCACCCTCGCAGACCTCTGCGACGCATGCGGCACAGTGCGCCGCGTGGCGCTCGTGCGCGAGATGACCAAGCTGCACGAGGAGATCTGGCGCGGCACCATGGAACAGGCACTCGCACACGCGCGCGCTGTCGAGCCACGCGGCGAGTACGCGATCGTGATCGAGCCGGCTCCCTCGGCGACTGCCGAGGTGAGCGACGCCGACATCGTGAGCGAGCTCGCGCGGCGCCAGATCGCGGGAGTGTCGACACGAGACGCGGTCGACGAGGTGAGCACGGCCCTAGGCGTGGCGCGCAACAGGGTGTACGGCCTGGCGGTGGGGAAATGAGCGACCAGCCGCGCGGGGCCGCATTCTTCGATCTCGACCGCACCTTGATCGCGGGGGCATCGGCGTTCGCATTCGCCCGCGCCGCCCGCGACGCCGGGCTCATCCGCACGAGCGACTTCGTGCGTGATGCACTGGGAGCGCTGCGGTTCCGGGTCTCCGGTGCGAGCGACGACACCTCGATGGGGGTGCGCGACCGGATCCTGGCCGGTGTCGGGGGGAAGAGACGCGAGGATCTGATCGCCCTGAACGAGATGGTGCTGCCCGAGCTGCTCGCGATGATCCGGCCCGAGGCTCGCGCGGTGCTCGAGCAGCACCACGCGGCGGGTCGGCGCACGTTCATCGTCTCGGCGTCACCCGTCGAGATCGTCGAGCCCCTCGCCCAGGCCCTCGGCATGACCGGGGGGATCGGCACCCGCGGCGAGGTGGTCAACGGGATCTACACCGGCCGTCTCGACGGTCCGTTTTGCTACGGCGAGGGCAAGGCCGAGTCGGTCAAGGAGACCGCGGCGCGACTCGCGATCGATCTCGACGAGTCGTTCGCCTACTCCGACTCGGCGAGCGACATCCCGATGCTCTCGCTCGTGGGGAACGCGGTGGCGGTGAACCCCGATGCGCACCTCGCGCGCGTCGCACGCGAGAGGGGGTGGCCGGTGGTCACCTTCGCGCAACGCTCGAAGATGCTGATTCGGCGTTCATCGACGGCGACGGCAGTGGCGGGCGCACTCGTGGCGGTCTGGGTGCTCGGCGTGCGGCACGGCCGCCGCACCTGACGCTCAGCGCGCGAGCGGCGCGAGAGCGAGCTGACGACTGAGAGCCACGACCTGACCGGTCGAATCCCACATCTCGCCATCCTCTTCCCACATGCCGCCCTGGATGACACGGCTGCGGAACGCACACGTGATCGGACCGGGCGCGGGCACTCCGCGCACGTGCACCGTCATCTCGATCGTGGGCACCCACCCTTGCATGCCGAAGCGGTTGAACATCACCGGCGGGAACGCATCGGCGGCGAGCAGCATCGAGAGCGTGTCGCTCTCGCGTCCGTCGCGGAACGAGAAGTACCCGCGGCACAACGCCTCGCCCGTCGGTTCACCCCGGGCGAATCCGGTGTCGTCGGGATGGATGCGCATGTCGAGCTTGCTCATGAGACCGAGCGGCATCGCCTCACCCGACCGGGTCGGGCACTCGTCGAAGGGCGGCACCTCGATGCGGTCGAGGCTCACCGCGTGCGGCGGAACCGAGGAGTCGATGTCGCCGAACACGCCGAGGGCTGTCACCAAGTCGCGCCCGTCGCGCGAGAGCGTGGCCGCCACGGTGGTGAACCGCTTGCCACTCTTCATCACCCGCGCCGTGACCGTGCCCTCGCCGGCCGGTCCGGGGGCCAGGTAGTGCATGCCGACCGAGATGGGATGCGCGCGACCCGACTCGGCGCGCATCGCGTTCGCCACGAGCGACATCAGGTACCCGCCGTTCGCGTTCCCGTTGATGTCCCAGCCGTCGCGGATCGGGGCGTCGTAGCGGCCGTCCCCGAGCGGGGTCACCGAGACGTCGGTGTCGAACCGGTGCGAGACGGGGGAACTCACGACACACACCGTAGGGACGCAGGTCGCGGAAAAAAGAACCCGGAGACGGCTCCGTCGCAGTCGTAGCCTTGGTCCGTGGCCAAGTACTACATCACGACGCCGATCTATTACGTGAACGCGCGTCCGCACCTCGGCCATGCCTATTCAACCATCGTGGCCGACTCGCTCGCGCGCTGGCACCGGTTGCTCGACGATGACGTGCGCTTCCTCACCGGCACCGACGAGCACGGGCTCAAGATCCAACAGGCCGCCGATGCCGCCGGAAAGACGCCACAGCAATTCACCGACGAGATCGCTCCCTTGTTCGCCGAGGCATGGCGGCGACTCGACATCTCCCACGACGACTTCATCCGCACCACCGAGGCCCGCCACCGGGCGGGCGTCGAGAAACTGCTCCAGGCCTGTTGGGACGCCGGCGACATCGAGCTCGACACCTATCGGGGTCTCTACTGCGTGGCCTGCGAGGCCTATTGCACCGAGGACGAACTCGACGGCCGCGACTGCCCGATCCACAAGAGACCCGTCGAGCAGGTGGAGGAGGAGAACTATTTCTTCAGGCTCTCGCGGTTCGAGGACCGCCTCCTCGACTGGTATGCGCGGCATCCCGGTGCAGTCGTGCCCGAGCACCGCGTGAACGAGGTGACGGGATTCATCAAGCAGGGGCTCCAGGATTTCTCGGTGTCGCGCAAGTCGCTCACATGGGGGATCCCCCTCCCCTTCGATCACTCGCACGTGGCCTATGTCTGGTTCGACGCACTCGCCAACTACATCACCGCGATCGGGTACGGGACCGACGACGCGGGCTTCGCCTCCTGGTGGCCGGCCCAGCACCATGTCATCGGCAAGGACATCCTGAGGTTCCACAATGTCTATTGGCCCGCGATGCTGATGTCGGCCGGGATCGAACCGCCGCAGGGATGGGCCGTCGGTGGGTGGTTGCTCGTGGGCGGCGAGAAGATGTCGAAGACATCCGGCAACGTCGTGAACCCGCTCGAGTTGATCGACGACTTCGGCGTCGATGGATTCCGCTACTACGTGCTGGCCGAGACCCCGTACGGCAACGACGGGGACTTCACCTACGAGGGACTCGTCTCGCGCTACAACTCCGACCTCGCCAACAACCTCGGGAACCTCGCCGCGCGCGTGGCGACCGTGGTCGGCAAGAAGTGCGGTGGACTCGGGACCGCGCCCGATCCGCAGAGCGCGCTCGCCGCCCATGCCGCCGAGGCGGTCGCCGAGGCGTCGCGGCACTGGGACAAGGTGCAGCCCTCGCGCGCGCTCGAGGCGACATGGCAGTTGATCCGCGCGACGAATGCCCACCTCGAGACGCACGAGCCCTGGAAGGCCGAACCCGGCCCCGAGGTCGACCGCGTGATGGGTGATGCGCTCGAGGCACTGCGCATCGTCACGATCCTGGCGACACCGGCGATGCCGGCGACATGCCGGGAGATCTGGCGGTGCATCGGTCTCGAGGGATCGCCCGACGAGTGCCGCATCCCCGTCGATGTCCGATGGGGTCTCTATCCGGCGGGACGCACCGTGGTGAAGGGCGACCCGCTCTTCCCACGCCGCACCGCGTGACGAGTCGACAGGGACACTGATGGGCTGGACCGACACGCACTGCCACACACAGGAACAGATGGTCGAGACGGGATCGGACGAGTTGTTGCGTCGCGCACGCGAGGCCGGCGTCGAGCGCTTCGTGGTGATCGGGACCGATGCCGACACGAGTGCCCAGGCGCTGGCCACCGCCGCGTCGCACCCCGACGTGTGGGCCACGATCGGTCTGCACCCCCACGATGCGCTGGTCGGCGCGCACACGATCGAGCCGCTGCTCTCCGGTGACCTTTCGCGCACCGTCGCGATCGGTGAGTGCGGTCTCGACTACCACTACGGGAACTCGCCCCGCGCCGAGCAGCGCGAGGCGTTCGCCCGCCAGATCGCACTCGCCAAGGAGCACGACCTGTCACTCGTGGTCCACACCCGCGATGCGTGGGACGACACCTTCGATGTGTTCGATGCCGAGGGGATGCCGCACAACACGATCATCCACTGCTTCACGGGCGGGCCCGACGAGGCGCGGCGATGCCTCGACCGCGGAACGATGATCTCGTTCAGCGGGATCATCACGTTCAAGAACGCCACAGAGATCCGCGACGCAGCAGTTCTCTGCCCGGTCGAGCACATCCTCGTCGAGACCGATGCTCCGTTCCTCGCGCCGGTCCCGCACCGCGGTCAACCGAACGAACCCGCGCACGTCGCCGTGGTGGGAACCGCGGTCGCGGCGCTGAAGGGAATCGAGCCGGCCGAGTTCGCCGCGATCACCACGGCCAATGCCCTGCGCGCGTTCCCGCGCATGCGCTGACCCGCGACACCGGCACTGCGCCCCTACATTTGACTGCTGAATGGACTTCTCGCGCGTCGACCGCAACAGATTGACCGTGGCGATCGCGCTCACCGCGCTCGCCCTGCCCGTGCTGTTCATCGCCTCGGGCCCCACCGGGAAATCCGACCGCAGCGCCGAGATCGCCACGACCACCACGCTCGAGACGGGCCTGTCCACCGACAAGGACGCCGACGCACCCGCGAACCTCGACGGCCCGGTCAGCGCCGATCCCCAGGGACAGGGACAGTTGGCATACCCCGCCGACAATTCCGGGCGCATGGTGCGCGGTGACGCCACCTTCAAGCGCTTCCCCGAGGGTGCCGAGAAGGGATGCTCGACCGCACTCGTGCCACTCGGCGCAGAGATCACGGTGCGCAACCTGAACAACGGCCGCAAGACGGTGTGCACCAACATCAACATCGGTCCGACGTCGTCGACATTCCAGATCGTGCTGCACACCGGCGTGTTCGAAAAGATCGCCGAGATCGTCGACGCCCCGCTCCCCGTCGAGTTGACCTGGTGACGCTCTCGCGGCCGGTCGCCAAGGACCTGCTCGAGGGGGCTGGTCTGCGCGCCAAGCGCGCGTTGGGCCAGAACTTCGTCGTCGACCCGAACACCGTGCGCCGCATCGCCCGGCTCTCCGGCGCGGGTCCGCGCACGCACGTGGTCGAGGTGGGCGCGGGGCTCGGCTCGCTCACCCTCGCACTCGCCGAGACCGGCGCACATGTCGTGGCTGTCGAGGTCGACGGTGATCTCGTGCCGTTGCTCCGCGCGAATGTTGCCGACATCCCCGGGATCGACGTGGTGCACGCCGATGCGATGACGCTCGATTGGAGTGCCGTCCTCGGCAACGGGGAATGGTCGCTGGTCGCGAACCTCCCCTACAACGTGGCGACCCCGCTCGTGGCCGACATCCTCGACACCGTGCCGCAGGTGACCCGGATGCTGGTGATGGTGCAGAGAGAGGTCGCCGAGCGATTCGTCGCGAGACCCTCCACCGCGGCCTACGGGGCCGTCAGCGTGAAGACTGCGTTCTGGGCCGACGCACGAATCGTCGGACACGTGCCGGCCTCGGTGTTCCTGCCGCGGCCCAATGTCGAGTCGAGCCTCGTCGAGATCGTGCGCCACCCCCCGCCGGACACCTCGATCGATCCGGAATCGTTGTTCTCCCTCGTTCGGCAGGGTTTTGCCAAGCGCCGCAAGATGCTGCGCGGCGCGCTCGCCGGCCGAGTCGACGAGGCCCAGTTCGCCGCCGCCGGGATCGCTCCCACCGCGCGCGCCGAGGAACTCGGCGTCGAAGAGTGGATCCGTCTCGCGCGCATCCTCGGGGACCCCCGATGACGTTCATCGAGGCACCCGGGAAACTGACGCTGTCGTTGCGCATCACGGGCGTGCGCAACGACGGGTACCACCTGATCGACGCCGAGATGACGAGTCTCGACCTCGCAGACACCCTCGAGGTCACCGAGTCGGCGACGACCAGGATCGAGATCGACGGCCCGTTCGCAGATGGTCTCTCGGGCGGCCTCGACAACCTCGTGGCGCGCGCGCTCACGCTCGCGGGCCGGACGGCACGGGTTCGCCTGACCAAGAACATCCCGCACGGCGCCGGACTCGGCGGCGGATCGACCGATGCCGCCGCGATCCTGCGCTGGGCCGGACTCGACGAGCGCGACGAAGACATGCGGACGGCCTCCCGACTCGGCGCCGACATTCCGTTCTGCCTGCGGGGCGGCCGAGCCCGCGTCTCGGGAATCGGCGAGATCGTCGAGCCACTTCCCCACGCACACGAGGTGGTGACACTGTTCGTGCCGCCGGTGCAGGTCGCGACGCCGGCGGTCTATGCGCGATGGGATGCGATGGGCGGCCCGACCGGCGACAACGGCAACGACCTCGAACCGGCGGCACTGGCGGAGGTCCCCGCACTCGCGAGATGGCGTGACCTCATCGCCGATGCAATCGGCGAACGCCCACGGCTCGCGGGCTCGGGTGCGACATGGTTCGCAGTCGGCGACTTCGCCGGCGCGATGAGTGCGAACGGCCCGGCACTGGCGGGCGCGACGGTGATAGTGACGACGACCCGACCCGATGCGGGACGGATCTCACACTCCAGGCCGTGAACCCGACCGAGCACCCGGGAGGGCGACGACGGCCCCACGGCACGGCCCCGACCGGGATGACCGGAACTACTTGCGACGCTGGTGACGCGTGCGCCGGAGCATCTTCTTGTGCTTCTTCTTGCGCATGCGCTTGCGGCGCTTCTTGATCAGCGAACCCATAGAACTCACGAAACTACCGCCGAGCCCGCAAAAACGGGAAATCCGCTACCTTCGGTTTCGTCGATCCGGGATCGTCCAACTGGCAGGACAGCGGGTTTTGGTCCCGTTGATAGGGGTTCGAGTCCTCTTCCCGGAACCATGAGCGCATCAGCAATCGTCCTCGCCGCAGGTGAGGGGTCCCGCATGAGATCGGAACGGCCCAAGCCGCTCCATCTCATTTGTGGACGTTCCATGGTGATGCACGTGATCCATTCGCTCGCAGAGATCGACCTCACGGCCACGGTGGTCGTGGTGGGTCACGGGGCCGACCGCGTCACCCGCAAGGTTCGCGACGACGCCCCCGCCTGGGCACACGTGCGCTTCACCACCCAGCACGAACAGCGCGGCACCGGGGATGCGACCATGGTCGGGCTGTCGGGTCTGGCCGGCGACGACCTCGACGACACCTCCTCCGTGCTCGTGCTCCCCGGGGACACTCCCCTGTTGCGCAGCGAGACGGTGGCCGCACTCGTGGGAGAGCACGAGAAGGGCGGCAACGCCGCGACCGTCCTCACCTCGGTGGTCGATGACGCCACCGGCTACGGCCGGATCGTGCGCGACAAGTACAAGCGGGTGCAACGGATCGTCGAGCACCGTGACGCCAGGGCCGACGAGTTGGAGATCCGCGAGATCAACACCGGCATCTACGCGTTCCGACGCGACCTGCTCGCTCCCGCACTGCGCCAGATCGGCACCAACAACAGCCAGGGTGAGTACTACCTGACGGACGTGGTGGCGGTCCTCGCCTCGACGGGGCACCACGTGGGGGCACTCGTCGCCGCCGCCACCGAGACCGCCGGCGTGAACGACCGCCTGCAGCTCGCCGAGGCCGAGCGGGAGTTGCGCGCCCGCATCAACCGGCGCTGGCTGCTGGACGGGGTCACGATGCTCGACCCGAGCCAGGCCTTCATCGACGCGACCGTCACGATCGGCCGCGACGTCACGTTGTTCCCGGGGGTGATCCTCCAGGGCGACACCGTGATCGGCGATCGCTGCGAGATCGGTCCCGACACGCGGCTCGTCGACACGACAGTGGGGTCGGGGTCGACCATCTCGGTGACGACGGCGACCGGGGCATCCGTCGGAGCCGACGCGACGGTCGGTCCGTACGCGCACCTCGCCGCGGGCACGCGCGTGGCTGACGGTCGCGCGACCGGTCCGTTCTACACTGGCTCTCCATGAGTCCGCGCGCCCTCGAGAGGGCAACCACCAAGCGGTTGTCGCTCTTCACGGGCCGCACCCACCCGGTCCTGGCCCGCGAGGTCGCCGATCACCTGGGCATCGAACTCGGTGACACCAACATCGTGCAGTTCGCCAACGGAGAGATCAGGCCGCGGTTCTCCGACTCGATCCGTGGCGGCGATGTGTTCGTGATGCAGACCCACTACGGCACCGATGCGGGCTCGATCAACGACTCGATCATGGAGCAACTGATCATGATCGATGCGGCCCAGCGCGCCTCGGCCAAGCGCATCACCGCGGTGTGCCCGTTCTACGGGTACGCGCGCCAGGACCGCAAGGCCGAGGGACGCGAGCCGATCACCGCGCGATTGATTGCCGACATGTTCAAGGCCGCCGGCGCGACGCGCATGGTCTCCATCGACCTTCACTCCGGCCAGATCCAGGGCTTCTTCTCCGGTCCCGTCGACCACCTCACCGCGCTGCCGGTTCTCGAGCACTACGTGCGCGAGAACGCCGGATCCGATCTGGTCATCGTGTCCCCGGATGCGGGTCGCGTGAAGGTCGCGGAACGGTTCGCCCAGCACCTCGCCGACCTGAACGCCGACGTCGCCTTCATCAACAAGCGCCGACCGAAGGGCACTGCCAACGTCGCGATCGCCAAGGAGGTGATCGGCGAGGTCGAGGGTCGACTGTGCATCCTCACCGACGACATGATCGACACCGGCGGCACGATCACCTCGGCCGCCGAGTTGCTCCTCGAGCGCGGCGCGAGCGAGGTGTGGGCGATGGCCACCCACGGCGTGCTGTCCGATCCGGCGACCAAGCGGCTCGCCGAGTCGCCGATCTCGCGGGTCGTGCTCACCAACACCCTGCCCCTGCCGGCCGAGCGGATGATCCCCAAGATGGAGGTGCTCTCGGTCGCCAAGATCATCGCCGACGCCCTCGCCGCGGTCTTCGACGAGACCAGCGTGAGCGAGCTCTTCGGCGGGGAAAACCAGCACTAGACACCGCCCGCCGGGCCCGGCCGGCCCGTGGAATCGGCAACGGAGCCCCCGTAGACTCGCAAGCCGTGTCGAATACAGCCAAACTCTCCGCCAAGTCGGGACGCGCCACCGGCAGCGCCGCATCGCGCCGCCTGCGCGCCGACGACCACATTCCCGCAGTGCTCTACGGCCACGGGATGACCCCGGTGTCGATCTCGGTCGCACGCCGCGACCTGCGCGTCGCCCTCTCGGGACCCGCCGGTCAGAACACCATCTTGTCGCTCGACGTCGACGGCACGTCGTACAACGCGATCGTCAAGGAGATGCAGCGCCATCCCGTGAAGCGCAACGTGAGCCACGTCGACTTCATCCAGATCGACCTCAGCGAGGAGATCGTGATGTCGGTGCCGGTGCACCTGACGGGCTCGGCCAAGGCGGTGCTGTCGGCCGGCGGTCTCGTCGACCCCGCCGTCGACACCATCGACGTGCGCACCACCCCGGCGAACGTGCCGAACGAGATCCTCATCGACATCACCGACATGACCCCCGACACCGTGATCCGCCTCGGCGACATCACGCTGCCCGCGGGTGTCGTCGCACTCGGCGAGCCCGCGATGGCGGTCGTGACCGTGCTGATGTCGCGCGCCTCCGTCGAGGGCGAGGGTGCACCCGCTGCGCCCGCCGCCGCGACCGAGGGCGGCGAGTCCGCACCTGCCCCGTCCGAGGGCTGAGCAGGACGACCCGCGCGGTCGTGATCCACGCGAACGCGCGACTCTGACAGCCACGCCGGTACACAGATGTTCAAGCGCTCTCCCGCACGCGACGGAGACACCGAGCGCATCCTCGTGGTGGGGCTCGGCAATCCCGGAAAGCAGTACGCCCGCACGCGCCACAACGTCGGCGCCGAGGCGATCGAGGTCCTCGCGGGGAGACTCGGTGCGAACCTCAAGGTGGGACGCGACCGGGCGCGCACCGCGGAGGTGCGCATCTCCGGCGTCGCCACGGTGCTCGCGGTTCCCACGACATGGATGAACGAATCCGGCGAGGCCGTCGGCCCGCTCGCCCGCCGCTTCAAGATCTCTGATCCGTCGCGGATCGTGGTCGTGCACGACGAGCTCGATCTCGAGCCGGGCACGGTGAAACTGAAACTGGGCGGCGGTCTCGCGGGTCACAACGGGTTGCGCTCGATCTCGCGGATCCTGCGCACCGACGACTACGCCCGCGTGCGCATCGGCGTGGGCAAACCGCGCAGCAAGGAACACGGTGCCGACCACGTGCTCTCGTCGATCCCGTCGGCCGAGCGCGCGGTGCTCGATGTCGCCGTCGCGACCGCGGCCGATGCGATCGAGCGCATCGTCACCGCCGGCATCGCCGACGCGATGCAGGACTTCAACGGCCGGTGACCGCACCGACCACCCCCGCCCTGGCGGCGCTCGCCGACCGGGTCGCGGGCGATCCGGCGCTCGCCGCGATCGCCGGGCGCACCTCGTCGGTGCTCGCGGTCCCCGATGCGGTGCGAGCCGTCGTGGTCGCGGCCCTGTCGGGGCGCTCGGGCAGGACCACCACGCTCGTCGTGTGCCCGACGGGCGAGGAGGCCGAGGGACTCCTCGACGACCTCGCCGCGTTCGTGCCCGCCGGCGACCTGGCGCTCTTCCCCGCGTGGGAGACGCTCCCCTTCGAGCGGGTCAGCCCCGCGGTGCACACGATGGGAACGCGCACCGAGACCCTGTGGCGACTCGGTTCCGACACGCCACCGGCGATCGTGGTCGCGAGCACGCGCGCGGTCCTCCAGAAACTCGGGCCGGGCGAGGAATCGCTCGGCCCGATCATCGTCGCACCGGGTGCGCGCATCGACATCGACGACATGTGCACCGAACTCGCCCGCGTCGGGTACCGGCGCGAGCCGCTCGTGGAGCACCGTGGCGAGTTCGCACGGCGCGGCGCCATCGTCGATGTCTGGCCCTCGACCGCCGATGAACCCGTGCGCATCGACACCTGGGGCGACGAGGTCGACCGACTCGTGCGGTTCGACCCCGCCGACCAGCGCGGCACCGACAGTGTGGCATCGGTGCACATCTTCCCGTCGCGCGAGCTCGTGCTCGACGCCGACGCGACGGCTCGTGCGGCCGCGCTCGTGGAGACCGAGCCGTGGGGACGCGAGCAATGGGAGCGACTCGCCGAGGGTCAGATCTTCGACGGCATGGAGAGTTGGCTGCCGTGGCTCGTCGAGGCCGACCGCACGGTGATGGATGCCGCCGGCGGCGATGCGTTGGTGGTCTTCATGGAGCCCAAGCGCGTCCTCGACAGGGGACGCGAACTGATCGCCGACGAGGACGATCTCGCGCGTGCACTCGCAAAGACCTGGGACCGCGACGAGACCGTGCCGTTCCCGCGACTGCACGTGGAGCCCGATGCGCTCGCCACGACGGCAGCGACGGTGGTGAACATCGTGCATCCCTCGACCACCGCCGATGCCCCGGCGATCGCGGCCTCGTCGTGGGCCCCCGTCGTGCACGACCCCGGTCCGTTGCTCGCGCGGGTGAACGAGTTGTTGTCGGAGCGATGGACCGTGGTGGTGGCCGCCGAGACCCCCGAGTCGGCCGGGCGGATCTGTGAGAACCTGCGCGCACTCGGTGCACCGATGGTGGCCGCCGACGGCTCGGGGATCGACTCCCCCGGGGCGTGGGTCGTGCACGCGCCGCAGTCGCGCGGGTGGTCGATGCCGTCTGCGAGGGCAGCCGTCATCTGCGAGGCCGATCTGGCGGGTCGCCGACGCTCGCGCAGAACGTCTCGTTCGCGTGCCAAGTCGTCGGGAACGGTGTTCGAGGACCTGCAACCAGGTGGCTACGTGGTGCACGCCCACCACGGCGTGGGCCGCTACGAGGGAATGGTCACCCGTGCCCTCGACGGCGCGGAGCGCGACTATCTCCTCATCTCCTACAAGGGTGGCGACCGTCTGTGGGTGCCCGTCGACCAGATCGGCTCGATCCGCCAGTACGTGGGTGGCGAGGCCCCCGCACTCAGCAAGATGGGTGGGGCCGACTTCGCCCGCACGAAGGCGCGCGTGCGTTCCGCGGTGCGCGAGGTGGCACAGGAACTGGTCGTTCTCTACCAGAAGCGCGTCACGGCCAAGGGGCACGCCTTCGCACCCGACACACCGTGGCAGTGGGAGATGGAGCAGCGCTTCCCATGGGTGGAGACACCCGACCAGGACGACGCGATCGCTGCGATCAAGGCCGACATGGAAAAGCCGATCCCGATGGATCGGTTGCTGTGCGGCGACGTGGGATTCGGCAAGACCGAGGTCGCGATCCGCGCCGCGTTCAAGGCGATCCAGGACGGACGTCAGGTGGCGGTGCTCGTGCCGACGACCCTGCTCGCCAACCAGCACGGCCAGACCTTTTCCGATCGCTTCCACGGCTATCCCGTGCGCGTCGAGGTGCTGTCGCGGTTCCTCTCGGCGGCCGAGGCCAAGAAAGTGGTCGCCGGGCTCGCCACAGGCGAGATCGACTGCGTGATCGGCACCCACCGCCTGCTCGCCGAGGGGATCAAATTCAAGAATCTCGGCCTCCTCGTGGTCGACGAGGAGCAACGGTTCGGCGTCCAGCACAAGGAGGCGATCAAGCGCCTGCGCCTCGACGTGGATGTGCTGACGATGTCGGCGACGCCGATCCCGCGCACACTCGAGATGAGCCTCGTGGGGATCCGCGATCTGTCGTTGCTCCAGACTCCCCCGGCCGACCGCAAGCCGATCCTCACCTACGTCGGCGAGCAGAGCGACCGCGTCGCCGTGGAGGCGATCAGGCGGGAACTGCTGCGCGAGGGCCAGGTGTTCTGGGTGCACAACCGCGTGCAGTCGATCGAGGAGCGCGCCGAGGAGCTGCGACGGCTGGTGCCCGAGGCGCGCATCGCCGTCGCCCACGGCCAGATGGACGAGGCGCGACTCGAGCAGGTGGTGCTCGACTTCTGGGAGAGGCGCTTCGACGTGCTCGTCTGCACCACGATCATCGAGTCCGGAATCGACATGCCGTCGGTGAACACACTCGTGGTCGAGCGCGCCGACCTGCTCGGCCTCGGCCAGATGCACCAGTTGCGCGGCAGGGTCGGTCGCGGCATGCAGCGCGCCTACGCCTATCTGTTCCACCCGCGCGAGCGCACCCTCGGCCAGGAGGCGCACGAGCGTTTGCGGGCGATCGGCGAGGCCACCGATCTGGGGAGCGGCTTCAAGCTGGCGATGCGCGATCTCGAGATACGCGGTGCGGGGAACCTGCTCGGCGAGGCACAGAGCGGCCACATCGCAGCCGTCGGGTACGACCTCTACTGCCAGATGGTCACCGAGGCGGTCGCCGAGATGAAGGGCGAGGCGCCGCCGCCGGAGACCACCGAGATCACGATCGACCTGCCGATCGATGCCCACATTCCGGCCGACTACATGCCCACCGAGGAGCTGCGACTCGAGGCGTATCGCAGGCTCGCGGTCGACCCGGTCGCTGCCACGATCGACGACATCGAGCGCGAGTGGCGCGACCGGTACGGACCGCCTCTGCCGCCGGCGGAGAACCTTCTCGCCGTCGCGCGTCTGCGCGCGAGGTGCGCAGAACTCGGCATCACCGACGTGGTCGTCAACCGAGGCGAGATGCGTCTCTCCCCGGTCACGTTGCCTGCCAGCCTCGCGATGCGCCTGCGACGCGTGGCGCCGTCGGCGAAGTGGGACGAGGGTCGTGCGCGACTCACGGCACCGGTGCCGCGGGGCACGAACGCACTCGATGCGGTGCGCGGCCTGCTCGAGGACCTCCACGGCGACGACTGACACGGCTCCCGCGGGTGCCACCGCGCCGGTCGGCGAACCGGGTGCCCCAGTAGTGTTGGTGCGTGATCCGACGCCCCCTCCGCACCGCATCCCGCCTCGTCGTGCTCGCTGCAATCTCGCTCGTGGCGGCCTCGTGTTCAGCGGTGCCCCCGACCGGCGATGCCTTCCGCGTCAACGGCATGGGCTACCCCGAAGAGAAGTTCTCCGTGTTCCTCGAGGCCCTCTCGGGCGGTGGCCAATTCCAGGTCACGAACGGCAAGGTGAACTCCGAGACGTACACCTCGATCCTGCGCACACTCGTGCGCTACGAGTCGTACCGCCAGTGGGCCTCGGACCTCGGCCTCGCCGAGAGCGCCCAGGACCGCGCCGCGGCCGAGGCCCGCGCAGCCACCACGCAGAACTGGGACACCTACCCCGAGCCGATCAAGGAAGTGATCATCAACCTGAACGCGGCCGAGCGGGTGATCTCGCGCGCCGCGGTTCCCGCCGAGGACGTTCTGCGCCGGATGTACGAGACGGCGCCGGCCTCGTCGGGAGCGCTGTGTGCGAGCCACATCATCGTCAACTCACGTGCCGAGGCCGAGGCCGTCATGGCGCGACTCGATGCCGGCGAGAAGTTCGCCGACCTCGCCCGCAAGGTCTCGATCGAGCCAGCCGCCGAGGAGTCGGGCGGCTCACTCGGAATCTCACCGGACAATCCGTGCCAGCGGCTGCAGGACTTCCAGGCCGGTCTCGACCTCGACTTCGTGACCGCAGTGGTGAAGGCCCGCGCCGGCGTGCCGACCGGCCCGATCCAGTCGTCGTTCGGGTGGCACGTGGTGTTGAACCGGCCCTTCGACGAGATCGGCGATGCGTTGCGTTCCACGATCGCCGACAGCGCCGGGAATTCGCTCCTGTCCGGGTGGATGACCGGGGCCGAGATCGAGATCGATCCGAAGTTCGGCACATGGAACACCGCCCGGAGTGCCATCGAGTGACCACGCCGGCTCGTCCCGTCGTCGAGATCGTCGGTCTCGGCCCCGGGGACACCGACCTCGTGACGGCGGGAACCCTCCGTCTCCTCGCCGAGGTTCCAACACGATTCCTGCGCACCCGGCACCACCCGTCGGCCCACCTCGCGGGTGACTGCGACTCCTTCGACGACCTCTACGACTCCCTCCCCACGTTCGAGGAGGTCTACGACGAGATCGCGCGCCGAATCGCCGACGCCGCCCACGCGCACGGTCGGGTCGTGTACGCGGTGCCCGGCTCCCCCGCGGTTCTCGAGCGCTCGGTCGCGCACCTGCGCGCGCGTGTCGACATCGACGCGAGAGTCCACCCCGCGGTGTCGTTCCTCGACGAGACCTGGCGAGCCCTCGGCATCGACCCGCTCGAGTCGGGGGTGCGTCTCGTCGATGGGCACCGATTCACGATCGACGCCGCCGGATGGACGGGACCGATGCTGGTGGCCCACACGCACGCCAATTGGGTGCTGTCCGACATCAAACTCTCGATCGACGAGCCCGCCGACGATGCGACGGTGGTGCTCCTCCATCATCTCGGTCTGCCCGACGAACGGATCGCCAGGGTCCCGTGGCACGAGATGGACCGCACGCTCGAGGCCGACCACCTCACCTCGTTGTGGATCCCCGCGCTCGCCGTGCCCGTCGCCTCCGAACTGGCGAGGTTCCACGAGCTCGCACGCACCCTGCGCGCGCAATGCCCCTGGGACATCGAACAGACCCACGCATCGCTTGTGAAGTACCTGCTCGAGGAGACCTACGAGGTGGTGGACGCGATCGAACGCCTCGACCCCGCAGACCCGGCGACGGACCGCGATTTCATCGAGGAACTCGGGGACCTGCTCTACCAGGTGGAGTTCCACGCCGCGATCGCCGAGGAAGAGGGTCGCTTCACCATCGCCGATGTCACGCGCACCGTCCACGACAAGCTCGTCGCGCGCCACCCGCACGTGTTCGGCGATGTGTCGGTGTCGGGCTCGGGCGAGGTCGAGGCGAACTGGGAGGCCATCAAGGCAGCCGAGAAGCCGCAGCGCACGGGCATCTTCGACGGACTGGCCGCGTCGTCACCGTCGTTGCTGCTCGCCCACAAGGTGCAGCAGCGCGCGGCCCGTGTCGGGTTCGACTGGCCCGATCTCGCCGGGCCGCTCGCCAAGGTGGCCGAGGAGACCGCCGAGGTCGTGCGCGCCGGGGAGGAGGGCGACCCAGAGGCCATCCGCAGCGAGGTCGGCGATCTGTTGTTCGCGGTGGTGAACGTGGCGCGCAAGCACGACATCGACGCCGAGTCGGCACTGCGCGCCGCGGTCGCCAAGTTCCGCGCCCGCGTCGAGGCCGTCGAGGAACTCGCGACCGCCGAGGGACGCACGATGTCACAGATGACGCTGGATGAACTGGACGCGCTGTGGGAACGGGTGAAGTCGCGCACCGTTCGTTAGCGTTGGTGGCATGAGCGAAATCGTCGAGGTGCTGGGCCGGGAGGTCCTCGATTCCCGCGGGAATCCGACCGTGGAAGTGGAGGTCGTGCTCGACAGTGGCGCGACCGGCCGTGCGATCGTGCCCTCGGGTGCATCGACCGGCGAGCACGAGGCGGTGGAGCTGCGCGACGGTGGCGAGCGCTACCTCGGCAAGGGCGTGCGTCGCGCCGTCGACAACGTGAACTCGGCGATCGCCCCGGCTCTCGTCGGCATGGATGCCACCGCCCAGCGCGAGATCGACCGGGCCATGCTCGACCTCGACGGCACCGAGAACAAGTCACGACTCGGGGCCAACGCGATCCTCGGTGCGAGTCTCGCCGTCGCCCTGGCGGCGGCATCGGAGCTCGAATTGCCGCTGTTCCGCTCCGTGGGCGGCCCGCACGCGCACGTGCTGCCCGTGCCGATGATGAACGTGATCAACGGTGGGGCGCATGCCGACAACAACATCGACCTCCAGGAGTTCATGATCATGCCCGTGGGCGCGGCCAGCTTCGCCGAGGCGCTGCGCTGGGGTGTCGAGACCTACCACACACTCAAGAAACTGCTCGCCGAGAGGGGCCTGTCGACCGCGGTCGGCGACGAGGGCGGGTTCGCCCCGAACCTGGACTCGAACGAGGCCGCGATCTCGATCCTGGTCGAGGCGATCGAGAAGGCCGGTCGGGTCCCCGGTGAGGAGATCGCGATCGCACTCGATCCTGCGATGAGCGAACTCTTCCGTGACGGCAAGTACCACCTCACCGGCGAGGGCAAGGTCCTCGACTCGGCCGGACTCGCTGCGTGGTGGACCTCCCTGGTGGATCGCTACCCGATCGTGAGCATCGAGGACGGCATGGCAGAGGACGACTGGGACGGCTGGGCAGCTCTCACGGCCGCCCTCGGCAGCCGGATCCAGTTGGTGGGCGACGATCTCTTCGTCACCAATGCGCGCCGCCTCTCGATGGGCATCGAGCGCCGCGTCGCCAACAGCATCCTCGTCAAGGTGAACCAGATCGGAACACTGTCCGAGACCCTCGATGCCGTCGAGATGGCGACACGCCACTCGTACACCTCGGTGATGAGCCACCGCAGCGGCGAGACCGAGGACGCCACCATCGCCGACCTCGCCGTGGCGACCAACTGCGGCCAGATCAAGACCGGCGCGCCCGCCCGCAGCGACCGCACCGCCAAGTACAACCAGTTGCTGCGCATCGAGGAGGCTCTCGGTGACTCGGCACGTTTCCGCGGACGAGCGGCGCTGGCTCCATTGCGCTGACACGCACCACCACGGAGCACGCCGGCGAACACTCGTTCGCGTGCCACGGTTTTCCACAGGCTGGGAGCCACAATGTTCGCGTGGCTCTGTCAAGTGTTCTGGAACGAACGAGCGAGAAGAAGCGCTCGGGCATCCACGAGTTGACGCGCGACATTGTGCGTCCCGACCCCGACTCGATGCGCCTCACCCGGAACCGCGCCGTGCGCTGGGCCGTCCGCATCACGGCGACAGCCGTCGTGCTGGCATTCCTCCTGGCGGTCGTGGTGTTCCCGGTGCGGGACTACTTCATCCAGAGCTCGATGCTCAGCACCAAGACCGCCGAACTCGCCGCACTGGCCGATGCCAACGAGGAACTCCAGAACGAGGTGAACGCCCTCAACACACCCGAGGGTACGCGCAATGCGGCCCGCGACCAATTGGGGTACGTGCTGCCCGGCGAGCAGAGGATCACATTGCTGCCACCTGTCGCTCTGCCGACCGACCTGCCCGACGCGTGGCCCTACACGATGGTCACCGACATCCTCACCGCGCGGGCGACCGGGGCAGCCACCCGGGACGGCGCACTCGATCCCCTCGCGCCCTGACGCGCCCTGACACACCCGGCGCACCGTGAGCCCCCGGGGCGCTCCCGATGCTCGTCCTGACTCACACAGCCCCGCGGGGATGACGATCCCCTGCGCGGGAGCCCATTGGTGGGTCACGCCGGAACGGGGTTAGTGTCTGCACGAAGTCAACCGAAGGGGCGTCACATGGGTGGAAGTATTCTCGGCAATCGTGTCCTGCGCAAGGAGGACCCCAAGTTCTTGACGGTCGGAGGCACGTATGTCGACGACCTCCTCGATGAACCGTTGCTCGACGGGGCACTGCACGTCACGTATGTGCGCTCCACCGTCGCACACGGCGTCATCAACTCGATCGATGCCTCCGATGCGCTGGCGATGCCGGGCGTGCGCGCGGTGTTCACCGGCGCCGACCTGGGGCTCGATCCCGCACCGTCCAACTACAACCCGATGGTGACACGCACGCTCCTCGCAATGGACAAAGTGCGCTACGTGGGCGAGCCGATCGCGGCGATCGTGAGCGAGACCCGGGAGCAGGGCGAGGACGCAGCCGAGGCCGTGATCGTGGACTACGACATCCTCGAGGCCGTGGTCGACATGGAAGCCGCGATGGCCACCTCGACGCTCCTCTACGACGCCGCCCCCAACAACGTGGTCTTCGACACCCTGGTGCTCGGCATGCCCGACAACACCGGCGAGGCCTTCCTCGCCGGATGCGAGGTCGTGGCGCGCGGCAAGTTCCTCAACCAGCGGGTGGCACCGTGCCCACTCGAGGTGCGCGGTGCCGCGGTGGCATGGGCCGCCGACGGACGCCTCCACCAGTGGCTCTCCACCCAGCACGCACAGGGTGCGCACGCACCGATCGCCGCGGTGAACGGTGTCGACCAGGCGCAGGTGCGCGTGCGCACGCCCGATGTGGGCGGCGGTTTCGGTGCCAAGATCGGCATCTACCCCGAGGAGCTCCTCCTCGGCCCGATCTCCAGGCGCGTGGGCACTCCCCTGCGGTGGCGCGAGACCCGCAGCGAGTCGATGATGGCCCTCGGTCACGGTCGTGCCCAGGTGCAGCACGTCGCGATCGGCGGAAAGCGCGACGGCACGGTCACCCACTACCAGTTGTGGGCGATCCAGGACTCGGGTGCATGGGTCGACATGGGTGCGATCCTCGCGCCGTTCATGACCCGGCCGATGTCATCGGGCGTGTATGCGATCCCCAACATCGAGTGCCGCACCACCTCGGTGGTCACCAACACCACCCCGATCGTGGCGTACCGCGGTGCGGGTCGCCCCGAGGCCACGGCTGCGATCGAGCGCGCGATGGATCTCTTCGCCCGCGAGATCGGCATGGACCCCGCCGAGGTGCGCCGCAAGAACCTGATCCCGAAGTTCATGGAGCCGCACACGACCGCGGTCGGCCAGGTCTACGACGTGGGCGACTACGAGACCGCGCTCGACAAGACCCTCACCACCGCCGACTACGCCGCCTGGCGCACCAAGCAGGCCGAGCGGCGCAAGAACGGTGACGCCCGCCAGTTGGGCATCGGCGTGAGCGTGTACGTCGAGATCACCGGCGGCGTCGGCAGCGGCGAGGAGGCCAAGGTGGAGGTGTTGCCGAACGGCAAGGCCCTCGTCTACACCGGCACCTCCCCCCACGGTCAGGGCCACGCCACCTCGTGGGCGATGCTCGCGAGTGAACAGACCGGCATCCCGATCGCCGACATCGACCTCGTGTGGGGCGACACCGACCTCACCCCGGTGGGCTCGGGCACGATGGGATCGCGCTCGCTCCAGCAGGGCGGCAATGCGGTGTTCGTCGTGGCGGGCCAGCTCGTCGAGAAGGCCAAGTCCGTCGCGGCTCGCCTGCTCGAGGCGAGCGAGGCCGACATCGTTCTCGACAAGGACGCGGGTGCCTTCCATGTGGCGGGCACACCCGCGCTGTCGAAGACATGGGCCGACATCGCATCGGCCGAGGGCGGCATCTCCGCCAAGGACAACATCGCGGTGCCCGGGCCGACCTTCCCGTTCGGTGCGCACGTGGCCGTGGTCGAAGTCGACACCGAGACCGGCAAGGTGCGCCACATCGCCCACGTCGCCTGCGACGACGCGGGGACCGTGCTCAACCCGATGCTGCTCGAGGGCCAGATCCACGGCGGCGTCGCACAGGGCGCCGCGCAGGCCCTCCTCGAGGAGGTGCGCTACGACTCCGACGGGAACCCGATCACCTCGAACCTCGCCGACTACGCGTTCATCTCGGCGGCCGAGCTGCCGAGCGTGACGGTGGTGCACATGGAGACCCCCACGCCGCGCAACTCGATCGGCGCGAAGGGCATCGGCGAGTCGGGAACGATCGGCTCGACGCCGGCCCTCCAGTCGGCCGTCATCGATGCCGTCTCGCACCTGGGCGTGAGCCACATCGACATGCCGACCACACCCGAGAAGGTCTGGGCGGCGATCCAGTCGGCCCGCTGAGACCGACCACGCGACAGAACGAACACACAGAAACGACACAAGGCAGGACACAGATGAAGATCGCCGTCACAGTCAACGGAAAGGCCCGAGAGGGCGACGTCGAGCCGCGCACGTTGCTCGTCCAATGGGTCCGCGAGGCGCTCGGCCTCACCGGCACCAACATCGGATGCGACACGTCGAGCTGCGGTGCATGCACCGTGCACCTCGACGGCGAGTCGGTGAAGAGCTGCACGATGCTCGCGGTGCAGGCCGACGGATGCAGCGTGACCACGATCGAGGGTCTCGCCAACGGCGACACGCTCCACCCGATGCAGCAGGCCTTCATGGACAACCATGGCCTCCAGTGCGGGTACTGCACGCCGGGCATGGTCATGGCGGCGATCTCGCTGCTGAAGGAGAACCCCATCCCCACCGAGGAGGATGTGCGCATCGGCCTCGAGGGCAATCTGTGCCGTTGCACCGGGTACCACAACATCGTCAAGTCGGTCCTCGCGGCCGCCGGCAAGTGAACGGGAGCCCACGATGATCCCCGCAGCATTCGACTACAAGCGCGCCGGCTCGGCTGCCGAGGCGATCAGCCTCGTGTCCCAGTACGGCGACGATGCGAAGTTCCTGGCCGGTGGGCACAGCCTGCTCCCGCTCATGAAGCTCCGCCTCGCCCAGCCCGCCGTGCTCGTCGACATCGCCCGACTCGCGGACCTCTCCTACATCCGCGACGAGGGCAACCATGTCGCGATCGGTGCGCTCACCCGTCACCACGACGTGGAGAACTCCGGTGTCCTGCGCCAGCACGTGCCGCTCCTGGCGCACGCCGCGTCGCACGTGGGCGACCCCCAGGTGCGCCACCGCGGCACCATCGGAGGATCGATTGCCCACGCCGACCCCGCCTCGGACCTGCCGGCCACCACGCTCGCACTCGGGGCGACCTATGTCGCCCAGGGCCCGAACGGCACGCGCGAGATCGCCGCGTCCGACTTCTACACCGGGTTCCTCGAGTCGGCGCTCGCCCCCGACGAGATGCTGACCGAGATCCGCGTCCCGAAGATGAACGGTGCCACCTGGGGCTTCCAGAAGTTCAACCGGCGCGCCCAGGACTGGGCGATCGTGGGTGTGGCCGCGTGGCGTCGCGGCAATGAGTGCGGCGTCGGTCTCGTGAACATGGGTTCGACCCCGGTGCTCGCCACCAGCGTCGCGTCCGCGATCGCGGGCGGTGCCTCGGTTGCAGATGCCGCGCGCCTCGCCAGCGAGGACGCCGAGCCTCAGGCCGACATGAACGCAACCGCCGAGTACCGCAGGCACCTCGCCTCGGTCCTGGTGCGTCGCGCACTCGAGTCGCAGTCGGCCTGACCGACACCACCCCCGTCGATGGCCGACACGACCGCGACGGACGACGCCGTCTCCACGGCCGCTCGGCCGATCGATGCGGCAAGAAAATGGTCGCTCGCGGCCTTCGTGACGGTGTTCCTCTGGAGCGTCTTCACCTTCGGCATCCCCGTCGACCGGATCGCCGTGCTCACCTGGATGCTCGCGGGCTTCGCCGTCGGCTCGATCGGTCGATCACGCGCACAGATCTCCCGGATGATCCGCGACTGGGTGGTGCTCGTGGCGATCTACATGGCATACGACTACAGCCGCGGCACCGCCGATCAATGGGGAATCCCCGTCAACTTCACCGGGCCGCGCAACTTGGACGGGATCCTCACCCTCGGTCGCGAGCCGGTCTCGGGGATGCAGCGCTGCTTCTACACACCCGGCGACGTGAAGTGGTACGACGTCACCGGGTCGATCATCTACATGACGCACTTCGTGCTGCCCGTGCTGCCCCTCGCGGTGCTGCGCATCAGGAACCGCCCCGAGTGGATCCGCTACGTGCGCCGGTTCTCGGTCACGCTGTTCACCTCGGTGCTGGTCTTCATCGTCTATCCCGCCGCCCCTCCGTGGATGGCGAGCGAGCAGGGCTTCATGCCACCGCTGGAGCGGATCACGGGCCGCGGATGGGGTGAGGTGGGCCTCGACACGGTGTCGAAGACCTTCGACCGTGGCGTGGCGGTGCTCAACCCCGTCGCGGCGATGCCCTCACTGCACGCCGGGCTCGCACTTCTCGTCGCCCTGTGGTTCACCCGCAACTCGGCGCGGTGGGTGCGCGGCGCGGCGCTCCTGCACCCGTTCTTCATGATGGTCACGCTCGTCTACTTCGGCGAGCACTACATCGTCGACTGCCTCGCGGGCTGGCTGGTGGTGCTGTTCGCCTTCTGGGCATCGGACCGCTGGGAGGACAGCCGCACTGAGCGCGCAGCCATTGCCGACCCGTTGGCGTGAGCGACGGGAGGCTCAGGCCTCGAACTGGATGACCGCGCGGGACGCCACGTGGGGTGCGAACACCTCGCGGCGGATGCGGTTGTGCTCGTCGGCGGTGTCGTAGGCGTGCCACGCGGCCTCGTTCTCGAACACTGCGACGATGCCGAAGTCGGCAGCGTTCTGACTGAGGCCGAGATTCGGTCCGCACCGGTACGAGACGAGCCCCTCGAGCGTGGCGGCATAGGCCGTCAACTCTGCGCGTGCGGCCTCGGGGTGACCAGCCGGAACGGACTCGTTCCACGTGAAGAGAACGACGTGATGGAACATGGTGGTGGATCCTCCCCTTCGGTGGCTCAGATCAGACCCTGGTAGGCGCCGCCGTCGACATTCACGTTGACGCCGGTCATGAACTTGGCCGACTCCGAGCACATGAAGGCCCCGATCCGGCCGAAGTCGCCCGGATCGCCGATGAACCCCGCCGGGATCCCCATCGACTTCGCGTCGGGATTGGGGCCGGCCAACTGCGTGATGCGGTCGGTGAGATGGATGCCGGGCTGGATCGTGTTCACGGTGACGCCGTCGCCCGCGACCTCGCGCGAGACCGTCTTCAGGTAGGCGGTGACGCCGGCACGCGCGGTGTTCGACAAGATGAGCGTCGGCGATGGCTGCCGCACGGTCGATGACGTGATCGCGAGCACGCGACCCCATCGGTGCTCGCGCATCGGCGGGATCGCGACGGTGCACATCGCCACGATCGACAGCAGATTCTTCTGCAGCGCCTCGACATACAGCGCCTCGTCGGTCGAGGCGAAGCCACCGGGGGGCGGACCGCCACCGTTGGCCACCAGGATGTCGACACCACCCAGCATGTCGATCGACCGGAGGACGAATTCGCGTCCACCGGCGTCGGTGGCGACGTCGCACACGAATCCCCTCGCCCCATGGCCGATCGCATCGATTGCCGAGGACAACCGTTCCTCGCTCCGTCCGCACACCACGACATCGCACCCTGCGTCCGCGAGTGCTCTCGCGGTCCCCAGCCCCAGTCCGGCGGTGCCGGCTGCGATCGCGGCGCGCTTGCCCTTGATTCCCAGGTCCATGCGTCCCACCGTATTGCACATCGACCCATGGTCGTGCCCCCGCCGGTAGATTGAGGGTTCACACAAGGTGGTGATTCACAATGGACGCCGGATTTGACGCGCGTCACCTGGAAGCCGTCGCAGATGCCGACACGTATCCCTACTGGTTCGAGGATGCCGACGAACCGGAATCGAACCCGACGCTGGTGCGCACCGAGACGTGCGACCTGTGCGTGGTCGGGGGCGGGTACACCGGCCTGTGGACTGCGATCCTGGCCAAGGAGCGCGACCCCTCGCGCGAGGTGGTGCTGATCGAGGCGCACGAGACCGGGTCCGCGGCGAGCGGGCGCAACGGCGGTTTCACGGACTCCTCGCTGACCCACGGCATCGCGAACGCCCAGAGCCGGTTCCCCGACGAGGTCGCCGTGCTCGAGGAACTGGGCGTGCGCAACCTGAACGAGATCGAGGCCGCGATCACACGGTACGGCATCGACTGCGACTGGGAGCGCACGGGTGCGATCGATGTCGCGACCACGACGCACCCCGGGTCGTACGCCGACGAGTTGCGTGACGACTATGCGCACCTGCGACGCCTCGGCCAGAAGGTGGAGTGGCTCGACCGGGACGCGATGCAGGCACAGGTCCACTCGCCGCTCTACACGGGTGGGCTGTGGCGCAAGGAGACCGCCGCCGTGGTCGACCCGGCGCGCCTGGCGTGGGGACTGAAGGCGGCCGCGATGTCGCTCGGCGTGCGCATCTACGAGGACACCAAGGCTCTCTCGGTGGACCGTGACGGTGTCGGGGTGCTCATCACCACACCGCTCGGACGCGTGCGCGCCGGCAAGGTCGCCCTCGCCACGAACGCCTTCAAGCCCCTCCTTCGCCGGTTGTCGAACTACATCGTGCCGGTCTACGACTACTGCATGGTCACCGAGCCGCTCACGGACTCCCAACTGGAGTCGATCGGCTGGAAGGGTCGCCAGGGACTCTCCGACATCCCGAACCAATTCCACTACTACCGACTCACCGCCGACAACAGGATCCTGTGGGGCGGCTTCGACGCGGTGTACTACTTCGCCGGTCGCGTGCGCACCGAACTCGAGTCGCGACCCGAGTCGTGGGCGTTGCTCTCGAAGCACTTCTTCGAGACGTTCCCCCAGCTCGAGGATGTGCGGTTCTCGCACGCGTGGGGCGGGGTGATCGACACCTGCAGCCGATACTCGGTGTTCTGGGGTCGCGCGCTCGGCGGACGCGTGGGGTACGCGCTCGGCTACACCGGGCTCGGGGTGGCGGCCTCGCGCTTCGGGGCCGAGGTCATGCTCGACCTGATCGACGGACGGCGCTCGCGCGCCACCTCGACGGAGTTCGTGCGCTCCAAGCCCATCCCATTCCCGCCCGAGCCGTTCCGGTTCCTCGGCATCCAGGCCACCCGCTGGTCACTCGACCAGGAAGACCGCACCGGCAAGCGGAACATCTGGCTCCGCACGATCGACCGTCTCGGGCTCGGGTTCGGGTCCTGAGGGTCGCGCCCTACGCTTGACGGCGATGCCGATCGAGCCCCGCAACCCCTCCGATGTCGCCGACGGGCTCGGCGCCCACGGGTACCTGGCCGACGAGGGCCTCGTGACCGCGGTGTACCTGGCGGTGTCGCTTCGCCGCCCGTTGTTCCTCGAGGGCGAGGCCGGCGTGGGCAAGACCGAACTCGCCAAGGCGGTCGCGCGCTGGCAGGGAACCGAGTTGATCCGCCTGCAGTGCTACGAGGGCATCGACGTCGCCCAGGCCGTCTACGACTGGGACTACTCGCGCCAGCTGCTTCACCTTCGCGCCGCCGAGGCCACCGGCGATGCGGCCAAGGCCGGGACCGAGGGGCTCGAGAACCAGTTGTTCTCCGAGCGCTTCCTCCAACGGCGGGCGGTGCTGCGCGCGATCAGCCATGCGGCCGCGACGAGGCCCGTGCTGCTCATCGACGAGATCGACCGCGCCGACGACGAGTTCGAGGCCTACCTCCTCGAGGTCCTCTCGGACTATCAGGTGACCGTGCCCGAGCTCGGCACGTTCCGCGCCGACGTGCCCCCGATCGTGGTGCTCACCTCGAACCGCACGCGCGACGTGCACGACGCCCTGAAGCGCCGTTGTCTCTACCACTGGGTCGAGCATCCCGGGTTCGAGCGCGAGGTCGAGATCGTCAGGCTGCGCGTGCCCGGTGCGAGCGATGTCCTCGCGCGACAGGTCTCCGGTGCGGTGGAGGCACTACGTGGGCTGAACCTCTACAAGCCCCCCGGTGTCGCCGAGACGATCGACTGGGCCACGGCGCTCGGCCGACTCGGCGTGACCACGATCGATGAGGCCGTGGTGGGGCGCACCCTCGGCACCGTGCTCAAGTACCGCGAGGACCAGAGCCGCGTGCGCGAGCACGGCATCGCAGCGGTCGTGCAGCAGGCGCTCGACCGCGGGCTCCTCCACGGGTGACCCGATGAGCGCACCGCTCACCGCCGAGTCGGGCGTCGAGCAGATGGCGGTGGGCTTTGCCCGTCTGTTGCGCAACCTCGACATTGCCGCACCCCTCGATGCGGTGCTCACCTTCGTCGATGCACTCGGCCTCGTCGGACTCGATGACCGCGGAGCCGTCTACTGGGCGGCACGGGCCACCCTCGTGCGCAGACCCGAGGACACCGAGACCTTCGACCGAGCGTTCGCCGTGTTCTGGGAGCACCGCGAGAGCCCAGAGACGATCGACCCCGAGGAGATCTCGATCACGCTCGCCATCGACGACGGCACCGAGGGTGCCGCCGACGGCGAGTCGACGGCGGGCGACGACCCCACGATCACCCTCCGGTTCTCGGGCGTCGAGACGCTCGGCGACAAGGACTTCGCCGACTACTCAGACGATGAGATGCGTCTCGCCCAGCGCTTCATGGAGACGCTCCGCGTGGCCGGCGCCCCGCGACCCTCGCTGCGGCGCACCGCGAGCGGCTCGCGCAGCGGACGACCCGACATGCGCCGCACGGTGCGCGCCTCGCTCGCGGCCGCCGGGGAACCCGTGCGCCGCAGGTTCACCGAACCCGGAACGAGGCCGCGTCGGATCGTGTTCCTCCTCGATGTGAGCGGATCGATGGAGCCATATGCGCGCGCGCTCGTGCGGTTCGTGCACGCCGGTGTCGCGGGTCGCCAGAGAGTCGAGGCCTTCACCATGGGCACGCGGCTCACGCGCGTCACGCGTGAACTGTCGTCGAAGGATCCCGATCGTGCTCTGCACCTCGCCGGGCACAGGGTGCGCGACTGGAGCGGGGGCACCCGACTCGGAGAGACCCTGCGCGCCTTCAACGACGAGTGGGGCGTGCGCGGGATGGCGCGATCATCGATCGTGGTCATCCTGTCCGACGGATGGGACCGCGGTGATCCCGGGTTGCTCTCCGAGCAGATGGAGCGCCTCGCGCGCGTGGCCTGGCGGATCGTGTGGGTGAACCCGCTCAAGGTGACACCCGGATACGCGCCGCTCGCCCGTGGAATGGCCGCGGCGCTGCCCTATGTTGATGACTTCGTGGAGGGACATTCACTCGAGGCGCTCGAGACCCTCACCAGGGTGATCAATTCCGCGGGCGACCGCAGGACCGAGACCGACAGGAGCCACCGACGTGCGTGAGATTCTCGACGACATCGACAGATGGCACTCGGCGGGCAAGAGGGTGGCCGTCGCGCGCGTCGTCGACACGAACGGATCAGGACCGCGCGAGCCGGGAGCCGCGATGGCAGTGAACGAGGACGGCGAGGTCGCTGGCTCGGTCAGCGGCGGCTGTGTCGAGGGCGCCGTGGTGTCCGAGGCCCTCGCGATCATGCGCGGCGAGACCGAGAGCCGGATCGTCACCTTCGGCTACTCCGATGACGAGGCCTTCGCGGTCGGATTGACGTGCGGCGGAACCGTGCACCTGTTCATCCAGCCGCTCGAGTGGTGAGCACGATGCGCCGAGGAAGTGCCACGGTCGCCGCATGAGCGTCTACGAGAGGTTCTCCGCGCTCGTGCGCGACGACCGACCGGTGTCTCTGCTCACCGTGGTCCGCGGACCGGGCACGGGTCGGGTGATGCTGGTGGACCCCACCGGCACCCTCGACGGCTCCCTCGGCGATCCCGATCTCGACCGGGTGGCCTCGCGCGATGCCATCGGGGAACTCGACGCGGGGCGCACCGGGGTGCGCCACTACGGACCGAACGGCCAGACGACACCGGAGGACCTCGCCGACGCCGAGACCGTCGAGGTGTTCGTGGAGAGTTTCGCTCCCCCGCCGCAGATGTGGATTTTCGGTGCCGTCGACTTCACCGCCGCGCTCGCGCGCGTCGCCAAGGTCCTCGGGTACAAGGTGACGGTGTGCGACGCGCGCGAGGTGTTCGCGACCAAGCGGCGCTTCCCGATGGCCGACGAAGTCAAGGTGACATGGCCCGGCCCGCAGTTCACCGAGCACGGAGGCCGGCTCGGTGCACGCGATGCGGTGTGCATCCTCACCCACGACCCGAAATTCGATGTGCCCGCGATCGAGGGCGCACTCGCGAGCAGGGTCGGCTACATCGGTGTGATGGGCAGCCGCAAGACCCACGCGAAGAGGCTCGAGCGCCTCGCCGAGGTGGGGATCACGTCGGCGACCGATCTCGCCCGGCTCCACTCACCGATCGGTCTGGATCTCGGTGGTCGCACCCCCGAGGAGACAGCGATCTCGATTGTGGCCGAGATCATCGCGGTGCGCACGGGCCGCAACGCGGCACCCCTGGCCGCGAGCGACGGCCCGATTCACTGACGACCCCGATCACAGCTCCACACCCTCGGGAGCCGACACGGGAGCCGTGGGATCAGAGACGGTAGGTGGCGATATTCGAGGGGTTCGCCCACGCCGACACGGCGAGTTGGGACTCGGGCATGTGCTTGAGACGCACTGCCTTGCCGCTGAACGGCGCATGGATCATCGCGACACCGACGCCGAGATAGATGTGCACGTGGGTCCCGTACCCCACGACGTCACCTGCGAGGGCATCCTTGCGCTCGATGCGCATCCGCGGGTCGAGTTGCGACACGGCCTGGCGGGGCATGTCGACACCGGCGGTGCGCCAGGCGAACCACAACAGGCCCGAGCAGTCCATCTGCACGTACGACGACTCGGTTCCCTCGACGTATCGCACGCCGATCTGGGTCATCGCGGCGAGCACCACGATCTGATGGTCACGGGGAGCCTTCGACCACGCGGAATCGAGTTTGACTGGATCAATGTCCATGCGCGCGGCCACATCGTCGGACACCATCTTGCGCAACCTCAGGTACGACGGAGTTCTGGCATCCTCGTTGCCCAACAGGATCGAGAGCGCCGCCACGGAGTTGCGGACGATCGCCGGACGTTCCATGAACCGCGCACCCGGCGCCCGGCTCGAGCGGGGCGCGGCCTTGGTCGTTTTGTCCTTGGGTGGCTGGGTCGACCCTGACAGCCCCGCCTCGGATCCGGCCGCCGAGCCGTGCGCGGGGACGACGAGGACCGCCAGCAGGCACGCCGAGCCCACGGCGCGCGCGAATCCCCTCGATCCGGCCATTTCGGGCAGGCTATTAGAAATGTCCCTGGCGACCACCTCAACGATGCGCGTGCTCCTCGCCGCCGGTGCGGGAACGCGGTTCCGTGGGCCCGTGCACAAATTGCTCGCCACGGTCGAGACCGGTCGCGGACCAGAGCCGGTGGTACGCGCCGCGGCTCGGGCGATGGTCTCGGGCGATGCGACCGGCCCCGTGGTCGTGATCGAGGGCGCGGTGCCACTCGCCGACACTCTTGCTCCGCTCACCGGGGAGGGACTTGTCATCGCGCACAACGCGGAGTGGTCCACGGGGATGAGATCCTCGCTCCTGCTCGCGATCTCACTCGCGCGTCGAGCAGGCTGCCAGCGGATCGTCGTCGGCCTCGGAGACCAGCCCTTCGTGGAGACCTCGACGTGGACCGATCTCGCGGACTCGGACTCCCCTGTGGCAGTTGCCACCTATGCCGGTCGTCGCGGAAACCCGGTGGCGCTGGCCTCGATCACATGGGATGAACTCGAATCCGAGGTGGGCGACCCCGATGCCGGTGCCCGTAGCCTTGTGAGTCGACACCCCGAATGGGTCGCAGAGATCCCCGCACGGGGCAGCGACCGCGACATCGACACGACGGAGGACCTGACGTCATGGAAGCACTGAACCACACCTTCACCGTCCCGGTTCCCGTCGGCGATGCATGGCAGATCCTGACCGACGTCGAGCGCATCGCGCCGTGCCTGCCGGGCGCCCAGCTCCAAGAGATCGAGGGCGACACCTACCGCGGCGTCGTCAAGGTGAAGGTCGGCCCGATCCAGGCCCAGTTCAAGGGCCAGGCATCGTTCGTGGAGCGCGACGATGCGAACCATCGCGCCGTGCTCAAGGGCGAGGGCCGTGACACCGGTGGCAAGGGCAATGCATCGGCCCTCATCACCGCACAGATGACCCCGGTCTCGGCGACCGAGACCAAGTGCGAGGTCACCACCGACCTCACGATCACCGGCAAGGTCGCCCAGTTCGGTCGTGGCGCGATGAAGGACATCAGCGACAAGATCCTCGCCCAGTTCGTCGACAACCTGAACTCTTTGATCGCCACCCAGCCCACATCTCCCGCACCCGCACCGGGTGCCGCCGCCACACCGGAGACGACTGCGCCGACCGCCGACACCGCCGGTGCACAGCCCACCGGCGTGCGCACGATCGATGCGCCCGAGGCTGCCCCGATCGACCTTCTCTCCACGGCCGGTGGCACCATCGCCAAGTTGGCGCTGCCCGCCGTGGTGGCGGTCGCCGCGATCGTGGTGATCGCACTCATCGTCTTCTAGTTTCCGGAGCGACACGGGTGATGATGCTCGACGGACACCCGGCCACCGATGCCGACCGCGAGCAGGTGGTCCGCCTGATCGGCCGCCAACCCATGGGCGAGTTCCAAGTGGTGGTGCGCGACGCTGGGGGCGAGCCGGTGGTCCTGCGCAATGCTCCCTTGCTCGCGGACGGCACGCCGATGCCGACGCTGTACTGGTTGGTGGGCTCCGAGGCGGTCGCGGCCGTCGGGCGGCTCGAGGCCGACGGCGGGGTCGATGCCGCCGAGCGCGAGATCGGGCTCGAGGTGATCGATGCGATCCACGCGCGGTACGCCGCCGTGCGCGACGCACTGGTGCCGCCGTCCCACGAGGGTCACCGACCCTCGGGCGGTGTCGGCGGGACTCGGCGCGGTGTCAAGTGTCTGCACGCCCACTATGCGCACCATCTCGCCGGTGGCGACGATGCCGTCGGCGCATGGGTGCACGCGCGTCTGTCGGTGGACGGCCAGAGATGAGCGGGGCACTCGCGGCGATCGATGTCGGCACGAACTCGACGAATCTGTTGGTGGTCGATGCCGCTGGCCGCGACCTCGCACGGCGGTACGCATCGACGAGGCTCGGCGAGGGATTCGCCGCGACGGGTCGACTCGGCGAGGCGGGGATCGAGCGCACGATGGCTGTGATCGAGGCGCACGCACGCACTGCGCGCGAACTCGGTGCGGACACAATTGCAGTCGTGGGCACCGCGGCCTGTCGACGGGCGGGCAACACCGACGACCTCGCGCGCAGCATCACCACCGCCGGACTCTCCCTCGAGGTCCTCTCCGAGCGCGACGAGGCACGACTCGCCTTCGCGGGCGCCCTGTCGGGGCTCGAGGCACTCGACCTCCCGACACTCGTGGTCGACATCGGCGGTGGCAGCACCGAATACAGCGTCGGTGTGCGCGAGGCCGAGCAGTGGGCCAGCATCCCGTTCGGCGCCGTGGTCTCGACCGAGACCCACTTCGACTCTGATCCGCCGCGGCCCGAGGATCTCACCAACCTGATCGGTGCCGTGGCCGACGAACTGGAGGAACTCGGCCGGACGATGCCCACCCTCGCCTCACCGGGGCGCGTGGTCGGCGTCGCCGGGAGCATCGTGACGATCGCGGCCGTGGAGATCGGTCTGCCCGACTTCGACGAATCGGTGCTCCACGGGATGGAACTCACCCGGGACGCCGCCGAGGACGTGTTCCGCACGCTCGCCACCGAGTCGCTCGCCGACCGGTCGCTCAATCCGGGTCTGCCAGCATCACGGGCCGACATCATCGTGGCGGGTTGCTGCATCTTGGTGGCCACGATGCGCCGACTCCGGTTGGATTCGATCACGGTGTCCACGCGGGGCCTGCTCGACGGGGCCGTGCGCCGTGGGAGACTGGCGCCGTGACATCGACCCATCCGGTCCGGCCCAGCACCGTGGGGCTCCGCCTCTACGGGCGGCGGACCGTCTTGCGGCCACTCGTTGCCCAGGACTTCAACCAGTGGAGCGAGGTGCGCAGGCGCAACGGACGCTGGCTCACACGGTGGGAGCCGATGCGGCTCCCCCACCATCCCGACCCGGAGACCAACCGCGACGTGTTCGCTGCGCGGTGCAACGCACGCGAGCGCGAGCGGCACGCGGGCAGCCAGTTCGCATTCGGAATCTTCGTCGACGGCGCGTTCGCGGGCGAGATCAACCTGAACAACGTGGTGCGGGGCGCGTTCCAGTCCGCCACGATCGGCTACTGGATCGACCAAGCCCGCGCGGGGCGCTCATACGTCGCCGAGGCTGTCGCCGTGCTCGCGCAGTGGTCATTCGAGGAACTCCAACTGCACCGGCTCGAGATCTGCATCATCCCGCACAACGCGAACTCGCGTCGCGTGATGGAGAAGCTCGCAATCCGGGCCGAGGGACTCGCCGAACGGTTCCTCGAGATCGACGGGATCTGGGAAGATCACGTCCGCTACGGGATCACCGTCGAGGAGTGGCAGGAACGTCGCGAGTGGTTCGCGACGCACTGGCTCGCCTGACGCCTCACGGCGGACCGGTCCCGGCTGGTCGGTGACTCAGGCGCCCTTGGCCAACTCGGTCCAGACAATCGCGCGTTGACGACGCGCGGCCTTGCGCCTCTTCCACGCCTTGACCTTCCAGTGCTTGTACTGGTCGTTCTTCTGGCGCTTCGGTGAACGCTTCGATCGGTGATGGTGCTCGGGCTTCCACTCCGGCCCGGGTTCCTCCACGTCGAGTGGTTCGAGCCCGTGCTTCACGGCCTCGGTCACGAGATGCAGTTCGCTGTGCACGCGGTGTCGCTCGTTGTGGGCATGTGCCCTCAGGTCGGCGCGCGCGATCGGCGCGAGGCTCTCGTCGCGATGTCGTTTGCTCATCGCCGCCTCCTTCACGGAGCCCCGGTGGGGTCCCGTCTCGGTTCCCTTGCGGTGACCGTACAGAAGCAACCGGGATCCGGGAAGTATGTGGATAACCCTGTGAGAACCCGTGTGGAGGAAGGGCCGTGTCTGTGGATGGTGCCGGCGCCGTCAGGAACCGACGCGGAGCGTGCGCACGACAGCATCTTGACCCGAGAGGGTGCGCAGACCCACCCGACAGGTGCCCGACCGCAGCAACTTGAGGCGCACCGGAGCGGTCAGGATGCGGCAGACCTTCTTGGTGCCCGACGACGATGTCCACTTCAGGTCGAACCCCCCATCGGTGGTGCCGAGCCTCTCGACCGGGATCGTCTGGCCTGCTCGGTACCCGCGCACCGCGGGCGAGGTGAGTCGCTTGGTGGCGATTCCCGCTCCGAGGGCGTTCTCTGACTTCACGACCACCTGGTACCGGACCCCGGTGCGCAGACCCCGCACCCGCACCGCGGTCTTGTCCGGCGCGACAGTCTCACGGGCCACGACCTTGCCGTTGCGCAGCACCGACACGGTGGTCCCTGTGATCGGCGATGCTCCGTCGCAGGGCGGATCCCAGCTCACGACGAGCGACCCCGCATCGGGCGTGATCATCACGTGCGAGGCACGACCCGGCGATGTCGGAGCGAGAGGAGCGGGGTCGAGGAACAGCATGCGGTTCGCCGATGTGGCACCGAGACCGGTCACCACGCCCGGCGTCGCCCGCAGGACCACTGCCTCGTTGACGGCCTCGGGGCAGATGCCCGGCTGCTGGCCGGCCAGTTGTGCGACATAGCCAGCCACGAGGGGCGATGCCATCGAGGTGCCGATGTCGAAGCCGTAGTCATCGGCGGTGTCCTTCCAGAGCGACTCGATCGCTTTCGCGCGGTCGCCACCGGGAGCCCAGAGATCCACGCACGAGCCGTAGTTCGAGTACGTCGCGGCCGCATCGCCCACCGTTGTCGCCCCCACCGTGAGCGCCCGCTCGACGTTTCCCGGCGCGATCTCGCATGCGTCGAATCCACGTCCGGTGGAGTCACCGTTGCCGGCAGCCACTGTCACGACGATGCCCTCGTCGATCATCGCCTCGACTTGCTCGTTGATGGCGGTGCCATCGTCACCGAGGTCCACGCCGAGACTCAAGTTGGCGATCGCGAGCCGACCGCCACGGTGGTGTGCCCGCACCCACTCGAGTGCCTCGACCACATCGTCCACTTCGCCGTCACCGTTGCAGTCGAGGACGCGCACCGAGATGATGCGCGAGGCCGTCGCCACCCCCACCGATGCCCCGGCAGCGAGCCCCGACACATGGGTGCCGTGGCCGTCACAGTCACTCGCCGGTGGGTCCACCTCGGAGGTCTCCCTCAGGGTCGGCATGTCGATGCCCGCGAGCGTCCGCCCGGCCAGTTCCACATGGTCGAGACGCAGCCCCGTGTCGACGACGTAGATGTCGATCCCCGCCCCCGTGAGCACACCGCGGTCGGTGTTGTTGTCGAGCGGGAGCGCCCGTTGATTGATGCGATCAAGATGCCACGGGGCGGTCAACGGCGCCGACTGCACCGGGAGGGCCGTGACCCCCACCGACAACGCACAAACGGCTGCAACCACACGACCACTGCCGACCACACCCACGACGCCTTATGGTACCGTTGAGAATGTTTCAGGGTCTTTGGCCCGACATGCAGGGAGGAATGTTGATGCCGACATCATCACGACGCATCGGGGTGTACCTGATCGCAGGAATGCTCGTCTCGGTTCTCGGACTGTCGTCGCCCGTGCGCGCGGCAGTGAGAGCAGCGGGCAAGACCTACTCGGTGAGCGCGACTGTGCGGGGCGGACAGAACCTGACCGTGATGCTCGTCTCGGGCACCGGTCGCACACTCGCGACACAGAAGATCTCGAAGGCCACCCAGAAGGTGACGCTCAAGTCGCCGGGTATCTCGAGTGCCAAGGGCACCACGCTGCAGCTCGTGAGCGGAAGTGGCGGCAAGAGCAAGGGCGCGTACTTCGGACCGGTGGTGCTCGGCTGGAAGGGCAAGAGCTCGTCGTCGGCCTCGAAGGTGTACACGAAGTTGAAGTCCTCCGCCTCGACGAAGCTCTCGCTCGGCACGATGACGATCAAGAACGTCGGCAGCGCCAAGCAGGGATACGCGATCCTCGCCGCGTCGTCGCGAGCCGCCGACGATGCGTCGACATCCCAGGTGTCGGCCTCGAAGGGTCGCCCGAAGGGCGTCGGCACCTACGGCAAGACTGCCTCGGTGGCGGGCACCGAGTACGGCGTCAGCGCGACAGGATTCGCACAGACACCCAATCCCAACCCGACACCGGGCACGCCGACCCAACCCGGCCAGCCGAACCAACCCGGCGCACCCGGTCAGTCGGCGGGACCCAGCCAGGACGACACCCTCGGTGGTGACAAGGACGACGACGGATTGCTGAACGCCTTCGATGTCGACGACGACGGGGATGGCGTGATCGACTCGGCCGACTCGAACACCCCCACGCCGCAGGTCTCGGCCGACAACGGCACCGCTGATTGCGGCGCCATCACCTGGCGGATCTTCACCAACTACAAGGCGACCGGCGATGCCTACCGGGGCACCATCAACGCCTACGGCACCGGCGCGTTCGAGGCCACGACGGCCACGATCGCATCCACCATCGGCTCGACCATGACGATGGTGTTCCAGCCGATCGTCTCGGTGTGCGGGTCACAGGTGACCAAGTCCTACATCAAGGGCAACGGCGCGCCGTACGCCCCGGCCGACTATGTCGAGGTGGGCAAGACCTGCAACACCGGCGACTACCAGTGGCTGATCGGGGCGGGTCGGATGTGCTCGACCGACCAGACCGGCTACGACTTCGGCTCCAAGTACACCTTCACGGGATCGGACCTGCCCACCGGACAGGACACGTTCACGATGAAGGTCGAGACCGCCGACGGCAAGTCGTACGAGTTCACCTCGAGCCCCGGGTTCGTGTTCGTGACGCACCCGATGTTCATCTCCTACAACGACGGCACCGGCGAGAAGCAGGTGCAGTACGGCGCCCCTTCGGTGAACATCTCGGTCGCCAAGTCGACGGTGCTCACCCTCAAGATGTACCGGCCGCAGCGACTCGCAATCGACGGCGAGACGGGCACGTTCTACGACCTCGGCGGATTCAAGGTGAGCCCCGACATCCCGAACGGCATCTCGACGGTGCAGCCGGGTCAGGTCGCGCCGCCCGGATCCCAACCGAGCCAGGGTCCCGGCAAGTGCGATGCCCAGGCGGTGACCGACACCGAGATGACCTCGGACCAGCCGATCAACACGACCACGAAGCCCACGATGACCATCAAGTGGGAGATCGGCAAGTGCTTCGACGCCAGGTCGATCGCCTGGTCGGCGGGATCGCTCACCGTGGACATCCAAGTCGAGCCCTCCGGGCCCGGTGGCAACGCAGCCCAGAAGCTGTTCCTCACGACGACTTCGTGAGCAACGACGCCACCTGACATCTCCTGAACCCCGGGCCCCGGCCCGGGGTTCAGTGTTTCCGGGGGCAACGGTGCCCCGACGGGATCACTTCTTCGAGGAGATCTTCTTCTGCACCGCACCGATCATCTCGGCGAACCACGGTTGGCGGGTGCTCCACACCTGGGGTTCCAACTCGCGGGCCACGGCATCGGGATGGGTGGTGATGTCGTGCATGTCGCGGATCGTCTTCTTCGTCACCTCGATCAGCTCGCGGGGTCGGCTCGCGGCGCGCGCGGCCATGGTCTGGGCCGTCGCGAGCAACTGGTCGTCGTCCACGCACCTCCATGCGAGCCCGATGCGCTCGGCCTCGGCACCATCCAGCACCTCACCGAACACGACGGCGGCCATCGTCGCCTGGGGTCCCACGATGCGCCGCATCATCCAGGTGTGCCCCCCGCCGGGATGGATGCCGATCTGGAGGAACCTCGTGTCGAACTTGGCGCGTCGCGCCGCGATCCTCACGTCGCACCCGAGCGCGAGATTCATCCCCGCACCGACGGCGGCCCCGTTGACGGCCGCGATCGTGGGGAGCGCGCTGCGGGCGATGCGCAGGAACCCCTCGTAGATGGTCCCGAGCGAGTCCCCCGATGCCTTCTGGAGGTTGCCGAGGTTCGCCCCGGCACAGAACGCCGGCGCCGCACCCGTGACGACGAGGGCGCCGATCGAGGAATCCCCCTCGATTCGGTCCATCGCAGCGGTGATCTCCTCCACCATCGGGCCGGTGAGGGTGTTGCGTTCGTCGGGATTGTTGAGGGTGAGAGTGGCGACCCCATCGGCCACCGAGACGAGAACGAGACTCATGACCGGCAGTCTCCCACACCGGCCTCGCCGGCCCCCGAGCCGGTGCCCTAGCGTCGGTGCATGGCCGCAGACGAAGTCGTCCTCCTCGAGGTGAGCGAGCGAATCGCCACCATCACCTTGAATCGCCCCGACAAGCGCAACGCGCTCTCGTCGGAGGTTCTCTCGCTCCTGCCGCGACTGATGCAGCGGGCCGAGGCCGACGAGGGCGTCGACGTGGTGATCATGACCGGTGCCGATCCTGCCTTTTGTGCCGGACTCGACCTCAAGGAGTTGGGCGACACCGGTCGCAACCTGGGTGGCACCGGGGCCGACGGCCGCCCGAACGCCACGGGCATGCGCGGGCCGTTCCCGACGCTCACCAAGCCCCTCATCGGGGCCGTGAACGGCGTGGCGATCACCGGCGGATTCGAGCTCGCGCTGAACTGCGACTTCCTCGTGGCCTCCGAGCACGCCAAGTTCGGCGACACGCACTCGCGGGTGGGAGTCATGCCGGGCTGGGGTCTCACCGTGCTCCTCCCCCAGGCCATCGGCGTGCGCCGCGCACGCGAGATGAGCTTCACCGGGAACTTCATGGCAGCAGACGAGGCACTCGCCTTCGGGCTCGTCAACCATGTCGTGCCCCACGCCGAGTTGATCCCCTTCACGAGGAGGCTCGCTCTCGACATCATCGGCAACGATGCACCGGGCGTGCGCCAGATCAGGGCGACCTACGCGGCACACGCCGCCGAGACCGAGCAATGGGAGCGCGAGTCGGCCGACGGGGCCCAGTGGCGCCGCGCACAGTTCTCACCCGAGAAAGTCGCCGAACGCCGGGCACGCATCATCGAGCGCGGTCGCACCCAATAGCGGGGCCACCCCGACCCCGCTGCGTCAGGGAAGCTCGGCGATGGCGGTGACCTCGATGCCGCCACGCGGCCTCTGCACCAGTTCCACCCGCACGCGACGGGGCTTGGCCGTGGCCATCACCTCGTCTGCGATCTCGGCGGCGAGGGCCTCTGCGAACACGGCCCGGTCACGGAAACCCCACAGGTAGAGCTTGAGGCTCTTCGACTCGATGCAGTGCGACGCCGGGTCGTACTCGATCACGAGTCGCGAGAGATCCGGCTGGTTCGTCACGGGGCAGATCGAGGACAGCTCGTCGGTGGCGAAACGCACGGTCGTGACATGGTCGGGCGCGGGGAACACCTCGACATGGGGGATCGGGTGCTGCACGCTTGCGCCGAGCACCGTGAGGCCGTCGGTCAGGTTCCGCTCGTTCATCGCCAAGTGAGGCTACGGGTCAACGCAGGTCGTCGGGCAGGAGGCTCGCCAGTTCCACCCGGGGTCGCGGACCGACGTGTGCGATGACCTCGGCGGCCGCGATCGCACCGATCCGCGAGCAGGTGGTCAGGTCACGACCCTTGGTGAGGCCGTGGAGGAACCCGGCGGCGTAGAGATCACCCGCACCGGTCGTGTCGACGACCCGGGCGACCGGATGGGCGGGCACCGCGTGGATGTCGTCGCGCGTCACGATGACCGCACCCTTCTCGCTGCGCGTGACGGCCGCGATGTGGCAGTGGCGTCGCAGCAACGAGATCGCCTCGTCGAAATCCGACGTCCCATAGAGCGAGAGCAGTTCGTCCTCGTTCGCGAACAGCAGGTCGACCTCGTCGGTGACGAGGCGACGGAAGTCGTCGCGGTGGCGATCGACGCAGAACGAATCCGAGAGCGTGAGCGCGACAACGCGGCCGTGCCCGTGGGCGAGGGCCGCCGCCTCGCGGAAGGCCGCCTTGGCCTCGGGACGGTCGAAGAGATAGCCCTCGAGGTACAGGATCGCGCCGCGGGTGACGAGGTCGGAGTCGACATCGTCGAAGGAGAGCATCGTCGAGGTGCCGAGATAGGTGTTCATGGTGCGCTGGGCATCCGGGGTGACCGCGATGATGCACCGTCCGGTCGACTCGGAGCCGACCGTGCCGCCCGAGTGGAAGTCCACCCCGAGACGCGCCATGTCGGCCGCGAAGGCGCGCCCCATCTGATCGTCGGCGACCTTGCCGATGAAGGCGACATCGCTGCCGAGGCTCGCCATGCCCGCGATCGTGTTCGCACCCGAGCCGCCACCCGACAGCGTGGTCTCGCCGAGGAGCGAGGTGAGATGCATCGCGCGATCGGTCTCGATCAACTGCATCGACCCCTTGGTCATCCCATGTGCGCCCAGGAACGAATCATCGACCATCGCGATCATGTCCACCAGGGCGTTGCCCACCCCGACGACGTCGTAGTGGATCCCCTCGCGGTTGCGGAGACCGGGCACGTGGGCGGTGAAGGGATGGCTGCGTGGCACGGAGTGCCAACTTAGTGCGGCGACACGAACAGTTAGCCTTCTGCGCCGTGACCCACCTGAATGATCCCCACCGGCTCCCCCGCACCGTTCTCCCCCGTCGCTACGAACTCTCCCTCGAGCCCGACCTCGACGCGGCCCGCTTCGCGGGGTCGGTGGCGATCACCGCCACCGCCGCTCCGTGCACCGTCGAGGTGGCACTGAACGCGAACGAGCTCGAGATCCAGTCGGCCTCGATCGACGGGGTCACCGTCGCCTTCGATGTGCACGAACCCACCGAGAGGCTCGTCCTGCGCCCGGCGGCTCCGCTCGCCGGCGGGGAGATCACCATCCGGATCGCATTCACCGGCACTCTCAACGACAAGTTGCGCGGCTTCTACCGCTCCACCTACACCGACGACGCGGGCACCGTGCGCACGATCGCCACCACCCAGATGCAGTCGACGGATTGCCGCAAGGCGTTCCCGTGCTTCGACGAGCCCGACATGAAGGCCGTGTTCGCGGTGGACCTGACCGTCGAGCGCGGACTCCTGGCCATCTCGAACGGCCCCGAGATCCGCCGCGAGAGCGCGGGGGGCAAGGAGCGGATCTGGTTCGCCGACACCATGCCGATGTCGACGTACCTCGTCGCCTTCATCGTGGGGCCACTCGAGGCCACCGAGCCCGTGATGGTGAACGGCATCCCCCTGCGCATCGTGCACGTGCCGGGCAAGGCACATCTCACGGATTTCGCCGTCGAGATCGGCTCGTTCGCCCTCGACTGGTTCGCGACCTACTACGGGATCCCGTATCCGAGCGACAAGGTGGACATGGTCGCCCTTCCCGACTTCGCCGCTGGTGCGATGGAGAACCTGGGCTGCATCACCTACCGCGAGGTCCTGCTCCTGGTCGATCCCGCGACCGCCACACAGGTCGAGAAGGAGCTCGTGGCCGACGTCGTCGCCCACGAGCTGGCCCACATGTGGTTCGGTGACCTGGTCACCATGGGGTGGTGGAACGGGATCTGGCTGAACGAGGCGTTCGCGACGTTCATGGAGATCGCCGCCTGCGACGCCTTCGCACCGGAGTGGAAGCGCTGGACCAGTTTCGGTCTCGAGCGCAGCGTGGCGATGGAGGTGGACAGCCTCCGCAGCACCCGCAGCGTCGAGTTCCCCGTCCACGCCCCCAATGACTGCGAGGGAATGTTCGACGTTCTCACGTACCAGAAGGGCGGGTCGATCCTGCGCATGCTCGAGCAGTACCTCGGTGCCGAGCGGTTCCGCGCCGGGGTGAGCCACTACCTGCGCAAGCACTCCCACGGCAACACCGAGACGAGCGATCTGTGGGATGCGATCGAAGAGATCGTCTCGAACGACGGCGGCGAGGTGGTGCCCGTGCGCGCCCTCATGGACAGCTTCATCTGGCAGCCCGGATTCCCCCTCGTCGCGGCGCGACGCGACGGTGACGACCTCGTGCTGGCACAGTGCCGCTTCACCTTCGACAACGACCCCGACGCGACTCTGTGGACCGTCCCGGTGCACGTGCGCAACGGCGGCACGGAGTCGAAGGTCTTGATGACCGCTGACGAGGCACGGGTCCGTCTCGCCGATCCCTCCGGGCCCGTCATCGTGAACGCCGGCGGGAACGGTTTCTTCCGTGTGTCGTACTCCCCCGAGCTCCTCGCGCGGATCACCGACGAGGTGCTGGCCGGGATGCAGATCATCGAGCGCTACAACTTGGTCGACGATGCATGGAACGCAGTGGTCGCCGGGAATCTCGCGGCGTCGGAGTTCGTCGGGTTCGCCGCCCAGTTCACCGCCGAGCGCGATCTCGCCGTCTGGCAGGCGCTCGCCATCGGCCTGCGGGGAATCGGCCGGTTGCTCGATCGCGACACCCTCGATGCCCTCGCGGCACGCGTGCGCGCACTCGCGGCCCCCGCCCTCGCCGACCTCGGCCTGGAACCCGTGCAGGGTGAGGCCGATCTCACCGCCAAGTTGCGGGGGCTCCTCGTGGCCTTGGTCGCGGTGCAGGGTCGCGACCGCGACGCCCAGGCCCTGTGCCGGGCGCACCTGTACGGCAACGAACCCGCCGACGCAGAACTCGTGGCGGCCGCCACGACGGTGGTGGCCTCGATCGGGGGCGCCGAGGACTACGAGTGGTTCCTCGAGCGGTTCCGCAACGCCGACACCCCCCAGGAGCAGATCCGGATGCTGTACGCACTCGCCGAGTTCGACGACGCCGAGTTGATCGGACGCACGTGTGACCTGGCCTTCTCCGGCGAGGTGAAGACGCAGAACGCACCCTTCCTCCTCAACCGGTGCATCGCGAACCGCTTCCACGGCGAGACCGCGTGGTCGATCGTGCAGCAACGGTGGGCCGAGGCGAACGAGAAGTTCCCGGTGAACACGATCGTGCGCATGGTCGACTCGGCCAAGATGCTCAACAGCGACACCGCCGAGGCGTCGGTGCAGGCCTTCTTCTCCGAGCACGCCATCCCCCAGGCCGTGCAGTCGTTGCAGCAGGTGCTGGAGCGACAACGCGTCAACACGGCGCTACGCCGCCGCGAATCGGCGTCGCTCACCGGCGTCCTCGGGGACTGATCCATGTGCGGGATCACCGCCGATCAACCTCCCGAGGATGCGCTGGGCCGGCCCTGATCAGATCCGGCGAGGAGTCCATCCAAATCGGATTTCGCATAGCCGTCGAGAAGAACGTTGGAGCAGTGCAGGCAACGACGCCGACGAAGGTCGGCCGCGCTGTCGCCGCCCGCCTGTTACTTTTCGCCCATGCGCCAGGGGGTGGCAAGGGTTCTGTTCGGCAGCGCCATCGTGGCGTTCGTGCTCGGCCCGTTCACCGCGGCTGAAGCACGCGTTCCCACGGTGCTCCCCACGCCCTGCGTTCCGACAGAGTCCACCATCGGCGGCAAGACCGCCTTCACGTTCTCCGCGCCAGTTGAGTGCACGTTCACTCCCCCGGCCGACCTGAACGGCGCCACGTACACCATCCTCGCCGTCGGTGGCGGTGGTGGCGGCGGCGCGTGGGGCGGTGGAGGTGGCGGCGGCGGCGAGGCACGCCTACTGATGGGATACACGG